>NZ_JBFTNI010000014.1:0-100421 GCF_056397405.1 Variovorax sp. 05N34
TGAGCTTGAGCCCGCGCATGTCCAACTGCAGCTTGCCGGCCAAAGCGGGGTTGAGCATTTCATAGCGGCACACTGAGCCGACGAGCCCGGCGGCGTAATAGTTGGCGTAGTCGGAATTTCCGTGGTGGCCGAGTCGGGTGTCGTCTGGCTTCTTGTCGAAGAAGTGTTTTGCGGCGGCTTCGATGTTGCGGGAGTTTGGGGTGATGGAAAGATCAGCGTTGAGGGTGAAGCCATCCTTCGCAGTGGTGTATAGGTGCCCTTCGATTTCCTGGCTCTCGACAAAGTCGTTCACATATCCGACGTACTTCGCCAGTTTGTCAAGGTCGGACAAATTGGCTTCTGGGTCCCCTTGCTTCACTCGGCTGACCAAGGCGTTCCAACCGGCAATATGCGCACTTGCTTCATCGTTCCGGTTGATCGCCAGCATCTGATCCAACGGCGTGCTGTAGTCATGGACTGCCTGACCGCTTTCAACGACGCTCCTGACATCGGCGTCGAACTGTTGGAGACCTTGCCTCGTGCGCTCACGGTTGATGCCATGCTGTATTTCATGCCCCAGGAGGAAGGTAAGCGAATCTCTTTGCCTGAGATTCAAGAGATCGCTGTGCTTCAGATTGATGGTTTGTGTGTCGGGCCAGTAGCTGGCTCCCGCGCTCTCGCCTTCGGGCATGAAGGCGAAGTGTTTCAAATGACCTTGCGCGACGGCGTCGTTTATCTGCCGCATCAACACCGGCGATTCCTCGATGACTGCGCGCAGGTTTCGATAGGACGCTGATGTCGGGTCACCGACTTCTCGGATCATGCGGTCGAGTTGGGGGCTGATGGCGCTCACTGCATTGCCTCCAAGTCCACATCTTTCACCACGAAGCCAATGGACACTCTCTTGATGCAGTCATGCGAAATCTTTTCAAGGCTCTCGTCGCTCTCCCCGACGATTCCGATTTCTACTTCGACCACTCCGCGTTCGTATTGCTTGGCGGGACTTTCACGACGAGTGCTGCCGACATGCCGATAGCCCATCTGGAGGAGCGCTTCGTGGAACTGCGCCGCGTCCAACTGGCAGATGTCCGTCTTGGGAGGATGCTGGTCGGAGTGTCTTTTGTAGAACGCCAAGCCCAATTCGGCAAGATGTGTTGCGCCGTTTGGCCCCCAGAGATATCTGTACCGCCAGTTCTCCGTGAGTAGCTGAGATATCACATATGTGTCGTTAGCGGGCTTGTCAGAGAAGGGCTTCATCGGAAACCCAGTGAACTGCGCGACCCGCTCGATGGTCAGGTCTTGCGGCTCACGCACGCTATCGATGAGCGCCAGCAGTCGGCGCAGCACTTCAGGCGCGTCAAGCCGAGGCGCCTCTGTGAAAACTGAACTGGACATGGTTTCTTTCTGCGGATGAAGTACGGCTTTGTCGGTCGTCGATGAACAGGCGCCGAGCGCAAGTCCGACCAAAAAACAAGCGAGGGCGCGAGCCAGAAAGCCCGTTGCCAATTTGTTCGAATTGTCAAAATTAATCAGGTCAACGGAAGCCGCAAAGCGCGAAGTTCGCGGGCCAACTATGAAAATTGTTTGAAGCTCCCGAAGAAGACTTCGGCCGGCCAGGCTGTGGCCGACCCCGATGAATCGATTCACCTTTTCCTCCCTGTGCATAGGAATTTTTATCGCATTCTATGCACGCCTCCGCTATAGCCTGAACGCATTGCAACGAGCAAACTTTTGGCCAGTTGTTAGGCAAAACAGAAGCCCCTCCTTCGCAATTCCTGATTGCGCGTCTGCATCTCAGCAATGACGATGAGGCTCCAATTACCATCCGTCAAAGAGGCGACATGAGAAAAATCACAATGGGTCTGAATGCCACGATCTGGACAGGTCTGGCGGCTGGCCTGCTGGCATTGCAGGCACCCGCGGTCGCGCAATCCAACTGGCCCGAGAAGCCCGTCACGATGGTCGTGCCTTATTCGGCGGGCGGGCCCACCGACGTGGTTGCGCGCATGCTCGCGATCCCGATGGGCAAGTCGCTCGGGCAGACAGTCGTGGTTGAAAACACCGTCGGCGCGGGCGGCACCATCGCGCCGGCACGCGTGGCGAGAGCCGCGCCCAACGGCTACACGATCCTCATCCACCACATGGGCGTGGCGACCGCACCGGCGCTCTACAGGAAGCTGGCGTACGACCCGCTCAAGGACTTCGAATACGTCGGGCAGGTCCTCGATGTGCCGATGACGCTGCTGTCGCGCAAGGACTTTCCCGCCAACAACTTCCAGGAACTGCTCGCCTACGTGAAGGCGAACAAGGACAAGGTGTCCCTTGCCAATGCCGGCGTCGGCGCGGTGTCGCAGCTTTGCGGTCTACTGTTCACGCGCCAGATTGGCGTCGAACTCACGACGGTGCCCTACAAGGGCGCTGGTCCGGCGCTCAACGATCTGATGGGCGGGCAGGTGGATCTGCTGTGCGACCAGACCACGCAGACCGCGCCCGTCATCAAGCAAGGAAATCGCGTGAAGGTATTCGGCGTGACCACGCCGACGCGCCTGTCGAGCATGCCCGACATCCCGACGCTCGACGAGCAGGGCCTCAAAGGCTTCGACGTGCGCGTATGGCACGGCATCTATGCGCCCAAGGGCACGCCGCCCGCCGCAATCAAAAAGCTCAACGCCGCCCTGCGCGTCGCGTTGCAGGACGACAGTGTCAAGGAGCGCCTTGCCGACCTGAGTTCGGAAATCGTGCCGATGGACAAGGTGACGCCCGAAGCCTTGCGTCGGCACCTGGAGGCCGAGGTCGCCCAATGGGGCAAGGTAATCCAGGAGGCGGGCATCCAGGGCGAATGACTGGAACTCAGCGCCAAGGCCCGCTAGTCGGAGAGTTCGATCAGCACCGGCTGATGGTCGGATACCTTCGTCCGCAGATCGACCTCTACGCGCCGCACGCGCGGCGCCAGGGCGTTGCTCACGAACACGAAATCGCAGGCGATCGGATCGGGGCCGTAGGTGCGGTCGAAGAGCCTGAAGGTCGCGTCGTGCGCACGATCTGGATGAGCCAGCGGCCATGCGTCCTGCAGGCGCCTGTCGGGCGTGCCGCCAGCCGGCAGCGCCGGATCGGTGAAGGGTTCCTGGATCGCCTCGTAGGCGGGGTCCGAGGCCGCCATGTTGAAGTCGCCGCAAAGAATGGCCTGCGGCGTGTGCAGCTTGGGCTGAAAAGGCGAGCCGCGATACTCGACAACAGGCGGCGCCGCGGCCTGCTCGCAGGCTTGCACGTGCAACTCGCGAAGCGCCTGGGCTTGCGCGAGGCGCTGCGGGGCAGAGTAGTACTCCAGGTGCGTGGTCATCACGCGCAGGGCGCCGAGTTCAGGGCTGCTCAGCGTGACGACGCTGCACATGCGCGGCATGCTGGTGACGCTGGGATCGGCGGGCCAGGGCAGCGGATGGTGCTGAACGCGAGACACCGGCAAGCGGGTCGCGATCAGGTTGCCGAAGCGCTGGCGCCGGCCGTCGGCATCGAACTCATCCACGGCAGCACCGAAGAAGACCTGGAAGCCGGGAAGCAGGGCCTGGATCTCCGCCGGCTGGTCGCCGGGCCGGCCCGGCATCTCACCGAATCCGGAAGCGATTTCCTGCAGGCACAGCACGTCGAAGTCGCCCATCGCGCGCGCACCTTCGATGATGCGTTCGGGGCTGACGACCCCATCCAGCCCGCAGCACCATTGGGTATTCCATGTCACCAGTTTCATTTGATGCCAGCCCTCATGAAGCTCTGGACGAACTGTCGCTGAAAGAGCAAGAAAGCAATCAGCAATGGCGCGGATGTCATCAATGTCGCCGCGGTAATCACGGACCAGTCGACGCCTTGGTCTACCGAGGAGAACACCTGCAAGCCCACCGTCAGCGGCCGGGCGTTGACGCTGTTGGTGATGATCAGCGGCCAGAGGAAGTTGTTCCAGTGAAAGCTGATCGAGACCAGTGCGAAGGCGGTGTAGACGGGTTTCGCGAGCGGCACGTAGATGCGCCACAAGGTCTGCATGGCGCTCGCGCCTTCGACGCGCGCAGCTTCGTCCAGCTCTTTGGGGATGCCGAGGAAAGTCTGCCGAAGCAAGAAGATCGCGAAGGCAGACGCGAAGTAGGGAAGCCCGATGGCCACCAAGGTGTCGACGAGTCCCAGCCGGGCCATGGTCTTGTAGTTTTCAACCACGAGGATGTCCGGCATGATCATCAGCTGCACCAGCACGAGCGCGAAGGCGATACCCCGGCCCTTGAACTCATAGCGGGCAAAGGCGAATGCGGCAAGCGTGCCCAGCACCACTTGCACCGCGAGCACCATCGCGACGAGCAGCGTGGTGTTGAGGAAATAGCGGGCAAAGGGCGCGGCTTCCCAGGCGCGCCTGAAGTTGTCCAGCGTGAGCGGCGCAGCGAGGGCGAAGCGCGTCGAGTATTCAGCGGGATGAAAGGCCGTCCATACGGCATAGGCGAGCGGCAATATCCACAGCAGCGCCAGCATCCAGGCCGCCACTGTGTCGAGCCACGTCGGCTCATTGAACGCCAGCCGCTGTGCTTTGACGGCGGCTTTCATTTGTAGTGAACCCTCTTGTCCAGCACGAAGAACTGGAAGAGCGCAATCCCGGCGAGCACCACCACCAGCACCACCGTGATCGCCGACGCATAGGCGGTGTCCCAGAAGCTGAACCCCACCTCGTACAAGTGATAAAGCAGCAGGATGGACGCGTTGTCGGGCCCGCCGCGCGTCAGCACGAAGAGGTGGTCGACCATTCGAAACGCATTGATGAAAGCGTTGACCAGGACGAAGAGCGTGGTCGGCATCAGGAGCGGCCATTGCACGCGTCTGAAGAAGTACCAGCGGCTGGCGCCTTCGATGGCAGCCGCTTCGCGCAGGCTCGGGTTGAGGGTCTGCAGTGCGGCCAGGTAGAAGATCATGAAGAAGCCGGCTTCCTTCCAGATCGCCACGAGCGTGACTGCGCCAAGCGCCGTCGAAGGGCTGCCCAGCCAGTTGTGCGACGGCAGGCCGAGCGCGCCGGTGATCTGTTCGAGCAGGCCGTACTGCGGCGTGTAGAAAAAGAGCCAGATGTTGGCCACGGCGATCATCGGCAGCACCGTCGGCGTGAAGTACGCCATGCGCAAGAAGGCACGGCCCGCGATGCGCTCGTTGACCCACAACGCCATGACGAGCGCCAGCCCGATCGACAGCGGTATGGTTGCTCCGGCGAACCACAGGTTGTTGCGCACGGCCTTCCAGAACACCGGGTCGTCGACCATCACCGCATAGTTCTCGAGCCCGACCCACACGCCCGGACGATTACCCTTGGGTGTCGAGAAGAAGCTGTCGATCAGCGTCGAGACGGCCGGCCAATGCGTGAAGGCGACCAGCAGCACCAGCGCCGGCAGCAGCATCAGCCACGCGTGAATGGCGTTGCGCGATGCGGTACTCCCGGCGGCGATGCTTTGGCTGGCCATCTGCTGGGTCGGATGCTTACTTGAATGAGCGCAGGATGCGGTCGGCCTCTTTTTGAGCGTCCTGCATGGCTTGAGCCGGCGTCTTCGTGCCGGTCAATGCCGCCTGCAGCCCGTCGTTGAGCGCCTTGGTCACGCGCTGGTTGTCGTGCGTGGAGAACTCGGCAACGGACACCGGCAGCTGATCGCGGGCCACCAGCGCGGCCGGGAAGTCGCGACTATATTTGCGCAAGGCGTCGGTTTCGTAGGCGGCTGGCGAGACGGCAACGTAGCCAGTGTCGATGCTCCATTGGGCGGCGCGTTCAGGTTGGGTAATCCACTTGATGAACTTGAAGGCCGCTTCTTGCTGCGCGGGTGTCGACTTCTTGAAGATGTAGAAATTGCCCCCGCCCGTCGGCGAGCCCTTGCGGCGGTTGCCGGGGATCATGCCGACACCAAAGTCGAACTTGGCGTTGGCCTTGATGTTGGTGAGATTGCCCGTGGTCGTGAAGATGATGGCGGCCTTTTTCTCGAAGAAGTCCTTGGGCGTCGTGCCCCACTCGACCACCCCCGGCGGGTGAACACCCGCCTTGCCGAGATCAACCCAGTACTGCAGCGCTTCGATGACCTTCGGGTCGTCGAACTTGACGGCGGTGCCGGCCTCGTTCGCCAGAATCGCATCGTTGGGCGTGGTCAGCGTCTGGAAGAGCCAATAGGGAAAGCCGCTCGACGGAATCTGCACGCCCCATTGCGTGACCTTTCCGCTCGCGTCCTTCTTCGTCAGCTTGGCTGCCGCCTCCTTGAGTTCGGCCCAGTTCGTCGGCGGTTTGTTGGGGTCGAGGCCGGCTTCCTTGAAAGCTTCCTTGTTCCAGTACATCACGACGGTCGAACGCTGGAACGGAATGCCCCAGGTTTTTCCGCCGGTCTGGCTGTTCATCATGAAGGCCTTGTAGAAGCCGCCGAGCCACGCTTTGTCGTCCGCTGTTTTGATGAAGTCGTCGAAAGGAACGATGGCGTCTTCGTCGATCAGCGTGAACATGTCGGTCGACAGCAGCACCGACGTGACCGGCGGCGTGCCGGACTTGTGCGCGGTCAGCGCCTTGACGATGGTTTCCTGGTAGGTGCCCGCGTAGATCGGCGAGACCTTCACACCGGGGTTTTCCTTCATGAAACCGGCCGCGAAGCCGTCGATGGTCTTGGCAATGGGGCCGCCCACCGCGACGGGGTAGTAGAACTGGAGTTCTACCGGTGTCTGCGCATGCAGCAGCCCGGAAGTGGCTGCAAAAAGGCCGCTGGCCGCCAGAAAGGGGACTGCGAGCGTCTTGATGAAAGTCTTGCGTTGCATGGTCTTCTTTTCCTTCGTTGAATCGTCGGGTGGTGCAATGGTTGGCTCAGTCAATCGATGCGTCGCCCGGCCGTGTCGAAGCCGTGGGCGTCCTCGCCGGCCCAGCGCAGGCCCACGCGCTGACCCGGCTCGGCAAGGTGCCGCCCGTCCGTGCGAACCAGGAGCATCTCGGTGCCTATCCGACAGCGCAGAACGAGGTCTGCACCCAGGTATTCCACACTTTCCACGGTGGCGCCGATGCCATCCGAATCGAGCGAGATGGCTTCCGGCCGAACGCCGAGTGTTGCGGCCTTCAGGCCCACCTTGGTGTCGCTCCCCGCGATGCAACCGTCTCCCAGCGCGATCAGGTTCATCGGCGGGGTGCCGATGAACCGGGCGGAAAACGTGGTCGCTGGCTGCGCATAAAGGTCGCGCGGGGCCCCGGTCTGCTCGACATGGCCGCGGTTGAGCAGCACGACCTGGTCGGCCATGCTCATTGCCTCCGCCTGATCATGGGTAACGTAGATCACCGTGAGTCCGAGTTGCCGCTGCAGATCCCGCAATTCGCGGCGCATCTCCTGGCGAAGCTGTGCGTCCAGGTTGGACAGCGGCTCGTCCATCAGGCACACCTTGGCTTGCGCCACCAGCGCGCGGCCGAGCGCCACGCGCTGTTGCTGGCCCCCCGAAAGCTGAGAAGGCTTGCGATCGAGCAGCTCGGCCAGCCCAAGCAAGTCCGCTGCGTGCCGCAGCCGTTCAATCCGTTTGGACTGCGGCATCTTGCGCACGGAAAGTCCGAAGGTGATGTTGTCCGCCACGCTCAGGTGGGGAAAGAGCGCGTAGTTCTGGAACACCATGGCGATCCCGCGCCTTGCGGGGGGCAGGGCCGTGACATCGTGGCCGTCGATCAGCACGCGTCCGCCCGTGGCGGTCTCCAGCCCGGCGACGATGCGCAGGGTCGTCGACTTGCCGCAGCCGGACGGACCGAGCAGCACACAGAACGAGCCAGGCTCGATATTCAGATTGACCGCATGCAGGGCGGTGGTGTCGCCCCACGATTTGGCGATGTCGATCAACGCGATGGAAGACATCGATTCAGTATATGGACGTCTTGTGACACCCCGTTGCAAAGAAGGCTCAGTGTTTTCCTGATCGAGTGTTGGTGGGAAACTTCGCTACAGTGATCTCGCCGTCCAGGCATGCACACACCAAGGAACACTCTTATGAGCAAAAAAGTCGCATACGTCACCGGAGGCATGGGAGGCATTGGAACGGCCATTTGCCAGCGCCTTCACAAGGACGGTTTCACCGTCATCGCGGGCTGCGGCCCCACCAGGGACTTCGGCAAATGGCTCGCGGAACAGAAGGCCGAAGGCTATGAGTTCCACGCGTCGGTCGGCAATGTCGGCGACTGGGAATCCACCGTCGATGCCTTCACCAAGGCCAAGGCGGAGCACGGCACCATCGACGTCCTCGTCAACAACGCGGGTATCACCCGCGACCGCATGTTCCTGAAGATGACCCCCGAGGACTGGAGCTCGGTGATCGAGACCAACCTCAACAGCATGTTCAACGTCACCAAGCAGGTGGTGGGCGACATGGTCGAAAAGGGTTGGGGCCGCATCATCAACATCAGCTCGGTCAACGGCGCCAAGGGGCAGGCCGGCCAGACCAACTACTCGGCCGCCAAGGCCGGAATGCATGGCTTCACCATGGCCCTGGCACAGGAACTCGCCGCCAAGGGCGTGACGGTCAACACCGTGAGCCCGGGCTACATCGGCACGGACATGGTCAAGGCCATCCGCCAGGAAGTGCTGGACAAGATCGTGGCCACCATCCCGGTCAAGCGCCTGGGCGAACCGAGCGAAATCGCCTCCATCATCGCGTGGCTCGCGACCGACGAAGGCGGCTATTCCACCGGGGCCGACTTCTCGGTCAACGGCGGTTTGCACATGCACTGAGGATTGGCCGCAGACCATTCAGCAAGAGACCCGCTCAGGCGGGTCTTTTGCTTTCTGGGCGGCCACGTGTTTCGCGGCTACAGTCATAGCCGCCCGGTCAGTCGTTCAAACGGCCTATAGCAAGGAGACCAGAAATGAGCCCAGCCGCCCCGGCGCATGCAAAGCCGCCCATCTACAAGTCGCTCTATGCGCAGGTGATCACCGCGGTGGTCATCGGCGTGATCCTCGGACACTTCTATCCCTCGGTGGGCGAGACGATGAAGCCGCTGGGAGACGCCTTCATCAAGCTCATCAAGATGATGATCGCGCCGATCATCTTCTGCACCGTGGTCGTCGGCATCGCCGGCATGGAAGACATGAAGAAGGTGGGCAAGACCGGCGGGCTCGCCTTGCTCTATTTCGAAGTCGTCAGCAGCATCGCGCTCGTGGTGGGGCTGGTGCTGGTGAACGTGCTGAAGCCGGGCGTGGGCATGAATGTCGATCCGGCTTCGCTCGACACGCGCGCGCTGGCTGCGTACACGGGGCCCGGCAAGATGGAAGGCACGGTCGACTTCCTGATGCACATCATCCCCAACACGCTCGTGGACGCATTCGCCAAGGGCGAAATCCTGCAGGTGCTGTTGATCGCGGTGCTGTTCGGCTTTGCCTTGCATCGCTTCGGCGGCCGCGGCACTCTGGTCTTCGACGTGATCGAGAAGGGCTCGCACGTGCTCTTCGTGATCGTCGGCTACATCATGAAGCTGGCGCCCATCGGGGCTTTCGGCGCGATGGCCTTCACGATCGGCAAGTACGGCATCGGCTCGCTCTTCCAGCTTGGCAAGCTGATGGGGACGTTCTATCTCACGTGCCTGCTGTTCATCTTCGTGGTGCTGGGCGCGATTGCGCGCTTCCACGGCTTCAGCATCTGGAAATTCATCAAGTACATCAAGGAAGAACTGCTGATCGTGCTTGGCACTTCGTCCTCCGAATCAGTGCTGCCGCGCATGATGGAGAAGATGGAGAACCTCGGCGCGAACAAGACAACTGTCGGCCYGGTGATTCCCACGGGCTACTCGTTCAACCTCGACGGCACGTCGATCTATCTCACGATGGCGGCGGTCTTCATCGCGCAAGCGACCAACACGCCAATGACCCTCATGCAGGAGATCACGCTGCTGGCCGTGCTGCTGCTGACCTCGAAGGGCGCGGCGGGCGTCACCGGCAGCGGCTTCATCGTGCTGGCAGCAACGCTGTCGGCGGTGGGCCACGTGCCGGTCGCGGGGTTGGCGCTGATCCTCGGCATCGACCGCTTCATGTCGGAAGCGAGAGCGCTCACCAACCTGATCGGCAACGGCGTTGCGACCATCGTGGTCGCCAAATGGACCGACGAACTCGATACCGCGCGGTTGAAGGCGGGGCTGAACAACGAGACCTGGGTCGAGGCGCAGGAACCGGAAGACCTGGTCAACGCCCGTACGGGAAAGATGGCCACTTGAATCGGCCACGGGCGTCGTTCTTGCAGAATGCAAGGCGATGCCCCACAGCGTTTCACTGATCAACACCGTCGCGGCAGGCCTCGGCCTGGCGCTGCTGCTCGGCTTTCTGGCGGCGCGCCTGCGATTGCCGGCGCTGGTGGGCTACCTGCTGGCGGGCGTGATCATCGGTCCCTTCACGCCCGGTTTCGTTGCCGATGCCGAGATCGCGGCGCAACTCGCCGAAATTGGGGTGATGCTGCTCATGTTCGGCGTGGGCCTGCATTTCTCGCTCGACGATCTGCTCGCGGTCCGAAAAATCGCGTTGCCGGGCGCGCTGTTCCAGATGATCGTGGCGACCTTGCTCGGGGGCGCCTTGGCCACTTGGTGGGGATGGAGCCTTGGCGGTGCCCTGGTCTTCGGCCTGGCGCTTTCCGTTGCCAGCACGGTGGTCCTGCTGCGTGCGCTTGAAAACCTCGGCTTTCTCGATTCCTTCACCGGCCGCATCGCCGTCGGCTGGCTGGTGGTCGAAGACCTGGCGATGGTGCTCGTGCTGGTGCTGCTGCCACCTTTGGCGACGGCGCTCGGCGGTGCCGATGCGGGTGCCGAGAACCTTCCTATCTGGCAGACGCTGGGCCTCACGCTGCTGCAGGTCGGCGGCTTTGTCGCACTGATGCTGGTCGTCGGGCGCAGGGTGTTTCCGTGGCTCCTGTGGCAGGTCACCCGGACCGGTTCGCGCGAACTCTTCACGCTTTGCGTCGTCGCGGCCGCGGTCGGCATTGCGTTCGCATCGGCTTCGCTGTTCGGCGTCTCGTTTGCGCTGGGCGCCTTCTTTGCGGGGATGGTGATGCGCGAATCGGAGTTCAGCCACCGTGCCGCCCAGGAATCGCTTCCGCTGCGCGATGCGTTCGCGGTGCTGTTCTTCGTTTCGGTGGGGATGTTGTTCGATCCGGCTGTGCTGGTCGAGCGTCCCTTGCAGGTGTTGGCGGTGGTGCTGGTGATCGTGGTTGGCAAGTCCGTCGCCGCTTGCGCGCTGGTGCTGCTCTTTCGCTATCCGCTGGGCACCGCGCTCACGGTCAGCGCGAGCCTGGCGCAGATTGGCGAGTTCTCGTTCATCCTTGCCGCACTGGGTGCCCGTCTGGGGCTGCTGCCAATGGAGGGCCAGAGCCTGCTGCTTGCCGGTGCGCTGATCTCGATCGCGACCAATCCGCTCTGGTTCAGCCTGATCGCTCCGCTGCAAAGGTGGCTGCATGCTCATTCGTCTTTCGCGCGCGGGCTGGAATCGCGGGACGATCCTTTGGCCGAACTGCCGACCAGCACGGCGGCGCGCTATCTGTCACGGCAGGTCGTGCTGGTCGGATACGGCCGCGTCGGGAAGCGAATCGCCTCGGCCCTGGCCGCTCACGACGTTCCTTTCGTGGTCGCCGAGCAGAACCGGGAACTGGTCGAAAAGCTGCGCGAACAGGGCATTGCGGCAGTTTGGGGCGACGCCTCCGATCCAGGCGTGCTGGTCCAGGCGCATATTGCTCGCGCGCGTGTCCTGGTGGTGGCCACGGCCGATGCAATCAATGTGCGGCAGATGATCGAAACCGCACGAACCCTCAATCCGGCCATTCAGACGGTGATCCGCAGCCACAACGAAGACGAGGCCAACCTGCTGGCGAAGGAGGCCTGCGCGACGGTGTTCCTGGGCGAGCACGAACTTGCCCAAGCGATGGCTCGAGAAGTGCTTTCGCACGCCGCGGCCGCATGATCCTTCAGAGGTCTTCGATCACGAGTGCCCTGTACCGCTGGGCAATCGAGTAGGGCACTTCGCGCACGAGCATCATGAGCCGCTGCGCCGAGGCTTCGTCCTTGGTGCGAACGAGCAGCGCCGTGTGGCCTTCGCGCGCAAGCTTGGTATAGGCCCTGACGGTCGCCCCGTCGGTTCCGGCGGAAGGAAGCGGGTTGTCGGTGTCGCGGACGGTCGGCGTGATCTGCTCCAGCACGACGTGTGGCGGAATCAGATAGACCTCGTCGCCACTGAAGCCTTCGTCGATGAGTTGGTGCCCAATGCGGCTCGCGTCGGCTGCGTGCGGAAACATCACGAACGAATGGCCCGAAGGATAAAACGCGCCCCCGACGGCTGCGGTCATGTGCGGTGCCAGCGTGAAATGCTTCATGTCTCCTCCTGAAGGTGGATTTACGAACATTGAGCCTAGCCGTCTCATTGGTCAAGTCATGCGCGCGTTCAAGAGGGCGGCGCGAGAGGTGCAAAATTCATACTAATGGTCACATTTGTGACGATTCGTGATATTGTGACTAGCCGTTGCAGCGGCGGTTGCATAGGATCAACCGCTTACTTGATGTCGTCGCTAACTCTATGTCGCAACTGCGAAATATCGCCCTTACCGTCCAGGAACTCGAAGAAGGCGAGTTCTACTGGGTGTTGATGGAGGCGACCGACTGTGTCGTCGAAGATACGCTCTCTTACCTGCCGATAGAGGCGGCAAGCGAGCCGCAGGTCACGTACTCCAATGCTTTGGTCGCGGGTGTGGCAGCAATCCGAAAAATGTTTGGCAAGGACGGCCCGCGGAGTTGAGCGGGCTGCCTTGGAATCAGGGGGAAACCATGCGGAAACTTGGAGCGGCCATCGCGGCCGGCATTGCTGTGTTGGTGGCCGCGGGCTGGTTCTACCGGCCCTCCACGTCGGCCGAGATCGCCGCCTGGGTGCAGACGCTCGGTGTGCTCGCAGCCATTCTCTGGGCCGTGCGGCTGCAATTGGCGGTATCCAGGCAGAACCTGCGACAGGCGGGCCAGGTCGCTTCCATCTTTGCAAGCCACATGCACTGGGTCTTTCGTGAGCTGAGCGACGCCTGCGGCAAGCGCAGCTGGGCCGACTACACAGTGCACCGCCGCATCCTCCAGGAGGTGCTTTCGCAAGGCCGCGAAGTCACGCTGCAAATGCTGGACGGCCGATCGCTCGCCATGGTGAGCAGCCTGCGCACCATCGCTGTGGAAGCATTGGAGATGACCGAGGGCCACAGCGACGCCGGCAATTGGCCGCATCTGCATCTTTACTTCGAGCGGCGCCTCCCGAGCATCGCCGCATGGTTGTCGGCCACGGGCAATCCGCCCGAAAGCAATGGCCCGACCGACTATGCCGGTCTGCGAACGTCCTTCGGACAACTCGGCAGTCTCTAGCCAAAAGCCGGCCGCATGGCCGCGTACAGCGCCTTGAAGCGCGCATGGCGGGTCGTCAGGACACTTGCGTTCGATGGATCTGGCTCGAATCTCTGCCGCACCGGCGGACGGCGGCAGACTTCCGCTTCCGACCCGCCATCCGCCAGCCAAGCCAACCGTGCCGCGCCCATCGCCCCGCCGGCTTCGCCCCCCTCGCACACCGCAAGGGGCACTTCGAGGATGTCCGCCAACCGCTGCGACCACCACGCGCTGCGAGCACCGCCGCCGACCAGCACCAGATCGCCGGCCGGTCGCGCGAGGGTGTCCAGCCCGTCCCGCAGCCCGAAGCTCACGCCTTCCGCCACTGCATAGGCAATCTCCGCCGGTCCGTGCGCGTGCGTCAGCCCGAAGAGCACACCTTGCGCGCGGGTGTCGTTGTGGGGCGAGCGCTCGCCGGAAAGATAGGGGAGAAAAAAAGGCGAATGCTCGCGGCCGGCGGCGTTCAGCGTTGCGGCGGCAGCCAACAGCGCGGCCTCGTTGCCCAGGCCGAATGTGCGCGCAGCCCAAGTCACTGCGCTGGACGCCGACAGCATCACGGACATCTGGTGCCAGCGTCCCGGAAGGGCATGGCAGAAGGCGTGTACGGCCTGTGACGGATTCGGCTCGAAGTGGTCTCCGCACACGAAGATGACACCGGATGTGCCCAGCGACACGAAGCCTTGGCCCGCTTCCACCAGCCCCATGCCCACGGCACTCGCTGCGTTGTCGCCGCCACCGCCCGCGAGCGGAATGTTTTCGGGGAGCCCCCATCGCCGAGCCAGCTCGGGCTTGAGCCTGCCGGCGATCTCGCTGCCTTCGACCAGGTCCGGCATGTGCTGTCGACCGAGTCCGCAGGCGGCGAGCAGTTCGTCCGACCAGTCGCGAGCGGCGATATCGAGCCACAGCGTGCCCGACGCGTCGGACATATCGCTCGCGCGCGCGCCGCTCAGCTTGAAGCGCAGCCAGTCCTTGGGCAGCAGCACGCAGGCGGTGCGCTTGAAAAGTTCCGGCTCGTGCTCGCGCATCCACAACAGCTTGGGCGCGGTGAAGCCGGGCATCGCAAGATTGCCGGCGATGTCTGTGAGGCGCGGCACGTGCGCCATGAGGGCTTCGCACTGCTTTGCGCTGCGACCGTCGTTCCAGAGAATGGCGGGCCGCAGAACCTCGCCGGCCGCGTCCAATGCGACGGCGCCGTGCATCTGGCCCGAAAGACCCATGGCACGAACGGCAGCAAGCGACTCTGCATTGCTCCGGCGCAGCGCCGCCATGACCGTCTCCAGGGCTTCCCACCATTGCTCGGGCGACTGCTCCGACCACAGCGGTGAGGGCCGGCTCACGGTGAGCGGCGCGCGGGCGAGCGCAATGATGCGGTGGTCCGCGCCGAGCAGCAGCGCCTTCAGCTCCGACGTGCCGAGATCGAGCCCGAGGTACACGGCCGTTTCCTTCAAGCGATGCTGCCGAAACGGCTGTCGCTCTGGCGCCGGAACTCGGTCGGCGTCATGCCCTTGATCTCGAGAAAGCGCCTGTTGAAGTTCGCGACATTGTTGAAGCCGACCTGATAGCAGATGTCGGTCACGTAGTGGTCCGTCTGCATCAGCAGGTGGCAGGCGCTGTTGATGCGGACCCGGTTCACGAAGTCCGTGAAGCTGTTGCCAGTCGAGCGCTTGAAGAAGCGGCTGAAGCGGCTTTCGCTCATGCCGAGTTCGCTGGCGATGTCGGCCATGACGATCGGATCCGCCAGGTTGGACGTGATCCGGTTGACGATGATGTTGATCTGGTCGACCTCCACGTCGCCCTCGACACCCTGCATCTGCACGTTCGAAAGCAGCCGGTAATCCGTGCAGTGGACGAGTTCGTCCAGGTATTCGAGAAAGCGCGACAAACGCTGCAGGCCATGTGCCGCCTTGACTGCATTCCAGTGCGCGAGCGCACGGTCCGCGAGGCCGAAGAACTCGACGCCGTGGCGCGCGCGTTCGAGCAACTGCAGCGTCTCGCGCAGCTCCGGAATCTCCGCTGCCGCGCGCTCGATCGGCTCATGGCGAAACTGGATGACTCGGTCGCGTCCGATGGCGCCGCCTTCCGGCGCATCGAGCGAGATCCAGTTGTGAGGAAGCCGCGGTCCGCACAGCACGAGATGACCGGGCTGGAAAGGGCCGATCCAGTCGCCGACGAAGGCCCGGCCCGAAGTCTCCGTGATGAGATGAAGCTCGTACTCTTCGTGAAAGTGCCAGCGCACCAGCGGGCTCGGAAAGCCGTGCGCGAGGCAGCGCAYGAGGCCGCTTTCTTCCGGCGCCTCGTAGCCCAGCGATGGCGAGCGCGTGATGTCGCGCTCGAGTTCGGGCTCTCGATGGCGGGGCAGATGCCTTTGGCGCGCCGATGTCATGGAAACGGACCTTCTCTTTGCCTCAGCTCATCACATTACCACCGTCGACGTTGAGCGTTTGCGCCGTGATGTAGCGAGCCTCGTCGCTCGCGAGAAATACCGCGGCGTCGGCGATATCGTCCGGACGCCCCATCCGCCCGAGCGGGACTTCGAGCCCGACCTGGCGCTTCTTCTCGCCCGGCTGGAGATTCTGGTATTTGGCGAAGAGCGAATCGACATGGGCCCACATGGGCGTGTCGACGACGCCCGGCGAAATCGCATTGACGCGGATGCCATGCGGCGCCATCGCAAGCGCGGCGCTTTGCGTGTAGCTGATGACCGCCGCCTTCGTCGCGCAATAGTGAGAGACGAGCGCTTCGCCGCGACGACCTGCCTGCGAAGCCATGTTGATCACGGACGCGCCTTGCGCCTGCACGTCCACCATGTGCTGAAGAACACGCTGCATGACGAAGAACATGCCCTTGACGTTGACCGCAAAGAGGCGGTCGAACGAGGCTTCGTCGCTCTGCAACAGCGGTGCCATGTCGAACAGTGCGGCGTTGTTGACGAGCGTATGGATCGGCCCGTGCGCCGCCTGCGCCGCATACAGCATGCCGCCAACGGAAGGCATGTCCGTCACATCGGCTTCGACATAGGCGAGCGCATTCGGGTGCCGCCGCCGAAGCGATTCGACGCCATCGGAAGGCTGCGCCGTCCTGTCGGCCAAGGTGCATTTGGCGCCCTGGGCAAGGCAGGCTTCGGCGATGGCCAGACCGATGCCGCCACCGGCACCGGTGATCAGTACATGCCGTTGCGCGAGTCGGCCTGTGCTTGCTGTCCTCACAGTTGCCTCCGTCATTTTCCGGCTCCCTTGATGAATGCCTCGACACGCATCGCAGCCTTGCGCAAGGCATCGACCAGCCGGGCATCGCCGGCAGCATCGCCCCACAAGGCGGGGTCTGCGCTCAGCGCGGCGACCGGATCGGCTGCTTCGCAGATGGCGTGCGCTACGGCTTCGTCCATTCCCTGATCCTGGTAGACGTAGGGCAGCGTCTTTTCATGCCAGCGTTGCAGGAAGGCGAGGAAAAGGGCAGGGAGCATGGCGACGCTGTCGATGGATTCGCCGCGCCCCAGGCGCTCGCGCACCGTCGGTGCGATGAAGCCGGGGATCTTCGAGAAGCCGTCCATCGCCACGCGCTGGTTGGTGTCTCGTATTGCAGGATTACCGAAGCGGTCGAGCACCACGTCGCGGTACGCCGGAAGGTCGACGGGACTGGGATTCGCGGACGTGTTCAGGCAGGGGATGACGTCGTCCGTTACGTAGTCGAAAGCCATGCGCCGTATCGCGGCGTTGCGGGTGCCTTCGTGGATGTACTGCAGACCCAGCAGCGTTCCGGCCCAGGCGATGCAGCTATGGCTTGCGTTGAGGATGCGGATCTTCGCTTCTTCATAAGGCGAGACCGAATCGACCAACTGCACGCCGACGCGGCCCCAGTCGGGTCGGCCATTCACGAAGTCGTCCTCGATCACCCATTGGATGAAACTCTCGCCGGTGACCGGCGCGGCGTCGTCCCAGCCGCTGGCTTGCAGCACGCGCTGACGCAGCTCTGGAGGGGGTCGGGGCGTGATGCGGTCGACCATCGCATTCGGGCAACGCGTTTGCGTGCGGACCCAATCGGCCAGATCGGTCTGGCCCGCCTGTTCGATGAATTCCAGCAGTCCCTTGCGGAAGCGGTCGCCGTTGTGGCGCAGGTTGTCGCAATTAAGCAGCGTCACCGCGCTCGAATTGGCGCCGCGTCGCGCACGCAGGATCGCGCAGATGGCGCCGTAGATCGTCGCGCCCGGATGTCCCTTGCGAGCCCGATCGAGATCCGCCGCCAGATCCGGCGCAGTGAAGTCCAGCTTGTCCATCGGATCGAGGTAGTAACCGGCCTCGGTCACGGTGAACGAGATCACCCGCGTGCGTGATTCAGCGCCACGCGCGATGACTTCGCGCAGCTCTGGGTCATAGGCCAGCACTTCCTGGATCGACGTGATGCGCTGGTAGCGATATTCGCCGGCGGGCGACACGGTTTCCAGCGTGTACTGGCCGCCCTGGGCGCGCAGCGCGTTTTCCACGTCGGCCATGTCGGGCCGCAGATTCGCGCCAATGAGCGACCAGCGCGTGTCGCCAGCATCGATCAGCGCCTGCAGGTACACCGCCTGATGCGCGCGATGGAAGGAGCCGAGCCCGAGGTGGAGCACCGCGAATTCGGAAGGGGAGGGATGGGCCATGGAAGCAACTCAGGCGGCGACCGTTCGGCCTTCGCGGTTGAAGAAATGAAGTACGGAAGGATCGAGTTCGACGCTGACCGGATCGCCCGCCTGCAGGTCGGTGCGCTCGTTCTGGCGCGCCACCAAAGGCACGCCGCCGACGTCGATGTGGATCAGCGTGTCGGCGCCGAGCGATTCGACCAGCTCCACGCGAGCTTGCGCGCCGACGCCGTGCCCGTCGTGATGCACGCGCAAGCCCTCGGGCCGCACACCAAGGAAGCCATCCTGCGGCAGCCTGCCGCCTGTCAGCGCAGAGAAGCTCGGTATCGCCTTGGCCTCCACCATGTTCATCGACGGCATGCCGATGAACTGCGCGACGAACTGGTTGGCAGGCCGGTCGTACAGGTCCATCGGCGTGCCGACCTGCTCGATCAATCCATCGCGCAGCACGACCACGCGGTCGGCCAATGTCATGGCTTCGACCTGATCGTGCGTGACGTAGATGCTGGTTGCACCCAGCGCACGATGCAGCTTGTGGATTTCCACCCGCGTGTTGCCACGCAGGGCCGCATCGAGATTCGAAAGTGGCTCGTCGAAAAGAAACACCTTGGGCGCGCGCACGATTGCGCGACCGATGGCGACCCGCTGGCGCTGACCGCCCGAGAGCTCCTTCGGCGTGCGGTTGAGGTATTGCGTGAGGTTCAGCGTCTTCGCGGCGTATTCGACCTTGGTCTTGATGACGTCCTTCGACACCTTCGCGAGCTTGAGTGCGAAAGACATGTTGTCGTACACGCTCATGTGCGGATAGAGCGCGTAGCTCTGGAACACCATCGCGAGATCGCGCTTGCCGGACGGCGTGTGCGTGATGTCCTTGCCATCGAGCAACAGCTTGCCGCTCGTGATCGCTTCGAGCCCCGCAATCAGCCGCAGCAGCGTCGACTTGCCGCAACCCGAGGGACCGACGAACACGATGAACTCGCCCTTGTCGATCTCGAGATTCACGCCCTTGATGACGTGCGTTTCCCCGAAGCTCTTCTGGATATTGTCGAGTTGCAGGTAGGCCATCAAATGTCTCCTTGAATATTTGCCACCACCATCGGCGCGAAAGGCCCCCCACAGCGAGGCCGCCACGGAACCGGCTCAGCCGGGCCGCCGGCGGCGCCCCCGGCAGGGGGTAGGCGAAGCGACACGCAGTGCGCGCAGCCTGGGGGCGAGCTCATTTCACCGCCCCGAAGGTCAGACCCTGGACGAGTTGCTTCTGGCTGAACCAGCCGAACACCACGATGGGCGCGATGGCCATCACCGACGCCGCAGAGAGCTTGGCCCAGAAGAGGCCCTCGGGACTGGAGTAGGACGCGATGAGCGTCGCGAGGGTGCCGGCTTTTGCGGAGCTGAGATTGAGTGCCCAGAACGCTTCGTTCCAACTCAGCACCAGGCAGAGCAGCCCGGTGGAAGCCAGCCCGCCAATCGAGAGTGGCAGCACCACGTGCCGGAACTCCGTCCACAGGCTGGCGCCATCCATGCGCGCGGCTTCGAGGATCTCCGGCGGGATGTCCTTGTAGCTCGTGTAGAGCATCCAGACCATGATCGGCAGGTTCGACAGCGTGAAGACCACGGTGAGTGCCGTGCGCGTATCGAGCATCCCGGCGGTCTGCGCGAGCACATAGATCGGCACCAATGCGCCCACGGCCGGCATCATCTTGGTGGAGAGCATCCACATGAGGATGTCGCGCGTGCGCTTCGTGCGAAAGAAGGCCATCGAATACGCGGCCGGCGCGGCGATCAGCAGGCCGATGATCGTCGAGCCAACGCTCGTGATGAGGGAGTTCTTTGCATAGAGCAGGTAGTCGCTTCGGCGCTGCACTTCGGTGAAGTTCTCCAGCGTCGGCTCGAAGATGAAGAGCGGCGGAACGTGGATGGCCTGCAACTCCGTCTTGAACGAAGTCAGCAGCAGCCAGCCCAGCGGAAAGAAGAGCAGCAGCGTGACGGCCCAAGCGACGACCGTGCGCAGTGCGAGGGGAAAGATGTTGGTGGTTTGCATGATGCGGCCCTCAGTCGAGGTTCTTTCCGATGATGCGGATCAGGAAGGCCGCGACGATGTTGGCCAGCACCACCGCAAAGAGCGCGCCCGCGGAAGCCACCCCGACGTCGAAATTCATCAGCGACTGCTTGAAGATGAGGTAGGTGAGGTTGGTGCTCTCGTTGCCGGGCCCGCCATTAGTCGTGACCGCAATTTCGGCAAAGACCGAAAGCAGAAAGATCATCTCGATCATGATCACCACCGCCATCGGCCGCCCGAGGTGGGGCAGGGTGAGATAGCCGAAGCGCTGGACGGCCGTGGCGCCGTCCATGCGCGCGGCTTCCATCTGCTCACGGTCGAGCGACTGCAGCGAGGTAATGAAGATCAGGCAGGCGAACGGCAGCCACTGCCAGGCGACCATGATGATGACCGAGAACAGCGGCACATCCGTGAGCCAGTCGACGGGCTCGGCRCCGAAGCTCCGCCACAGGTCCGCGAGGACGCCGTAGATCGGGTTCATCATCATGTGCTTCCACAGCAGCGCGTTCACCGTGGGCATCACGAAGAAGGGCGAGATGAGCAGCACGCGCACGATGCCGCGCCCGGGAAAGGGCTCGTTCACCAGCAGCGCAAGCCCGACGCCCAAGCCGACCGTGATGATGATCACGCTGCCGATCAGCACCAGCGTGTTCCACACTGCCGGCCAGAAGTCGGGGTCGGTGACGAAGTAGCTGAAGTTCTCGATCCCGTTGAACGTGCGCTCGCCGGGCTGCATCAGGTTGTAGTTGACGAACGAAAAGTAGATGGACATCAGCAGCGGCACGAGCATCCAGAGGACGAGCGTGATCACGGCCGGCGCCATCAGCGTCCGAGGCAGCAAGCGGTTCATAAGAAGACCCCCATGGCATGGCTTTTGTCGTGAGTTGCCGCGGACCCGGCTTCGCCGGGCCGCTGGCAGCGCCACCCGCAGGGGGTGGGCGAAGCGACACGAAGTGCGCGCAGCCTAGGGGGCTACTTGTAATAGCCGCCCTTCTTCATCTCGCGTTCGGCGGCCGTCTGTGAGGTCTTCAATGCCTGATCGACCGTGACCTTGCCTGAAAGCGCGGCGCTCATCTGCTGGCCGACAGCGACGCCGATGGCCTGGAACTCCGGAATGGCCGCGTATTGCACGCCCACGTAAGGCGACTTGGGCAATGTGCTGTCGTTGGGGTTGGCGGTGTCGATCGCCTTCTTTTCGGCATCGGCAAAGCGCGCCGCCTTCACGAATTCGGGTGATGCGTAGGTCGTCTTGCGCGTGCCGGTCGGCACCGAGCCCCAGCCCTCTTCCTTCGCGACGAGCTTGACGTAGTCCTTCGACGTGGCCCACTTCACGAAAGTCTGCGCCGCATCGACCTTCTGCGAACTGGCGGGAATCGCCAGCGCCCAAGCCCAGAGCCAGTTCGCGCCCTTCGGCGTCACCGCCACCGGAGCCTGCGCGAAGGCGACCTTGTCCGCCACCTTCGATTGCTTCGGATCGCTCACGAAGGAAGCCGCAATGGTCGCATCGACCCACATCCCGCACTTGCCTTCATTGAAGAGCGCAAGGTTCTCGTTGAAGCTGTTGGCCGAGGCGCCGGGCGGGCCGTAGGCCTTCATGAGGTCGACATAGAAGCTGACTGCGTCATGCCAAGGCTTGGAGTCGATCTGCGGCTTCCAGGTGGTGTCGAACCATTGCCCGCCATTGGTGTTGACCATCGTCGTGAGGAGCGCCATGTTGTCGCCCCAGCCCGGCTTGCCGCGCAGGCAGATGCCGTAGACGCCGCCCTTCGGGTCGTGGATCTTGCCGGCCAGTTCCTTGACCTGCATCCAGGTCGGTTGCTCGGGCATCTTGAAGCCGACCTTGTCCGCGAGGTCCTTGCGGTACATGAGCATCGAGCTTTCGCCGTAGAACGGCGAGGCGTAGAGCTTGCCGTCCACTGAGAGGCCGCTGCGGATCGCGGGCAGCAGGTCGTCGACGTCATAGGCGGCATCCGTCGCAATGGGCAGCAGCCAGCCTTTCTTGGCCCAGATCGGCGTCTCGTACATGCCGATGGTCATCACGTCGAACTGGCCGCCCTTGGTGGCAATGTCCGTGGTCACGCGCTGGCGCAGCGTGCCTTCTTCCAACGTGACCCACTTCACCTTGATGTCCGGATGCGCTTGCTCAAAGAATTTGGTGAGCTTCTGCATCTCGATCATGTGGCCGTTGTTGACGGTCGCGACGACAAGCTCGGTGTCGGCGTGCGCCAGGCCGGCGGTTGCGGCTGCCGCTGCGACTGCGAGCACCAGGCCCGCCTTCAGAAAACGCTTCATGTTGTCTCCTTGGTTCGACGACAGGCGTCGCCGCGCCCAGATTCTGGAGACTCTGAATTGCGGGTTTGGTACTTCTTCGGCCAGTGCCGATACTTAATTGCACCAGTTGATTGGTGACTTCCCTAATTCGAGCAAGAAGTGATGTGCCGCTCGATGGGCTTGGGCAGTGCGTTCAGGCGGCTTGCAACGCGGGTGCGCGATCGCCAAAGCGGCTGCCCCAGGCAGCGATTGCCAAAGCCACGAACGTGATGGCGGCACCCGCCCACGGAAGATCGGCCAGGGGAGCGCCGGCGGCGAGCATGCCGCTGCCGATCCACGCGCCCGTTGCGTTGCCGAGGTTGAAAGCGCCCTGGTTCAGCGTCGACGCCAGGTTGGGCGCGGCGCTCGCGTGCTGCACGATGAGCGTCTGCAGGAGCGGCACGAGCGCGAATGACAGCGTGGTCCAGACCAGCATCAGCACGACGGTCGGCGAGCGCACCGGCAAAGCGAAATGCAGGAGTGCCAGCACGAGTGCGTTGAGGCCCAGCACCAGCAACAGTGAAGGCACGAGCCGCCGGTCGCCCAGCCGCCCGCCCACCGTGCTGCCGATCGTGAGCCCGACGCCCAGCAGGAGCAGGATGGGCGCCACCGCAGCCTCTGAGAAACCGCTCACCTGGGTCAGCAGCGGTGCGATATAGGTGAAGACGCAGAACAGGCTCGCGGATGCCAACGCGCCCGTCGCGAGTGCCAGGAGGACGCGGGCGTCCGCGAGCACGGTGAATTCGCGCAGGATGTTGCTCTTCTGCATTTCGATGTGGCGGGGCAGCAGCACGATCAGCGAAGCCACTGCGCCCAGTGCGATCACGACGATGGCTGCGAAGGTCATGCGCCAGCCGTAGTGCTCGCCGATGATGCGGCCAAGCGGCACGCCCAGCACGTTCGCCAGCGTGAGGCCGGTGAACATCAGGGCGATGGCTTGCGAGCGCTTGTTCGGCGCAACCAGCCCCGCAGCGACGACCGAGCCGATGCCAAAGAAGGTGCCGTGCGCGAGCGCGGTAATCACGCGGGCGACCATCAGCATCGCGTAATTGGGCGCGAGCGCGCAAAGGAGATTGCCCACCACGAAGAGCGAAGCCAGCGCGATCAGCGTCGCCTTGCGCGGCAGGCGTGCCGTGGCGACTGCAAAGACGGGCGCACCGATGACCACGCCCATGGCATAGGCTGTGACGAGAAGCCCCGCCTGCGAAAGCGTGACGCCCAGATCGAGCGCCATTTGCGGCAACAAGCCCATGACCACGAATTCACTGGTGCCGATCGCGAAGGCCGCGGCGGCGAGCGCCAGCAGGGCAATGGGCATGCGAGACGAAATGGCGGAAGTCGCTTCGGTGTGCTGGGTCATGCGAAGGTGCTGAAAGGTGCTATCGGAGGAGGATATAGGGTTAACCCTGATTATCCCGAAGCACTTCGTCAGGTCGCAGGCGAAAGGGAATTCCGACGGAACTCCGTGGCGTAAAACAACAGTGCCACCACGGCGAACACGCCCCCCAGCAGGCTGAGGCCGTTCCACCCGTGGAAGGTGTAGATGGCCGCAGCCAGTCCGGAAGCGATTGCGGCGCACATGAAGATGAAAGTCAGGAAGAGGCCGTTCAGCCGTCCGCGGAGTTCCGGCGCCAGCACATACAAGCTGCGCAGACTGAGCACGTTGCACAGCTGTACGGCCGCATCGAGCAGCACACCCGCGGCGACCAGCCCCAGCAGCGAATGGAAGTGCACCGAGACAGCCCCAAGGCCGAACGACAGGAGCGCCACCGCGATCGCCGCGCCCGTCGCGGGCCGCGAGAGGCCGCGATCCGCCAGCCGCCCGGCCCAGGGTGCGGCGAGTGCACCCGCCGCCCCCGCCAGCGCGAACAGCGCGATGCCGCCCTGGCCCATGTTGAACTCGCTTGCAAGCGCGAGCGGCACCGCGGTCCAGAACGCTTGGAAGCCGGCGAACATCATTCCCTGGTAGAACGCCCTGCGCCGCAGAAGCGGCGTTCGCCAGACGATGCCGGGCAGAGAGGCCATCGTGCGCGCGTAGCCGAGCGATGCGTGCGGGTGCCGATCGGGCAGGACACGCCATATCACTACCGCGAGGGTTGCCATCAGTACGGCGGAAATCCCGAACACCGCGCGCCAGCCGAAAGCTGCGGCGACCACACTGGAGAACGGCCGCGCCAGCATGATGCCGGCCAGCAGTCCGGCCATGATGTTGCCGACGACCTTGCCGCGCGTTGCCTCCGGTACGAGGTGAGAGGCCAACGGAACCAGCACCTGCGCGGCGACCGCGCAAGCGCCAACCAGGAACGAAGCCGCGAGAAAACTCGCTGCCGAGTCGGACAGTGTGATGCCGATCAACCCGATCACTGCGCCGGCCATCGCGAACGTGATCAGTCGACGGTTTTCGACCACGTCGGCCAGAGGTACCAGCAGGAGCAATCCGGCGCCGTAGCCGAGTTGGGTCAGCGTCATGATCAGCCCGGCCAGACCCGGCTGCAGTTGCAACGTGACGGCGATCGGCCCGATGAGCGGCTGCGCGAAGTAGATGTTGGCGACGCAGAGTCCGCAAGCGATGGCGAACAGAACGGTCAAGCCGGTGGAAAGCCCGCCGGGTGCGGGCGCTTTGATGTGAGGCAAAAGAGACCTTCGACGGATTTAGGGGTTAACCCGAAAGGGTTGGCACCTTAGCATTTCTCACGCCGCCGTGCAGGCCGCCCGGTGCGGGGTTGCCGCGCGGCATATCGCGAATGGCGCATGGCCGGGCATTTGGGAAGGGGCCAAACTGCCGCTGCAAGATCAGGATGCCTTGTGTGCCTTGTGTGCCTTGTGTATTTGCGAAAGGAATTCGCCGTGGCAAAGAACATCGTCTTTTGTGCCGACGGCACGTGGAATGGGCTCGGCCAAGGCGATACGCAGGATCTCCAGGCCAAGGCCACCAACGTGCTGCGTCTGTTCGCGGCACTGCAGGGTGACGTCACCGCGGATTCGCTTCGAAAGCAGGACGAGCAGGAAAAGGTCGCCGCCGGACCGGACGCCCGAATCACGCAGGTCGCGAAATACCTGCACGGCGTCGGCGATTCGCAGAATGCCGTCCTGAAGATCCTCGGCGGCGTGTTCGGCGAGGGCTTTATCGAGCGCATCGTTCGCGGCTACACCTTTATCTCGCGCAATTACGCGCCAGCCGACCGCATCTATCTGGTCGGCTTCAGCCGCGGCGCCTACACCGCCAGGGCGCTCGCCGGAATGATCGCGAAGATGGGCCTGCTGCCGCAAGACGCCATGCACGATGCCGAAACCGCCTACAAGCTCGGCATCTTCGTCTGGAGCCAACACCGCAAGGCAATGGGCAAGCAGAGCACCCTGCTCGGGTATCTTGAAGAGTTCAAGGCTCAGCCCATCGACCTGAATCGACTGGTGCAGGGCGCCGGCATCGAAGCCGTCGGCGTCTGGGACACCGTGGGCGCGCTCGGCGTGCCGACCTACGGCCTGAACGATGCATCCAAGGTCGACATTTTCGAATTCGCGGACCGGGTGCTGTCGGACAAGGTGAAGGCTGGATTCCACGCGCTCGCGATCGACGAGCAGCGCGTGGACTTCGAGCCGACTCTCTGGGAGGACGGGCAAGGCATCGAACAGCGTTGGTTCTGCGGTGCGCATGCAGACGTCGGCGGCGGCTATGCAAAGCGGGATCTGGCCACCTGCTCGCTCGATTGGATGATCGGGCGTCTGCGCGGCGCAGGCGTTGCGATCTCTGCGCAGTACAGGGCGACCGATGCGTTCGAATTTGGCCCGATTCACACGCCGTACAGGGAGCCACCCTTCGACGTGCGGCCACATTCGCCGAGGCAGATCCCGGGGGACGCGCGGTTTCATCCAAGCGTACAGCTGTACCTCACGCAGTTTGCGGCTTATGAGCCGTCTTCCAATCTCGCGCCCTGGCTCAGGGGCAGGCAACTGGCTGCGGCGGTGTTGGCGGCATAACGGGGAAAATGGCGCCTTGTGCGCATTCCCGCATTCCCGGGCCGCCCTCTTCAGGCGGTGCCGCAGCAAGAACCGTTATGAATCAAAGAGTCAAGCCGCCCGAGATATCTGTCGCCCCCATGATGGACTGGACGGACCGCCACTGTCGCTTCTTCCACCGCCTGCTCACGCGCCGCGCGTTGCTCTACACCGAAATGGTGACCACCGGCGCGCTCATCCACGGCGACGTGCCGCGACACCTGCGCTTCAACACCGAAGAGCACCCTGTCGCGCTGCAACTCGGCGGCAGCGAGCCGGCCGACCTTGCGCACTGCGCCAAGCTCGGCGAGGAATGGGGCTACGACGAGATCAACATCAACTGCGGCTGCCCGAGCGAGCGAGTGCAGCGCGGCGCATTCGGTGCCTGCCTGATGAACGAACCCGAGCTCGTGGCGGATTGCGTGAAGGCGATGGTCGATGTGGTCGAGGTGCCGGTCACCGTCAAGCACCGCATTGGCATCGACAAGGTCGAAAGCTACGGCTTTGTGCGCGACTTCGTCGGCAAGGTAAGCGAGGCGGGCTGCGAAGCTTTCATCGTGCATGCGCGCAATGCCTGGCTCAAGGGGCTTTCGCCCAAGCAGAACCGGGAAGTGCCGCCGCTGCGCTATGAGTTGGTGCATCGGCTGAAGCACGACTTCCCGGCGCTGCGTTTTTCAATCAATGGCGGCTTCAATGAGATCGCGCAAATGCAGGCGCATTTGCGGCTGTTGGACGGCGTGATGATCGGGCGCGAGGCTTATCACAACCCGTGGTGGCTGACTGAGTGGGACCAAGCCTTCTACGGTGAGGCGCCTTCGACGGCCACGCGCGAAGACGTCGAGCGCCAGATGTGCGACTACATGGTGCGCGAGGCCGAAGCCCACGGCACGCCATGGTCGAACATCGCGCGTCACATGCTCGGCCTGCGCAATGGGCTCGCCGGCGCGCGCCATTGGCGGCAAGTCTGGAGCGACCATCGGCTCAAGGCGCTGTCGCCGCATGAAGTGATGACGCGGGCGCACTCGCACGCGATTCGCCCTGACGCCGAGGAGCCGGCTCAGGCGCTGGCCGGCCTGCCTTCGTGAAAGCGGGCGAGGAAGGCGCGTGTCGCCGGCTCGTTGGGCTCATCGATCACCTGGCGCGCTGGACCGCATTCGACGATGACGCMGTCGCGCATGAACGCCACCTGATCGGCCACCTCGCGCGCGAAGGCCATCTCATGCGTGACGAGCACCATGGTCATGCCTTCGTCGGCCAGCACTCTGATGACGCGCAGCACTTCGCCAACCAGCTCTGGGTCGAGCGCCGACGTCACCTCGTCGAACAGCATCACCTGCGGCTCCATCGCCATCGCCCGGGCAATGGCGACGCGTTGCTTCTGCCCGCCTGACAGTTGATCCGGCCAGGCGTCGGCCTTGTCCTGCAAACCGACCTTGCCGAGCAGCAATCTTGCGTTGGCTTCCGCTTGCGCCTTGGCTTGCCGCAGCACGGTGACAGGTCCTTCCATGACATTGCCCAGGACAGTCATGTGCGGAAACAGGTTGAAGTGCTGGAAGACCATGCCGGTGCGGGCGCGGAATGCGGAGAGCAGCGCGTCCCTGGGCAGCCGCGTCGCAGCGCCCTTGAAGGCCATCGTCTGGTCGCCCACGCGTACGGTGCCTTCGTCGGGCACGGCCAGCAGGTTCAGGCATCGCAGGAGCGTCGACTTGCCGGAGCCCGACGGGCCGATGAGTGCCACGACCTCGCCTTTGCCGACGGAGAGGGACACGTCGCGCAAGACGCGGTTGTCGCCAAAGCTTTTGCCGAGGTGGCTGACCTCGATCATGGGTGCGTTCACGGTCGGAGTCATGCGCGGGCGGTCTTCGAAAGACGGGTTTCCGCACGCTTAACCAGGATCGTCGCCGGCAGCAGCACGATGAAATAGGCGAGCGCCACGACGGTGTAGGTTTCCAGCGGACGGTAGGTCTCGTGCGCGATGCTCTGGCCCTGGTAGAGCAGGTCGGGCAAGGCAAGCACCGACAGCAGCGAAGTGTTCTTGAGCTGCAGGATCGACTGGTTGAGCAGCGGCGGCACCATGCGCCTGAAGGCCTGCGGCAGCACCACCCGGCGCATCACCTGAAAGCGGCGCATCCCCAATGCGCGTGCGGCATCACTTTGCTCAGGGTCGATCGAGATGATGCCGCCGCGGATGATCTCCGAGAAGAACGAGCTCCCGTAGAGCGACAGCGCCAGGATGGCCGCGAGCGCCGCCGAAATCTGGATGCCCGTCAGCACCGGCAGCGCGTAATAGAACCACACCAGTTGCACCAGCACCGGCGTGCAGCGAAAGATTTCGACATAGCCTCGCAGCGGCGCGCGCAGCCAGCCGTGCCGCGACAGCCGGCCCATGGCGACCGCCAAACCGATCAGCAGCCCGAGCAGCGTGCAGATCACCGTATAGGCGGCCGTGTAGCCCAGGCCGATGAGGAGGAGCCGGCGAAAGCCCCAGAGAAATTCAAAGTCCCACTGGTACACGGCGGCCCTGGCGTCAGAAGCTGATTTCGGTCGGTACTTGATCCGGCTTCACGCCCGACAGCGCCTGCATGTTGCTCAGCACCACCTGCTTGACCTTGCCGCTGGCGCGCGTCTGCGCGATCCACTTGTTCACGTATTCGACCCATTGGCGATCGTTTTCCTTGCGGAAGCCGAGGTTCGTCGTGGTTGCCTGCGTCGGCGTCGGCAGCACGATGTGGCCGATCGTCGGGTTCTTGCTCATGACGGTGAGTGCGAGCACCACTGCCAGTACCTGGCAGTCTGCGCGCCCGGTCTGCACCGCCAGCGTGGCGTCGGCGGCTTTTTCGAGGCGGATGATCTGCGCGTTGGGAAGCGTCTTCGTCACCATCTGGTCGTGCGACGAGCCGATGTCGACCGCGACCTTCACGTCCGGCTTGTTCAATTCTTCCCAGGTCTTGGGATTGAAGCCCTTGCGCGCCACCAGCACGAAGGCATTGTTGAAGAGCGGGTCCGAAAAGTCGACCACCAGCGCGCGCTGGGGTGTCGGATTGAGCCCGAAGAACACGTCGATCTTGTTCGACTGCAGGTCGAGCACCGAATTGCCCCAGGTGGTTTCGTTGATGTCCAGCTTGACGTCGAGGCTGCCCGCCAGGTTCTTGGCGAAGTCGATCATGAAGCCCTGCCATTCGCCGGACGCCAGATCCTTGTGATAGTAGGGCGCCGCGCCGGCCACCGCGCCGATGCGCAACACCTTCGTGCGGTGAATGCGCGCCCAGGCACTTTCGGGCTCCGCTTGCGCGAAGGCCTGAGTGGCCCAGCTCGACGCAGTTCCGGCAGCTCCTGCGGCGGCAACGCGGGCAATGAATTGGCGACGGTTTGTCATCGAATCGTTCTCCATCGGTTGAAAAATCGGGGTGCGTGGCGTTGCGTGTCTACAAGGTCATGCCGCCGTCGACGTGCAGCACTTGTCCCGTGATGAATGCGGCTTCCGGGCTCAGCAGAAAGGCGATCGGCGCCGCAATGTCGTCGGGCGTGGCGAGGCGCCCTGCGGGCACGCGTGACAATGCCTGCTTCCATTGATCAGCGGTCAGGGCGCCGCTGTTCGGGCGGTCCTTTTGAACATAGCCGGGAGCTACCGCGTTGACGGTCACTCCGCGCGCGGCCACTTCTGCCGCGGCCGCCTTGACCAGTGCCTCGACACCCGCCTTGGCTGCGGCAGTTGCGGGAAAGCTGGACGCTCCGAGCGTGAACCGATGCGCGACGAACGAACTGACGGCAACGAATCGCCCGTGCGAGGCTTGTTCGAGCAGCGGAAGGGATTTGCGCAAGAGATGGGCGAGCGAGACAACCATGGTGCGCAGCGAGCGCTCGACGATGTCGTCATCCAACTGCGCCAACGTGCGGCGGTCGGCAAAACCCGCATTGGCGACGACGCCGCGCAACCCACCGAGCGCCTGTGCGGCATGGAACAGCGCATCGACAGTGCCCGCATCGGCCATGTCGCCGATCACCACGGTGCTTCGTACGGCGCTGCATTCGCGCGCGAGTGCCATTGCGGCTTCTCGCTGGCTGCCGGTGTGGATCACGAGATCGATCCCTTGTGCCGCCAGGCGCCTGCATGTTGCAGCCCCGATGCCCGAGCCCGCGCCGGTCACGACCACACTACTCATTCACGATACTTTCTCTTCGGATCACCGGAGGGGCGCCGCTTGCGTTAAGTCGAAGCAAGTATTGTGCAAGCAAAGCACGCCGCCAGGATGCGGGTCGAAGTCGGGCCTCCGACGGGGCAGGGTCAGTTCGCCGCTTCGAGCCCGTTGCTGAAATGCTGCTGCATGCGTGCCATGGCGACGGCCGGATTGCGCCCCTTGAGCGCGGCCATGATCGCGCGGTGCTCCTTGAGGGATTCGGCGATGCGCCCGGACTTCAAGAGCGAGTTGTGCCGATTGAGCTTCATCACCTTGCGCAGGTCGGCCACCATCTGGTCGCGCCAGCGGTTGTCGGCAATGGCGAGCAGCCGCATGTGAAAGCGCTCGTTGATGGCGAAGAAGTTCTGGCGGTTCACGTGGCCCGGCGCGGCGGCCGCTTCGAGTTCGGTGTGCAGGGCTTCGAGCTCGGCCAGTTCGGCATCGGAGGCGCGCTCGGCGACCACGCCAGCGGCGTCGCTCTCCAGCAGGCTCAGAAGGTGATACACGTCGGCCAGGTCCTTGTCCGAAACCTCGGTCACGTAGGCGCCGCGCCGCACTTTCATGGTGACAAGGCCCTCGGCGGCAAGTACCTTGAGCGCTTCTCTCAGTGGGGTGCGGCTGATGCCGTATTCGTCTGCCAGCTTCAGTTCGTCGATCCAACTGCCGGGCTCGAGCTCGCGGTTGAAGATGCGCTGGCGAAGTAGCTCCGCCACCTCTTCGTAGAGGGCGCGAGGAGTGAGGGTGAGCGCAGACATGGGTGGAAATGTACCGCAACTCAGATTGTTTGAATTAATAATTACAGATGGGTTAGACTCGCTCCCGACCCGGGCCGCACCTGTGCGCGCCCCCTCGTTCCGCGACCTTTTCAAAGCTGCGCCCATGAGCAAACCCGAACCTCAATTTTCAAACGCCACCCTCGAAGCATGGGCCAAGGCCGCCGCAAAATCCGCTCCCGGTGGTGATGTGAATGCATTGAACTGGATCACGCCCGACGGCATCACCGTCAAGCCGCTCTACACGTCCGCCGACTTGAAAGGGTTGAAGTACGCGGACACGTTGCCCGGGTTCGAGCCTTATCTGCGAGGCCCGCAAGCCACCATGTACGCGGTGCGTCCCTGGACCATCCGGCAATACGCGGGCTTCTCGACAGCCGAGGAATCGAACGCTTTCTATCGCAAGGCACTCGCTGCCGGCGGCCAGGGCGTGAGCGTCGCGTTCGATCTTGCAACCCACCGGGGCTACGACAGCGACCATCCGCGCGTGACGGGTGACGTGGGCAAGGCCGGCGTAGCGATCGATTCAGTGGAGGACATGAAGATCCTCTTCGACCAGATTCCGCTCGATAAGGTCAGCGTGTCGATGACGATGAACGGTGCGGTGCTCCCGGTGCTTGCAGGCTTTGTGGTGGCAGCGGAAGAGCAGGGTGTCTCCCAGGACAAGCTCAGCGGAACGATCCAGAACGACATCCTCAAGGAGTTCATGGTCCGCAACACCTATATCTTTCCGCCGGAGCCGTCGATGCGGATCATCGGCGACATCATCGAGTACACGGCGCGCAACATGCCGAAGTTCAACTCGATCTCGATCAGCGGCTATCACATGCAGGAAGCCGGCGCGAATCAGGCGCTGGAACTGGCCTTCACGCTGGCGGACGGCAAGGAGTACGTCAAGACGGCGCTCGCCAAGGGTCTGGACGTCGATGACTTCGCGGGCCGGCTGAGCTTCTTCTGGGCCATCGGCATGAACTTCTATCTGGAAGTCGCCAAGATGCGCGCGGCGCGCCTTCTGTGGTGCCGGATCATGAAGGAGTTCAACCCGAAGAACCCCAAGAGCCTGATGCTGCGCACCCACTGCCAGACCTCGGGCTGGTCGCTGACCGAACAGGACCCCTACAACAACGTGGTGCGCACCACCATCGAAGCCATGGCCGCGGTGTTCGGCGGCACCCAGAGCCTGCACACCAACGCACTGGACGAAGCGATTGCGCTGCCCACCGAGTTCAGCGCCCGCATTGCGCGCAACACCCAACTCATCATCCAGGAAGAGACGCACATCACCAACGTGATCGACCCGTGGGCTGGCAGCTACATGATGGAAAAGCTCACGCAGGACATGGCCGATGCCGCCTGGACCATCATCGAAGAGGTCGAGGCAATGGGCGGCATGACCAAGGCGGTCGACAGCGGTTGGGCCAAGCTGAAGATCGAAGCCGCCGCCGCCGACAAGCAGGCGCGCATCGACTCGGGCAAGGACGTGATCGTCGGCGTCAACAAGTACAAGCTCAAGAGCGAAGACACGCACGACATCCTGCAGATCGACAACGTCAAGGTGCGTGACGGGCAAATCGACAAGCTCAAGGCCATTCGCGAGAAGCGCGACAGCGCCGCAGTACAGGCAGCGCTCGACGCGTTGACTGCCGCCGCCAAGAGCGGCGAAGGCAACCTGCTCGACCTCAGCATCAAGGCCGTGCGCTTGCGCGCCACCGTTGGCGAAATCAGCGATGCGCTCGAGAAAGTCTACGGCCGCCATCGTGCCGACACACAGAAGGTGACCGGCGTCTACGCGGCTGCTTACGACTCCGCCGAAGGGTGGGAAGCGCTTCAGAACGAGATCGCTGCTTTTGCTGAAGAGCAGGGCCGGCGCCCGCGCGTGATGATCTCCAAGCTGGGGCAGGACGGCCACGATCGCGGCGCGAAAGTCGTCGCCACCGCCTTTGCCGATCTTGGTTTCGACGTCGACATGGGCCCGCTGTTTCAAACGCCTGAGGAGTGCGCGCGGCAAGCCATCGAGAACGATGTGCATGCCGTCGGCGTGAGCACGCTTGCCGCAGGCCACAAGACGCTGGTGCCGGCCATCATCGAAGAACTCAAGAAGCAAGGTGCCGACGACATCATCGTTTTCGTCGGAGGGGTGATTCCGCGCCAGGATTACGAGTTTCTCTACGACGCCGGCGTGAAAGGCATCTACGGCCCGGGAACGCCCATCCCTGCCAGTGCCAAGGACGTGCTCGAGCAGATTCGCGCTGCTTTATGAGGCACACCCCCAGGCTTGCCCACTTCGTGTGGCCGCCCACCCCCTTGCAGGGGGCAATACCGGCGGCCCGGCAAAGCCGGTTCCGCGGTATTTCCCGAGTCGGTTGGGGCGGGAGCTGAAGTGGCGGCTATTAAATCGATGAAATCCGTCGTCACGGCCGGGTCGGTGGTGGCATCGGAGGGGCCTTTGCAACGGCGTGCGATTGCCAAGGCGATCACTCTGCTCGAATCGACACGCGACGATCACCGCGCACAGGCCGATGAACTGCTGACTGAATTGCTGCCGCATACGGGCAAGTCCTTCCGCCTGGGAATTTCGGGCGTGCCCGGAGTGGGCAAATCGACTTTCATCGAGACGCTGGGCCTGTTTCTGATCGAACGCGGCCATCGCCTTGCGGTGCTCACGATCGATCCTTCGTCCACTGTGTCCGGCGGCTCCATCCTGGGCGACAAGACGCGGATGGAAAAGCTCTCCGTGCATGAGCGGGCCTACATCCGTCCGAGCCCGTCATCCGGCACGCTGGGCGGTGTCGCAGAGAAGACGCGCGAGGCAATGCTGGTGTGCGAGGCCGCGGGCTACGACATCGTGATCGTCGAGACAGTCGGCGTGGGCCAGAGCGAGACGGCGGTATCGGGCATGACGGACATGTTCGTGCTGCTGCAATTGCCCAACGCCGGCGATGACCTGCAGGCGATCAAGAAGGGCGTGATGGAGCTCGCCGATCTCGTCGTCATCAACAAGGCGGATATCGACAAGGATGCCGCGACGCGCGCGCAGGCGCAGATCACATCCGCGCTCCGGCTCTTCGGTCATCACGGCAATCCGGCGCATGCACAGAGCGTTCAGGCGGCGCACGCCGAACCGGGGTCGCCTGAAGCGGAAGTGCGCCTGTGGCTGCCCAGGGTGATGCAACTCAGTGCGCTGGCCGGGACCGGCATCGATGCCTTCTGGGATTCGGTGCTGCAGTTCCAGTCGCTGCAGACTGCCAACGGCAGACTCGCGTCGCGGCGCGAAAAGCAGGCGCTCGCATGGATGTGGGAACGCATCGAGGCGGGCCTGAAACACGCATTTCGACACCATCCACGCGTGCGCGAGCTGCTGCCGCAGGCGATTGCCCAAGTCACCACTGGCACGCTTCCGGCATCGACTGCCGCACGAAATCTTCTCGCCGCACAGGCGGGGCAGGCGTAGCCTGTCGGACCCATCGAGCCAACAAGATCAACTTTTCAACAGAACGTCATGAAAGAAATCCTCGAACAACTTGAAAAGCGCCGCGAACAGGCGCGCATGGGCGGTGGCCAGAAGCGCATCGACGCCCAGCATGCCAAGGGCAAACTGACGGCCCGCGAGCGCATCGAGCTTTTGCTCGACGACAACACCTTCGAAGAATGGGACATGTTCGTCGAGCACCGATCGAGTGATTTCGGCATGGCCGACACGCGAATTCCGGGCGACGGCGTCGTCACGGGCTACGGCATGATCAACGGCCGGCTGGTCTTCGTCTTCAGCCAGGACTTCACGGTGTTCGGCGGCGCGCTCAGCGAAGCGCATGCCGAGAAGATCTGCAAGGTGATGGATCAGGCCATGAAGGTCGGCGCACCCGTCATCGGACTCAACGACTCCGGCGGGGCGCGTATCCAGGAAGGTGTCGCCTCGCTCGGCGGCTACGCCGAAGTGTTCCAGCGCAACGTGATGGCTTCCGGCGTCGTGCCGCAGATCAGCATGATCATGGGCCCCTGCGCGGGCGGCGCGGTGTATTCGCCGGCCATGACGGACTTCATCTTCATGGTGAAGGACAGCTCATACATGTTCGTCACCGGCCCGGAGGTGGTGAAGACGGTCACGCACGAAGACGTCACGGCCGAGGAATTGGGCGGCGCGTCGACGCACACGACCAAGAGCGGCGTGGCCGACATGGCGTTCGAGAACGACATCGAAGCACTGATGATGCTGCGCCGGCTCTACAACTACCTGCCGCTGAACAACCGCGAGAAGCCGCCAGTGCGCCCCAGCGGCGATCCGGCCGAACGCGCCGATCTTTCGCTCGATACGCTGGTTCCGGACAACACCAACAAGCCTTACGACATGAAGGAGCTGATCTCGAAGGTGGTCGATGACGGCGACTTCTTCGAACTGCAGCCTGACTACGCCAAGAACATCGTGATCGGCTTTGCCCGCATGGAAGGCCAAAGCATCGGCATCGTTGCCAACCAGCCGCTGGTGCTCGCGGGCTGTCTGGACATCAAGTCTTCGATCAAGGCGGCGCGATTCGTGCGCTTTTGCGATGCTTTCAACATCCCTGTCGTGACCTTCGTCGACGTGCCCGGCTTCATGCCCGGCACCAGCCAGGAGTACGGCGGCATCATCAAGCATGGTGCCAAGCTGCTCTATGCCTACGCCGAATGCACCGTGCCGAAGATCACCGTGATCACGCGCAAGGCCTATGGCGGTGCCTACGACGTGATGTCGTCCAAGCACCTGCGCGGCGACGTGAACCTTGCATGGCCACGTGCGGAGATCGCCGTGATGGGGGCCAAGGGCGCGGTCGAGATCATCTTCCGCGAGGACAAGAACGACCCCGAAAAGCTCGCGGCACGCGAAGCCGAATACAAGGCGCGCTTTGCCAATCCGTACGTCGCCGGCACGCGCGGCTATATCGACGATGTGATCCTGCCCAGCGAGACACGCAAGCGCATCTGCCGAAGCCTTGTGATGCTCCGCGAGAAGAAGCTGGAAAACCCGTGGCGCAAGCACGGCAACATCCCTCTGTGAGTCCGGGAGAAGAGAACATGTTCAAGAAAATCCTTATCGCCAATCGGGGTGAAATCGCATGCCGCGTCATCAAGACGGCGAAGAAGATGGGCATCCTGACCGTCGCCGTCTACTCCGACGCCGACAAGGACGCTCGCCACGTCGAACTCGCCGACGAAGCGGTGCACATCGGTGCATCGGCCAGCCGCGAGAGTTACCTTCAGGCGGACCGCATCATCGCGGCTTGCAAGCAGACTGGCGCTGAGGCTGTGCACCCTGGCTATGGCTTTCTCTCCGAGAACGAAGCCTTCGCCCGCAAGGTGGAAGACGAAGGCATCGTCTTCATCGGCCCCAAGCACTATTCGATCGCCGCCATGGGTGACAAGATCGCGTCGAAGAAGCTGGCGAACGAAGCCAGGGTCAACACCATTCCCGGCTGGAACGACGCGATCGACACCGCCGAGCGTGCGGTCGAGATCGCCAAGGACATCGGTTACCCGGTAATGATCAAGGCGTCGGCTGGTGGCGGCGGCAAGGGCCTGCGCGTGGCCTTCAACGACAAGGAGGCTTTCGAAGGCTTCACCTCGTGCCGCAACGAAGCCCTCAACAGCTTCGGCGACGACCGCGTGTTCATCGAGAAGTTCGTCGAAGAGCCGCGCCATATCGAAATCCAGGTGCTGGGCGATTCGCAGGGCAATGTGATCTACCTGAACGAACGCGAATGCTCTATCCAGCGTCGGCACCAGAAGGTGATCGAGGAAGCACCGTCGCCCTTCATCAGCGATGCGACGCGCAAGGCAATGGGCGAGCAGGCTGTGGCGCTCGCCAAGGCGGTGAAGTATCAGAGCGCGGGCACAGTCGAGTTCGTGGTGGGCAAGGACCAGAGCTTCTATTTTCTGGAGATGAACACGCGGCTGCAGGTGGAGCATCCGGTGACCGAAGCGATCACTGGTCTCGACCTGGTGGAACTGATGATCCGCGTTGCCGCCGGCGAGAAGCTGCCGTTGACGCAAGCGGAAGTGAAGCGCGAGGGCTGGGCGATCGAATGCCGTATCAATGCGGAAGACCCGTTCCGCAACTTCCTGCCGTCGACGGGCCGGTTGGTGCGCTTCCAGCCGCCGAAGGAGACGATGTTCTCCGCCGATACTGAGCATCTGTATGGCGTGCGGGTAGACACCGGTGTGTACGACGGCGGCGAAATCCCGATGTTCTACGACTCGATGATCGCCAAGCTCATCGTTCACGGTCGCGATCGCGCGCACGCTATCGCCTTGATGCGCGAGGCGCTCAACGGGTTCGTGATTCGCGGCATCAACAGCAACATTCCCTTCCAGGCAGCGCTGCTTGCGCATCCGAAGTTCGTCGCTGGCGACTTCAACACCGGGTTCATTGCCGAGCACTACGGCAAGGGCTTTCATGCGGAAGACGTGCCGCATGACGATCCGGACTTTCTGGTGGCTCTCGCGGCTTACGTCCATCGACGGTATCGCGCCCGCGCGTCCGGCATCAGCGGCCAGCTCGAAGGCCATGGCGTCAAGGTCGGCGAGCAATTCGTCGTGGTCGTGCTAGACGAAGCCGGCCAGCACGTGCACAAGCCGGTGTCGGTCACGGACTTTCATGGGCAGACGGGATCGAGCGCGGTTGCGGTGAATGGCAACAGCTACAAGATCGACAGCAAATCGGCGCTCGGCAGCATTCGCGTCGAAGGCACGGTGAACGGTCGCGCCTTCACCGCTCAGGTCGAGCGCGGGGCCGGCAAGAATCCGCTGTCGCTGCGCGTGTCGCACAACGGCACGCAGATCGAGGCGATGGTGTTGTCGCCGCTCGGCGCACGGCTGCTGAAGCTTATGCCCTACAAGGCGCCGCCGGATCTCAGCAAGTTCCTCATGTCGCCGATGCCTGGCTTGCTGGTCGAAGTGGCGGTGCAGGCCGGCCAGCGCGTCCAGGCGGGCGAGAAACTGGCGGTGATCGAGGCAATGAAGATGGAAAACGTGCTGTTCGCGACGCAGGATGGCGTCGTCGGCGCCATTGCGGCCGCCAAGGGCGAATCGTTGTCCGTCGATCAAGTCATCATGGAGTTTGCCTGATGAGCCGCCCATTCAAGGTGCTGGGCATCCAGCAGATCGCGATCGGCGGCCCGGACAAGACGCGGTTGCAGAAGCTATGGGTCGAGATGCTGGGTCTCGAAGTCACGGGCACGTTCAGGAGCGAACGGGAGAACGTCGACGAGGACATCTGCGCGATCGGCAGCGGGCCGTTCAAGGTCGAGGTCGATCTGATGCAGCCGCTGGATCTGGACAGGAAGCCGGCTGTGCACACCACGCCGCTCAATCACGTCGGCTTGTGGATCGATGACTTGCCCAAGGCCGTCGAATGGCTGACGGCGCGGGGTGTGCGCTTTGCGCCCGGCGGCATCCGTGCCGGTGCGGCAGGCTTCGATATTTGCTTCTTGCACCCGAAGGGCAACGAGGAGTTTCCGATCTCGGGGGAAGGCGTGCTGATCGAACTCGTGCAGGCGCCGCCGGAGGTCGTCAAGGCTTTCACGGCCCTCGCGGGCTCTTAGAGCTCCGACGCCAATGTTGATTGCGATCAGGCGCCGGGGCGGCGCCAGATCGCAAGCGTACCGGCCAGAAGCCACATGCCCACGGCGCAGCCCCGGTTGAGCCTGCGCAGGCTGCGTTGCGAGAGCCAGCGCACGGCTTGCGTGCCGGCGGTGGCGTAGCCCAGCATCACACAGGTGTCGAGACAAACGAAGATCGCGCCGAGCAGCAGGTATTGCTGGCCCTGCGGCTGGGCCGTGTCGATGAATTGAGGCAGGAAGGCCGCGAAGAACAGCAGGGACTTCGGATTGGACAACGCCACTGCGAGGCTGCGCAGCAACGCAAGCCGGCCAGGAAGCGGTTTGGCCGCTGAAGCTGCCAGTTCCCTCGCAATATCGGGTGCTGGCGCGCGCCAGAGCTTGACGCCGAGCCAGACGAGGTAGACGACGCCCACGAGCCGAATCGCGTTGAAGAGCCACTCGGATGCCGCAAGCAGCGAGCCCAAGCCCAGAGCGACGGTGGCAATCACGATGCTGCTGCCGAGCGACGCACCTGCGATTCCCCAGCCCGCTGCGCGCATCCCGCCCCCAATGCCGTTGGACAGCGCAAGAAGCATGGTCGGGCCCGGCGTGATCGCAAGCGCGATCGAGGCCAGGGTAAAGAGAAGGAGGGTATCGCTGCTCATGACTTGCCGCTGCCGGTTCTGGATGCGCTCGCCGCGCGAGCGCGGGCAAGGGCTGCTTCAACGATGGCCCGCTTGCGGTCTGCCGGGGGCGCCGCATCAGGCGCATCGACCTGGCTCGGATCGGCAACAGGGGCCCTCTTGTCGCTGCGCAGCTTATGGCCCTCATAGCGCTCGCGCGCGTGGTCTGCCTGCTCTTGCGACCACGCTTGCCAGCCGCTGCGGCCGGGCGTGGCCACTTCCAGCGAGATGCAATCGACGGGGCAGGCCGGAATGCAGAGTTCACATCCGGTGCAATGTGCCTCGATCACCGTATGCATGCGCTTGTGGATGCCGACGATGGCATCTGTCGGACAAGCATCCAGGCACAGCGTGCATCCGATACACCACGCCTCATCGATGACTGCCATCGCGCGCGGACCCTCGACGCCGAACTGCGGATTGACTTCCGTTGCCGGGCGACCCGTCAACCGCGAAAGCCGCTCAACGCCCGCAGCACCGCCAGGCGGGCATTGATCGATCTCCGCCTCACCGGCTTCGATGGCCTGCGCGTAGCCTGCGCAATCTGGATAGCCGCAGCGCGTGCACTGCGTTTGCGGCAGCGCCTCGAGCAGGCGCATCGCCAGAGCGCTCACGGCATCACGCGGACTTGCGCTGCGACGTACGTGAGCGGGGTGCCGGCGCAGTCTTGCGTGCTGCAGCCGATGTCGCGCGCTTCTTCGCAGCGGAGGGCTTCGGGTCTTCCTGGGCCAGCGTCACTTGCGATGCGCGCGTCTGCGGCTTGTCGTGCGCCAGGATGAAAGCCTTGACTTCGGGATAGACGCGGTCTCGCCAGCGGCGGCCGCTGAAGATCCCGTAATGGCCGGCGCCCTTGACCTCAAGGTGCCTTTGCTCGTCGGACGAAATGCCCGTGCACAGATCATGCGCGGCCCGCGTCTGGCCCGCGCCGGAAATATCGTCCAGTTCACCTTCGACAGTCAGCAAGCCCGTCGAACGGATGTCCTGCGGCCGTACGGGCTCACGCACGCCTTCGGGGTTCTTCACTTCCCAGGTGCCGTTGACGAGCTTGAAGTCCTGGAAGACCGTCCTGATGGTGTCGAGGTAGTAGTCCGCATCCATGTCGAGGACGGCGTTGTACTCGTCGTAGAAGTTGCGGTGGGCATCGGCGCTCGCATCGTCGCCCTTGATCAGATTCTTGAAATAGTCGTAGTGGCTGCTCGCGTGGCGGTCGGGGTTCATCGCGACGAAGCCCGTGTGCTGCAGGAAACCCGGGTATACGCGGCGACCGGCGCCGGGAAAGCCGTCCGGCACGCGGTAGATCACGTTGTTCTCGAACCATTCGAAGCTCTTGTTCATTGCCAGGTTGTTGACCGCGGTAGGCGATTTGCGCGCATCGATCGGGCCGCCCATCATCGTCATCGACAGCGGCGCCTTTTCGCCACGGCTCGCCATGAGCGAGACCGCTGCCAGCACGGGCACCGTTGGCTGGCAGACGCTGATCACGTGGCAGTTGCCGTACTCGGCCTGCAGGTAGCGAATGAAGTCCTCGACGTAGTTGACGTAGTCGTCAAGGTGGAATTCGCCCTTGGAGAGCGGCACGAGGCGCGCATTGACCCAGTCGGTGATATAGACCTTGTGGTCCTGAAGCATCGTGCGCACCGTGTCGCGCAGCAGCGTTGCGTAATGGCCGGACAGCGGTGCCACGATCAACACCACGGGTTGGCTCTTGAGGGTCTGGAGGATTTTCGGTTCGTCAGTGAAGCGCTTGAAGCGGCGCAACTGGCAGAAAGGCTTTTCGACTTCGATGCTTTCGTGGATCACCACGTCGCGGTCCTCGACCTTGACCGTCTTGATCCCGAATTCCGGCTTCTCGTAATCTTTGCCCAGGCGGTAGAGCAGGTCGTAGCCGGCAGCCATGCGTTGTGCAATAGGCGTTTGCCCAAACACAGCGCCTTGCCCATAGAGTTTTGAGGCGGCTTGTGCGAAGTCCGCAAACGGCTCCATCAGGGAGCGTTGCGCTTCATAGAGTTGGTAGAGCATGGGAGGCCCAGTTAGTTATTGCAGTGCAATATATCAGTTGCCATTTTCTACAAATGGGGCGAGTGTTCAACTTGACAAGGCAGTCGTGACATTCGAGTCGCCCTGAACACTTATTTCGGCAACTTAAGCATCGGGGTGCGGGCCAACCCAAAGGCTGAGTTAAAAGGCGACGCCCTCTCCAACGCGCCGCCATTCACGGCTCAGACGACCTTCGCGATACTCTGGCAGACGTAATCGATGTTCTTGCTATTGAGCGCCGCAACGCACATGCGGCCGGTGTCGGTGCCGTACACGCCGAATTCCTCGCGCAACCGGACCATCTGCTCCTTGGTAAGCCCCGAATAACTGAACATTCCGATTTGTGACGTGATGAAGCCCATGTCCTGCTTCACTCCGGCAGCTTTGAGTCCGTCGACCAGCTTGTGCCGCATGGCCTTGATGCGCACGCGCATTTCGGCCAATTCACCCTCCCAGACAGCACGCCGGGCCGGGTCGTTCAGCACCGCTGCGACGACCGCGCCGCCATGGATCGGCGGGTTGCTGTAGTTGGTGCGAATGGCGATCTTGAGCTGCGACAGCACGCGGCCGGCTTCTTCCTTGCTTTCGCAAAGCACCGAAAGCGCACCGACCCGTTCGCCGTACAAGCTGAAGCTCTTGGAAAACGAGGTGGAAACGAAGAAAGTCAGGCCCGCTTGCACGAACTTGCCGATCACCGCGCCGTCCTCGGCGATCCCGTTGCCGAAGCCCTGGTAGGCCATGTCCAGGAATGGCGTCAGATTCGCCGCCTTGACCACGGCAATGACCTGATCCCACTGCGCCGGCGTGATGTCGTATCCGGTCGGGTTGTGGCAGCAGGCGTGCAATACGACGATCGTTCCGGCGGGTGCGGCGTTCAGCGCCGTGAGCATGCCGTCGAAGTTGATGCCGCGCTTGGCAGCGTCATAGTAGGGATAGGTTTCGACCTCGAACCCGGCGTTGGTGAAGAGCGCGCGGTGGTTTTCCCAGCTTGGATCGCTGATCAGCACCTTTGCCTGCGGGCTCAGCTTCTTGAGGAAGTCGGCGCCCACCTTGAGGCCCCCCGTTCCGCCGATCGCCTGGATGGTGGCGACACGGCCGGATTTCACGGGTTCGCTGTCAGCGCCGAAGACAAGGCCCTTGACCGCGTTGTCATACGCGGCGATACCGTCGATTGGCAGATAGCCGCGCGCGCTGGGCGACTTCATCATGTCTTCTTCCGCGGCCTGGACGCACTTCAGGAGGGGCAGCTTGCCGTTGTCGTCGTAGTACACCCCCACGCCGAGGTTGACTTTTTGCGGATTGCTGTCGGCGGCGTACTGCTCGTTGAGGCCCAGAATCGGGTCGCGGGGCGCCATCTCGACGGCGGTGAACATAGACATGGAGAAATCCTTTTCGGGTGGTCGATTCGCGTGATGCCGGGAGCTGCGTTACGCTTTCCGGTTCGCTTGAATTTTACCGGCCGCGGCCGCATCTCTCTCAGCTCCAAGCCATGCCAGATACGTCCGAAGTCATTCCAGAGCCTCAGCATGCCGATCCGGTAGGTCCGGTTAAGCAGGGTGAGTTCATCAAATTCCCCGGTTCGCCGTTTGAGCTCTACCAGCCCTATCCGCCGGCGGGCGACCAGCCGGCGGCAATCGCCGGGCTGGTCGAAGGCGTGCAGGACGGCGAGGTCTTCCAGACGCTGCTGGGCGTGACCGGCTCGGGCAAGACTTTCACCATGGCGAATGTGATCGCCCGCCTGGGTCGCCCGGCGATCGTGTTTGCGCCCAACAAGACGCTGGCGGCCCAGCTCTACAGCGAGTTCCGCGAGTTTTTTCCAAAAAACGCGGTCGAATACTTCGTCAGCTACTACGACTATTACCAGCCGGAAGCCTACGTCCCTCAGCGCGACCTGTTCATCGAGAAAGACAGCTCGATCAACGAGCACATCGAGCAGATGCGCCTTTCAGCGACCAAGAGCGTGTTGGAGCGGCGCGACACGGTGATCGTGGCCACCGTGAGTGCGATCTACGGCATCGGCACGCCCGAGGACTACACGCAGATGCGCTTCATCATGCGGACAGGCGACAAGATCGGGCAGCGCGACGTGATCGGCCGACTCATCCGCATGCAATACACGCGCAACGAGCAGGACTTTTCGCGTGGGACGTTCCGCGTGCGCGGCGACACCATCGACGTCTTTCCGGCCGAGCACAGCGAGTTGGCGATCCGAATCGAGCTCTTCGACGACGAGATCGAGTCGCTGCAGCTCTTCGATCCCCTCACGGGCCGCATCCGCCAGAAGATCCCGCGTTTCACCGTCTATCCCTCCAGCCACTACGTCACGCCGCGCGACAAGGTGCTGAGTGCGGTGGAAACCATCAAGCTCGAGCTTGACGAAAGGCTCAAGTTCTTCGTCGCCCAAGGCAAGCTGGTCGAGGCGCAGCGGATCGAGCAGCGCACGCGCTTCGATCTCGAAATGCTGGCTGAAATCGGCCATTGCAAGGGCATCGAAAACTACAGTCGCCATCTCTCCGGGGCGGCGCCCGGCGAGCCGCCCGCGACTCTGACCGACTATCTCCCCAAGGACGCCCTGATGTTCCTGGACGAGAGCCACCAGATGATCGGCCAGTTGAGCGCCATGTACAACGGCGACCGGGCCCGCAAGACAACGCTCGTGGAATACGGCTTCCGCTTGCCGTCGGCCATGGACAACCGCCCGCTGAAGTTTGAGGAATTCGAGGCGCGGACGCGGCAGTGCATCTTCGTGTCCGCCACGCCCGCGCAGTACGAAAAGGACAACGCCGGAAACGTCGTGGAACAACTCGTGCGGCCGACAGGCCTGATCGATCCCGAGGTTGAAGTCCGGCCCGCGACGCATCAGGTGGATGACGTGCTGCAGGAAATCCGGCTGCGCGTGGACAAAAACGAGCGCGTACTGATCACCACCCTGACCAAGCGGATGGCCGAGCAGCTGACCGACTATCTGGGCGACAACGGTGTCAAGGTGCGTTACCTGCACAGTGACGTGGACACGGTGGAGCGGGTCGAAATTCTTCGTGACCTCCGGCTCGGCACGTTCGACGTGCTGGTCGGCATCAACCTGCTCCGCGAAGGGCTGGATATTCCCGAGGTGTCGCTGGTTGCAATTCTGGACGCCGACAAGGAAGGTTTTTTGCGGGCGGAGCGCTCGTTGATTCAAACGATCGGCCGTGCGGCCCGGAATCTTCATGGCAAGGCCATCCTGTATGCCGATCGGGTCACGGATTCAATGAGGAAGGCCATCGACGAGACGGAGCGCCGCCGCGCCCGGCAGATCGCCCACAACGAAGCGCACGGAATCACGCCGCGCAGCATCGTGAAGCAGGTGCGGGACCTGATCGACGGTGTCTACAGCGAGAAGACCGGGAAAGAAGCCGCCAAGCGAGACCTTGAGCGCGCGAAGGTGGAAGACATGTCCGAAAAGGACATTGCGCGCGAGATCAAGCGCCTGGAAAAGACCATGCTCGAGCACGCGCGCAACCTCGAGTTCGAGAAGGCCGCGCGCGTTCGGGACCAGTTGGCAGTGCTGCGCGAACAGGCCTTTGGCGCTCCCGGGCACGACAATATCGCCCCTGTGTAGGCGGGCGGCGCGACCGCCGGGATCCGCAGGGCGCGAGCGGGTTTACCCGAGCAAAGTGAAGGGGCTCCTGCTATACTTGAGCGAAATACTCAACAACAAAGAAACTTCGCGATGAAGGGCCGACTCCCATTCACTGGATCACCAGAAAAGCAGGGGTCGGGCAGGGCGGAGACGACGTCACCACGGGTCCCGGCCAAGGTGTCATTTCAACGGTAAGCACTAAGGAGCTTGCGATGCGTCTCACTACCAAAGGCCGCTTTGCGGTTACAGCCATGATCGATCTGGCGTTGCGCCAGAACACCGGTCCGGTCACGCTGGCCGCAATCAGCCAGCGGCAGCAGATTTCGCTGTCATATCTAGAACAACTCTTCGGCAAGCTGCGCCGGCACGAATTGGTCGAATCCACGCGTGGCCCTGGCGGCGGCTATTCGCTCGGCCGCAAGGCTGCCGATATCACCGTTGCGGACATCATTGTCTCGGTCGATGAGCCCATCGATGCCACGCAATGCGGCGGCAAGGAAAACTGCCTCGGGGAAGCGGGTCGATGCATGACGCACGAACTGTGGGCTTCTCTCAATCAGCGCATGGTCGAATTTCTCGACTCCGTCACTTTGCAGAAGCTGGTCGACGACCAGATCGCCAAGGGCGTTCAGATCGAAAACAAGCCCGCCGTGAAGCGCGCGATTTCGAGCCAGCCTGTGGTCAAGCCGATCAGGGTCAACGCGCCCAATTCGGTATTTGCATTGGGCAACGTTTTCGCCAAGTCGTGATTTGCAGGCGCCTCGGGGCGCCGCTACTTCAGCTTCAACAAAGATAAACCCCACGCCAGCCTGAGCCAGCCATGGACGTCACTCCCCATTTCCCGATCTATCTTGACTACGGCGCCACAACGCCCGTCGATCCCCGCGTCGTCGACGCGATGATCCCGTGGCTGCGCGAGCATTTTGGCAATCCGGCATCGCGGAGCCATGCCTGGGGATGGGAGGCCGAGGAGGCCGTCGAAAAGGCGCGAGTCGAAGTCGCGGACCTGATCGGCGCTGACCCGCGTGAGATCGTCTGGACTTCCGGTGCTACCGAATCGAACAATCTGGCGCTGAAGGGTGCGGCCCACTTCTACAAGGGCAAGGGGAAGCACCTGATCACGGTCAAGACTGAGCACAAGGCGGTTCTCGACACCATGCGCGAACTCGAGCGCCAAGGGTTCGACGTGACCTATCTTGACGTCCAGGAAAACGGGCTGCTCGATCTGGAAGCCTTCAAGGCAGCCATCCGTCCCGACACCATCCTTGCGAGCGTCATGTTCGTGAACAACGAAATCGGTGTGATCCAGGACATGGTCGCGCTCGGAAACATCTGCCGTGAAAAGGGCGTGATTTTTCATGCCGACGCGGCGCAAGCCACGGGCAAGGTCGAGATCGACGTCAAGAACCTGCCGATCGACCTGATGAGCCTCGCTTCACACAAGACTTACGGGCCTAAGGGCATCGGCGCACTCTACGTCCGCCGCAAGCCACGCGTACGTCTTGAAGCGCAGATGCATGGTGGCGGCCATGAGCGTGGAATGCGCTCCGGTACGTTGCCTACGCATCAGATCGTGGGCATGGGCGAAGCCTTCCGCCTTGCCAAGCTCGAAATGAAGCAAGACATTGCCAAGGCGCACGCGCTTCAGAAGCGCCTTCTTGACGGCCTTAAGGATGTCGAACAGGTTTTCATCAATGGCGATCTCGCGCATAGGGTTCCGCACAACCTGAACATGAGCTTCAACTACGTCGAAGGCGAATCGCTGATCATGGGCATCAAGGGTCTGGCCGTGTCCAGCGGCTCTGCCTGCACCTCGGCCAGTCTCGAACCCAGCTATGTGCTACGTGCCCTCGGCCGCAGTGACGAACTCGCTCACAGCAGTCTGCGCATGACGATCGGCCGGTTCACGACCGAAGAAGAGATCGACTACGCGGTTTCGACCATCAAGCACAACGTCGCCAAGCTCCGCGAACTGAGCCCGCTGTGGGAGATGTTCAAGGACGGCATCGACATCAGCACGATCCAGTGGTCGGCGCATTAAAGATCAAAGAGGTATCCCATGGCTTATTCATCCAAGGTTATTGACCATTACGAAAATCCCCGCAACGTCGGCTCTTTCGAAAAGGGCGACGAGTCGGTGGGCACCGGCATGGTGGGCGCACCCGCCTGCGGTGACGTCATGAAGCTCCAGATCAAGGTCAACCCCGAGACAGGGGTGATCGAGGACGCGCGCTTCAAGACATACGGCTGCGGTTCGGCAATTGCTTCGTCGTCTCTCGTGACCGAATGGGTCAAGGGAAAGACGCTCGACGAGGCGGCTGCGTTGAAGAATGCGCAGATCGCCGAAGAGCTCGCATTGCCGCCCGTCAAGATCCATTGCTCGATCCTCGCCGAAGACGCCATCAAGGCGGCGGTCAGCGACTACAAGGCCAAGCATGGCGTCGCCGCATCGGCGACGGAGGCTGCTCACTGACATGGCTGTGACTCTCACCGAATCGGCTGCGCGCCACGTCACGCGCTACCTCGGCAAGCGAGGGAAGGGCGTGGGCGTGCGTCTGGGCGTCAAGACGACCGGCTGTTCAGGGCTTGCCTACAAGCTCGAGTACGTCGACGAACTGTCGCCTGAAGACGTGGTATTCGAGGACCACGGCGTGAAGGTGCTCGTCGATCCCAAAAGCCTTGCCTACATCGACGGAACGCAACTCGATTTTGTGCGTGAAGGCCTCAATGAGGGCTTCAAGTTCAACAATCCGAACGAGCGCGACCGCTGCGGTTGCGGCGAGAGCTTCCGCATCTGACCTCCACCGGCATCGAGCCCGAGCCGCCACCATGTCATGTGCTGGCGGCTTTTTGACGTATGAACCTCACTGACAACGATTTCGACCTCTTCGCGGTGCCTGCCCGGTTTGTGCAGGACCGCGCCAAGCTGGACGCCCGCTGGAAAGAACTGCAGCGGGAAGCGCATCCCGACCGTTTTGCTGCGCAGGGCGCGGCAGCTCAGCGGGTTGCCATGCAGTGGTCAGTTCGCATCAACGAGGCCTACCAGCGGCTGAAGGATCCGATCAAGCGTGCCGCATACATTTGTCAATTGAATGCTGCGCCGATCAACGCCGAGAACAATACCGCGATGCCGGCGGATTTTTTGATGCACCAGATGGAGTGGCGCGAAGAGCTCGACGAAGCTCACGGTGCGGCCGACCTCGAGAAACTGCGGTCCGAAGTCGAAGTCGTCCGTGCTCGCGCGATGTCCTCGCTCGATTGGCTCATTGACGAAAAAGGCGACTACCCTGCGGCGGCCCTGCAGGTCAGAGCCCTCATGTTCATAGAGCGCTTTGCCGACGATATCGAGGCGAAGTCAGAGCAATTGGGACAATAGCGCCATGGCATTGCTCCAGATCTCAGAACCGGGCCTCGCGCCCGATCCGCACCAGCGCCGCATCGCGGTCGGCATCGACCTCGGAACCACGCACTCGCTCGTTGCTGCCGTGCGCAATGGAGTCGCCGAATGCTTGCCAGATGCGGAAGGCCGCGTGGTGCTCCCTTCGGCCGTGCGCTATCTCGACAAGGATCGCCGGCAGATCGGCTTCGACGCGTTGGCTGCACGCGTGGGCGATCCCACCAATGTCATCACGTCCGTCAAGCGCTTGATGGGCCGCGGCATCCAGGACATCGGCAATCGCGAAGCAATGGCCTACCACCTGACGGACGACGCAGGCATGGTCAGGGTGCGCACGGCGGCCGGCGAGAAGTCGCCGATTGAAGTCAGCGCCGAGATCCTCGCGACCCTTCGCTATCGGGCCGAGGACACTTTCAATGCGGATCTGTACGGCGCGGTGATCACCGTTCCCGCGTACTTCGACGAAGGCCAGCGCCAAGCCACCAAGGACGCCGCTCAACTCGCAGGACTGAACGTGCTGCGCCTCATCAGCGAGCCGACGTCGGCAGCAATTGCCTACGGGCTCGACAACGCGAGCGAGGGTGTGTACGCCGTCTACGATCTTGGCGGTGGCACTTTCGACATCTCGATCCTGCGCCTGACGCAGGGCGTATTCGAGGTCATTGCAACCGGCGGCGATTCGGCCTTGGGAGGCGACGACTACGATCACGTATTGGCGGACGTGGTCCTCGCGCAAGCAGGCCTGAAGGTGTCCAGCGATACCGACAAGGCTGCGCTGCTGGTGACGGCTCGGGCAGCCAAGGAGGCGCTCACGTCTGCTGAAACAACTCTGTTCTCCGCCAGCCTGCAGGCCGGCAATGTGACCGCCGAGATCCGGCGCGACCAATTCGAAGGCGCGACCCAGCCCCTCACCGCACGAACGATCGCTGCCGTTCGCAAGGCCTTGCGAGACGCTAAGCTCCAGCCGACGGACATGCAGGGGGTCGTGCTGGTTGGCGGGGCCACGCGAATGCCGCAGATTCGGCGCGCAGTCGGTGAGTTCTTTGGTCGAGAGCCATTGACCAATCTCAATCCTGACGAGGTGGTGGCACTGGGCGCGGCCATCCAGGCCAATCAGCTTGCCGGGAATGCGGGCGCCGATGACCTGTTGCTGCTGGATGTGATTCCGCTTTCGCTCGGCATTGAAACCATGGGTGGTTTGGTCGAGCGTATCGTGCCTCGCAACCAGACGATTCCGACGGCGATGGCGCAGGATTTCACGACATACAAGGACGGGCAGACGGCGCTCGCGCTGCACGTGGTGCAAGGCGAACGTGACCTCGTCGCAGATTGCCGCAGCCTGGCGCGATTCGAGCTGCGCGGCATTCCGCCGATGGTCGCGGGCGCCGCACGGATCAGGGTCACCTTCACGGTCGATGCGGACGGCTTGCTTAGCGTGAGCGCCAAGGAGCAGGGCAGCGGAGTGGAGGCAAGCGTTACCGTCAAGCCTTCTTACGGGCTCTCTGACGACCAGATCGCCACGATGCTGCAAGACAGCTTCTCAACCGCCCAACAGGACATGCAGGCACGCGCACTGGTCGAGGCGCGGGTGGACGCCGATCGCATGCTGCTGGCGACACAGAGTGCGCTGGATATAGATGGTGCGCTTTTGTCCCCCGAAGAACGCGGGGCGATTCATTCGTTGATGGACGCCCTGCGCGAAGCCCGATCCACCGGCGACGCAGCCACTGTCGAAGCGGCGACCAAGGCGCTCGCCGATGGCACCGAAGCCTTCGCGGCCGAACGGATGAACGCCGGGATCGCGCGAGCGCTCTCGGGTCGCCAGATCGAATCCCTCTAGAACAAGCAATGCCCACGATCAAGATCCTTCCCCACCCCGAATACTGTCCCGAGGGCGCCGCGATCACTGCCACGGCGGGTACCTCGATCTGCGAGGCTCTGCTCGAGCACGACATCAACATCGAGCATGCCTGCGAGATGAGCTGCGCGTGCACGACCTGCCACGTGGTGGTCCGCAAAGGGCTGGAGTCACTGAACGATGCCGAGGAAGAAGAAGAAGACCTGCTGGATCGCGCTTGGGGCCTCGAGCCCCAGTCGCGCCTGAGCTGCCAGGCAATCCTTGCACAATCAGACCTGACCGTCGAAATCCCGAAGTACTCGATCAATCACGCGAAAGAAAACCACTGATGACAAGGCAGATCGTTCTCGATACCGAAACCACGGGCCTTTCGGCTGAAAACGGCGATCGCATCATCGAACTCGGGTGCGTCGAGCTGTTCAACCGAAAGCTCACGGGCAACGATCTGCACATCTACTTCAATCCTGAGCGGGAAAGCCATGAGGACGCCCTCAAGGTCCACGGCTTGACGTCCGACTTTCTGCGCGACAAACCCAAGTTCGTCACGCTGGCCAATGACATCGTGGAGTATCTGCGTGGTGCGGAACTGATCATTCACAACGCAGCTTTCGACGTCGGGTTTCTCAACAAGGAATTCGAGCTTGCCGGCCTGCCTCGCTTGCAAAGCTTCGTTGGCGAGGTGACCGACACGCTGGCCATGGCCAAGATGGTGTACCCCGGCAAGCGCAATTCGCTGGATGCGCTATGCGACCGATTCGGGGTGGACCGTTCGAACCGCACCTTCCACGGCGCCAAGCTCGATGCCCAACTGCTGGCCGACGTCTACATCAATCTCACGCGCGGACAGGATGCGCTGCTGATCGACGTGGTGCCGAACGAACCGGTGCTGGGCGCCATCGTTGTCGTGGAACTGAGCACCTACGAGTTGCCGGTTTTGGTCGCGACCGAACACGAACTTGCCGCGCACGACGAAGTGCTGGCGCAACTCGATAAGGCGAGCAACGGACGCACTCTTTTTCGACAAATTGCTGATTTTGCTGTGGCATAATCGAAGGCTTCGTGCCATACACGGCGCGAAAAATCCAAACGGCGCAGGTATTCAATATCTGCGCCACGGGCGGTTAGCTCAGGGGTAGAGCACAGCATTCACACTGCTGGGGTCGGAGGTTCGAAGCCTCCACCGCCCACCAAATTCCCCCTCTCTCTTTGTCCCCAGCGCTGGTCCTTCAGATCAGCGCTGTGCGTCACGTTGCGCTCGCGGCTTCCGAAGTTGCGCTTGAGGCTCGCCTTCGGCGGCCCTGCTGACGATGGCAAAGAAATCACGCGCATACGAGCAGTCGGCGAAGGCAATGCCGAGTTCGACGAGTTCAAAACGAACTTCAGCCTTGCAGCAAATTGGGCGTGCACGGATGTGACGGCGAAACTGGCGCAGGAGATTCGCGGGGACGAAAAATTGCGCTGAGTCCGCTGGTTCGGGCCACGTCTCTTACCCCTTGCATCCTCCGCCGAGCTCCCGTAGAAGTCGAACTGAAGGAGAACCGCCATGGCCACCAGCCCTGATCTTCCGCCGCCCATCAGCCCCGACCCGCCGGATGTCCCCGAGCTACCCGTCGAGCCCGACGAGGGCCCCGCGACGCCGCCAGGCAATCTGTCCAAGTCGCTCGCCCCACAACCGGCGCTAGTGAAGTGATCCGCCCGCAAGCCAGCTAAGCTTGCGTCATGGACGAATTCGATTGCGCCGTCATCGGCGCCGGGGTGGTTGGCTTGGCGGCGGCTCGCGCGCTTGCGCTGGCGGGCAGAGAGGTGATCGTGCTGGAGGCGGAAGGCGCGATCGGGACCGGCACCAGTTCTCGCAACAGTGAAGTCATTCACGCGGGCATCTATTACCCCAAGGGCTCACTGAAGGCACGACTGTGCGTGCAGGGCAAGCAGTTGCTCTACGACTACGCCATCGAACGCGGCTTGCCGCACCGACGCTGCGGCAAGCTCATCGTGGCCACTGCCGAGCCGCAGGTTGCGCAGCTCGCCGAGATCAAGGCCAAGGCCGCGGCCAACGGCGTAGACGACATGGTTCTGCTCTCAGGCGAGGAGGCGCGCGCCATGGAGCCTCAGCTCCGGTGCCTGGCGGCGCTGCATTCCCCCAGCACCGGGATCGTGGACAGCCATGCCCTGATGCTGAGCCTGCAAGGCGACCTCGAGCAGGYCGGTGGGGTCGTTGCGCTGAAATCGGGCATCCTCAGTGCCGAATGCCTGGGTGACGCCATCGTATTGAAGTCCATCGACGGGACGCTTCTGCGATGCAAGAGCGTCGTGAACTCCGCCGGTCTCGTCGCGCCGCTGCTTGTCCGGCAATTCCAAGGCCTGCCGGCGACTTCCGTACCCAAGGCTTATTTCGCAAAAGGCAACTACTTCACGCTGGCTGGGCGGGCGCCGTTCAGCCGGTTGATCTACCCCGTTCCCGAGGCTGCGGGCCTCGGCGTGCATCTCACACTCGATCTGGGCGGACAGGCCAAGTTCGGTCCTGACGTTCAGTGGGTGGACTCGCCCGAGGATCTGGTGGTCGATCCCGCGCGGGGAGAGGGCTTCTATGCCGAGGTGCGCAAATACTGGCCCGCCTTGCCGGACGGCGCGCTGATTCCCGGATATGCCGGCATTCGCCCCAAGATCTCCGGGCCCGGAGATGCTGCTGCGGACTTCATGATCGCAGGCCCGGCGCTGCACGGAGTGCCGGGCTTGGTCAACCTCTTCGGGATCGAATCGCCGGGGTTGACCAGCAGCCTCGCAATTGCCGATCATGTCGTGGGAATTCTGTCGTAGATGCACTTGGGCATGTACTATGACGCGGAGCGTCGTTTGTCGGCGTGTGTTGCCGGCGCGGTGCCGGCGTGACTGAGGAGGACAACTTTAAATGACTGCATCCAATAATCTCGAAGCGGCAGCCAACGCCGTTGCTGAAGACATCGCGAGCGACGTTCGCGGTGTGCTCGCCAGCAAGGATCTCGACTCCGTTCCCCATATCAAGGCGCTTCGCCAGCGCATCGACAGCAAGCTGGCTATCGCGCGCGAACTGGCTGCCGAAAAGAGCCGTATCGCGAGCAAGAAAGCCCGTGAGGCAGCCAACTCGGCCAACGCCTACGCCCACGATGAGCCCTGGCAAATCGCCGGCGCTGCGTTGGCGGTGGGGGTGCTGGTGGGCCTGCTGCTTGGCCGCCGCTGAGCACGCCCGCCTGAGCGCGCAACAGCCAACCGCTTCCGCGGCTCCCATCGGCGGTGAGGCTCGCGGAGGGCACACGTGAAGTGGTTGTCATCGCTTTTTGGGATCAGGTCCCAATGGCGGCGCGTGCGCATCCTGGCGGGCGAAGGCGCCCTGGCTGCTGAAGACCGCCTGGACTTGCTGCGTTTCGCCTGGGAAGACGAAAAGAAGCGTTTGCGATCGATGCTGGGCTTGGTGATCGCGGTGGTCGGGTTGACGACCATTGCGATTGCGCTGCTGTCCGTGGCGATCGTCGTCCATTTCTGGGATTCACCGAATCGCACTGCCGCCGCCTGGTCGGTGGCGGCGGTCTGGCTKGTGCTGTGGCTCGTGTCAGTGATCGCGCTTGTGTCGATGAGTGGCAAACCTTCGACCGCCTTCGAGCCGGTGTTGCAAGAGCTGGAGCGCGATCGCCAGTGGCTTCGACACAGTCTGGGCCGCGGTAGCCCGGACAGTGACAGCATGACCCCGCGTGAGCGGCGCCCGGTGAGCCGTCCGGAGCTGCTTGCGCGAATCGAAAAGCAGCGCATGCGTATCGCAACGCTCCAGGCTGCAGCGACGGGAGCCGGGGAGGCGCCAGTGCCTAACGAGACGACAAGCGCTGCGGCAATGCGCCTCGCGCGCGAACACCCTGTAGCTGCTGGCGTGGCCGCGGCGGCGGTGGTGGCTGCATTGGGACCGCGCCGCCTGGTGCGCTGGGCCAGCGTGCTCGTGCCGGTTCTTTGGCGGATGCGCTGAGGGCGACGGCGCATTCCCAGACAGACCCTCAGGCCCTGCCGCGTTCGTCGCGCAAGGCCTGGGCGGCCCGATGCACCAGCGCCGGTCCGCGGTAGATCAAACCCGTGTAAATCTGGACCACATCGGCGCCGGCCGTAATCTTCGCTTTGGCGTCGGCTGCGCTCAGGATGCCGCCCACGCCGATGATCGGAAACCTGCTTCCCAAGGCGGCCCGCAACTGGCCGATCACTCGATTGCTTGTTTCCCTGACCGGCGCGCCCGAAAGGCCGCCGGCCTCTTCGGCGTGCGGCAAGCCTGCCACTGCATCTCGCGAAAGCGTCGTGTTGGTGGCGATGACGCCGTCCATGCCGTGCCGGACCAGCGTGGCTGCGATCACCTTGACCTGGCTCTCGTCGAGGTCCGGCGCAATCTTGACAAAGAGGGGGACTCGCCGACCTTGCCTCGCCGCAAGCGCCGCCCGTTTGTCGGCCACGGCGCCGAGGAGCGCGTCCAGCGCCTCGTCACTCTGGAGTGAACGCAAGTTCGCTGTGTTGGGGCTCGAGATATTGATGGTCACGTAGTCCGCATGCGGATACACACCGTCCAGGCACACAAGATAGTCGTCCACGGCCCGTTCGATCGGCGTCGCTGCGTTCTTGCCGATGTTGAGCCCCAGCAGCATCGGCGCTTTTGACGCATTTCGGCGAAAGCGCGCGCGTTGCACGTTGGCGACGAAGGCGTCCAGTCCTTCGTTGTTGAAGCCGAGCCGATTAATCAGTGCATCCCGCTGCGGCAGGCGGAACATGCGTGGCCGCGGGTTGCCGGGTTGCGCCTTCGGCGTGACGGTTCCGACTTCGACAAAGCCAAATCCCATCGCCGCGAAAGCATCGATGCAGCGTGCGTTCTTGTCCAGACCGGCGGCCAGGCCGACCCGATTCGGAAAGGTGAGGCCGGCAAGCGTGATTCGGTCTTCGACGCGAGGTGCGGCGTAGGTGCCGGCGAGTGGTGTGTTCTGGGTTCGTGCCAGCGCATCCAGTGTGAGCTCGTGGGCATGTTCGGGGTCAAAGCCGAAGAGGAACGGACGGGCAAGTCCATACAGCGAGGAGGGCAGCAGCAAGGGCATCGGATAATTCTCGACTTGACTTCAATCAGCCCAGGATTCTCCCCGATGCCTTCTCCCGCTTCAGCTCCCGCCCTGACCCAGGACGAACTCAAGGCGCAGGTCGGTCGCGCCGCTCTGGATTACGTCGTCAAAGGCGAGATCGTCGGTGTCGGCACCGGCTCGACGGTCAACAAATTCATCGATGCGTTGGCGACGATCAAGAGCGAAATCCGCGGAGCGGTTTCAAGCTCCGTCGCGTCGACCGAGCGCCTGCGCGCGCTGGACATTCCCGTTTTTGACAGCAACGAAGTCGAAGAGTTGGCCGTCTACATCGACGGGGCCGACGAGATCGACGGCCGCGGCTACATGATCAAGGGCGGCGGCGCCGCGCTGACCCGCGAAAAAATCGTTGCCGCGCAATCGAGACGGTTTGTATGCATTGCGGACTCGTCCAAGCTGGTCAACACGCTCGGAGCATTCCCATTGCCCGTAGAGGTGATCCCGATGTCGGCGCAGCGGATCATCCGCCAGTTTGCGCGGCTGGGCGGACTGGCGCAGGTCCGCGAAAAGGAGGGCGAGGCGCTCGTCACCGACAACGGCCAACACATCGTCGACGTAACGGGTCTGCGGATCACCGATCCCTTGGGCTTCGAGACTGAAGTGAATCAATGGCCGGGCGTCGTCACCGTTGGCGTCTTCGCGCATCAGCGCGCCAGCGTCTGTTTGCTGGGCACTTCTTCTGGTGTCAGGACGATGCGCTTCGGCTGAGCGCATCTTCAATCTTCAAGCGTCAGAACTTGATGCCGGCAGGATTGCTCGGCGTTGGCTCGTTGCTTGCGGCCGGCGGAGGAGGAGGGGCCTGCACCGGCGCAGCGGCAGGCGCGGCGGGTGCAGCGGCCTTCAGAGCAACGAGCGGCTGGGCCGGCGGATTGCGAAAACCGGCGGGCAGCTGCGAGCTCTTCGAATAACCCGCAGCATCGAGATACTGCGACCACTCCGCGTCGGAGAACCCCTTGAGCTGCTGCGTCCCGATCGTCAGCAAAGGCAATCCGTTTTGTCCGCTCAGCCGTTGCAGCGCCTGAACGTCATCATTGCTCTTGACCGTCTTCTCGTCGAATGGAATACCGCGCGTGATCAGCAGCGAGCGACCTGCTCCGCAAGGAGCGCAATCGTCCCCGGTGTAGAGCGTGACGGGATAGCGCTGCACCACCTGGCGCAGTTCATAAGGCAACCCTGAATTGGCGGCGACCGTCGACACACCCGTGCGTGGCTCGGCAGGCTGCGCGCTGGCTGAAGTTGGCTGGTCCGAAAACGTGACCTTGCCGTTCTTGTCGAAATTGCGATAGACGGCCTGCGCGAGCGCTGCGCTGGCGAGCAGCGTCAGGGCCAAGCCGGTCAGGGCGGTTTTGCGTTTCATCGAGATTCCCCGGTATCGAATGACGCCGAGTATCTCAGGCTCTGCCGCCCTCTGACCGTCACGCCGCCTGCGTTTCGGCCATTCCCTGATGGCGCAACAGGGCGTCGATCTTAGGCTCGCGGCCCCTGAAGGCCTTGAACGAGTCCATGGCGCTCCTGCTGCCGCCTGCTTCGAGGATCGCCTGGCGGTATTTGCGTCCGGTCTCGATGCTGGGCTCGCCGTTGGCGCCTGCCGTCTCCTCGAAAGCGGCGTACGCGTCGGCGCTCAGCACTTCGGCCCACTTGTAGCTGTAGTAGCCTGCCGCGTAGCCGCCCGAGAAGATGTGGCTGAAGGTGTTGGGCGTGCGGCTGAAGGGCGGCGAAGGCATCACCGCGACCTCTTCGCGCACCTTGCCGAGCAGTGCCAGGACGTCGCCCGGTTTGGCCGCTGTTGCGTCGTACTCGGTATGCAGCAGCATGTCGAACAACGAGAACTCGATCTGCCGCAGGGTCTGCAGGCCGCTCTGGAAGTTCTTGGCCGCTGTCATCTTGTCGAAAAGCGCGCGGGGCAGCGGCTCGCCGGTGTCGACGTGCGACGTCATGTGGGCAAGCACGTCCCACTCCCAGCAGAAGTTCTCCATGAACTGGCTCGGCAGTTCGACAGCGTCCCACTCCACGCCGCTGATGCCGGAGACGTCGCGCTCGTTGATCTGCGTAAGCATGTGGTGCAGCCCATGGCCGAACTCGTGAAACAGCGTCGTCACGTCATCATGCGTCAGCAGCGGGGGCTTGCCATCCACACCCTCGGCGAAGTTGCAGACCAGCTGCGCGACCGGTGTCTGCAGCGTTCCGGTATCCGGACGCAGCCAACGCGCCCGGACGTCGTCCATCCACGCGCCTCCGCGCTTGGCGGAACGGGCAGAAGGATCGAGATAGAACTGCCCGACCTTCTTGCCATCCCGCTCAATGCGATAGAACTCGACACTCGGATGCCACACAGGCGCGACGTCGCGCTTGATCGACACCTCGAACAGCGTCTCCACGATCTTGAACAGCCCGCCCATGACCTTCGGCGCGGTGAAGTACTGCTTGACCTCCTGCTCGCTGAAGGCATAGCGCGCTTCCTTGAGCTTCTCGCCGATGTAGCTCCAGTCCCAAGGCTGCGGGTCGACCATGCCGAGCTGGTCGGCCGCGAAGGCACGCAGATCGGCCAGATCGCGTTCGCCGTAAGGCTTGGCCTTGGCGGCGAGGTCGCGCAGGAACTTGACCACTTGGCCGGCGGATTCGGCCATCTTGGGCACGATCGAAAGCTCGCCGAAATTGGGGTAGCCCAAGAGCTTGGCTTCTTCCTGGCGCAGCGCGAGGATTTCGCGGATGAGATCGGTGTTGTCAAAGGCCGGATCGCCGAGTTCGCTGGCTCGCGTGACGTAGGCGCGATAGAGCCTTTCGCGCAGCGCGCTGCTCTTGGCAAACTGCATGACGGGCAGGTACGACGGCATTTTCAACGTCAGCTTGTAGCCTTCCTTGCCGTCCGCTTCGGCGGCGGCGCGGGCCGCACTGATGACGTCTTCCGGAAGTCCTTCGAGTTCGCCCAGAGGCGCATACCAGGCGAAGGCATCCGTGGCATCGAGAGCGTTTTCGCTGAACTTCTGGCTCAGCTCGGCCTGGCGTTCCTGGATCTCGGCGAACCGCGTCTTGGCCGCACCCTGGAGTTCGGCGCCGCCGAGAACAAAGTTGCGGACCGCATTGCGATGCGCTTGGCGCTGCTCCGGATTGAGCGTCGCGACGTCGATCGCCTTGTACTTGGCATACAGCCGTTCATCGGACCCCAGGCGCGTCCAGAACGCCGTCACACGCGGCATCGCTTCGTTGTAAGCCGCCCGCAGTTCAGGCGTATCAGCCACGGCATTGAGATGCCCGACAGCCCCCCATGCACGGCTGAAGCGCTCCGAAGCCACATCCAGCACCTTGGAAATAGCCATCCAGTCAGCCGGAAAATCCGGCGCCGTCACCGTCTGCAGCGCAGCCTCGGCATCCGCCAGCAGAGTGTCCACCGCTGGCGAGACATGCTCAGGCCGAATCCGGTCAAACAGCGGAAGGTCAGTGAAATCGAGAAGCGGATTTTTCATAGAGCGTTTCCAATGCAAGCGCAGCGAAGCAGTTTCGGGAACCACCGCGGAACCGGCTCAGCCGGGCCGCCGGTGGTGCCCCTTGAGGGGGAGGCGGCTACACGAAGTGAGCAAGCAACGGGGTGGTTCTTATGTAGTCATGCGCTCGGCAGCTTCAAGGGTGTTGGCGAGCAACATCGCACGTGTCATCGGGCCGACGCCGCCCGGAACGGGGGTGATCCAGCCGGCGACTTCCTTGACACCCTCGAAATCCACGTCGCCAGCGAGCTTTCCGTCTTCCTTGCGGTTCATCCCCACGTCGATGATCACCGCGCCGGGCTTGACCATGTCCGCCGTCAGGATGTTGCGCTTGCCGACCGCTGCGACCACCACGTCCGCATGACGCGTGAAAGCGGCGAGATCCTTGGTTGCGCTATGACAGATCGTGACGGTCGCGTTCTTGGCGAGCAGCATCATCGCCATCGGCTTGCCCACGATGTTGCTGCGCCCGATGACGACTGCATGCTTTCCGCGCAGGTCATAGCCGATAGAGTCGATCATCTTCATGCAGCCGTGCGGCGTACAAGGCCAGAAACCGGGTTGGCCGACCATCAATGCCCCGGCGCTGGCAACATGGAAGCCATCCACGTCCTTGGCAGGCGAGATGGCCTCGATGACACGATGGCTGTCCATGTGCGGCGGCAGCGGCAGCTGCACCAGGATGCCGTGTACCTTGGGATCTTCGTTGAGGGCGTGGATGCGCGAGAGCAGCTCGGCCTCGGTCATGCTGGCCGCGTAGCGCTCGAGGTTGGCCGTGAGTCCGGTCTCGGTGCTGTCGTTGACCTTGTGCTTGACGTAGACCTGGCTTGCCGGGTCTTCACCGACCAGCACGATGGCCAGCGTCGGCTCGACGCCGCGCGCCTTGAGTGCGGCAATGCGCCCGGTGACGTCGCCGCGAATCTTCCGGGCCAGGGCGTTGCCATCGATCAATTGGGCTGTCATGGTTTTCTGTCTTCCAAGTAAAAACGCCCGCTTGCGCAGGCGTGGATGCAAGATGGGCTGCAGTGCAGGCCAGCAATTAGGCTTTCGCCGGAGCCGCCTGTCCCAGGGCGATCTTCAGGAGATCGGCCACTGTGTTTGCGTTGAGTTTTTCCATGATGTTGGCGCGGTGTGCCTCGACCGTCTTGATGCTGATGCCGAGGTCGTCGGCGATCTGCTTGTTGAGGCGCCCGGCAACGATGCGCTCGAGCACCTGGGCCTCGCGGCCGGTGAGCTTGGACAACAGCGCGTCGCGGCTGGCGGACTGCTGATGCTGGGCAAACGCACCGCGCGCGTGTTCGAGCATGCGTTCGACCAGCGCCACGAGCGCTTCGTCGTTGAAGGGCTTCTGGATGAAATCCATGGCGCCCTTCTTCATGCTGTCGACTGCCATTGGCACGTCGCCATGGCCGGTGATGACAACGATCGGCAGCGGCGACCGGCGCTCGATCAGACGGTCCTGAAGCTCCATGCCGGACATGCCGCCCATGCGGATGTCGACGATCAGGCAGGCGACTTCGCGGGGGTCATATCGGGAGAGGAAGGACTCGGCGGAGTCGAAGCAGCGGACCCGGTAGTCCTTGCCTTCGAGCAGCCATTGCAACGAATCACGAACCGCCTCGTCGTCATCGACGACATAGACCGTGCCCTTCTTGGGAATCAAACTCATGCAGGTACTTTCGCCTCGTTGCTTGCTATTGAATCGATAGCGTCTAACACCGGTATCCAGAAGGAGAAACGGCATCCGACGACATCCGAACCATTGTAGATGTTCTCCGCCTGCATCCGGCCGCGGTGGGACTCGACGATCGTCCGGCAAAGATTCAGGCCGATGCCCATGCCTTCAGGCTTGGTGGAGAAGAAAGCTTCGTACAGCCGGTCCATCACTTCAGGCGCGAGGCCCATGCCCGTGTCCTGCACCGAGAACTCGACGGCGTTCTGGCCATCGATGATTTTCGGGAGCACGCGCAATTCGACGCTGCGCCGTGCCAGCGGGCGATTGGCCAGGTCGATCGACTCGGCTGCGTTCTTCAGCAGGTTGACCATCACCTGTTCGATCAGGATCGGATCCACGCGCAGTACCGGCAGGCGCGCCGCGACATAGTGGTTGAGTCGCACGTTCCGGCGTCGCAGTTCGATGCCTGCCAGTTCGACAGCTTCGCTCACCATCGTCGCGACCTCGGCCGGCGTGCGGTTCGGCTCGCTGCGCTTCACGAACGAGCGGATGCGCTGGATGATCTGACCGGCACGTTGCGCCTGCTTCGAAGTCTTGTCGAGCGCGGCCAGCAATGCGTCCGAATCGATCTGCTGCCCCCTGATGCGGGACATCATTCCGTTGCAATAGTTGGTGATCGCGGTCAGCGGCTGGTTCAGCTCGTGCGCCACGCTGGACGCCATCTCGCCCATGGTGATCAAGCGGCTGGCGGCCTGCGCACGGTCGGCTTGGGCGGCCGACAGGTCCTCGGCGTCGCGCCGCGGGGTGATGTCGGTGGCGATGACGAGCTGGGCCAAGCGCCCGTCGACCCAAGTCAAATAGCGAGACCGCACTTCCAGCCACTTGCCAAGCTCGGGAACGAAGATCTCGTTGTTGGCTGGCTGTGCCGTCGTCAGCTGATCGATCGGCAGGCCGGCGAAAGCATCCACATCGTCAAGTTCTTCATCCCGCGTATGCGAAGCCGGAACACCAGCCTGCGCCACCATGCCCAGGTGCCCGACGGTGTTGGAACCGAACCAGAGGCGGTACAGCTTGTTCGCGAACACGAGTTCCTCGCTGCCCAGCGGCGCCACGGACACCGACGCGTCAAGCGCTTCGAGCACGGTCGTGAAGCGCTCGTAAGAAGCGGACAACTGCTCGCGGATGCGCGTCGGCTCCGTGATGTCGGTCATCGAAGTCATCCAGCCCGTCTGGTGCCCGCGGGCATCGATCAGCGGCGAGACATACAGGCGGGCATTGAAGACGCTGCCGTTCTTGCGCTTGACGCGCACCTGGAAACCCCCCGGCAGGGCGCGGCCATGCAACTCTTCTTCGAGCCGCTCGTTCATGACTTCCCGATCGGACTCAAGCCAATAAGGGAAGGGCGGCGTCTGGCCGACGAGTTCGTTTTCGCTCCAGCCGGTCATGGCGCAGAAGGCGGCGTTGACGTAGGTGATGCGGCCCTCGAGGTCGAGCACGCGCATCCCGGTCAGCATCGAGTTTTCCATCGCACGGCGGAAATTGGTCTCGGCGACCAGCGCCTGCTGTGCCTGCAATCGGCGGCGCGTATGGCGCCAGGTGCCGATCAGCATCCAGCTTGTCAGCACGCTGAGTGCGCCCACCAGCCAGAACAAGCCATTGCCGACCACCCCCTGCGAGGTGCGATAGGCCTGGGCGCGAAGCACCAGCGCATTGCCAACTGGCGAAACCGGCACTTCGTACTCGTTGGTCCGCACCGTCCAGGGCAGGAGCCGATTGCGGGCGCCGTGCGGACTCGCGACGGTGTTGCCCGCGATGAGCCCGCCCTTTGCATCGAGCAAAGACACCGCGTAGCGCGCCGAGACTTCGGCCGGCATGCCGTAGCGCAGCAAGCCGTCGATGGAGAACTCGCCGAGCAGCATGCCGGCGAACAAGCCTTGGTCGAAGAGGGGGATGTGAAGCTGCAGCATTGGCGGAGGATCGCTGCCGGCCAACGGCAGCGAGAAGACCGGCTGTCGAAGCTCTCGCGCCAGGGCGTAGTTGCTTTCGGTGTCGCCCGGCCTGAGCACTTCACCGACTGCACGCTGCTGCGCCGGATGGACGCTGGGCGCCGCATAGCTGGCTTTGACGCGCCGGCGGTCGTCGATCCATGTCACTGCCTGCAATTCGGGGAACTGACTGACCAGTGATTCCGCTCGGCTGGTGAACTCAGTGGCATCGATCTCACGGTTCGACGCGTCGCGCGCGAGGCGCATGAGTTGCTCTTGCCGCTCCAGCAGGCGCAGGCGCACCCGCTGCTGCGCGTATTCGACGTCGCGCTTGACCGATTCCTGGACGCGCTCCATTTCCTCCGCCCGCAAATACCAGAAGGCGGAAACGATCGCCGCGAGGAAGAGCAGCACCGCGGCGAGCGGCGCCAGCATGGCGACCGCGTCCTGCAGCATGGGCGTCTGGCGGCGCCACCAGCGGCGCCACCAGGACAGCGGCGACGCGTGCACGGCGCTTCGCGCGACCTCGATCGGGGAGGAAAAGGGCATCCATCGAGTTTAGGTGAAGGCTTCGAAAGCAGTGCATCGCTTTCCTGGCGCCAAAGAGAGCAAAGAACGAGCGGAAATCTCTGAAAATTTCATATCAAGAAACGACTACGCACGATTTGAAATCGCGAGAATTCTGTGAGAAACTTCCGCGCGCTGCCGTTACGGCACTAAATTACAGCCACAACCCGCCTTAAAAAGGAGACAAGCATGTCGGCAAATCCCGAGAACCTGTTCGGCTCGGCCGCGAACGATCCGGATGCGCAGGAAACGCGTGAATGGATGGACGCTCTTTCGGCGGTCATCGAGAGCGAGGGCCCTGAACGCGCTCATTTCCTGCTCGAACAATTGCTTGAGCATGCCCGCCAAAGCAGCATCGACAAACCGTTTTCGGCCAACACTGCCTACGTCAACACGATCGAGCCTGATCAGGAAGAGCGCTCTCCCGGCAATCTCGAAATCGAAGAGCGGTTGCGTTCGTACATGCGCTGGAACGCAATGGCGATGGTGGTCAAGGCCAATCGCCACCACCCACCCGAGGGCGGGGACTTGGGCGGTCACATTGGCTCTTTTGCTTCGCTCGCATCGATGTTCGGCGCCGGCTTCAATCACTTCTGGCACGCCGAGAGCGAAAACCATGGCGGTGACTGCCTCTACATCCAGGGCCACGTTTCGCCAGGCATCTACGCTCGCGCCTACCTCGAAGGCCGTCTGACGGAAGAGCAACTCCTCAATTTCCGCCAGGAAGTCGACGGCAAGGGCCTGTCGAGCTACCCGCACCCGAAGCTGATGCCCGAGTTCTGGCAGTTCCCCACGGTGTCGATGGGTCTCGGCCCCTTGATGGCCATCTACCAGGCCCGCTTCCTCAAATACCTGCACGCGCGCGGCATCGCCAATACCGAAAACCGCAAGGTCTGGGTGTTCTGCGGCGACGGCGAAATGGACGAGGTCGAATCCCTCGGCGCGATCAGCCTCGCTGCACGAGAGAATCTCGACAACCTGGTCTTCGTCATCAACTGCAACCTGCAGCGCCTGGACGGTCCGGTGCGCGGAAACGGCAAGATCATCCAGGAACTTGAAGGCGAATTCCGCGGTTCTGGCTGGAACGTGATCAAGCTGATCTGGGGCAGCAGCTGGGATCCGCTGCTGGCGCGGGACAAGGATGGCGCCCTGCGCAAGATCATGATGGAAACGAACGACGGCGATTACCAGTCGTTCAAGGCCAACGACGGCGCCTACGTGCGAAAGCACTTCTTCGGCCGCGACCCGCGCACGCTCGAGATGGTCGCCAAGATGAGCGACGACGAGATCTGGAACCTGCGCCGCGGTGGTCACGATTCGCAGAAGGTCTATGCGGCCTTCCATGCCGCGGTCCAGCACAAGGGCCAGCCGACGGTGCTGCTGATCAAGACCGTCAAGGGCTTCGGCATGGGCAAGATCGGCGAGGGCAAGAACACCGTCCACCAGACGAAGAAGCTCGGCGACGAAGACATCAAGGCCTTCCGCGACCGCTTCAACATCCCGATCCCGGACAGCCAGATCGCCGATCTCCCGTTCTACAAGCCCGCCGACGACACGCCCGAAATGAAGTACCTGCACGAACGCCGCAAGGCGCTCGGCGGCTACCTGCCGCATCGCCGGGTCAAGGCTGACGAGAGCTTCACGGTGCCGGCGCTCGAAACCTTCAAGGCGGTGCTCGAACCGACCGCCGAAGGCCGCGAGATCTCGACGACGCAAGCCTACGTTCGCTTCCTGACGCAACTGCTGCGCGACCAGGCGCTCGGTCCGCGCGTGGTGCCGATCCTGGTCGACGAGGCCCGTACCTTCGGCATGGAAGGCCTGTTCCGCCAGATCGGCATCTACAACCCCGCGGGGCAGCAGTACACGCCGGTCGACAAGGACCAGGTCATGTACTACCGCGAAGACAAGGCCGGCCAGATCCTGCAGGAAGGCATCAACGAAGCGGGCGGCATGTCGAGCTGGATCGCAGCGGCCACGTCATACAGCACGAACAACCGCATCATGGTGCCGTTCTATGTGTATTACTCGATGTTCGGCTTCCAGCGGATCGGCGACCTGGCCTGGGCGGCTGGCGACATGCAGGCTCGCGGATTCCTGCTGGGCGGAACGTCCGGACGCACCACGCTGAACGGCGAAGGCCTGCAGCACGAGGACGGCCACAGCCACATCCTGGCAAACACCATCCCGAACTGCGTGAGCTACGACCCGACCTTCGGGCACGAGGTCGGCGTGATCCTGCACCACGGTCTCAAGCGCATGGTCGAGAAGCAGGACAACGTCTACTACTACATCACGCTGCTGAACGAGAACTACCCCATGCCCGGCCTTCAGCCCGGCACCGAAGAGCAGATCATCAAGGGCATGTACCTGTGCAAGCAGGGGCCGTCGCTCAAGGCCAAGTCGCCGACGGTGCAACTGCTGGGCAGCGGCACCATCCTGCGCGAAAGCATCGCCGCGCAAGAACTGCTGGAAAAGGACTGGGGCGTGAGCGCCTCCGTCTGGAGTTGCCCGAGCTTCAACGAACTCACGCGCGATGGCCAGGAAGTGGAGCGCTGGAACCTGCTGCATCCGACAGAGAAGGCACGCGTTCCGTTCGTCGAGCAGCAGCTTTCTGCGAGCACCGGACCGGTGGTCGCGTCCACCGACTACATGAAGGCGTATGCCGAGCAGATCCGTCCCTTCATTCCGAAGGGCCGCAACTACAAGGTGCTCGGCACCGACGGCTTCGGCCGCAGCGACTTCCGCGCCAAGCTCCGCGAGCACTTCGAGGTGAATCGCCACTTCATCGCGGTTGCGGCGCTGAAGGCGCTGGCCGAAGATGGTGCCGTTCCAGCTCAGAAGGTGGCAGACGCGATCAAGAAGTACGGAATCAACGCCGACAAGATCAACCCGCTCTACGCATAAAACATCAACGAACAACCTACTGCGCCCCAGGGCGGGAGACACTTATATGGCTACAGTGGAAGTCAAGGTGCCGGACATCGGCGATTTCGATGAAGTCGCAGTGATCGAGGTGCTGGTGAAGGCCGGCGACACGGTGAAAGCCGAGCAATCGCTGATCACCGTGGAGTCGGACAAGGCATCAATGGAAATTCCGTCGAGCCAGGCCGGCGTCGTGAAGGAACTCAAGGTCGAAGTCGGCAGCAAGGTCAAGGAAGGGTCGGTCGTGCTGGTGCTTGAAAGCACTGGCGCGGCAGGCGATGCACCCGCTCCCGCCGCGGCGCCTGCGGCTGCAGCGTCCACTGCTGCGGCGCCGGCTGCACCATCACCATCACCATCACCATCACCGGCAGCGGCAGCGGCCGGCGCTTCAGGCCCCATCGAAGTCAAGGTTCCCGATATCGGCGATTTCAAGGATGTCGCGGTGATCGAAGTGCTGGCAAAGCCCGGTGACACCATCAAGGAAGAGCAGTCGCTCATCACCGTCGAGTCCGACAAGGCATCGATGGAGATTCCGTCGTCGGCGGCCGGCGTCCTCAAGGAACTCAAGGTCAAGGTCGGCGACAAGGTCAATATCGGCGACCTGATCGCAGTGATCGAGGGCTCCGCAGCTGGCGGAGCCGCACCTGCATCCGCTGCTGCGGCACCGTCGCCGGCTCCCGCTCAGGCCCAGGCCGCTGCTGCGCCTTCGTCCGCCAGCGTCCCGGCGACGGCTCCAACGGCCGCCCCTGCCGCTCACGATCCGACGGTCGCGCCCAGTGGCAAGCTTCCGCACGCTTCTCCTTCGGTGCGCAAGTTCGCGCGCGAACTCGGCGTGCCGCTCGAAGAGGTCAAAGGCAGTGGCCCCAAAGGGCGCATCACGCAGGAAGACGTCCAGAACTTCACCAAGGCCGTGATGAGCGGCGCCGCCAGCACCAAGGCCGCAGGCGCGAAGGCGCCCGCAGCGGGCGGTGGCGAAGCACTGGGCCTGCTGCCCTGGCCGAAGGTCGACTTCACGAAGTTCGGCACGGTCGAGCGCAAGGATCTGTCGCGCATCAAGAAGATCAGCGGTGCCAACCTGCATCGCAACTGGGTGATGATTCCGCACGTCACCAACAACGACGAAGCCGACATTACCGAACTCGAAGCCTTCCGCGTTTCCACCAACAAGGAAAACGAGAAGTCCGGCGTCAAGGTGACGATGCTCGCTTTCGTGATCAAGGCCGTGGTCTCGGCGCTCAAGAAGTTTCCCGAATTCAACACCAGTCTGGATGGCGACCAGCTCGTCTACAAGCAGTACTTCCACATCGGCTTCGCGGCAGACACGCCGAACGGGCTCGTGGTGCCGGTGCTCAAGGACGCGGACAAGAAGGGCGTTCTCCAGATCAGCCAGGAAATGGGCGAGCTTGCCAAGAAGGCGCGCGACGGCAAGCTGGGCTCCGCCGACATGCAAGGCGGGTGTTTCTCCATCAGCTCGCTCGGCGGCATCGGCGGGACGAACTTCACGCCGATCATCAATGCGCCTGAAGTGGCAATCCTCGGTCTTTCCAAGAGTTCGATGAAGCCGGTTTGGGACGGCAAGCAGTTCGTGCCGCGCCTGACCTTGCCGCTGTCGCTGTCTTACGACCATCGCGTGATCGATGGCGCCCTGGCTGCCCGGTTCAACGCCTACCTGGGCCAGGTGCTTGCCGACTTCCGCCGGGTGCTGCTATGAGCGGCTTCGTCGGGGCGGCGCGGCGTGAGCCTCTATGACCACGGTCGTGGCCGTCCGCAAGGGCGGTCAGGTCGTGATGGCTGCCGATGCGCTCGTGACCTTCGGCGATACGCGCCTGTCGTACCGCGCCGAAGAGAACCGCAAGCTGTTCATGGTCAACGATGCCGGCGGCCAGAGTATCTTTGCGCTGGCCGGCGCCGCAGCGCATTTCCTGGTGCTGCAGCACGCATTGGCGGCGCAGCCGGTGGAGGCGCTTCGGTTTGGCAGCAAGGACGAGATCTTTCGCACCTTCACGCTTTTGCATCCGGTGCTGAAGGACGCGTTCTTCCTGCAGACGAAGGAAGACGAGCATGAGCCCTACGAATCGAGCCAGTTCACCATGCTGCTGGCCAATGCAAGCGGCATCTACGGCATCTACAGCTACCGCGAAGTCTTCGAGTTCAAGCAGTTCTGGAGCATCGGCTCCGGCCGCAGCTTCGCATTGGGCGCGATGCACGCCGCCTATGACAAGGCGCGTTCCGCGCGCGATGTTGCCGAGGCCGGCGTGGCTGCGGCCTGTGAATTCGACCGCAACTCGGCCGGACCGGTCGACGTTCTCACACTCAAACTGAAGGTGTCCAAATGAGCGAAGTACAAGTCAAAGTGCCGGACATCGGCGATTTCGCGGAAGTCGCCGTGATCGAAGTCCTGGTGAAGCCGGGCGACACGATCAAGGCCGAGCAGTCGCTGATCACCGTCGAATCGGACAAGGCCTCGATGGAGATTCCTTCGTCGCACGCCGGCGTGGTCAAGGCGCTGGCCGTGAAGGTGGGAGACAAGGTCAGCGAAGGGTCGGTGGTGCTGACGATGGACGCTGCCGATGGCGCAGCTGCCGCTCCGGCGCCTGCGCCCGCGCCCGCGCCCGGGGCATCCGCCACACCAGCCGCAGCATCCGCACCCCAACAGCCCGCCCCCGGCCCCACCGCGCCGGCGAAGGCGCCTGCAGTGGCGTCGACCTACTCGGGCTCAGTGGACGTCGAATGCGACCTGCTCGTTCTCGGCGCCGGTCCCGGCGGCTACTCCGCCGCATTCCGCGCCGCGGACCTCGGGCTCAAAGTCGTGCTGGTGGAGCGCTACGCGACGCTGGGCGGCGTTTGCCTCAACGTGGGCTGCATTCCATCGAAGGCGCTGCTCCACGTCGCCGCGGTGATCGACGAGGTCAAGCATTTCGCCGACCTGGGCGTGAGCTACGGCGATCCCAAGATTGACCGGAGCAAGCTGCTCGGCCGCAAGAACAAGGTGGTCGGCAGGCTCACCGGCGGTCTCGCCGCGATGGCGAAGATGCGCAAGGTGACGACAGTGCGCGGCATCGGCGAATTCGTCGACCCGTACCACGTCAAGGTGCAGGAAACCACCGGCGACGGCAAGGACGCAACGGGCAAGTCGCAGACGGTCAAGTTCCGCCACTGCGTCATTGCCGCGGGTTCGCAGGCGGTGCATTTGCCCTTCATGCCGAAAGATCCGCGCGTCGTCGATTCGACCGGCGCGCTCGAACTCGGCGTCGAACCCAAGCGGATGCTCATTCTCGGCGGCGGCATCATCGGCCTCGAAATGGGCTCGGTGTATTCCACCTTGGGCGCCAGGCTCGACGTCGTCGAGATGCTCGATGGCTTGATGCAAGGTGCGGACCGCGACCTAGTCAAGGTCTGGCAAAAGCTGAATGCCCCGCGCTTCGACAACATCATGCTGAAGACCAAGACCGTGGGCGCCGAGGCAACGAAGGAGGGAATTCGGGTCACTTTCGAAGGCGAGCAGGCGCCCAAGGAACCGCAGCTCTATGACCTTGTGCTTCAGGCCGTGGGCCGAAGCCCCAACGGCAAGAAGATCGGCGCCGAAAAGGCGGGCGTCAATGTGAGCGATCGCGGCTTCATCCCGGTCGATGTGCAGATGCGTACCAACGTACCGCACATCTTCGCGGTCGGCGACATCGTCGGCCAGCCGATGCTGGAGCACAAGGCGGTGCATGAGGCGCATGTTGCCGCCGAGGTCATCGCGGGCGAGCAAAAGGGCGATCACGAGCTTTCCAGCGCTGCGTTCAACGCGCGCGTGATCCCGAGCGTGGCCTACACCGATCCGGAAGTGGCGTGGGTCGGGTTGACGGAGGACCAGGCGAAGGCGGAAGGCGTGAAGATCCAGAAGGGGTTGTTCCCGTGGACGGCGTCGGGCCGCGCCATCGCCAACGGGCGCGACGAGGGCTTCACGAAGCTGCTCTTTGAAGCGGAATCGCATCGCATCGTCGGCGGCGGCATCGTCGGAACCCACGCTGGCGACATGATCGGGGAGATTGCGCTGGCCATCGAAATGGGCGCGGATGCGATCGACATCGGCAAGACGATCCACCCGCACCCGACGCTGGGCGAAAGCATCGGGCTTGCGGCGGAGGCTGCGCACGGCAGTTGCACGGATTTGCCGCCGGTGAAACGCTAGCGCACGACGGCCATAAAAAAATCCCGCGAGCAGCGGGATTTTTTTTGGCGGTCGGGTGGCGACCGGCCGGTGGTGATCAGTCGCCGGAGGTCTTGGTGTCGTCCTGGGCTGCGAGAACGCGACGGGCGCCGCTGAAGCGGCGTTGCCAATAACTTCCGCTCATGTCTTCCACGCGAACCTGGGCGCCAGGCTTGGGGGAATGGATGAACTTGCCTTCGCCGACATAGATGCCGACGTGGCTGAAGGCGCGGCGCATGGTCTTGAAGAACACGAGATCGCCCGGCTTCAGTTCGCTACGGTCGATTTTCTGGGTGGCGGCAGCTTGCTCTTCGGCACGGCGGGGAAGCAGATGGCCCACGGTCTGGGTGTACATCGCGCGGACGAAGCCGCTGCAGTCAAAACCGGTTTCGGCCGTGTTGCCGCCTCGCCGGTAGGGAACGCCCAGGAATCCGATGGCCGTCACCACGAGGTCGGAAGTGCGATCGACAACGGTCTGGCGGACCTGATGGAATTGGCCGAGAAATGTCTTATCGACTGTTTTGTCGAAGAGCTGCGGATCCGAATTTTCGTCAACCCGTTCAAGTTGCGGCGCGGCATGAGCGGCGAAGGCAATCAAGAGGCTGGCGGTGAGGAGGATAAATCGCATGGCGCGTAGGATATGGACGACACACCGCAGTGTCAATTTCAGGCAGGTTCGGGGATTGTGCCTGTAACTCCTTGTCGTTTAACGATTTTCTTCTTCCTCTCACATCAGAAAATGTAAAGGTTTCGATTATTTTGAATAAGGGCTTTAACAAATGTAATGCGAAAGGTTTTCAAACGCAGGCTGAATGGCCAAACGTTTGCAGAGATCACGTCTTCGAAGGAGTGCCATGAATTCCCCATTGACAAGGATTTGCGCACGCGTCTGTTACGCGATTTTTCTTACATTCATTGCTGGCGGCCTGGCCGCCGCAGCGCCCCGGTCGGAGGTTATTGCTTCCGGTCTCGAGAACCCTTGGGGCGTCACGTTTCTGCCGGGCGGGCGCTTTCTTGTCACGGAGCGGCCGGGGCGGCTTCGCGTCGTCGGCGCGGACGGCAAGCTCGGCGTCCCGGTTGCAGGTCTTCCGCCGATCGCGACCGGCGGCCAGGGCGGGTTGCTCGACGTTCTGGCGGACTCGGGCTTCGACGGGAACCGCACGGTCTATTTCTGCTTTTCGGAGCCTGAGGGTGCCGGAAGCGCGAACAGCACCGCGCTCGCGCGCGCCGAACTGTCCGCGGATGGCAGCCGGCTGGACAACCTGAAGATCATTTTCAGCCAGCGGCCGAAGGTGGCAAGCCGCAACCACTTCGGCTGCCGCATCGTCGAGGCGAAGGACGGCAATCTCTTTCTCACGCTGGGGGAGCGCTTCAGCCGCAAGGAAGAGGCGCAAAAGCTCGACAACCACCTGGGCAAGATCGTCCGCATCGGCAAGGACGGCTCGGTGCCAAAGGACAACCCTTTTGTCGGCAAGCCGGGCGCCTTGCCTGAAATCTGGAGCTACGGGCATCGCAATGGCCAGGGCGCGACGCTAGCGCCGGACGGCACGCTATGGATGCACGAGCACGGCCCGCAAGGCGGCGACGAGATCAACATCCCGCTGCCGGGGCGCAACTATGGGTGGCCGGTCATCACCTACGGCGAGAACTACGGGGGCGGCAAGATTGGCGAGGGCATCACGCACAAGGAAGGCATGGAGCAGCCGCTCCATTACTGGGTTCCGTCGATTGCGCCGTCGGGCATGGCCTTTCTGACGAGCGATCGCTATGGTCCCGAATGGAAGGGCAATCTATTCGTGGGGTCGCTCAAGTTCGGCTACCTCGACCGGATCGAACTCAAGAACGGCAAGGTGGCCGCCGAGCACAAGCTGCTCGAAGAAGGCCGCGCGCGCATACGCGACGTGAAGCAGGGGCCCGACGGATGGCTCTACATCCTCACTGACGAGTCGAATGGCAAGCTGATGCGGCTGCTGCCGAACTGAATCGACGTGCGCGGAGCCGGACTCACGGAAGACAGACGGGTAAGTCGAGCTTCGGCAGGATGTCGTGCCAGAGGCGCCGCCATTCGGGCCAATCGTGCCCGCCCGGCGTCAGGAAGACATGGTCGTCGGGGAGCATGGCCGCCAACAACCGGTCGCTGAAGGCAAAGCGGTCGTCGACGCCGAAGCCCAGGTAGAGCTTCGGCAACTCTGTTGTGCCGGATAGCCCGGATGTCGCGGACGTCGCGGATGGCTCCATGTTCTTGCGACTGCCGCCGTAGCGCTGCAGCCAGCGCCAAAGCCGCTGCTCACCCTTGTCGCCCGGAAGCATCTCCGTCGGCGGCTGCCATCGCGAGAGGCCGCCTGCATTCGCGATGTCGATGCTGGTGGTGCGCTCACCCAGATACGGCGCGAGCGCGACGATGCCCGTGATGTCACCTGGATGCGCGGCCGCGTAAGCCAGGCCGCCGAAGCCTCCGACAGAAATGCCGACCACCCAGATGGACGTGTAGCCTTGCGCGCGGGCAGGCGAAAACACATCGTCTCGCAGGTGATCGAGGATGCTCATGTCGTAGCGGTAGTAGGCGACATTGGCGTCTACACGCATGATGTCGACCGCGAGCTTGCGCTCCTGGACTGCCGCGACAAAGCCTTCGCGCACGAACTCGTCGGGCGTGGAAAAAGCGCCCGGCAGCATCACCAGAAGTGTGCGGGCATCGGGCGTGCATGAACTCTTGTCGAGCACGGTCTTCACCGGCGCTTCGGGCGATTGCCAGAACAAACCGCATCCGGCGAGCGCCAGCGCGATGCAACTGGTGATGATCCAGCGCAAAAAGGCAAGGGGCCGGGGGCGCGTCATTCGGGTCGGGGAGCGGGCAGGTCCACCATCACCGGTTGCCCGGGTGTCGTGCACCCGGTGTCGCAGCATCGACCAGGCTGGCGATTGCGCGTAATGACGCGCTGCGGATCGTGCGGCGCCGCCGCGGCCAAGCCGTCCGCCGCAACGCCGCGCTCCAGGATGCGTTCGACCAGTTCCACTTTCGATCCGACCGGATAGTTGCGGTAGATCTCCTGCTTCATCGCCGCCGGGGAGCCGCCGCCGTGCAGGCTGATGGTGCTGTACCAGCCACCCTGGTAGCCGGCGGTCAGGTCTTCGATGAAACGGGCGGTTTCGATGCGCTGTTCGTATGGAATGTCAGGATTTGCACGCAGCACTTCTGACAGCCGCGCGGCGGTTTCGGGGTTGTGATCCTCGTCGGGGCCGGGCAGGGCGACGATCAGCCCGCCGCTCACATAGTGCGCAATGCGGTGCATGTCGTAGATCTTGGTTGCCAGCAGCAGCTTGCCGATGTTGCTGAAGACCGGGTCCGGCATGAAGACCTCGCAATGCGCGTCGGCCTTGCCATACACGCTCGCAGCAACGCCGCAGGCGAAGAAGCTTTCGGTGATGGTGATGAGTTCCACCATCTGCTCGCGCAAGTGCGTCTCGCGGCCGGGATCGAAGCCATTCGCCTCGCACATCAGCGCGCCCGCGCCGATCAGCAGATCGCCGAAGCCTGCGCGCGCGCCGATGCAACTGTGGCGATGGTGCGTGGCATAGCTGTAGGTGAGATGGCTGCTGTGCTCCCACTCGCCGGCGTAGAAGACGCTGTCCCATGGGACGAACACGCGGTCGAACATGCAGACGCCGGTGCTTTGCCCAAACTTGCGGCTGAAGAGGGCATCGCCGTGCTCGAGCTTCTCGCCAGGCCTGCCTGCGGGCCGCGCGACGATGGTCAGGCCGGGCGCGTCGAGCGGCACGGCGCAGCAGACCGCGAAGTCAGCGTCTTCCTTGCCCATGTTGCGGCACGGCATGACGAGCAACTCATGCACATAAGGCGCGCCAGTGACGATCGCCTTCGTGCCGGAGATGACGATGCCGCGCACGCCGTCGCGAACCGCGTTGCGCTCCACCACGTGCACGTAGCTGTCGGCATTGGCCTGTTCGTGGGGGCGCTTGCTGCGGTCGCCTTTGGCGTCGGTCATCGCCACGCCGAGCGTCAGGTCCTGATCCTGGATGCGATGGAGATATTCGGTGAATCGCGCCATGTGCTCGGTCGTGCCGCGCGCGTCGTCGATGCGAGCCGATACCTGCGCAATGGCGTTGAGCGCATCGTGCGTCAGGTAGCGCTGCGCGCATCCGGTTTCCTGGCACACGAGCCTGACGGCCTCCAGCTTGTTGAGCAGGTCGCCCGAACTGGTGTCGATGTGCGAGAGCCGGTTGACCCGCTTGCCGCTGGTGTGCTGCACCGCGGTCATGAGCGGCGCGTATTGTTCCTTGAGCGCGTAGTCGTAAGTCAGTGCAATCGCATTGATGCCTGGCTGGAAAGCCTGCTCATCCGCCACGCTCTCGACCCGGCGACCATCGACGAAGACAGTGGGGCGGTAGCGGCGGAGAGATTCGCGATAGTCCTGGCCGGACATCAGCGCGACGGCCGAAAGCGGAGCGTTCATCGTCTCATCCTTGTCTGGGTGCTTGCGCGCCGGTGTTTTTAGCATCAACCCGATCTTTTCGGTGGTACGTTCTAGCCCCGCTATTTTTTTAAAGACGCTTTCCATGTTGCTCGACGCATCGCAATCCCAACTGGTCCTGGTCGACTACCAGGCGCGCCTGATGCGCGCGATCCTCGAAGCGGACGCCGTCGCGAAGAATGCAGTCCGCCTCGGCAAGCTCGCCCAACTGGTGGACGTGCCCGTCTGGGGCACCGAACAGAACCCTTCCAAACTCGGCGAAAACCTGCCGGACATCCGCGCCCTGTGCCAGCGCACGCTCGCCAAGATGCATTTCAGCGGCGCCGAAGAAGGGCTCGTCGAGTGGCTGCGGGCGCCCGCCAAGGCGCCGCAAGGCAACGCGCGAAGCCTTCCCAAGCACCTGCAGAAGCAGGCTGTCCCCGAAGAACGCAACACGATCGTGATCGCCGGCTGCGAAGCGCATGTGTGCCTGCTCCAGACGGCGCTCGATCTGCTGGAAGACGAATTCGACGTCTGGGTCGTGACCGACGCTTGCAGTTCGCGCACCGAGCGCAATCGCGACGCCGCCTTCGACCGCCTCGCCGGTGCGGGCGCCGAACTCGTCACGACGGAGATGGTCGGCTTCGAATGGCTGCGCACTGCGGAACATCCGCGCTTCAAGGACCTCCAGGCGCTGATCCGCTAGGGGAACCCTGAGGCACCGCTATCTCTGCAGCCGCCGATAGGCGCTGAAATGGCGGATCGCATCACGCCGATGGCCGAGATGGTCGTGCAGACGCGCGGCGTTGAAGTGCGCGTCGGCGATGCTGGGGTCCAGCCGCAGGCATTGCTCGTAGGCATCGACCGCTTCCGCGAGGCGCCCCATGTCTTCCAGCGCGACCGCCCGATTGAAGTGCAGCAGCGGCACGTCGTGAATGCGTCGCAAGGCTTCGTCGTAGAGCGCGGCGGCTTCGGCCGCCCGGCCGGATTCGCAAAGGATCGCGCCGAGATTCAGATAAGCGTCCGCATGGTCGGGCTCGAGGGCCAAAGCCTGGCGATACGCAGCCTCCGCCGCCTTCAAGTCCGTCAGTTCGAGTTCTTCACCGGCTGAGAACAAAGCCTCTGCCGACACCGCATCCGCGGACGGTCCCTCGCTTCGCCGCCGGTCGACAAAGGCCACCGCACCTCGGGTTGCGGCGATGTCGAAGTCCATGAGCAACTGGCCGGTCTCCGCTTCCCACTGGCTTTCGCGGTCGCGCACGGCGATCGAACTTCCCACGGCCGTGATCCGCAAGCCTGACAACGGCAGTTCTTCAGGCAGCGTCGCCTTCAGCCGCTGCAGCGCCCGCAGGATCTTGCGCGTCGGAATGTCCGCCGCCTGCAGGTCGTGCGCGGTCCTGAGCAACACGACGTCGCGGAAGGAAAAACGATAGGCGTTGCGCGGCCCGCGAGCCGGGCGCACGAACCCGTTGGCGATCAGCCCCGCGATGGCGCTCCGGGAGAGGCCCAGCATCTCCTGGATGCTGCGCAAGGTGTGTGGAGTCTCCGGATGATCGAGGGTCACTTCCTGGCGCGGGCTTTGGCAGGGACGGCGTCGGCAGCGGCAGCAGTCTTGGACGCCCGCTTGACGCCCTTGCGCTCGTTGGTGGCAAGCGGCGTGACGACTTCGGCGGCAGCGGGCGCGCGTGCCTGGCGCTTCGCCGGGGCTGCCCCTGCACCGGCCCCAGAGCCCGATTTGGCGAGGCTGGCGCGCAGCATCTCCGTCAGGTCGATGATCTGACCGCCCGAAGCCGCCTCTTCGTGGTGCTCGGCAGTCACCACCTGCCTGCCTTCGATCTTGGCGTCGATGGCCGACAGGATCCGCTGCTTTTCCTCGTCGACAAACTGCGTCGGGTCGTAGCTGTCCTGCGAGATCTGGTCGATGRGCTGGAGCGCCAGTTGCACCTCCGCGTCAGAGGGCTTGATCTCCTCGATCTGCAGGTCCTTCATTGACCGCACTTCGTCGGCGTAAAGAAGCTGCTGCAGCACCAGCCCGTCTTCGGCCGCGCGAATCTGCACGACGTACTGCTTGCCTTTCCAGGCCCATTTCGCCAGGGCGCACCGGCCGCTCTTGCGCATCGCTGCGCGCAGCAGTGTGTAGGGCTTGCCGCCGCGCTTGTCGGGTGCGATGAAATAGGCCTTGTCGTAGTAGATGGGGTCGACGGCCTTCTCGGGAATGAAGGCGACGATGTCGATGGTGTGGGTCGCGCTCTCTTCGACTGCCTTGAGCTCGTCGGGTGAGAAGAGCACGTAGCGGTCCTTCTCGAATTCGTAACCCTTGACCATCTCGGAGCGCGGCACCACGACCGAAGGGTCCTTCTCGGACACGTATTGCTGCTTGACCCGCGAACCGTCCTTGGTCAGGAGGTTGAATCTCACCGCACTGGAACTCTCCGTGGCGGAATACAGCTTCACCGGAATCGACACCAGACCGAAGCTGAGCGATAGCGACGCGAGGGAACGAGCAGCCATGCGAAATCTCCAGAGGAAGTTCGACGCACCTCCCGATGTGAGGATGCCACTTTCCGCGTTTCTCGAAAACCCCGGGGGAATCAGGATCAGGCCGCAGGCGGGGCGTGCAGCGCCTCCTTGGGCACCACGACAGGCGCGGCCGGCTGCAACACGAAGTGCGGCGACATGATCTGCACGCCGTATTCATTGAAGACGTCCTGGATGTGTCCGTTCAGCTCGTTGACCACATCGTATTTGGGGGCGCCGTCCTGCATGAAGACGTTGAGCTCGTACTCGACATAGAAATCCTGCAACTGCAACTGGCGGACGACCGGCGGCRGCTCCGACAAAAGCTCGGCCGTCCTGCCAGCCGCAAGCGCGAGCATCGCGTGCACTTGGCGCCAGGGAGAGTCATAGCCGATGGTCACCGATGTCGTGACCGAAATACCGCGCGCCTTGGAGGTGTCGCTCTGGTTCAGGATGCTCGCCGCGACCACGACCGTGTTGGGCAGGGTGACGACCTGATCCACGTGGTTGCGCAGCTTGGTCGACAGCACACCCATCTCGATCACGTAGCCTTCCGATTCGCCGATCTTCACGAAGTCGCCGACTCGCAACGCTCGCGCATAGATGAGCACGAAGCCCGCCATGACCTGAGAGACAGTGCCCGACGACCCCAGCGTGACCAGCACGCCGAAGAATACGCTGAGGCCCTTGAAGGCATCTGAATGCGACCCTGGGATGAACGGATAGGCCATCACGAGCGCGAAGACCCACACGAGCGCGGCCGTCAGTCGCCGCGTTGCGCCAATGGTGTCAGGCTGCAGTGCCGCGACCGAGACGCCGCTGCTGCGTGCGGCCTCGAAAATCGCATGCAGGCCGCGAATGGCCAGGTGGGCCAGCACGAAGATGGCGGCGACGGTCGCGAGGTCCGGCAACGAATGAATGATGCCGGTCACGAGCTTGGTCGCCAATCCGATCACCGAGCTGCCCAGCGTCTCTCCCCACGGCTGCGTGTAGGGGAAGCGCGTCAGCACGTAGGCCAGCCACAGATAGACGGCGACCAGGATGATGGCGATCTTGATCCAGTGAACCGCACCGATCAGCCCCAGCGCGACCATGCGGCGCCAGTCGAGCAGCTTGCGATTCTCGAAGCGCGCTCGGAGCGGCCCGGTGCGGTCGCTGACCCGCAGGGCGGTGCGTTGCAGCACGAAGACGAACGCCGCGAGGATCAGCGTTGCCAGCGCCGTCCAGCCGGCCGATGCCGCGAACTGGCGGCCGTTCATCTGGTCTGCGCGGACCTCCAGTGCATCATGCAGGCGTCGAGCGGCGCTCGCTGCGACCTGGTCCAGCGGCGGATCCCCTGGCTCCCGATCGCTTTCGAACACGGTGAAGACGGTGCCGCCGTCCACCATGATCGCGTAGCCCTCCATTCCTTCGTGCGTGAAGCCGTTGGCCTGGGGCATCGATCGCAGCCGCGAGAAGGGCAACTGGCCGATGCGCTCCGCCGCGCGCGCCGACCGCTGCTGTGCCGTGAGCCCGAACATCGGCGAGCGGAAGACGAAAACCTCTCGGTTCGAAACGGTCAGCGGCGCTCCCGCCGGAGGCGCCTCTTGGGCCCCGACGGCCCCGGCCCACACCGTGAGGATCAGCGCCAGCAGCGTCGCCGCGCACGCAATCCAGCGCGCGTCCCATGCCCGGCGGCACGCGATCGTCGACGCAACATTGCGGTGGTTTTGGTGCGCTGCGCCGGATTTTGCGAACAGTAAGCCGCCGAAAAGGATGAGCTGGGAACGCGTCATGCGGCACTGTCCGGTGCCGCATCCGGGTTGTCAACTGCCCGAAGGTGCAAGGTCCGCGGCGTAAACAGCTGAGACTGCGTCCTACATTCCCATCGAGCGCCCGGTCCGATACTGGGGCCCCGCACCCGGGAAGACTGATGTGAATGTTCTGATCGTCGACGACAACGAAGCCGCAGCCGACCTGCTCAAGGAGATCCTCGCGCTGCAGGACCACACGGCACGTTGCACCTATACCGGTCGACAGGCGCTCGACGCCGCCGCCAGCGAATCATTCGACGCCGCCTTGGTCGACCTCAAGCTGCCTGATTTTCCAGGCACCGAAGTCGCGAGGCAACTGCGCGCCGGGGCGCGCGGCGCGCCGCCGATGATCGTGGCGATCTCGGGTTTTGCGTCAGAGGAAGCGGGCGCTCCGGCGGGGCTCTTCGATCACCACTTGCAGAAGCCGATCGACTTCGACGCGCTGGATCGCATCCTCGCGCTCGCGCAACGCAGCTGAACTCACATCCTGCCGAGGTGCACGGCGACCTGGTCTGCTGAAACGCCGACGTCGGCAATGGCCTTGCGCAGTTCCTCTTCGGTGACGCCGAGGCGATCCATCCAATAGCTCACGTTGTGCGGTTCAGTCACATCGATTTCGGAATGGTCCAGGCTGTTGCGCAATTCGATGACGTCGGACATGGATGGGCTCCTTGCGATTTTGGATGGTTGATTGGGTGAATGAATGATTGATTGAGTTCGAATCTGGGCAGAGTGTCGGGCCCTGATTCCCGACGGACCCGAAGGACGACGCATGCTCCGCGTGCAGGACAACGACCGACGCCGTCCCCATCATCTTCTTCCGCCTCATGGATTTCATCGAAATGGCGACTGCTCGACCATTGCAGACGCATAGCGCACTTTTTCGTTCGGAGTCATCGCGTTCTCGATCTGTGCGAGTTCCATGCGTTCATCGTCGTGCGCAACCCACTCGAACAGGTGCGAAGGGGGCATCTCGTCGAGGGCGTCGCGGTCGCTCCAGAACTGCAGCCGAAAGCCCGCGCTTTCCTGCAGCAGTCGGAGGAAGAGGGCGCGCTCCAGCCGAAGCCGCTCGCGCTGCTCCCGGGTCATCCCCAGGAGGAGTGTCGTCAGCTGCTGATCGAGGCTTTCGAGACGGCACTCCAGCTCGAAGCGCGGCGGGCCGTTGAGCAAGGCATTCTGGGGCGACAACCCGGCGCAGGTGAGCAGAGCCCGCGCACAGGCAGCCGCTTGCAGCAATCGAAGCGCTTGTTGAACCAGTGTGCCCATGACGGGCATCTCAGTGCTGGCGGCGCTGCGTGGACGTAGGACGAAAGAGCAACGTACAGCGGGCACGCGCTGCCGTGCGCGTGTGCTGTGCATGTACTTTGCGCGTGGGCGCGCTTCAGCAGGTTTCGTGGGCGGACATTTCGAAGTCCGCGGTTTCGAGCACCACAGGCCGGCCGCCGCCCTGGTGGTGACGCTCGATCGCTATGGCGTTGATCAGATCCGCGTTGTCCAGATAGGCCCGAACGAGGCTTTCGCCGCCTTCACTCGCGCCGAAAAGATCGCGCAGCGGATCCTCGCTGATCGCGGCCACCACCCGGACGCCGTCGGGATAAATGGCAAACCGCACACAGGCGGTATCGAAACAATAAATCGCTTCTCGCATGAGTCCTGTCTCCGTCGTCGCACACTGATATTGAGGGCTGGGGCCACCCACTCAGATAGGTTCTGGAGAGCGGAAGTTGCAGCAGCCAGTGGCTGCTTCAAGGGTAGGCCGGGTCCTACGTCAGCAGTATCGGAGCTCAGAAGCCAGGAGCCTACGCGGCCAGCGTTGCCCTTCGCACGGCCGTCTCCCATCCGGCCATTGCTTCATCCGCCTTGGCTCGGCTCATCGTTGGGATAAAGCGCCGCTCCACACGCCAGAGTTTCGACAGTTCGCCCACATTGCCGTACACCCCGGTAGACAGCCCCGCCAGGTAGGCCGCGCCCAGCGCCGTGGTCTCCGTCACTTCTGGCCGCACCACCGGGATGCCCAGCAGATCGGCCTGGAATTGCATGAGCAGGTCGTTCACCGAAGCACCGCCATCCACGCGCAGTTCGGCCACGGGAGTGCCTCCTGCCGCAAGGGCATCGCGGCTCATCGCCTGCAGCAGCGCAGCACTCTGGTAGGCAATGCTCTCGAGCGCAGCGCGCGCGATGTGTGCCACGGTGGTTCCGCGCGTCAGGCCGGTGATGATGCCGCGCGCCTCGGCGTCCCAATAAGGCGCGCCAAGCCCCGTAAAGGCGGGCACCATCATCACGCCGCCGGCGTCAGGCACGCTCTCGGCCAGCGCTTGCACATGCGCACTGCCCGGGATGGCCTTGAGCCCGTCGCGCAGCCACTGTACGACGGCACCGCCGACGAACACGCTGCCTTCCATTGCGTATTGCGGCTGCCCGCTGGTCTGCGCGGCGCTCGTCACGAGCAGCCCGTTGTGCGAAGGCTGGAAGGCGTTGCCGGTGTGCATGAGCAGGAAGCAGCCGGTGCCATAGGTGTTCTTTGCCGTGCCGGCTTCGAAGCAGGCCTGGCCGAATAGCGCGCTCTGCTGGTCGCCCGCCACGCCGCCGATCGGCAGGCTGCAATCGAACAGGCCGGCGTCTGTGTCGGCGAAATGCGCGCTCGACGGCTTGACCTCGGGCATCAGCGATGCCGGAATGTCAAGCGCCCTCAGCAGATCGGCGTCCCACTGATTGGTGTGAACGTTGAAGAGCATCGTGCGCGACGCATTGCTGACGTCGGTGACATGCACCTTTCCGCTCGTCAATTGCCAGATGAGCCAACTGTCGATGGTGCCGAAGGCCAACTCGCCGCGCTCGGCCTGCGCGCGCACGCCGGGGACGTTGTCGAGCAGCCAGCGCAGCTTGGTGCCGGAGAAGTAGGCGTCGATCACGAGGCCGGTCTTGTCCCGGATGGCGTCGGCCATGCCGTCCTGTCGCAGCCTGGCGCACATCGGCTCTGCGCGCCGGTCCTGCCAGACGATGGCGTGGTGCACCGGCTGGCCCGTCTTGCGGTTCCACACGAGCGTGGTTTCGCGCTGGTTGGTGATGCCGACCGCGTGAATGTCGCTGGCCTTGAGCTTCGCCTTGGCGAGCACGTCGCGTGCGGTGGCGAGTTGGCTGGTCCAGATCTCCAGCGGATCGTGTTCGACCCAGCCGGGTTGCGGATAGATCTGCGTGAGTTCGCGTTGAGCGATGGCGACGATGCGGCCGGCGCCATCGAAAACGATGCTGCGTGAGCTCGACGTGCCTTGGTCGAGGGCGAGCAGGTAGGTCATGAAAAAAGGCTCCTTCAGTGTTCGCGTGCGATCTCGCAGCGGACTTGCGCATGTTCGATCAGCTCGGGAAAGGGGGGTGGTGGTTCCGCGTCGGTGAACAGGCAATCGATCTGCGACAGCTTGGCGAGTTCGATCATCGCGGGCCGGTTGAATTTGCTTGCATCGGCCGCGAGCCAGACTTCGCGCGCCTGCGCGATGATGGTTTGCGCCACCTTGACTTCGCGCAAGTCGAAGTCGCGCAGCGTGCCGTCGGCCTCGATGCTCGACACGCCGATGAGTGCGATGTCCACCTTGAACTGGCGGATGAAGTCGACGGTCGCCTCGCCGACGATGGCGCGGTCGCGCAGCCGCACCGACCCGCCCGCCACGATCACTTCGCAATGGGGGTTGTCGCTGAGGATGGTCGCGACGTTGAGGTTGTTGGTGATCACCCGCAGGCCGGTGTGATGCAGCAGCGCCTTCGCGATGGCTTCTGTCGTCGTGCCGATATTGAGGATCAGCGAGCAGTCGTTCGGCACTCGCGCGGCGACGGCTCGCGCGATGCGCGCCTTGCCCTCGGCATTGAGCGTTTCGCGCTGCTGGTAGCCAATGTTCTCGGTGGTCGAACTCGGCACGCGCACGCCGCCGTGGAAGCGCGTGAGCAGTTTTTCATCCGCTAGGCGCTGGACGTCCCGTCGGACCGTCTGCAGGGTGACGCCGAGCATCTCGGCGAGCTCTTCGACGGTGACCGAACCCCGCGCGCGGACAGTGTTGAGGAGCTTGAGTTGGCGGGGATTTGAGTTCACGGATGGCGGCAGACGCGATTTCGCTCGACTTTAGAACGAAAATAAACGAACAAGATTAGGGTTAACGCCGAAGAAAATCGCGCTTTAAGGAACCAGAATGAAAAAAACCGAAAAACCAACGCCTCAGACAACCCCCACAGAAACGGAATCGACCCCCTTGAGCCCGGAAGCATCGCCCCCATCCGCTTTCACCGCAGACTGCGACGTCCTGATCGTCGGCGGCGGGATCAATGGTTGCGGCATTGCGCGCGATCTCGCGGGGCGCGGCTGGCGCGTCGTGCTCTGCGAAAAGGACGATCTCGCTGCGCACACCTCGTCGTCGTCCACCAAGCTGATCCACGGAGGGTTGCGCTACCTGGAGTACTACGAGTTCTCGCTGGTCCGCAAGGCGTTGCAAGAGCGTGAAGTGCTGCTCAAGAGTGCGCCGCACATCATGCGGCCGCTGCGCTTCGTCATGCCGCACGACCCGTCGATGCGGCCGGCCTGGATGATCCGCATCGGCCTGTTCATGTACGACCACCTGGCAAAGCGCGAGGTGTTGCCGGGTTCGCGCACGGTCGACCTTCGGCGGCACGAGGCCGGCGCGGCGCTCAAGCCCGAATTCAGGCGCGGCTTCGTGTATTCGGACGGCTGGGTCGACGATGCGCGCCTCGTGGTGCTGAACGCCCTGGACGCCCGCGCGCGAGGCGCGGAGGTGCTGACGCGCACCCGTTGCATCAGCGCTCAGCGCGACGGCGAGGGCTGGACCGCCGTGCTTGAAGGCCGCGAAGGACAGCGAACGGTGCACGCCCGCGCGGTGGTCAACGCCGCCGGTCCATGGGCGGAAGCTTTCTTGCGTGGCGTGGCCCGTTCGGCGCAAGGCGAAGCGCTGGCAACGCGGCATCTGAGGCTGGTCAAGGGCAGCCACATCGTCGTGCCGCGCGTGTTCGGCCACGACCACGCCTACATCTTCCAGAACCCGGACAAGCGAATCATCTTCGCGATTCCCTACCAGGACGATTTCACGCTGATCGGCACGACCGACATCGAATTGCAGGGCGACGACCCGGGGGCGGCGCGCATCAGCGACGACGAGGTCGACTACCTGTGCAGCCAGGCCAGCCGATATTTCGAGAAGGCCATCCTGCCGTCCGATGTGGTCTGGACGTACTCGGGCGTGCGTCCGCTGCTCGATGATGCTTCGGGCGACCCGTCGGCGGTCACGCGCGACTACATGCTCGAATCCAACACCACGGCGGCGCCCTTGCTGTCGGTTTGGGGCGGCAAGATCACCACCTTTCGCAAACTGGCAGAGGACGCAGCCGACGAAGTGGGGCGCATGCTGGGCGATACGCGCGCTCCGTGGACCGACGGGGCATTCATGGCGGGCGGCGATCTCTCGGCCTGGATCGGCGCCACGAGCCGCACTTCGCGGCCCGACGACGATTTCGAACGTTTCGTATCCGCGGTGCGAACCAGGCATGCGTGGATGGGGGCCGGCCTTGCGCGGCGGCTTGCACGCGCCTATGGTGCGCGCATCACGGAGGTGATCGGCGATGCGCAATCGATGAACGACATGGGCCCCGCCGTGGCACCCGGCCTGCACGAGCGCGAGTTGCATTACCTGCGCAACGAGGAGTGGGCATGCAGCGGCGAGGACGTGCTCTGGCGCCGCTCCAAGCTCGGCCTGCATTTCACGCCTACGGAGCGCGAGCAAGTCGACGCTTGGATGCAGGCGCGGGCACTCGCAGGAGGAGGGGGAGTTCCATGCAGCTGACGCTCGATCGCGTCGCCAAGAAGGTCGGCGCACAGACCTGGCTCTATCCGCAGAGCATCGCGCCGCGCAGTGGTGCGGTGACCGTGCTGCTCGGCGCCACGCAGGCCGGCAAGACGAGCCTCATGCGGCTGATGGCGGGGCTCGACGCGCCCACCGAAGGCAAGGTCCTGGTCGACGGCACGGATGTCACCGGCGTGCCGGTTCGCCAGCGGAACGTGGCCATGGTGTATCAGCAGTTCATCAACTACCCGTCGCTGAAGGTGGCTGACAACATCGGATCGCCACTCAAGCTGCGCGGCGAGCCGAACATCGAAGCGCGCGTGCGGGAATTGGCGGACAAGCTGCACATCGGCATGTTCCTCGACCGCTATCCCGCAGAGCTTTCCGGCGGCCAGCAACAGCGCGTGGCCCTGGCTCGCGCTCTGGCCAAGAACGCGCCGCTGATGCTGCTCGATGAGCCGCTGGTGAACCTCGACTACAAATTGCGCGAAGGCTTGCGCGAGGAACTCACGCAGCTCTTTGCGACGGGCGATTCGACAGTGATCTATGCCACCACCGAGCCGGGCGAGGCACTGCTGCTGGGTGGCTACACGGCGGTGATGGATGCGGGCGAGCTGCTTCAGTACGGGCCGACCGCCGAGGTCTTCCACGCGCCGCAGTCGCTGCGTGTCGCGCGTGCGTTCAGCGATCCGCCGATGAACCTGATGACGGGCCTTGCAGTCACCGGCGGCGTGCAGATCGAAGGCGGTCCCTTGCTGCCGCTGTCAATGCCGGCGGGGGTGGATGGGGCGGTCACCGTCGGCCTGCGGGCCAGCGCGCTCAACATCGGTGGCGGCAATGGCGACATCCCTTTGCAAGGCAAGGTGGAGCTGGCCGAGATCTCCGGATCGGACACCTTCGTCCACGTCGAGACGCTGGTGGGCGAACTCGTCGCTCAATTGACCGGCGTGCATCGGTTCGATCTCGGCGCGGCCGTGACCCTGTACTTCAGCGCGTCTCAGGCCTATGTGTTCGATAGCGGCGAGCGGCTCGCCGTTGCGCCCGACTGGCGCCACAAGGGAGGCTGACATGGCTCGCATCGACCTCGATCTCGCCCACGCTTATCGTCCCCACCCGACGCAGGACAGCGACTATGCGCTCCTGCCGCTCAAGATGAGCTTTCGTGACGGCGGCGCCTATGCGTTGCTCGGCCCCTCGGGCTGCGGCAAGACGACGATGCTCAACATCATCTCGGGCCTGCTCGCGCCGTCGAAGGGCAGTGTCAAATTCAACGGCCGCGACGTGACGCTGGAGACGCCCCAGCAACGCAACATCGCGCAGGTGTTCCAGTTCCCGGTGATCTACGACACGATGACCGTGGCGCAGAACCTGGCCTTTCCGCTGCGCAACCGGAACATGCCCGCAGAGCAGATCCGCAAGCGCGTCGGCGAGATCGCGGAAATGCTGGACATGAGCGGGCAGCTCAACCAGCGCGCGGCTGGCCTTGCCGCGGACGCCAAGCAGAAGATCTCTCTCGGGCGCGGACTCGTTCGCAGCGACGTGTCGGCTGTGCTCTTCGACGAGCCACTGACGGTGATCGATCCGCACCTCAAGTGGCAACTGCGTCGCAAGCTCAAGCAGATTCATCGCGAACTCAAGCTCACGTTGATCTACGTCACGCACGACCAGGTCGAGGCGCTCACTTTCGCCGAGGAAGTCGTGGTCATGACGCGCGGCAAGGCCGTGCAGATCGGCAGTGCGGAAGCGCTTTTCGAGCGGCCGGCCCATACCTTCGTCGGTCATTTCATCGGCTCGCCGGGGATGAACTTTCTGCCGGCACTGAGCGCGGGCGGCGTTCTCGACATTGCGGGCGCGAGGCTGCAGGCGACACGCGAACTTCCTGAGGGCGCACTGAAGATCGGCATTCGACCGGAGTACGTCGCGCTGGCCGAACCCCACTCGCCAGGGGCACTGATGGCCACGGTCGCACGCGTGCAGGACGTCGGAACGCACCTGATGTTGAGCGCGGCCGTCGGCGACCACACGCTCAAAGCCCGCTTCGGGCTGGAGACGCGGGTCCCATCGGCCGGCGAGCCGATCTGGCTGGCCGTGGTGGGCCGCCATACCTGTTTCTATCGCGACGAAGAGTTGGTGGCCTGAAGCGAGCTGAACCGGAGGCTTCGACATGAACGGAATCAATAAACCGATCAACCAGAAGGCCTGGTGGCTCGTGCTGCCGGTGCTGGTCTGCGTGGCCTTCTCGGCCATCATCCCGCTGATGACCGTGGTGAACTACTCGGTGCAGGACATCATTTCGCCCGACCGCCGAGTCTTCGTGGGCACCGAATGGTTCGCCTCCGTCATGCGCGACAGCGAACTGCATGAAGCGCTGTTGCGCCAGCTCGGCTTTTCGCTGGCGGTGCTCCTGATCGAGATCCCGCTCGGCATCTGCCTTGCGCTGTCGATGCCGTCCACCGGCTGGCGTTCGTCGGCAGTGCTGGTCATCGTTGCGCTGTCGCTGCTGATTCCATGGAACGTGGTCGGCACCATATGGCAGATCTTCGGCCGGGCGGACATCGGCTTGTTCGGCTATGCGCTGCGGAAGCTGGGCATCGACTACAACTACACGGGTAATGCGACGCACGCCTGGCTGACCGTGCTGCTGATGGACGTCTGGCACTGGACGCCTCTCGTGGCGCTCCTGTGCTACGCCGGCTTGCGTTCGATACCCGATGCCTACTACCAGGCGGCGCGCATCGACGGGGCGAGCAAGTTCGCGGTGTTTCGCTATATCCAGCTGCCGAAGATGCGCGGTGTGCTGGTGATCGCGGTGCTGCTGCGCTTCATGGACAGCTTCATGATCTACACGGAGCCCTTCGTGCTGACGGGCGGCGGGCCCGGCAATGCGACCACCTTCCTCAGCCAATACCTCACGCAGAAGGCTGTCGGTCAATTCGATCTCGGGCCAGCGGCGGCTTTCTCGCTGATTTATTTCCTCATCATCCTGCTGCTGTGCTTCGTCCTTTACAACTGGATGCTGCGTGTCGGCACGCACGACACCGCCGAGGAGGCGCCATGAGCGAAGACCGCCTGCGCAAGCGCAGCCTCTTTCTGGTGCTGTACATCGTCTTCGCGCTGTTGCCCATCTACTGGATGATCAACATGAGCTTCAAGACGAACGAGGAGATCCTCTCGAGCTTCTCGTTCTTTCCCCAGCACCTGACGTGGGAGAACTACAAGCGCATCTTCACGGACGAGTCGTGGTATTCGGGCTATATCAACAGCCTCATCTACGTGGGCATCAACACCGTGATCTCGCTCACGGTGGCGCTGCCGGCTGCCTATGCGTTTTCGCGCTATTCGTTCCTTGGAGACAAGCACGTCTTCTTCTGGCTTCTGACCAACCGCATGACCCCGCCGGCGGTCTTCCTGCTGCCGTTCTTTCAGCTCTACACGACCGTCGGCCTCATGGACACGCACCTGGGCGTGGCGCTGGCGCACTTGCTGTTCAACGTGCCGCTTGCGGTGTGGATTCTCGAAGGCTTCATGAGCGGCATTCCGCGGGAGATCGACGAGACGGCCTACATCGACGGCTATTCGTTCCCGCGCTTCTTTCTCACGATCTTCCTGCCGTTGATCAAGGCGGGCGTCGGCGTCGCGGCCTTTTTCTGCTTCATGTTCAGCTGGGTGGAGCTCCTGCTGGCGCGCACGCTGACCAGCGTGAATGCCAAGCCGATCGTCGCGACCATGACGCGCRCCGTGAGTGCCGCCGGGATGGACTGGGCGACGCTGGCCGCGGCGGGTGTCCTGACCATCGTGCCCGGCGCCATCGTGATCTGGTTCGTTCGGCACTACATCGCCAAGGGTTTCGCGATGGGTCGCGTCTGACAAGGAGAGTGTGATGTTCGATTGGATGGTCTGGACCACACCGGTGGCAATTTTCTTCAGCTGCATTGCGCTGATGCTTGTCGGCATGACTGTGTGGGAACTCAAGTCGCCGACCACCTTGCGCCGTGGCTGGCTGCCGCTGGAGACAACGCGAGGCGACCGGCTCTTCATCGGGTTGCTCACTGCTGCCTATATCAATCTCATCTTCATCGGCCTCGCAGGCAAGTTCCAGGAATGGATGAGCCTTGAGGAAGAGCCGTCGATCTGGATCAGCTTCGTGCTGTCCATGCTCGTGGTCGGACTGATCATGCGCAAGGGCTGACCGCGTCGACCTTTCCCTTTTTCAACTGGACCGGCTCTCCGCTTTCCCGGAGCCGACTCCTCCAGAACCGGGAAGCGCCATCGAGGAGACACTCATGAAGATTCGCTACACAGCATTGGCTCTGGCCGCGGCGACATTCGCCATGCAGAGCGCCGGGGCGGGAGAGGCGGAGGCCAAGAAATGGATCGACAGCGAATTCCAGCCGTCGACCCTGAGCAAAGACCAGCAGATGGCCGAAATGAAATGGTTCATCGACGCGGCCAAGAAGCTGCAGGACAAGGGTGTGAAGGAAATCGCCGTAGTGTCCGAGACGCTGACGACGCACGAGTACGAGTCAAAGACAATGGCCAGGGCCTTCGAGGAAATCACTGGCATCAAGGTGAAGCACGACATCATCCAGGAAGGCGACGTGGTCGAGAAACTGCAGACCTCGATGCAGTCCGGCAAGTCGATCTACGACGGCTGGATCAACGACTCGGACCACATCGGAACCCACTACCGCTATGGCACAGCGCTGTCGCTTACCGATCAGATGGCGGGGCCGTGGAAGGAATACACCAATCCGGGGCTCGACCTGAAGGACTTCATCGGCACGAGCTTCACCACGGCGCCGGACGGCAAGCTCTACCAATTGCCCGACCAGCAGTTCGCCAATCTGTATTGGTTCCGCGCCGACTTGTTCGCGCGAAAGGACCTGCAGGACAAGTTCAAGGCCAAGTACGGATATGAACTCGGCGTACCGCTGAACTGGAGCGCCTACGAAGACATCGCCGCCTTCTTCAGCGAAGACGTCAAGACCATCGATGGCAAGCCGATCTACGGCCACATGGATTACGGCAAGAAGGATCCCTCGCTTGGCTGGCGATTCACCGATGCGTGGTTGTCGATGGCGGGCGAGGCCGATGTCGGTATTCCCAACGGCCTTCCGGTCGACGAATGGGGCATCCGCGTGGCGGCGGACAAGTGCACGCCGGTTGGCGCATCGGTCGAGCGCGGCGGCGGCGCCAATTCGCCTGCCGCTGTCTATGCATTGACCAAGTACATCGACTGGATGAAGAAGTACGCGCCCAAGGAAGCCACCGGGATGACCTTCGGCGAGTCCGGCCCGGTGCCCGCGCAAGGCCAGATCGCGCAGCAGATCTTCTGGTACACCGCGTTCACGGCCGACATGATCAAGCAAGGGCTGCCTGTGGTGAACGCCGATGGCACGCCGAAGTGGCGGATGGCGCCTGGACCCAACGGCCCGTACTGGAAGCAGGGTATGCAGAACGGCTACCAGGACGTGGGTTCGTGGACCTTTCTCAAGTCCAACGATCCGAACCGGGCCGCGGCGGCCTGGCTCTATGCGCAGTTCGTGACCGCGAAAACGACGTCGCTCAAGAAGTCGATCGTCGGGTTGACCTTCATCCGGGACAGCGACATCCGCTCCGATTACTTCACGCAGAACGCACCGAAGTATGGCGGCCTGATCGAGTTCTATCGCAGTCCTGCGCGTGTCGCGTGGACACCGACCGGCAACAACGTGCCCGACTATCCGAAGCTCGCGCAGCTCTGGTGGAAGAACGTGGCGGTCGCCGTCACCGGCGAAAAGACGCCGCAGCAGGCCATGGACAACCTCGCGAGCGAGATGGACGACGTCATGGCGCGCCTGCAGCGCGCAGGCATGGCGCACTGCGCGCCCAAGCTCAACCCCAAGTCGTCGCCAGACAAGTGGCTGAGCGACAAGGGCGCGCCGTGGAAGAAGCTCGCCAACGAAAAGCCGCAGGGCGAGACCATCAACTACGACAAGCTCGTGGGTGCGTGGAGGGATGGGCGGGTCCGCTGAAGCAGCGCCCCGCATGAGCTGTCACTCCGCCGGTTGCGCAGATCGGCGGAGCGCATATCCTTCCGGCGCATGAACATCACCTTTCGCTGCGACCCGGCGCTGATCGACCTGCTGCCGCGCCCGGTGCCGGCGCACGCCATGCTGCCCGACTGGCTGCGCACGATGCCGCCGCGGGTGCAATCGGCCGTGCATCAGCGCGCCGTGCGGACGGTGAAGCAGTGCCCGCCCTTCGTCGATGCGATGACGCATGGTTTTCTGATGCTGCTGCCTTGCGATGTTCATGTGGAGCGCATGCAATTCAGCTGGGACTGGCCCTTGCCGCCGTTGGCCTCGGCTGCGCATCCGCGCGCGCCTTTGAGCTTTCATGTGCCGGAGCAGATCGAAGGCTCTCCCTTTTCGCATGAAGGGCGCTCCGCATTGAAGTTCAACAGCTTCTGGACCATCGAGCTTGAAGCGGATTGGTCGCTGATGGTGGTGCATCCGGTCCATCGCGATGATCTGCCGTTTCGGCTGATCACCGGCATGGTCGACTCGGACAAGTTCATCGACATCGGAATCAACTTTCCGGCCCTGTGGACCGAGCCCGACTTCTGCGGCGTACTCCCGCGTGGGACGCCAGTGGCCCAGTGCTATCCCGTGCGGCGCGAGGTTCCGGCGTTGGTGTGCGAAGCCATGTCGCCGCAGCACATTGAACGCTACAACGAAGTGTCGGCCGGGATCATGGCCGCTCCTGGCGTCTATCGCAGGGGTTATCGATCCAAGCGGGATCGGGCTTGAGGACCTGAGGACCTGAAGAGTCGGGTCAGGCGGCGGGCGTGTCGCGCAGTGCGGTGCGAAGTGCGTCGAGGTCGAGCCAGAGCTGTCCTGTGCTCGCTGCGCCCAGCGCATGGGCGATGCGACCAAAGGTGTCTTCGCGAACGCGATAGGCGCGGCCATAGGCTTGCATCGCGCCGTCCATGTCGCCGCTTTCCTGCAGCACGATGCCTAGATTCACTTCCGCCTCCGCATAGTGCGGCAGCAGGAACAGCGCACTTCGCAGGGCGGCGGCAGCGCCGGCAAGATCGCCGGCGTCCTGACGCTTCAGCGCGAGTTCGAACCACGCGGCACCGACGGCGTGACGGCGTTCGGGGCGATCGGGCTGCAGGCCATGAGCGCGCTCGAACAGGGCCAACGCTTCTTCAGGTGCGGCGGCTGCACGCGCGATGTCTCCGGCCAGTGCGAGCGTCGGTCCGTGCGCGGGGCGCATCGCGAGGCTTTGCCTGACGTGTTCCTGCGCCTCGGGGATGTCGCCTTTCTGCAGATCGAGCAGCGCGAGCAACTGAAGAACCGCAGGATGAGGTCCGTGCGCTGCCGATGCCTGGTCGCAAAGTGCTCTTGCTTGCGCGCCATTTCCTGCGTTGACTTGCTGGATGGCGAGCGCCAGCAACGCCTCCACAGATGGCGCCGGGGTTGGCGCTCGGTTTGCCGCCGCGTCGATGGCGGACTGGAGGTTGGCGCGCGCCTGCGCCTCGCGTTCGGCGCGGAGTCCGGGCGTCACATAGAGCGGCCGTCGTTCGAGAAAGCGAGAAAGGATGGCGCGCCGTCGCTCTTCGAATTGCTGTGCGGGGACGTGGGCGTACTCCGCGCGAATCTGGCGCTCGTATTCCGCGAAACGCGGCGGCGGGGCGCCCAGGATCGAGAGATCGATGTCAACGAGCAGCGCTGCATCGCGGCCCTCCGGGACTGCATCATGGCGCGTGGCCATCACCAGCGCATGCACTCTGCGGATGACCTCGCCGGGCAGACCGGCAGCGCTCAACGCCTCGACGGCCCAGGCGGCGCTTTGCGCTTCGTTGTCGTGGCGGTTGACGTCGTAGATCGCGTCATGGAACCAGAGTGCGAGCGCCACCTCCGCCGGCCGCTCGGCCGCCGCGCGGTGAGCCTCCAGAAGCCGCAGGCATTCGTCCAGATGGTGGAGCGAGTGATAGTGGCGATGCGGCTCGGCGTAGCGGGCCAGCAATTGCGAGAGGAGGGCATCGCTTGGTGCGTCGCTGCCGAGCGCCCGCCAGGCCCCGGCCCACGCAGCGCGCAAACGCACGATTTGCGCGGCGGCGTCATCGTCGTCGGGGGAGGGCGGGCTTTGCATCGGGCTGATTGTGCCGCCGGCCGGCCCGTCCATCTCGTGCCGGGGCTGACGGGCTGCCCCTATGATCTTGGCCGCGAATTCGCTGCATGCGATTCGGACTGATCGAGACCAACCCAATCCTTTGAGTCTTTATGAAAATCACTGTAGAAACCACCATCGCCGCTCCCATTGCCGAAGTCTGGCGCGCCTACACGACCCCCGAAGACATCAAGCAATGGAACGCCGCGTCCGACGACTGGCACACGACCGCTGCCACGGTCGATCTGCGCGTCGGTGGCACCTTCACCTCGCGCATGGAGGCGAAAAACGGCAGCATGGGATTCGATTTCGCCGGCACTTACACCAAGATCGTGCCGCATTCACGCATCGAATATTCATTTGGCGACCGCACCGGCGAAGTCGAGTTTGCCGAGGGCACCGATGGCGTGAAAGTGCGTGTGACCTTCGATAGCGAGTCGACCTATCCGATCGAGCAGCAACGCGAAGGTTGGCAAGCCATCCTGGACAACTTCGCCCGTCACGTGGAGCAGCGCCGCTAGTTCTTTGCGGCCTGGAACGGGAAGACCACGCCCCAGTCCCGTTTCATATCGACAACGGTCCAGCCCTTGGCGCGCGCGATGTCGAGTGTCGGTGGACTGAGCTTGCCGACGCTCGATGGGCTGTCGTAGGCCCACTCTCGCGCCGCGTCCGTGTGATGGACGATGCCCATGAAGCTCGCGCCCGGGCCGGCAGCGGTCCACTGCAGCATCTGCAGGTCACCGTCTGAATTGCCGAAGGCGAAGATGGGTCGGCGACCGATGTGCGTCTGGATGCCGACGGGCTTGCCGGGACCGTCGTCGATGAAGTCCAGTTCCGGCAGGCGCATGATCACCGGCGTGCCGGCGCGCTCCTCGAAACGCGTCTTGCCGCTGCTGCCCACCACCTGCTCGGGTGGCACGCCATAGACTTTTTCGGTCCAAGGCCGCATGAAAGACATGCCGCCGCCTGAGACGATGAAGGTCTTGAAGCCGTTTGCGCGCAAGTAGGCCATCAGTTCGAGCATTGGCTGGTACACCATCGCGGTGTACGGCTGGTTGAAGCGCGGATGCTTCGCCGTTGCGATCCAGTCACGCACCAGCGAATCGAACTCGGCGCTCGACATGCCGGTGCTCGTGGCCGCCACCAGCGCGAGGATGGATTTCTCGCCGCCCGCCATTGCGCCTTTGATATCGCCTCTCAGCACAGACGCAAAAGGCTCTGTCGTCTTCCACTCCGGATGCTGCGGCGCGAGCGCGTTGACGCGATCCAAGACGAAGAACACCTGCGAGTACATCGGCTGCTCGGCCCAGAGCGTGCCGTCGTTGTCGAAGACCGCGATGCGCTCGGGTGGCGGCACGAAATCCTGCGAGCCCTGCGCCGTGACCTTGGCGACAAAGGCGACGATCGACTGCTTGGTGCTGCCTTCGTTCCACGAGGGAAGCGGATCCGGCTTGATCGATGCGCAGCCGGTGAACAGCAGCATCAGCGCATACAGCGCCAGCAGCCATTTGGATTGAAGTCGTTGATCTGCAAAGGTGGATCGCACGGCGCCTCCTGGTTCAGGTGAACGGATTATGTGAATGGACCGCCTTCAACGCTAGCCCGACAACTACGTCCCCGCGCAAGTCCCGGCGCGCAGGTAAAGTCGACTGGCCATGAACTTTTCCGACTGCAGCGAAGAAGAACGCAGGGATCTTGCCGTGCTCGAGGCGCGGATCGGTCGTGCGCACCTCCACCAACGCCTGGGCCTGGAAGGCGAGCATGAGGCTCTCAGCGTTCGGCGGAGCACGCGCTACTTCCATCTGCAGAAGTGGTTCTCCTTTCAGAGCATGATCCGCCTCGGGCTCAACATGACGGGGTTGCGCTCGCGCGGCCGGCGCAATGTATTGGACATCCGAGTACGGGACAACGAGGTCCGGCTCGGGCGTCTGCCGGCGGCCTTCGAGGGCTTCCGGGTGCTGCACCTGAGCGATCTCCACATCGACATGAGCGAAGTCCATCTGGAGCGCTTGATCGAAAGTCTGCGCGGCGTGGCCCATGACGTCTGCGTGCTGACCGGCGACTTCCGGTTTCGGAGCTTCGGGCCTTTTGCGCCGACACTCCAGGCGCTGGCGCGCTTGCGGCCTCACCTGGGCGAGCCGGTTTACGCGGTGCTGGGCAATCACGACTCCATTCGCATGGTGCCAGGCATGGAGGAACTGGGCATCCGCGTGCTCATGAATGAAGCGGTGCGTATCGAACGCGATGGTGATGCGCTCGCGCTGGCCGGCATCGACGATGCGCACTACTTTCGAACGCATAACTTTCACAAGGCCACTGCCGACATCGCGCCGGACGCCTGCGCGATCCTGCTTTCGCACACGCCGGAGCCTTATCGGCTCGCGGCGCACGCCGACATCAGCCTGATGCTCAGCGGCCACACGCACGGCGGACAGATCTGCCTGCCGGGCGGCATACCCATCCTCACCGACGCTGACGTACCACGCTTCACGGCGCGAGGTCCGTGGCGGCATCAAGGAATGGTCGGCTACACCTCGGTGGGCTGCGGCTCGTCGGTGGTCGACGTCAGGCTCAACTGTCCGCCGGAGATTGCGTTGCACCGGCTGCACAGGGCGCCTTGAGTCATCGGGCCATGAAGCCGATCACGAAGGCATTCACCAAGTCGATGAAGAATCCGCAGACCAGCGGCACGACCACGAACGCGCGTGGTGCCGGGCCGTGTTCACGCGCCACGGCGCTCATGTTGGCGATGGCCGTCGCCGTCGAGCCGAGTGCAATGCCGCCGAAGCCGGCGCAGATGACGGCCGATTCATAGTCGCGCCCCATGCACAGGTAGACCACGAAGACGGTGAAGGCGACCGCCATGATCACCTGCAGCACCACCGCAGTCAGCACGAAGAGCGCAACGCCGTGCATCTGCCAGGGCTGCAGGCCCATCAGCGCCATCGTCAGGAAGACGCCGAGGCAGATGTCGGCGATCAGGGACACGCCCGCGCGCATGCGGTCCCAGTGCCACAACTGGCCCTTTTGCGCAGTGAACAAGGCGGTGAGGTTGCGCACCAGGATGCCGGCCACCAGGCTGCCGACGAATGCAGGCAATCTCAGCCCTGTCATCGCGATCAGGTCGCTGATGCCGCGGCCCATGATCAATGCCACGTTGAGCCAGAGCAGCGCGAGCAGCACGCTGTTGTAGTCCAGGCGGGTGCGGTTCTCGTCCTCGTAGTGGGCGCCCGGCTCCAGAATGGCCTCGGACGAAGAGACGAGGCGATGCTTGTGCATCAGGTAGGCAGCGAGCGGCCCGCCGATCGCACATGCGGCAATCAACCCCGCCATGTTGGCGGACAGGCCGATGACTTCCGCGTTGCCGATGCCCAGGTCGCTGACGAAATGCGGAGCCCACGCCAGAGTGGTCCCGACGCCGCCGGTGAGGGAGATGGAGCCCGTCAGAAGTCCCGCGCGCCGATCGAGTCCGAAGCCGGTCGCGACGGCCATGCCGAGCAGGTTCTGCATCACCATGTAGCCCGCGGAGAGCCCCAGCAGCACCGCCAGCGGTCGCCCGCCCTTGCTCAAGGTCCGCACATCCGAAGCAAGGCCGATCGCCGCGAAGAAATACAGCAGCAGGACGTCGCGCACGCCGAGCTGGAAATCGACCTTCAGCCCAAAGGCGAGGAAAAGCAGGCTGACGACGGCGATGCACACCAGCCCGCCCACGACGGGCTCCGGAATGCTGTAGCGCCGCAGAAGTTCGAAGCGGCGCGTGCACGCCTTGCCGACGAAGAGCAACAAGACCGCGAGCGTGAAACTGACGTAGGCATCGAGATGGAATTCTTGTGGCAAGTGCGTGCTCCGGCCGGAGGCGGATGTCCGCCACAGAGAGAAATCACTGATCCATTGCGGCGCGCACTTCGCGTCCGAGTTCGATGACGGACATCGCGTAGTAGCTGCTCCAGTTGTAGCGCGTAATCACGTAGAAATTCTGCGTTCCGGCCACATAGCTGGGCGCTTCCGCGCCGTTCTGCAGTTCGATGAGCGCGAGCAGTCCCTTGAACCTGAGTGCCTCACCTTGAAGCACGGCGCCGCCCGCCACGAAGGCGTCCGCGCTGAAGGTCGGCACGATGTCCGGCGCCAGCAGCACCGCTTTCTGGAGTCGCGATTCGTCGAAGCTCACTGGAAAGATGGGCGGCATGCCCGGTTGCCAGCCAAAGGCCTTGAAATAGTTCGCCACCGAGCCGATCACGTCGACGGGGTTGTTGACCAGGTCGATGCGCCCGTCGCCGTCGAAGTCGACAGCGTACTTGGCGATGCTGCTCGGCATGAACTGCGGCATGCCCGTCGCGCCGGCGTAGCTGCCCAGCGGCGCCAATGGATCTTCGGCCGTGCGGCTTTCGGTGCTCAGGAAGCTTTCGAGTTCGCTGCGAAAGAAGGCCTGCCGCTCGGCGGCGCGTGGATGCGCCTGCGGGAAGTCGAAGGACAAGGTCGCCAACGCATCGATGACGCGGAAGCTGCCCATGTTGCGTCCATAGATGGTCTCGACGCCGATGATCCCGACGATGATTTCTGGCGGCACGCCGAACTGTGCTTGGGCACGTACGAGCGTGTCGGCGTTGTTTCGCCAAAAGCGCGCGCCCGCCGAGATTCGCACCGGGTCGATGAAGCGGCCGCGATAGGCGTACCAGTTCTTTGGCGTGCCGACGGGGGCGGGCAGCATCAGGCGCGGGACGTTCTGCAGTTGCTTGGCGCTGCCGATGGTGGCGCGCACCCATTGGCGATCGAGCTTGCGGCGATCGGCGACCTCGTCGGCGAACTGCATCGCGTCGGTGCGCGTGGCGTAAGGGATGCCGCTCTGGGCGGCAGTGGCGGCCTTCTTGTGCACCCCCTGCGCCGCGGAAGCGGGTATCGAAGTGACGAATGCGGCCGAGAAGGTCAGGGAAACGGAGAGGGAAAGGGCCGAAGTGACGGTCAGAGGGCGAGGCATGGCGCGCATTGTGCCGTTCACGTGGCGTGCGCCGGAAAACTTCACATGCGGTTTCAGCGCGGCCACGACAGTCGGCGGAACTCGGAGCGCAATGCCGACAGCCCGGCGCCTGGCGTCTTGGCATAACGCTGCGCTTCGAGCCGGAGCAGCCAGTCATGCGCCGCCTGTGCATTCGCACCGAAGTGCTCGGTCAGGCGTGCCGCCATCTGGCGCGGTGGTGCAGTCTCCGGCACATCGATGCCCGCCTGCTTCAGGCGCGCGCGCGCCTGGCCCAGCAACCGCAGCCAGGGGTCATGCCGGCTGCGTTCCCACAGGGTCCAGCCGGCGCCGGCCACGCTGGCCGCCACCATCAGCACCAGCAGCACCATGATGAGGTCCTGAATGCTTGGCGCTTCGAATCCGAGGTTCTTCAGAAGATCGAGCTGGCGGCTTTGCGTGTAGTTGAGCACCCATTGGTTCCAACCGTTGTTGACGGCTTCCCACGCGGCGCGAAGGTTGTGCGCAAGGCTCGGAGTCACGACTTCGAATGCGCCTTCGATGAGCCCCGGCTGCGCCACGAGACGCCGGAACTGGCCGACCCGGTCGGGCGATATCGCGCCGGTCGGGTCGACGCGGACCCAGCCCGTGCCTTCCTCCCAGACCTCGGCCCAGGCGTGTGCATCGCTGTGGCGCAGCATCCAGTAGTTGTCCACGCCATTGAGCTCGCCGCCCTGGTAGCCGGTGACGATACGCGACGGAATGTCCAGCGCGCGCATCAGCACGACGAACGCCGACGCGATGTGTTCGCAGAAGCCCGCCTTGATGTCGAACCAGAACTCGTCGGCGGTGTTGTCCCCGTAGAGGCCGGGTTCGAGCGTGTACGAATAGCCGCCCGTGCGAAGGCGCTGCAGAACGGCCTGGACATAGGCCTGCGTCGAAGCGCCGCGCAGGGCCGGGTCGTTGCGCATCTGCGCTGCGAGCGCCACAGTGCGCGGATTCGACCCTCGGGGCAGCGCCACGAAGGATTGCAAGGCGGCCGCGCGGCGCGCCGGCCCGTACTCGAACTGCGTGAAGCTTTCGGCGCGGTAGCGCGCGAGATCGGTGAGCGGTCGGTTCGCGACCCATTGCAGGTCAGAGGTGCCGAAGACCTCGAAGCCGGGAAGCTCCGGCCGATTGGGCGTGGCGTCGAGCGTCAGCAGCATGGGCCGGCTGGAGGGCTCCAGCGTGACCTCATAGCGCGAGGGTTCGCCCTGCACACGCAGGTTGAGAGGCATTTGCCGGCGTATGAAAGGGGACTGGGCCGTCCATTCACGACCATCGAATTCCGACAGCACGGGCCCGCGGAAGTAGAGGCTGGCGCGTGGCGGAAGGCGTCCGTCGTCGAACTTGATGCGTGCGGCGATGCCGTCGTCCAGCGCCAGTTGCGCGATCGCGCCCACGCGCATGGTGTTCGACAGCCCGGTGCGCCCGGCCATTGCATCGGTCGGCGTTCCCCAGAGGGGGGCCATTCGCGGGAACAGCATGAACAGCACCAGCATGATCGGTGCGCCGAGCAGCGCCATCCAGCCTGCAGTGCGCGCGGCTTGCGACAACGGCGGTTTGCCGACCGGCATGTGGGCGTTGACCAGCGCCGTCAGGAGGCCCAGCAGAGCCAGCAGCATCGCGAAGGCTGTCAGGAGCGATTGCGAATAGAAGAAGTTCGTGAGCATCGTGAAGAAGCCCAGGAAGAAGATCACGAAGGCGTCTCGGCGGGCTCGCAGCTCAAGCGTCTTGAGGGCTAACAGGATGACGATGAGGGTGACACCTGCGTCGCGGCCCAAGAGGGTGCGGTGAGTGGAGAAAGTGGCTATGAGGATCAGCGCCAACAGGGCGGCTCGCCACCACTTTGTCGGCAGAGGCTTGGCTTGGATGGCCAGGGTGCCGCGCCAGATGAGGACTATGGCGGCCAGGAGGGTGCACCACCACGGGAGGTTGGGGGTTTGAGGGAGGAGGATGAGGGTGATGACGGATAGGAGGAAGAGGGTGTCTCGGGTTTCTCTGGGGAGGGACTGGAGGGATGGGAGGGGGGTCATGGGCGGGGGGGCTTCCGCCGGGTGGGGGTGTTGCTGGTGTTGTTTGCGGTTTTGAGGGTGGGGGCCGGGACTCGCCCCGGCGGGCGACTTCCTTTTCTTTGCTTCGCCAAAGAAAAGGAAGCAAAAGAAAGGCGACCCTGCTGTGGGCGTCCCTTCGCTGCGCTACGGGCAACCTGCGGTGCTCGCTTTTCGTGGGGTC
>NZ_JBFTNI010000015.1:0-93853 GCF_056397405.1 Variovorax sp. 05N34
GCCGCGGCGGCAGCGGCTCGCGCCAAACGCGCGGCTGCCGCCGCCGCCGCCGCTTCCGCTGCCGCTGCCGCTGCTGGCTCGGCTCCGGCGGCACCCGCACCCGCAGCCGCACCCGCACCCGCACCCGCACCCGCAGCGGCGCTCAGGTTGACGCCGGCACCCGGACCCGCGCCGGCAGCCTCGGACACGAGCGCCGGGCGGGGCGGCGGCAAATCTCAGTGAACCGGACCCCGTCGTAGCGCAACTCAGCGACGAACGACAGCCAGGACTGGAGACTCCCATGCGCCTTCTATTCAAGTTCAACCTGATCTTCCTGGTGGTCTTCGTGGCCGGCGTCTTGGGCACGGGGAAGATTTCGTATGACCTGCTGCAAAGCAATGCCAAGCAGGAAGTGCTGAACCAGTCGCGCCTGACCATGGAAAAGGCGCTGGCGATTCGCGCCTACACCAACGACCAGATCCGGCCGTTGCTCGAAACGCAGATGAAGTACACCTTCCTGCCCCAGACCGTGCCCGCGTATTCGGCCACCGAAGTGCTGGCGACGCTGTCCAAGAGCTTTGCCGACTACACCTACAAGGAAGCGACCCTGAATCCGACCAATCCGCGCGATCGTGCGGTGGACTGGGAAGCCGACATCGTGAATCGCTTTCGGAGCCAGGCCGACCAGAAGGAGTTCGTCGGCGAGCGCGAATCGGGCACCGGGCGGACGCTCTACATTGCACGCCCGATCCGCATCACGAACGCCGCCTGCCTGGCTTGCCACAGCACGGTCGAAGCCGCGCCGCACACGGTGATCGACAAGTACGGCCCGGCCAACGGCTTCGGCTGGCAGATGAACGAGGTGATCGGCGCGCAGGTCGTCTCGGTGCCCATGTCGGTGCCGCTGGCGCGCGCCGAGCAGACCTTCAAGGTCTTCATGGGTTCGCTCATCGGCATCTTCGTGGCCATTGGCATCGTGCTGAACCTGATGCTCTACCTGCTCGTGATCCGGCCCGTGGTGGCGCTCTCGAAGGTGGCGAACCGCGTCAGCCTGGGCGAGCCCGACGTGCCGGAGTTCGACACGCGTGGCCGCGACGAGATCGGGACGCTGGCGCATTCGTTCACCCGCATGCGACGCAGCCTCGACCAGGCCATCAAGATGATCGACACCTGAAGCACGCATCCCTATGTCGACGCCCACGCATGTCGGTCCGTACCCCATTCGCGGGGTGATCGGCTCGGGCGCGATGGGCATCGTCTACCTCGCGCACGATCCGGGGATCGACCGCGAGGTGGCCGTGAAGACGATCCACCGCCGCCTGCTCGATTCAAGCGACGACATGAGCGTCGCCGCGCGCTTCCGGGTCGAAGCCAAGGCGGCCGGACGGCTGACCCACCGCAACATCGTCTCGATCTATCAGTTCGGCGAGGACGAGGACTTCGCCTATATCGTCATGGAGTACGTTGCCGGACGCAACCTGCGCGACTACCTGCAGGCGCCGCGCAAGCTCGACGTGCCGCAAGTGCTGTGCGTGATGACGCAACTGCTCGACGGCCTGCACTATGCGCATGAGCGCGGCATCGTGCACCGGGACATCAAGCCGGCGAATCTGCTGATTGCCGACGATGGCCGCCTCAAGATCACCGATTTTGGAATCGCGCGGACCGAAACGTCGAACCTGACCCGCGCCAGTTCGATCGTCGGCTCACCGGGCTACATCGCGCCCGAGCAATACACCGACCGGGAGATCGACCGCCGCGTCGATGTCTTCTCGGCGGGCGTGCTGCTCTACCGGATGCTGAGCGGGACCACGCCCTTCGTCGGCACGGACGACGCCATCATGTACAAGATCGTCTACGAGCCGCACAAGCCGCTCAGCGAGCTGACGAACAACCCCGCACACAAGCCATTCGACGCGGTGCTCGACCTGGCACTGGCGAAGGACCCGGCGCAGCGCTTTGCGACCGCGATGGCCATGCGAACGGCGCTGCATGCGCTCGCCACCGAGACGCTGCCTGAAGTGCTCCCGGCGCAGATCCTGATGTCGCCTCTTCTGGAGGACATCAGGGAGAGCCCGACGCTGCGGGACCGGCCGGAGGGTCCCGATGCGTATTCGTCCATCGTGCCGACGGTGCCCGACTCGGCGCGGGTTCCCCAAGCCGCCGCGAAGTCGCTGCCGGGTAGCAGCCCCCCTTCGATTCCCACGCCGACCGGATGGGACAGCGCCGCGCTGGCCGAGGTCGAACGCGAACTCGCCCAGCATGTGGGCGCAGTCGCGCGCGTGCTGGTGCGTCGCGCCGCGCGTGGGTTGTCCACGCTGGCGGAAGTGCGCCATGCCGTCGCGAGTGCCATCGTCGACATCGAAGCGCGAGAGCGCTTCCTCGCCAAGGCCGGCGCGCTGCCGACGCATGGTGCGGTCTCTTCAGGAGCCTCCGGCTCCCAAGCCCCGCAAACCCGCGGCACGATGCTGAATGGCTCTCCGATGCGTGAAGGCGACGTGGAAAAGGCAGCCGCCGCGCTGCTTTCCTCACTGGGGCCGATTGCGCGCGTCGTCGCCAAGCGCTGTGCGGCGACCTCGAACACGCGCGAGCAGTTCGTTGCCAGCGTGATGGAACAGCTCACGCCAACGATCGATGCCCGCCGTGTGCAGGCCGACCTGTGGCGCGCGCTGGGCTGAATGCGGACGGAGCCGCACTTGATCGCGCTGCACGTCATGCGCCGCCCCGGGACCAGCGAGCCCGACGCAACGGCGCTCGCGCTGCCGCCGAAGGGCCTCGTCATCGGCCGATCGCCTGAATGCGACCTCGTGCTGGCGGATCCGCTGCGAAGGGTGTCGCGCCAGCACGCGGAGGTGGCCATGCTCGGCCAGGACGCGCTCGTGCGCTGCATCAGCGGCACCACGCCTTTGTGGGTCAACGATGCGCAGCTCGCACCGGGTGATCAACGGGTGCTTGCCGTGGGCGACTGCCTGCGCATCGGCGCGTTCGAATTGGCCGTCGAGTGCGTTGCGGCGCCGGAACCGCCGCGCGCGAGGCTGGATCGCTGGTTCGATCTGGACGGCGCGCACGATCCGCTTGCCGCTCAATCGCCTCTTCCCGCACTGGCGCCGGGGCTTGCTCCCGCACTGGACCCGCCGGAAGAAGTGACACCAGCGAGCGCGAGCGCAAGCGCAAGCGCCGTGGTGTCGTGGAAGACCGACCTCCTGGTCGTGCGAACCGGCACGCCGATGGTCCACAGCGCGCCAGCCGAGCCGCCGGCGGCCGCTGCCGCGCCAGAGAGCGGATCGATGACGCCGGAGTCTGTTCAATCGAGTTCGGCTGCGGCTGCGGCCGCGGAAGCCGGCTCGCCGGACCTGACCGAGCTTGCTGCCGCGTTCTGTCGTGGCGCCGAATTGACCGGCCCCCAGGTGCCGCCATTGACGCCGGAGTTGATGGAGCACCTCGGCGCGCTGCTGCGCGCGACCGCCGAAGGAACGCTCGCCTTGCTGAAAAGCCGTTCGGTCGCCAAACGCCACATGCGCGCCGAAGGCACGGTGATCGCGCCGCGTCACAACAACCCGCTCAAGTTCTCGCCGGACGCCACCGAAGCGTTGACCCGAATGTTGCAGCGCGTACCGAGCCCCGGCTTTCTCGGCCCGGTGGCGGCATTGCGCGATGCGAACCGCGATCTGCTGGTGCACCAGGTCGCCATGGTCGCCGGCATGCGCGCCGCGGTGTTCGAGCTTTTCTCCCGCCTGGGCCCTGAAGCCGCCGAGAACGCGGAGGGGCCGCCGCGCGACATTCTTTCGCGTCTTCCCAAACGTCGCGCGGCCGCCTTGTGGGAGCGCCATCGGCTGCAGCACGCCCATCTGCTCGAACACCTGGACGACGACTTCGAGGCCATCTTCGGACGCGAATTCCTGCGCGCCTATGAAGCCCAGTCGCGCGGCGACGCCGACGCGCCACCACCGGAGTCGCCATGGCACAGCGTGCGTTGAACGTCTCGGTCGCTGCGCTGTCGCAAACGGGCCGGCGCGGGTGCAACGAAGACGCCTTCGGCTATTGGCAGGGCGCCGACTCCCTCATCGCTACGCTGTGCGACGGCGCAGGTGGCCACGGCGGCGGGCAGACGGCGTCGCGCGCGGCCGTGACGCATGTGCTCGAGGCCTTCGCCCTGCGCCCCGAAGTCAGCCCGGGCGCACTGAAACGGCTCGTTCAGGGCGCCAACGACGCGGTGCTCGCGCAGCAGGTTGCGGGCACCATGACAGCGGACATGCGCACCACCATCGTCGTGCTCCTGGTCGACCTGCGCAGCGGCGCCGCCATCTGGGCGCATGCCGGCGACTCGCGCCTGTACCGTTGGCACGATGCCCGCTTGCTCGGACGCACGCGCGATCAAAGCCTCGCGCAGAGCCTCTGGGATGCGGGACTGAACGCAAGCGATGCGGCCCCGGGCCAGCTGACTTCGGCACTCGGCTCGCGCGAAGGCTTCGACGTCGAGGTCCTGGAGACGCCGCAGGTGCTGGCGTCGCGCGATGCGCTCCTGCTGTGCAGCGATGGCCTCTGGTCGGTCTTCGACGATCTGGCGATGGAGCGCAGCCTCGATGGCTGCAGCGGCATCCAGGCGTGGCTCGACCGGCTTGAAGCGGGTGTGCGGCGAGCCGATCGCATCGACCAGGACAACTATTCGGCGCTCGCGATCTGGTGCGAGGCGGGTTGAAGGTCGAGCAGTTCAAGCAGGAGTGCGGGTTCCGGCGGCCAGGCTGATGGCCGTGCAACGGCATCATCTGCAGCGGTGAGCGGCCACCAGAGGCTGGCAGGCTCCGGAGGCCACTCCCGTGTGGGTCCGGATGCCTTCTCGGGACGCGGCGGCAAGGCGGCGATCGCAGCCTCCAGCGCTTCCGGTCCTTCTGCGATGGCGTCAAGCAGCGACGCCAGCCGTGCGGCGCTTTCTTCGGATGAAGACGGCGCGTCGAGTCGTTCCACCAGCGTCATCGGAAACACGCGTCCGACCCGATCGCGTGACGCCGTGATGATGCCGCACCAGAATTCGCCGGGCATCGGATGCGCCAGGTATCGCCACGGCGCAAAGCTGCCCAGACGATCACGCAGCGTGGCGGCGTCGACGTGCGTGGCGGCGAGGGCGATACCAGCCTGCAGCCAGCCATCCCACTCATTGCGCCAACGCGCAGGGAGGCCACGGCCCACGAAGTCGCCGCGCGCGGGCAATTTTCCGTACCAGGAGACGCGACGCGACAGCGATCTGGCCATGTTCTTCACCATGTTCACCACGAGGCCTGCGGGCAACGAAAACGTGCCAGCTCCCGGAGGGTCCAGATATCGGAGCCGGGCGTTCCCGCTGCACTTGCCTCGACTTCGAGCGCGCGCGTATCGACGACGAATGTCAGCCGCGCCGGCCCGCCGTGCTCGCCTTTCCAGTCGCCGCGCAGCAATACCCGGACCCAGGCGAACGGACCTTCGTGGACTTCGGCGGCAACCCCGCCTGGGCCGGGCGGTAGCACGCGCATCAGGACCTTTTGCGTCGAAGCCGGTCCCGGCCAGACCAATTCCTTGGCGCGTCGGGGGCCGTTCTCGAAGCGCAGGAGCTGGCCGTCGACGTCGATGCTGAACTGCAGCAGTTCGGCATCCATGCGCTGCGGCGTCAGGCGCAGCCTGAGTTCAGGCAGCGGCGCGCCTTGGGGAAAGAACAGGCTGCCGATCGCCGCTGCCCGCTCGAATGCATCCGAATTGTTCGCATTGGCGCCTGCGCGGCGCCCTTTCAACTCCTTCAATTGATTGCGCCGGAAGTCGTCGAACAGGCCACCCGGGCCGAACAGGCGTGCAAAGTCGGAGGGCGCCATGTCCCGTGTCGCCGTAGCGCTGAACGGAAAGCGCTCGCGCGTCAACGTGCTGCAGGCTTGCGAGAGTTCGATCAGCGCGGCGTCGAAGCTCTGCTTCGCACCGCCGCGCGAGCGGATCAGTGTCCCGAGATCCAGGTAGAGCCTTCGCAGAGCCGCCGGCGCTTCGGCCGCCTCGGTGCGCAAGAGCGCATCGAGCTTGGCACTTTCAGTCTGGCCGCGCCCGCCTGCGGCGAGGGCCTGGAGCCTGTCGAGCGCTTGCGGGCCCGGCCCTGCCGCGTAGTCGCCGAGAGAACCGAAGCGCGCCCGCAGTGCGGTGTCGAAGGCAATCTCGGCCGCGCTGTTGCCCTGCGAGGTGGCGCTGAAATCGTCCGCGAGCCTCGTCAGCAGGCGGCGCAGCGGTGAATCGGGTGCCGTGAGTTCGGACGCCTGTCGGGATGCGTCGATTGCATCGCTGTCGGGCGCCAACGCCAGGGCATCGAGTTGGCGCGACCATGTGGCGATCACCCGTTCGGCCTGGCGTCGGCCGACCTGGGTGGCGATTTCATCGCGCCATGCGCGGTCTTTCTGCAGGCGTCGTACGTCGCCGCCGCTGTCGCCGAGCACCCAATCCGCTTCACTCGCGAGGTCGTCCATGGAGGATTCGAGGGCAGGCGCCAGATTGCGCCGCCAGTCGCTGGCGCTCGAATGCGCCGGCATCGTCCCGGCGCTCGAGGCCGCGAACAGAAGCGCGCTGGCCGCGCCAAGCCGCGTCGGCAGATCCTGGGGCGGTTCGGGATCGGGAACGTGTCGCAGCAAGTGCTCGTGGACCCGCTGCGCCACCGGGAGCGCCGCGAGGGCGCCGCGCGCGATGCGTACGCCGTCATCGTCGGGGCGCATCGCCTCGGGCAGCCCATTGCGTTCGAGCAAATTCTCGGCATGGCGCGCCACCTCGCCGTGCTCACCCGCGCCGCTGGCCTGTGCCAGCGTCTGTTCGACCCAGCCGCGCAACTCGCTGCGGACCAGGCGTGGTGGATTGGCGAGCATCAACGAAGTACGCAGCGCGTCGTAGCGGGTCGCGCCGTCCTCGGCCTGGCGCAGGTCGCGATGCAATCGTTCGACGAGCAGCGGCGCGAGGCTCCGGTCGAGCATCTCGCGGTAGACCTGTTCGGCCGAGCGCGCCAGCCGTGGTCCCTGAAAGAGCCCGAAGCCGAAGCCTGCAGGCGGTTGATCGGGATCGATGCCGTCGTTCGAGGCCAGATGCTCGAGCATCGAATAGAGCGGCAAAACTTGCTCCAGACTTGCCGATTCCAGCGGGCCGATGCGCCGCGTCAACCGCTCGACGCGTGTGCGCACGGCTTCGATGTAGTCGAGGTTGCGCAGATAGCTCTGCCACCACAGGCCGGACACGGCGAGCAGCGCGGCACCCGCCAGGGCCGCGCCGGCGATGCCGATGCGCCGACGCCATTGCAGCCGCTGCAAGCGCTGGCCTGCCAGCGGCGCTTCGACGATCACCAGGCGCTTGAGCAGCGCAGTCAGAAAGAACGATTTGCCGCCGGCATCCGGGCGCGGCAGCGGCTTCAGCGCGAGGCCGTGGCTGCGCGCGAGTTCGCCGATGACCCGGTCGATCGGGTTGCCCTCCTGCGTGCCACTCGTCAGTGCGATCGAGCGCAGGCGTTGCGCCGGTGCGGCGGCGATGTCGCCGAAGGCGTCACGCACGAATGCTTCGAGCGGCGCGAGCAGGGCCTTGAACTGCGCCGCGAACGCGTAGATCGGCAGGCGCCGCTGCGGCATGCGTTCCTGCTGCAGCAACGCGGGACTGCGCTGCGCCAGGCGGTGCCCGAGGTCGTCCAGGCGTGCTCCAAGGTCGGCCGGGATGCCCGCCACGTCGGCATCGAACACCAGTCCCCAGAGCTGCTCGCGTTGCGCGACGTCGAGATCACCGAAGGTTTCGACGAAGCCGGCAAGCAGGTCGCCCTTGGTGACCAGCAGGTAGATCGGAAAGGAGAGACCGAGCTCTCGGCGCAACTCTGCGAGGCGCGCCGCGACCGCCGCCGACTGGCGCGCGAGTTCCGCGCCGCCTTGCAGCAGGTCGGGCACGCTGACGCTGACGATCACGCCGTTGATCGGCTGCACGGGCCTGTGGCGCCGCAGGAGCGCGAGGAACTGCTGCCATTCGCCGGCGTCGGCCGTGGCGTCGCTGTCCTGCGTGGTGTAGCGCCCGGCGGTGTCGATGAAGACAGCGTCCTCGCTGAACCACCAGTCGCACTGGCGCGTGCCGCCGATGCCTGCGAGCGGGTCGCGTCCGAGCTTTTCTGCAAGCGGAAAGCGCAGGCCCGAATGCAGGAGCGCGGTGGTCTTGCCGCCGCCGGGCGCGCCGATGATCAGGTACCAGGGCAACTGCTGCACCTGTCGCCGACGCTGCCACCATCGATGTGCGCCTTGTGCGTCGACGCCTTGCCGCAACATCGCAAGCGCCTCGCGAAAACGCTGGCTCAGCTCGACGGTGGCATCGCCCGCTTCGAGGCTCTTCAGGAGCCTGTCGTTGCGCCGACGCGCCCACAATAAGCGCAGCCCATACAGGCCGGCCAATACGAGCGAGACCAGCACCAGCAAGGCCACGCGCGCGCGGATGCTGTCGAATGGCTGCCAGTTGCCAAAGGCCACCAGTGGTGCCGCAAACCACACCAGGACAGCCGCCGCGCCGAGGTTGACGGCGCGCTGGATGATGCGTGGCGAGAGCGTCATTGCGGAAACAAAACGATCTCGACGCGTCGCAGCGGCGCGCCGGCCGTGGGATCGACGCGGGCCTCGACAGCCAGCCGCTCACTGCCGAGTTGCGGCCGCAAGGCATCGGCCGTGCCACGCGCCCATTCCATCGCCTGATGCCAAGCCGAAGGCGTGCGCGCAGTCGGGGGATCGCTGCCGTCGGTATAGCCGATGACGAGCACCTTGCCCGGCACTTTCTTCAACGCTGCACTCACGCGCGTCAACGCGCCAGTGGCGTCGCCGAGTGCATCGGCGCCGATCACCACCACGCTGCGCAGCGCTTCGTCGCGCACGGACAGCCGGCCTGCATCGATGTCTTCACGCAGGCTCGAGGCCAGCCGCGGAGGCACCGGCATTGCGCTCACGGCTGCTTGCATTCCGGGCGCCTGCGCCGGCACGAGCCGCTGCAAGGACGCCAGCACCCCGTCGACGCGCGCTGCAAGCTGAAGCTGGCTTGCGGTGTAGATGCCTACGGCCAGCACGCCCAGGAGCAGGACCGCAGGCAATGCGATGCGCGACGCACGCGGCGGGCTGGCCGCGGCGGGCGCGCAGTGCCACGGCGCCACCAACGCCGGGGTAGCAGACGCCTGCTCCAGCGCGAGATGCACGCGTGCGCGCAAGGTCTCGTGGTCGCCGCTGCCGGACGACAGGCCCGCACGCAGGCCGAGACTGAGGCAGGTATGGAAGAGTTCGAGCAGGGCGCGATGCTCGCGCGGCCTTTCCGCGAGCCGCGACAGCAGGCGCAAGAGCTTGCCGCTCCCGTCGGCCTCGCCATGGAAACGCTGCAGGAGTCCGGCGGCCCGCGTGCCCGAGGGCGTGGCGCCCAACTGTTCGTCCGCCCAGGCGCACAGCACATAGCTTGCCGCTGCGACGCTGGGCTCGTCGACTCCCGCAACGCGTGCGTTGGCTTCGAAATGGGCGACCGCGGCAGCGAGCGTTCGGCGCAGCTCGGCCGGGTCGACCGGCGCCGAGTCGCGCAAGCGCGACAGCAGGGCAACGAGCGGGAGCGCCTCCATGCGCAAGGCGCGGGCTGCAGTCGGCTCGTCGACGGCTTGCGAATTCGCTCGCGTCATTTGGCCCATCCCAACTGCAGTCGGCGCGCCTGCGCATCGAGGCGGGCGCGCGCCAACGATCCACTCGGCAAAGGCAGCACCGCCCGCCACTGCGAACTCTCGATCTCGCGAAATGCACCGAATACCGCGACGGCACGTGCGTCGCCGCGCAGCTCGAGGTCCAGTTCCCGCGCCTCGCCGGGGCGCAGAAAGAGACTCTGGCGCGCGAGCATGTTCGATCCGAGCGTGCCTTCGTCATCGTCGTAGAGGCTGTCGAAGCTCGCCTTCTCGAATTCGCTCGCATCGCTCAGCACATAGACGCGCACCGCCAGCGAGGCCGATGCATCGCGCGCGTCGGTGTTCAGGCTGCGCTGGGCCTGCACGAGCAGCTGCAAACTGCGCTTCGGTCCGGCGAGTGTGGGCGCGGGGCCGGGGTTGAACATGAAGTTCACGACCATCGAGGTGTTGACCCATGGGATCTGGCGCTCCGCGGTATCGCGCAGCACCTTGATGCGCACGGTCTTCATCATTTCCTCGACGTCGACGCCCGGCGTGCGCATCTCGGTGGCGAGGTAGCGCGTGTAGATGCTGTTGCCGCCGACCGGACCGTCCTCGGCGACACGACCGGGCGCGGCGGAGAAGGCGATGAGCGCCCCCGGCGCCGCCATCTCGGCCAGCCCATTGGCGTTTCGCGAAGCGCCAGCACGCGACGCGAACGGGTCGTTGCGGCAGGCGTCGATGATGAAAATGCGCGCGCGCGCTCGCACCCGATCTACATGCGTGAGCAGTGCTTCCTGCAAGTCGATGGCTTCGTCGCGCACTTCGGCCTCGTCGCGCAAGGCGATGTCGACCGGCAGCAGGAAGTTGCGGCCTCCGATCTGCACGCCGTGGCCCGCGTAATAGAAGACCGAGGCGACCTGGTCGTCATCCATGCGGCGCCCGAATTCGCGCAGCACACGCTTGAATTCGCGCGCGTTGAGATTGAGATATTCACCCACCTCGAAATTGAGACCGCGCAGTGTCTGCGCGACCAGCCGCGCGTCATGCTCGGGATTGTTCAGTGGGAGTTCGGGGTAGCGCCCGTTGCCGATGACCAGCGCGATACGGCGTTGCCCCGGCGATTCGATCGCGGACCGCTGCGCTTGCGCCTGGGCCTGCGCAACGTCGGCCCGGCTCCACCACACAGGAATGAGACCGAAGCCAAGGCAGGAGAGCAGGCGACGGCGAATCATGGTGACGGCGCTGAGAATGAATGCTGCGGACTTCGAGGACTCCACTGGCGGTCGCACGCCATTCTCGGTTGAGCGCTGCGGCGGCACAAGGGGAGAGCGGGGGAGGGCGGAGGGACCTGCGCCCGCTCGGCAAGGACTGCTCAGGCGCCCCGGAATTGCACGCGGCGGTTGATGGCGGCGTAAGGGTCGGTGTCCTGGAGCGGCCGGTCTTCGCCATAGCCGACTGTCTTCAGGCGTGCGGCGTCGATGCCGTGATGCACGAGATAGTCGCGCACGGCGCGGGCCCGGTTGCGCGACAACTCGAGGTTGTAGGTCGGATCGCCGGCGGCGTCGGTGTGGCCTTCGATGGTGACCTTGCTTCCGGGCGCCATCAGCTCGATGCCCTTGGCGAGCGCGTCCAGCTGGGTGCGCGCGGCCGGGAGAATCTCGGCGGAATCGAAGCCGAAGCGCACCGGCAATGAGAGCGCGGAGGCATTGGCGTTGGCGTCATTGCGCGCAACACGGGCGGTTTCCGAGGGACGCGCCGATGCGTTCACGCGAGAGCCCGCCGCCATTGCTGTGACCTTGGCCGGTGCTGCGGCGGGTGCTTGGGGGCGGGCTTGGGCTTGGGTTTGGGCTTGGGCTGCCGGCGGCTCATCGAGCAAGCGGATCGACCGGTTCAGCACGTCCGCCACGTCCTGCGGAACCACAAGCTGGCCTTCGTGATAAATCATCACCTTCTCGGCCCTCGCGGCGGGGGCGATCATTGCAACGGCGGCGGCGAGGGCCAGTGCGAGAGTGCTGAGGTAGCGGATCATTTGAGGGCTCCTTGGGCGGTGGGGTTGATGCCCATGGGTTGCGCGTGCCGCTGGCCCGGTTCAATCTTTATCGACGCTGCCGATGCCGCTGATCGAGCGTGTCACCACGGGGTCGCCGTGATAGCGCACGTGGCCTACACCGCCGATGCGCACCGCCAGCGCATTGCGCGCGGCGAGCTGCGCTTCGCCGTTGCCGTCGATGGCGACCTCCGCACGCTCGCTGGCGAGCTTGGGCGCCGAATAGCTGCCGATGCCGGTGATGGCAACCTGCTGCGCCGCCACCTTGCCGCCGCCGACCGCGACATCCCCGGCTCCGGTGATCCGCACGTCGAGATTGCGCGCGTCTTCCAGGCGGTCGACACGGATGGAGCCGCCGCCTGCAAGCACCAGCGCGAGCGTGTCGCTGTGCAGCGGTCCGATGGTGATGGCGCTGATCGCGCGCGAATCGATGGCTCGCAGCTTCTGGACGCCGAGCTTCATCCGAATGGGCTGCTGCGTCTCGACCTTGCCGGGTGCAAGCCCGATGACCAAGCGCCGGCCATGCACCTCGGTCGTGATCTTGCTCAGCACCGCGGGTTCGGCCTCCAGGGTCAGTGATTCGCGCGGTCCCTGTTCGACGTTGATTTCGGCCGACACGGTGGACACCACTTCGTCGAAGCCGGCGACGTTGCGCGGTTCCGTCGCGGCCCGTGCGGGTGTGAACGGCGCAGCTGAAAGCAGCGCGGCGCAGGCTGCAGCGCGGATCCAGGAGGGACTCGGAAACACTTGTTCGAACCAGTTCATGGCGAACTCCGGAGGGTGGCGAAGGGGCGAAGGCGCTCTCAGCGCGGCAGCGCGAGGCTGGGCGGGGGCGGGGCAGGGCGGGCCAGGCAAGTGGTGCCGCCGAGATCGGCAGTGACGATCAAGGACCCGCCACGGCGGTCGGTCGCCACCATGCGTGCACCTTGCCGTGCATCGGCGCCGAGGGTGACCGGCCCCTCTTCGAACAGCAGCCGGCCGTTCTGCCAGCAGCGCAGTTGGTAGGTGGCCGGTGCGCGCCCGCTTGGTGAAGGCTGTAGGGGCTGCGCAGGTGGGCCCTGGACTGCGACGCGGTCGTCAGCGCCGATGGCAGCCACGCCTGCGGTGGCGCCGCGGGGCAACTGGAGCAGGCCGGTCACGGCAGCAAGCGCCACCAGGGAGACCACTGCCACGCGGGCGCCGCGCCGCTTCAGGCCATCGGGAATGAGATCACTTGGCTTGGACACGGAAGTTCTCCTGGGCGAGCATGCCGCCACTGGCTTTGTCGAAGGCGGCGCGGATCATCTCGAGCGTCACGCCGGGCAAGGGTTCGAAGTCGATGCCGACCAACGATTGCGGCAGCGAAGCCATCACATCGCTCGGCGTCGCGAAGCAGGTCACGGTCTCGGGCACGCCCTTCGTGTTCATCGAGAGCTGGAAGCGCATCGCGCCGGGCAGCGTGATCGGCTTGGCCGCTGCAACGCGGGAGTCCTGCGTGAATCGGTTGGGGAAGAAGCGCACCACCTTCGAGTCCTCGTCGCGGAGGTAGCAGTAGACATGCGCATCCTGCGAAGGCGCAAGGGACAGGTTGATCGACTCCCCGCGGGCAAACCGCGTCTGCTGGTTGGGGGCGGACACTGCCAGCTTCAGTGGCGTTGCCGAAGGGCCGGGCGCCGCCGCTGTGGGCGATCCAGCCGACGTCGCGAGCGAGCCGGGCGGAACGTAGCGTGCCGGTTGCGCCGGTCGCTTGATCTTGCTGTGGTCCGCAGCGAGGAAGGCGCTGAAGAACTTCTCGTCGAGCAATGCCGCGCGGCTGAGGCCGAGCTGTTCGCGATAGTTGGAAATCGCCTCGTCCATCGCAGGATTGAATTCGCCGTCGATCGGTCCGTCGTAGAACCCGCGCTGGCGCAGCTGGTTCTGGAAGTAGGCAATCAGCTCGACGCGCGTCGAAGCCATCGCGCTGTACCAATCGAGCATCTCCAGGCGCGTCTCTTCATTCGCTTTCGGATCGGAAACGCCCAGGCAGGTCCAGTAGGGGGTCTTCGTCAGCTTGCCGATGAGCTCCACGACCGCGAGTTCGACCAGCCCGCGCAGCGCCTGCGACTGGCCTTCGGAGCGGGCAAGGTTCATGCTGTAGTTGATGCCGAACTTGTGATACGCGGCATCGCCGTCGATGCCCTTGCCCTGCTTCATGATCACCACGGAGTTGCGTGACGTGACGCCCGGCAGCACGCCCATGTCGCTGGTTGTCAGCACGCTCAGGTCGAGCCCCAGCATGCTGGTGGATGCGTCGTTTGCGCTACCCAGGTTGAGGTAAGGAAAGAAGCCGAAGCCGAGATCCTTCTGGTTCTTGATCAGGTTCTCGTCGAACTGCGACACCGACCCCTTGATGTCGTAGCGCGGAATCGCCTGGTAGACCGCCGTGGTCTGCGCCGCCGACAGGAAGCTGACGACGTTCAGCGTGTCCTTGCCGAAGGCCACCAGGCGCACCGCACGGCTGCGCCGCGACATGTCCGACACCGCCGAGATCAGCATGTCGCGCGTTCCGGCGTTGAGCTTCTTCGTTTCGTCGTTGATTTCTTCGGTCAGCATCGTCACGTCATGCACGCCGTAGTCGAGCATCAGCGTGTCCATGCAGCGCAGCGCCGGCGAAAAGCCCGTGATCGAGCGCTGTGGGCGTTGCTCGGGGCCGACGCGGATCTCTGCGGTCTGTTCGATGGTGGGCTGCTTGACCTCCAGCGTCTGGCAGCCCGCGAGTGCTGCAAGTGCGGTGAGCGCCAGGAAGCGCGCGATGCGGGGCGGTTTCATGACATCTCCGTGGGGTGGATTTCAGGTCACTGGCAACCGCCGCGGCCGACGATGTTGATGGCATTGGGCGCAAACACGAACACTTCGCGCGGGGCGGTTCCGATGCGCCCGCCGGTGTCGAGATTGCCGATGTTCTGGCTCCCGCAGGTGCCCTGGTTCTGGATCTGGTCCTGGGTCCTCCCTTGCTCTTCAGCCTTGCGCTCCTGTGCGCTGATGCGGATCTTTTCCTTGGCGATCTTTGCGCGGAACCGCGAATCGACCTCCAGCAGCTCCTGCCCCGCGAATGCGCTGGCGCATCCGCCCAGCGTGATGGCCACAACGGCGATGCGGGTGGCGCGAACGAGGATGGCATTCATGAGGGGTCTCCTTGCTGGAAGACCGCCAGCGCCATGGGCGCTGGCGGATCAGGGGCGAAAACGCGGCACTGCTTACTTGGCGACGCCGATGCTTTGGGCGGCGGTGGACAGGAAGCCGCTGGCGCTGTTGTTCGAACCGTTGGCGACGACTGTCGCGTTGGTCAACTTGCCGTTGCCTTGTGCGCCGCCGATCTGCTGCGAAGCCGTCGACAGGAAGCCGCTGGCGCTGTTGCTGGCGTTGGTGGCTCGTACGACCGAGTTGCTCACCACGCCGTTGCCCTTGGCGAAGCCCACTTCCTGCGTGGCGGTGCTGAGGAAGCCAGACGCAGAGTTGTTCAGGTTCGTGCCCTGAATGTTGGTGTTGGTGATCTGGCCCTTGCCTTCGGCGTGGCCGACGTTTTGTGTTGCCGTGGAGAGGAAGCCGGAGGCGGAGTTGTTGGCGCCGTTCACCGTCACCGTGCTGTTGGCGATCTTCGAGTTTTGCTCGGAGACACCAATGTTCTGGCGGGCCGTGGCCAGGAAGCCCGACGAGTTGTTGTTGGCGTTGGTGGATTGCACCGTGGTGTTGGCGATCTCGCCGGCCATTGCGCCACCGAAGGCGAAACCAAGGGCGATGAGGATGGATGCTTTGCGAACGACTTGCATGACGATCTCCTAGGGATTGATGACAGGGATTGAGGTCGGGCTTGCCGAATTGCTTGCCTTCCCGCCCATGGGTTGCGGCGGCCGATCAATCGGTTCAAACAAATTTCCGGTGAACGGCGGGCGTCGTGCAGGCGTAGGATCGTTCGCGATGCCCGACAGCGCGCCGCCTGATCCGCCTGCGAAGCCCGCACGCCTGACGGGCGTGCGCGGTGCCTTCGACGTTTTGCGCAACTTGGGGTTGATGGGTCTCGGCTCGACGGGTGCGAGCGACTACGACAGCTTCACCGCCGGCGATGGCCACGTGGTTCCGGTGTGCGTGCTCGGGCGCGGTTCGCCGCTGGTGCTGGTGCATGGATTCGGATGCACTCACCGCGACTGGATGCCAGTCGCCAGGCGGCTGGCGCGGCGCCATTGCGTTCTCGCGTGGGACGCCCGGGGCCATGGCAGTTGCCGGGCGGCCAGCGGCAGCATCACGCTGGCTCGGCTGGCGAACGATCTGGCCGACGCACTCGACCACTTCGGGCTGCAGCGCTCGATCCTCGTGGGGCATTCGATGGGTGCGCTGACGTTGATGCAATACCTGCATCAGCATGGCACGGAGCGAGTGGCTGCCGTGGCGCTGGTCGATCAGTCGCCTCGCATCGTGACGGACGACGGCTGGCGTCTCGGGCTGTTCGGCGGCTGCAGCGCGTCAATGCTGGCTGGAATGATTGCTGGCGCGCGCCAGGACCTGGCCGGCATGCTGTTGAACGAGGTCGGCGCGCTCGGAGGTGCCTGGTTGCAGCGCCGGTTGGATGTCGAAGCGCTGCTCGGACGCGTGCTGCGCCGGCGCCTGGGGCGCATCGACGTGCGGCCGTTGCTCGATCTCGCCGAATCGATGGCCATGGCGGACTTCCGCGCTTCGCTGGCGCGCCTGGACACCCCGCTGCTGGTTGTGCTGGGGGCGCGCAGTCCGCACTACGCCGGTGTGCCGCTCGATGGCTGGTATCGCGACACGGTCAAGCATGCGCAGATTTCGGTCTACCCGCGCGCCGGCCACTCGCCGCACGTCAGCGAGCCGCTGCGCTTCGCGCGCGAGCTCGAGCGCTTCATCGACGACCACGCCTGAGCGGCCCGGCTCAACTGCCGCAGCGCCCCTTGTCGTCCGACTTGAAGCAGAAGTCGGCGGTCAGGCTGGACGATTCCCAGGGCACCTGCACGCGGCCGGTGTCTTCTGCGACGCCGATTCTCACGCGCTTGAAGAGCTGCTCGATCTGCAGCCCCGGCATGGACATGTTCGCCAGCAGGTGGCGTGCGTAGACGCTGTGGTCGCTGTTGGCGCTGTCGAGCGCCACGCCGTTGGGCGCCGTCGAGAAGGCCACCAGCGTGCCCACCGGCGCATCGAGCGTCGCCAGGCCACCCGGGGTCGCGCCGCGGAATTTGAGGCGCCGCCCGTCCGGACCGACGATGACACCGCCGGCAAAGGGGTTCACGCGGCAGGCATCGAGCACCACGATGTTGGCGCCGGTGCCGATGGCGCTGAGCCGGTCGACGAACTCGCCGACGTCCGCGCTTTGCCGCTGTATGTCTTCTTCGGATTGCGGATCGGCATCGATCGGCACCAGATAGTTGCGCCCCTTCACCTGGACCCCGTGGCCTGCATAGAACAGCACGCGAACCGCTGCCTTGGGCGCCCGGATCGAGAACTCGCGCAGGGATTCGATCAGGTCCGGCAGCCGCGTGTTCTGACGCAGGGTCACCTCGTAGCCAAGGCCGCGCAACGCGTTCGCGACGGCCATCGCATCGGCCGGCGGGTTCTTCAGGGGCGCACTGCGGTAGGCGCCGTTGCCGATCACCAGTGCAATGCGGGACCCGGGCGCCTTGACGTCCTTCAAATCGGCGGCGGCCATGGCGGCACCGAAGGGCAGGGCTGCGGCACCCAATGCGCCGCGCAGCAGCAGTCGGCGGGTCAGCAGTGTGGCCATGGGACTACTCCCTGGGTGGCACGCCCGGTGCGAGCGCTGCGGCCTGCACGATCGGGGCGGCCTGCACCTGTGCAAGCGCCGCCGCTTCGCTGCCGGACGGCACGCGCAGGTAGTAGTCGCCGAGCTGCCCGGGCCCGCCAGCCAGTTCGGCATGAATCCGGACCATCAGCATTCGGATGTCGGATTCCTTCGCGTCCGGCGCAAAGCTGACCTTCAGCATCGGGCCTTCTTCGACGCGAACCGAGTTCAGCGCGCGGATTTCGTCGGCGCTTTCACGCGCATCGCCCAGCAGCGCCGCGATGAGGCCGCCTTGCACTGCAATGACTGCCAGCGCGCCCAGCGCATAGCTCGGGCGCATGCCCAGGTTCCCGAAAAAGGCGCTGAAGCGCTCCGCCAGCGTCGGACGGTCGCCCTGGATCAGGCGCATGGTGCGAGCCAGGCCGATGGTTGCCGGCACGGGTGGGACGTTTTCCTGCACGCGCGCCTGCAACGACTGGTACCACTCCAGCTCGCTGCGAGCCTCGGGATGCTGTTCGATGTATGCGTCGACCCAGGCACGGTCATCGGCTCCCAGCGAGCCGTTGGCATACCAGGGGAGCAGTTCTTCGAAGCGTTCTTTCATGATGAGGGTGCTCCCGAATGCCGCGCGCTTACACAATATCGACTTGCGCGGCCGACCGCACCGAAACGCGATCTTCGTGCACGGGACATGCCCGTGTCCGCCTTGAGTTGCGCGAGCCCGCGGGAAGGTTCAAATTCATTTCTCAGGACGCGAGAGCGCCTCTGGCGCCGGGGGCACCGCCCTCACTGCGCAGCAGCGCCTGCAGGCAATTCTTCATCTTCTGGCGGGCGTGGAACAGGCGGGTCTTGACGGTGCCCTCGGGACAGCCTTGCACCTCGGCCACCTCGGCCAGGCCCATGCCCTCGTAGAACACCAGGTGCAGGCATTCGCGGTGCTCGTCCGACAGCTTGTCCATGCAATGCTGGACGCCTTCGCGCCGTTGCTTTCCCGCCAGTTCGGCGTAGGCGTCGGGTGCGTCGGAGGCGGTGGTTTCGGCGATGTCGTCGAGGTCTCCATGCACCTCGTCGGGCCGGCGCGCGCGGTACACCATCAGCGCCTTCCTGCGCGCGATGCCGATGAGCCAAGTGGAAAACTGCGAATCGCCGCGAAAGCGTTCGGGGTGCCGCCACACCTCGTAGAAAGAGTCCGCGAGGACTTCCTCGGCCCGCGCGTGGTCACCCAGCATGTTGAAGACATAGGCGTACACCTTGCGGCTGAACGCCTTGTAGAGCTGACGAAACGCTGCCTGGTCTTCGCGGCCGATGCGTACCAGCAACTGGTTGAGCTCGTCTTTGTCCATGCGGGCGGATGCCGTGGCGGTTGCGGTGAAGAAATATAGCGTTTCTGCCAATCAAGCAGAACCCATTTCGAGCTTCCTGCAACCCAGTGCCAGACAAGGACTAAGTAGGAGAGCGACATGGAACACGATCTTCGCCCCATCAACGTCATTCGTGCGGAACTGGCCCGCGCCAAAGATGTGCTCGCTGCCCTGGGCCCCGACTACGCCGGCTGCAGCGTTCATCTCGCTGCCCGCCGGCGTGTCAAGTGCCTGGCCGACGAGCTCCGCGTTGCCGAGGCCGCTGCCGAGCGCCTCGCGGAAGAGGTCGCGTTGAAGTGGATCAGTCGCTATGCGCGCATGGCGAGGGCCTGAGCCGCAAGACTGCTCACGTGGCCCTGGCCCCCGCTTTCATTCCAGTGCCGAAGCGGGCCCGAAAAACTCGTAGCGAACTTGCTTGTCCGGAACGCCCAAGGTCCGCAGCGCCTTCTTCGCTTGCTGCATGAACGGCTTCGGACCGAGGAAGTACGCATCGACGTTGCGCGTCCCGGGCGGCAGCCACTTGGCGAGCTTGTCCGCGTCGATCCGGCCGACGGCGTGGGGTTCATTGCCGACGCTCGACGGCTCGGGGGCCTCGTCATAGCAATAGAAGCGCATCAGCTGCGGATGCTTGTGCGCCAGCGCCTCGATGGCATCGCGAAACGCGTGCACGCTGCGAGTGCGCGCGAAATGAATGAAGTGCACCACGCGCGAAGTCTTCAACGCGGCCTCGAGCATCGCCAGCGTTGGCGTGATGCCCACGCCGCCGCTGATCAGGACCACTGGCCGGTCGCTTTCCTGGAGCGTGAACGCACCAGAGGGCGGGAACAGATCGAGCGCGCTGCCCACCTGCACGTGGTCATGCAAGTAGTTGGAAGCGAGACCACCGGCTTCCCGTTTCACGCTGATGCGATAGGTGCGACCATTCGGCGCGGCCGAAAGCGAATAGTTGCGCCGGATGTCCTGCCCCTCGAAGCGCAGACGCAGCGTGATGTACTGGCCCGGCTGGAAGTCGAGCACGGGCTTGCCGTCGACCGGCGCGAAGTAGAAGGACGTGATCTCGTCGCTTTCGACTTCCTTGCGCACGACAGTGAACTGGCGCTCACCGCGCCAGCCGCCGGGCGCCGCGGCCTTGCTGTCATAGATCTGCTTTTCAGCGCCGATCAGTATGTCGGCCAGTTGCCCGTAGGCGGCAGCCCAAGCGTCGATGACCTCGTCCGTCGCGACCTCGGCACCCAGCACTTCGCGAATGGCCCGCAGCAGGCAGGCGCCGACGATCGGATAGTGCTCCGGCAGTACCTGCAACGCGACGTGCTTGTTCACGATTTCGCCTGCCAGGTCGCCCAGCGCTTCGAGCCTGTCGATGTTCTTCGCGTACATGAGCACGCCGTTGGCAAGCGCGCGGGGCTGCTCTCCATTGGATTGGTGGGCCTGATTGAAAAGGGGGCGGACTTCGGGATGTTCGCTCAGGAGCATGGAATAGAAGTGCTTCGTCAGCGCTTCTCCACCGGTTTCGAGCAAGGGAACAGTGGCGGTCACGATGGCCTTGTGTGAGGCGGAAAGCATAGGAGAGTCTTTCGGTGATGGGAAATGGGTGGGAAATGGGTGGGAGATGGGTGGGAGATGGATGGTAGATCCCCTCTGGCATGCAAATGGTGCAAAAGGCGTTCCAGCCCCGCGCTTCAAACGAATCAAAGACTTGCGTGGCTATGATGTCTTTTTGACGCGGCTAGGATGGCGTCAAACCGACACGTTTTGAGTCAAAATGACAACACACCCCTTGCTCCAGGCCATCATCCCGCTCGTGGCCGATATTGCGCGCGAAATGCCCAGCGCCGAGCGCTACCGGCGCTTGCTGGAGGCTTTGCGGGTCGTGCTGCCCTGCGATGCCGCGGCCCTGCTGCAACTCGACGGCGAATGGCTGCTGCCGCTGGCGGTGGACGGCCTCAGCAGGGACACGCTCGGCCGCCGATTCCGCGTTGATGAACATCCGCGGTTCGCGGCGCTGCTCCAGGCGAACGGCCCGTTGCGATTTCCCGCGGACAGCGACCTGCCCGACCCCTACGACGGTCTGGTCGAGGGCGTCAAAGGTCATCTGCCGGTGCACGATTGCGTGGGTTGCGCAGTACGCGTCGACGACAGAACCTGGGGCCTGCTGACGCTGGACGACCTCGCGCCGGAGCGGTTCTCCCGGGTCGACCTGAAAGTCCTGCAGTCCTTTGGCAGCCTGGCCGCGGCGACCGTCAGTGTCGCGGGCCACATCGAGCAACTCAAGTCCCGCGTCCGCGACGAGAGCATTCGCGCTGAAGGCTATCGGCTGGCGGCGGCGCCGCGCGCGCGCGAACTCATCGGCCGCAGCCCCGCCATGAGGCAGCTCCAGAAGGAAATCGACCTGGTCAGCGGCAGCGAACTGCCGGTGCTGATCCAGGGAGAGACGGGCGTCGGCAAGGAATTGGTCGCCGAAGCGCTGCATGCGGGTTCGACCCGGGCGACGCGCCCCATGATCAGCCTGAACTGCGCCGCGCTGCCTGAGACATTGGTCGAAAGCGAACTCTTCGGGCATGTGAAAGGGGCGTTCACCGGGGCCGTCGGCGAGCGTCCTGGCAAGTTCGAATTGGCCGACGGCGGCACGCTCTTTCTCGATGAAGTGGGTGAACTCGCGCTGCCGGTGCAGGCCAAGCTGTTGCGCGTCCTGCAAAGCGGACAGCTGCAGAGGCTCGGTTCAGATCGCGAGCACCGGGTCGATGTGCGGCTCCTCGCTGCAAGCAATCGCAATCTGGCCGATGAGGTGCGGGCAGGGCGCTTGCGCGCGGACTTCTACCATCGCCTGAGCGTGTATCCGCTGCAGGTGCCACCGCTGCGCGAACGTGGACGCGACGTGCTGCTGCTCAGCGGCTTCTTCCTCGAAGAGAACCGCTCGCGCCTGGGGCTCAGCGGCTTGCGCCTCGATGCGAGTGCGCAGGCCGCGCTGCTCGCCCATGACTGGCCGGGAAACGTGCGCGAGCTGGAGCATCTGCTCGGCCGCAGCGTGCTGAAGGCGATGGGGCGGCATCCGCAGCGGCCACGCATCCTGAGCCTGACGTCGGCGGATCTCGATCTTGCGGGCGAACGCATGGGCGTCGAACCCCTCGAGATCGACGACGCCCGGAAGGGACCGTCGGCGTCGGCAAAACTGCGCGAGGGCGAGGGCCTTCGCGATGCGGTGATGCGCCTGGAGCGTGAACTGGTGGCCTCTGCATTGGCGAAGAACAACCACAACTGGGCCGCGGCCGGCAGAACACTCGGCATGGACCGCGGCAATCTTGCGCGGCTTGCCAAGCGGCTGGGGCTTGCGAGGCCGGCAAGTCAGTCGGTGCGTGGCGCATAGCCCTTGTTGGTCTGGCAGCCGAAACGGTCACAGCGCTTGACTGTCAACGGCGCATTTCGAACGCGCTCCTCGTACTCCCAGCGCGCGCGCGCTTCCGCATCCAGTTCGGCTTTTCGCTTCGCCATGTTCCGCTCTTCCTGCTCTCTGATGCGCTGATTCGGATCGTGATCCAGGATGACGGGGCCGGCGCCAGTCTGCGGTTGCGCTTGCTCGGGCATCGGGGCTCGCACGGCCGCGCGACGGGTCGTCGCGCACATCGTTGCCGCAGGGCGCATCGCATTGACAGCCTGCCGTTCGATGCCTTCCACCAAGGCAGTTTCCACTTCACGCTCCTCCTGCGTTTATTGCTTTCGCTTGGCGCTCGAGCTCCTGCAGTTTACATAAGATAAATTGTGTGATCATGCTATGTAGCGGCTGAATAGTAATGTCGCGTTTTGGCCAAGTAGAAATGTCGCAAAGTCTGCGCCTCCCGGGGCCGAGTTTGAGGTGCAGGGATGACGATGCTGAACAACACCATCACGATGACGATGCGTGCGATGGTGCTGGCTTACGCGGTGGGCGCCGGCGCGGCGCCGGAACGTCCGCGGCGGCATGCCCTCGGCGCGGCGTTGCTCGTCGTGATGCTTCTGTTCTCGTCCTTCGAGACGATTCGCCTCCTGCTCGATCGCTACTACCTGGCTTAGCAGGCCGCGGCGCCTTCGACAGCGCGACGGTTTCTGCCGCGGGGAATCACAATCGGCGGTGCAGGCGGATCTGGCGAGTATCGGCAGCATGGGCGTTGCCGGCGTCTTGCTCCAGCCTCACTGAAGGAAACCCGACATGTTGAGCATCCGCGGCCTGCGGTCGGTCCACGCAGGCCCGTTCGACTTCGATCTCGGACACGGCGAGTGCGCAAGCATCGTCGGACCGTCGGGCGTCGGCAAGAGTCTGTTCCTCCGACTGATCGCAGATCTGGACCCTGGGAGTGGCACGCTGACACTGGAGGGCCGGCCGCGCGATGCGTGTCCCCCTGTGGCGTGGCGCCGTCAGGTCATCTATCAGGCGGCAGAGCCTGCGTGGTGGGAGCCGACTGTGCGCCCGCACTTCCTTGCCGACTCGATCGAAGCTGTTGAGGCCGTTGAGGCCGCCCTGCCCTTGCTCGACCTGCCCGCGGCGATTCTCGATGCCGAGGTCGCGCGCTTGTCGACCGGCGAGCGCCAGCGCCTGGCGCTGTTGCGCTCGCTCTCGCGCAAGCCCGCTGTTCTTCTCCTTGACGAACCTACCGCATCGCTCGACGAAGCGTCCACCTTGGCGATGGAAGCGCTGCTGAAGGCGCGCCTGCGCAAGGGGCTGTCCATCATCTGGGTGACGCATTCGACCCAGCAGGCGGCGCGCGTGAGCCAGAGCCGCTACGCGATGACACGTGAAGGCTTGCAGGCACTGTGAACACCGTCGTACACCTCGGCGCACTCGACGTTGCCCTGGCGGCGGCGCTGGTACTCGCCAGCGCGGTGGCGTCGCTGCTGCTGCATCTCGACCTGCACCGACAGGTCCTCTGGGCCGCGACACGCATGGTCGTGCAATTGCTGCTGGTCGGACTGCTGCTGCGCGCCGTGTTCAAGGCAGCCTCGCCGGCCGTGACGCTCGCGATCGTCGTTCTGATGATCGCCGCTGCCGCGCGCGAAGTGGCTGTGCGGCCGACCCGGCGCCTTCGTTCGGCGGGCAATCACCGTATCAGTGTCGCGGTCGTCGGCATTTCGAGCGTCGCCACAGTCGCGCTGGCGCTCATGACGGCAATCCGCCCGCACCCGTGGTACGACCCCCGCTACGCGATCCCGCTGATGGGCATCGTGCTCGGCAGCGTGCTCAATTCGGCAAGCCTCGGCCTCGACAGCTTTCTGGAAGGCGTCGTGATCCGGCGTCCTGCGATAGAGGCTCAACTCGCGCTCGGCGCCTCTATCCATCAGGCGCTGCGCGGCCTGCTGAGATCGTCGATCCGGCGAGCGATGATCCCGATCGTCAACCAGATGTCGGCGGCCGGCATCATCACGCTGCCGGGAATCATGACGGGTCAGTTGCTCGCGGGCATGGACCCCATCGAAGCCGTCAAGTACCAGATCCTGCTGCTCTTCCTGCTCACCGGCGCAGGCGCCCTGGCCGCGGCGGGGGCGGTTTACCTGGCTGCACGCGCGATCACGGACGAGCGCCAGCGCCTCCGGTTGGACCGGCTGGCAATGAAGCAGGCCTGACCGGCCGAGTCGCGGGCACGTCGGGCCGACAGATCGGCCAAAACCCTACACATTCATTTCTTGCGGAGCGCATCCTTGGTCAATGCCGATGCCCTTGACTGCGAACCAGGCCAGTCTTTTCGAGGACCGCCCCGAGGACGGCGCGCCGGAAGGCTGGCGCTATGAGCCGGACTTTCTCGAGCTTCGAGAGGAAGCGTCGTTGGTCGCATTCATCCAGCAGTTGCCTTTGGCGCCAATGCGTTACAAGCAGTTCGTGGCACGGCGGCGAGGCATCAGCTTCGGCGGCCACTACGACTTCGATGCCAACCGGCTGGAGCCCTCGCCGCCGCTGCCCGATGAGTTGCTGCCGCTGAGGGCGCGGGCCGCGGCATGGCTAGGTTGTCGGGCCGAGTCGTTCGTTCACGCTTTGGTTGCCGAGTACCGGCCCGGCACGCCCCTGGGCTGGCACCGGGACGTGCCGGACTTCGAGGATGTCGTGGGCATATCGCTCGGCGGCGAAGGCCAGATGGAGTTCCGTCGCTATCCGCCGCGGCCTCGATCCCATCCACTCGGCGGGCGGCTTCGGGTCACCCTTGCGCCACGCTCCATCTATTGCATGAGAGGCCCGGCGCGATGGGAATGGCAGCACGCCGTCGTCGCCTCCGATGCGCTTCGCTATTCGATCACGCTGAGGACGGCGCGCCGGCCATCCGGCTTGCCGAGGCTCGCCTGAGACATGCATCCATCCATGAAGGGAATCACGATGACTGACAGCATCCCGAACAACCACCCGGCTCCGACACCCGAAGACTTGAAGAAAGCGGCCGATGCAATTCCTGAGGGACCGAATGTCGAGTACAGCCCGAACGAGTTGCAGGCAGCGAAGGGCGAAACGCCCCTGGAGGGCCCGCGTGCCGGAGACGAAGACGCTGAGGCTCGACTCAGTCCGAAGCCGACGAGCCCCACATCCGACGATGCCGAAGATGCCGAGGAAAAGGGCTGACGCGATACCTCGTCCCTCTCGATAGCTGGAGATCGCTGCCCGAAGGCACAGGCACAATCCGCCCCATGAGGCAATGGTTGCGTACGCAAGGTGGCTGGTGGCTCGCATGGCTGCTGGTCACCGGCGCCGGCGCGGTCTGGATCGCGCGCGCCGAGATCCAGCAACTGCACGAGGATTTCGAAGTCAACGGGCGCATCGCGCACCGGCTGATGAGCCAGCAAGTCGTGCAGTACGACGCCGTGCTCGCGACGCTCGCGCTGCTCGAGCCGATGACCGGTGCCAACCAGCCCGAGCGGCGGTTGCCCTCGGTGTATCCGTCGATCCTGGACGTGCAGCGGCGCGAGGCCGGTGCGTCCTGGGCGGACCCGGCCCTCGCGGAAGCCGAGTCCCGATCGCGCGAATTGCGGCGCCCTGAACTCGCGACGGCCGATTTCGCGAGCGGCCGATACCGCCTGGTCATGGGCGCGGTGCCGACAAGCTACGCCCTCGACATCGATCTCGCGACCGCCGTGCCCTGGCGCGACTGGCCGATGGACCCGAAGTCCAGTCCGGTGCGTGTGACGCTCGAAAATGCGGGGCAGTCCTTTGTGGTGCAGCCGGGGAATTCGACGATGCCCGATGGCTGGCGCTTCGAATTCCGCAAGCCGTTGGCTTCCGAAAGCCAGTCTTTCGATCTCGTGGCGGAGCGCCTCGTGTCCTGGCGCGAAATGCCCTGGGGCCTGATGGCCGCATGGGCTGTCGCTGCGGGTGTCGTGCTCGGTGGCGGCTACACGCTGCTGCGCCAGCGCGTCGCACGCCGGCGCGTCGAAGAATTGCTGCGACTCGGGCAGGTGGCTCGGCTCAATGCGCTCGGCGAGCTTGCGGCCGGCATGGCCCACGAACTCAACCAGCCACTGACAGCCATTCTGGCGAACACGCAAGCGGCCCAGCGACTGCTGAATGACGATCCGCCCGAACTGGCGACCGCGCGCACGGCCATGCGACACGCCTCGGAGCAGGCACGCCGCGCTGCGGACGTGATCGGCCGCCTTCGCCGGGTCATCGCAAGACCCGACCGGCAGGCAGAGACGCGGCCTATCGTGCTGCAGGAGGCGCTGCGCGGTGCGCTCCATCTTCTCGCACCCGAATTCGACCAGCGGGCGGTGACGCCGATCGTCGACGACACCACTCATGCGCCCGTCAAGGTGCGTGCAGATCCGGTCGCGCTCGAACAGATCCTGCACAACCTGCTGATGAATGCATTGCAGGCACTGGAGGAAATTCCCGCGAGTGATCGCGGCCTGCGCGTTTCCGCCAGCCGCGAAGGGGCACAGGGAGTGCTGGCCGTGACCGACAACGGACGCGGCATTTCGCCGGAAGCCCTGCCGCGCGTTTTCGAGCCCTTCTTCAGCACGCGAGAAGGCGGGCTGGGGCTCGGCCTGAGCCTGTGCGAAACGCTGGCCGTCGGCATGGGCGGCTCGCTCAGCGCCGAGGCAGCCTCGCCGCGAGGCGCGCGGTTCACGCTGCGGCTGCCGCTAGCGCTGCCGGCCAATGAACATGCTTCGCCGGAGCGGCACGCATGAGCCAGCCTCAATCGCCCCTCATCCACCTGATCGACGACGATTCGGCCGTGCGCGAGAGCCTCGCCCTGCTGATCGGCACGGTGGGCCTCCGCACTCAGGCTTGGGCGGAGCCGCAGGCTTTCATTGACGGCTTCGATCGCGGCGGCATCGGCGCCATTGTTCTCGACGTGCGCATGCCGGGCATCAGCGGCCTCACGTTGCTCGACACACTGATCGCGCAGGGCGTCGACCAGCCGGTGATCATGCTCACAGGCCACGCCACCGTGGACATGTGTCGGCGCGCCTTCAAGGCCGGCGCCGCGGAGTTTCTCGAAAAGCCCGTCGACGACGAGCAGTTGCTCGAAGCCTTGCAGCACGCGGTGCGGCAACACGTCGACTCGCGCGAGCGGAGCCAGGCCGACCAGGCGGCGCGTGAGCGCTTTCAGCAGCTTTCCGAGCGAGAGCGCGAAGTGCTCGGCTTCATCGTGACTGGCCTGACCAACAAGGAAATCGCGAGATCGCTGTCGTTGTCGCCGCGCACCGTCGAGACCCACCGCGCCAATCTGTTCGCGAAGCTGGAGTGCGATTCGCTCGCGCAGTTGATCCGGTGCTACGCCGTGCTGGTCGCCGCTCCGTAGTTCTACGGAGCTGCGGGCGTAGCCGCACGAATGGTCTTCGGGCCCGGCAATTTCTACAGTTGCCACGTCGTCGGCGGAATGCCGGCGCAAGCAACCCACCATCACCGGAGAACTCAATGCATTCGACCTTTCGCGTCGGCGGCCTCGCCGTCCTGCTCGCCGCTTCCGCTATGGCCGCGCAGGCGCAAGCCCAGGCGCCAAGCCCCGCCGTGCGCACCGAAAAGAGCATGTCCCTCGAACTCGCCAACCAGATCGCCGCCGCGAGCGTGGCCGCCTGCGCCGCGAACGGTTACGCGGTGGCCGCAACCGTGGTCGACCGCTCGGGCACCGTGCGTGCCGTGCAGCGCGCCGACAGCGCCGGTGCGCACACGCTGGCTGCCAGCGAGCGCAAGGCATGGACCTCGGCATCGGCCAAGACACCGACGCTCGCCATGATGGAAAACGCACAGAAGAACCCGGGCGCGGCCAACCTTGTCAACATTCCGGGCTTCCTGCTCTTGGGCGGCGGCGTTCCCGTGAAGTCCGGCAATGAAGTGATCGGCGCGGTCGGCGTGGGCGGGGCACCGGGCGGTCACCTGGACGAGCAATGTGCCAACGCAGCGCTCGAAAAGGTCAAGGGACAACTGGGCTGATCGCGACGCTTTTCAACCAGCGGTCAGTCCGGCTGCCTGCGCGCCGGCGATGCAGATGGTCTCGTCCTCGTCGCCGGTGCCGCCACTCGCGCCTATCGCGCCCAGCAGCTGGCCGGCAGCATCGCGGATCACCACCGCGCCGGTCTGCGGCAGAAACTTGCCGTTGGCCGTGGCGGCCAGTGCGACGAAGAAGTTGGGGTTGTCCTTGGCCCGCTCGGCCAGCTTGCGGCTGGCCACGCCCATGCCCACCGCGCCCCAGGCCTTGGCACGCGCGACGTCGAAGCGGAACATGCTGGCGCCGTCTTCGCTGGCAAAGGCCTTGAGGTTGCCCGCGGCATCGAGCACCGCAATTGCCATGGGCTGGTAGCCGGCTTCCCTGGACTTCTTCAAGGCGGCATCGATGATGGTCTGGGCTTGCTGCAGGGTAAGGCTGGACATGGGCTTTTCCTTTGCTTTCATGGAGTGGCGTCGGAGCGCGCGAGGGCCCCAAAGCCATAGCGGTTCATGCTCGCAAAGGCGGGCATGGCAGGGTGCGGCACGAAACGCGTGTGGCAATCGAGCACGGCCGGCAGGCCTGAGGCGAGCGCACGTCGGATCGCAGGGCCGACCTCGGCGAGCGCTGTCACGCGCTCGCCGTGACAACCGAAGCCACGCGCAATGGCCGCGTAGTCCGTCTCGTCGAGTGTTGTTCCAAGTTCAAAGCCAAGTGCATTGCGTTGCCCGGCGCGAATGATGCCCCAGGCGGAGTTGTTGTGCAGGATGCTGAGGATCGGCAGCCGATGGCGGCGTGCGGTATCCAGTTCGTTGAGCGTGAAGCCGAAGGACCCGTCGCCCGTGATGAGAGCAACGGCGCGTCCGGGCTGCTGCGCCTGCAACGCGATGGCATAAGGAAGTCCGAACCCCAGGTGGCTCATGCCCGGTTCATGGAAGCGCGTGCGCGCCTCGCGTACCGGTGTCAGGTCATTGCTCCAGAAGCTGGTGTGCCCGCCATCGAAAACAGCGAGGCAGTCTTGCGGCAGCGCCTGGCCGATGGCAAGTGCCAGAGCCGCAGGATGCATAGCTTGGCCGGGCTCGCCCTCCTCGCTCATGGCGACCAGGTGCGACTCATAGGCCGCGCGTGCCTGGCGCAGGCCCGGAAGCCACGCAGGGTCCACCTGCCGACCCAGATCCGCGTCGCTCACGGCCAGCAGATCGTCCAAGGCCGCGTTTGCGTCAGCCTGCAGCGCAACCTCGTGCAGCGCTGGCTGCCCGAGCGCCGAAGAGTCGATGTTGATGCTGACCAGCCGCTGCGAGCGCCGCACCAGCGGCCCGCGCTCGTCCCACATCCAGGATGACCAGCGGCATCCCACCGCCAGAACCAGATCCGCGCGCTCGAAAGCCAGGCGCACCGGCTCGCCGGCAATGAGACCTCCATGACCGATGAAGTGCGGGCTGTCGGATGCCACCACGCCCAACGCCATCTGCGTCGGTAGCACCGGGGCCTGCCAGCGTTGCGCCAGTGCGCGAACACTTTGGGCAGCGCCGCTCGCGATCACGCCGCCCCCCGCCACGATGAGCGGGCGCTTGGCTTGGCCCATGAGCGCTGCTGCCCGATGCGTGTCAGCGGCATCCGGCCGCACACGACCGAGAGCGCGATAGCGACAAGGCGAAGCATCGAACTCCGCCTCATCGAAGCTGCAGGGCTGACTCAGCACGTCCTGGGGGATGTCCAGGTGCACCGGACCGGGCCGACCGCTCAAGGCTTCGCGAAAGGCCCGACGCACGAGCTCGGGCATGCGACGCGCGTCGTGCACCACGGCGTTCCACTTGGTGAGGGAGCGAGTCGTGGCCACTGCGTCCAAGTCCATGAACATGCCAAGATGTGGATAGCTGGCCGCGCGATGCTGGTTCGTGGTGACGGCCAGGAGCGGCAGATTGTTGTTGAAGGCCACGCCCAGCCCGGAGATCAGGTTCAGGCCGCCCGGCCCCATTTCCCCCAGTGCCACCGCGATGCGTCCTGACGCGGCATGGACTGCGGCCGCCATCATGGGACCTGCTGCTTCGTGGCGCACGCCGAGGAACCGCATCTGCTCCTGTGCCGAGATGGCGTGCAGCAGCGGCCCGAGCTTGCCGCCGACGATGCCGAAGATGTCCCTCACCTGCTCCGCGAGCAGCAGCCGCACCAGCGCCTGGGCGCCATTGATCTGCAAGGCCACGTGCTAGTCCTCCGCGCTGAAATTGGTGGCCTTGACGATCGGTGCCCAGCGCTGCCGGTCCGCACGCACGAGGCGGGCGAACTCGTCGGCGCTCTGGTGCATCGGTTGCAGGCCCACCTTCGCCAGCGCCTCGACGAATTCAGGTGCCGCCAGCTCCTCGCGCACCAGCGCGTTCAGGCGCTGCACGGTCTCGGCCGGAGCACGAGCCGGCAGAAACCAGCCGAGCCATTCCTGAACCACGATGTCGGGGAATCCCTGCTCCACGAAGGTCGGCACTTCCGGCAAGAACGGCGAGCGGCTCGCGCTCGACACCGCCAACCCGCGCAGCTTGCCAGCGCGGATATAGGGCATCACTTCGCCCAGTACGCTCACGCTCACTGGCACTTGCCCGCCCAGGACATCGTTGAGCAGCGGCGCGCCGCCGCGGTAGGCCACTGCGGTGAGTTCCGCGCCGCTGGCCTTCTGCAACATCATGCCGACGAAATGCAGCGCGGAGCCGGCCGCCGGCACGCCGTAGCTGGCCTGCGACGGATGGGCCTTGGCCCACGTCACGTAGTCCGCCACGGTCTTCACCTCTGCGGGCAAGCCTGGTCCGGCCGTTAGCACGAAGGCATAGTTGACGGTGCTCGTCACCGGCACGAAGTCGGCCAACGAGTCGTAGTTGAGCTTCTTGTAGGTGTTCGGATAGAGCGTCATCGGCGAACTGGGAATCTGCAGGATGGTCAGGCCGTCGGGTGCTGCGCGCTTGACGTATTCAACCGCGATGCGCCCGCCCGCCCCTGTCTTCGACTCCACCATCAGGTTCGCGGCGTACTTGCCACGCAGCTTCTCGGCCAGCGGGCGGGCGACGTGGTCGCCCATGCCGCCCGCCGGAAAACCCGAGACGATGGATGCGTTGCCGCTGAGTTGCGCGAGCGCACGTCCTGCGGGCACGAGCGCGGTCATTGCGGCGCTCGCCTGAAGAAGATGAAGGAAGTCTCTGCGATCCACGGTGTGTCTCCTGGGTCTGCTGCCCTTTGGCTGTCGATGCCCTGGATCGTGCGGCCTCCCGGGGCTGACGCGAATGGACAAATGCCACCGCGACAGGTAGTTTTCCGGCATCGATCTTTCCTGCCCCTCATGAAGCCTGCCACCGCGCCCCTGCTCGTTGTTCCTTTCAGGGAAGTCCGCCACGAACAGCCGGACGATTGCCTGCACTATGAGCCGGTGGCGGTGCGTGGCCATGAGATGGACTGGACGATTCCGGCACACCGCCACGAGGGCCTGCACCAGATCCAGTTCCTGGAGCAAGGCGGCATCAGCGGCACGGTGGACGCACGGCCGGTGCAGGCGACGGCACCCGCGATCCTGATGATCGCGCCCGGATCGATGCACGGTTTTCGTCACACGCACGATAGCTCTGGGCACCAACTCACGATTCCCAGCGCCACCCTGCAACAACTCTTGGGTGGCACTGGCCTGGCAGACACGGATCTCGGAAATTCTTTCGTGCTGACGGACCTGTCAGCCGAAGCACGAACGGAATGCACCACCCTCTTCAGCATGCTGGCGCGCGAGTTCCATGGTCAATCGCCGGGACGAGTTGCGGCCCTGCTGGCCGTCGCCACCCTGCTGGCGGTGCGATTGCTGCGCTTGCGGGTCGAGCACATTCAGAGGGCGCAGACGCCAGGTCAGCGCGACGTTCTGGTGCAACGCTTTCGCGCATTGGCCGAGCAGCATTTTCGCGAGCATCGCGACTTGCTCTTCTACGCTCAGGCACTGGGCGTGTCGGCCGATCACCTGAGCCGCTGCTGTCGCAACATGACGCGGCAATCGGCTTTGCAAATCCTCCATGAGCGCCTCATGCTCGAAGCACGACGCCTGATCGCCTACACACCCATGCCTGTTTTGGAGGTAAGTGCCGCTCTTGGCTATCAAGACCCGGCCTATTTCAGCAAGTTCTTCGCCCGGGCCGTCGGCCATTCGCCATCGCACTACCGCAAGTTGGCGACCCAGGGAGTCAAGGCCCCCCGGTAGGCAAGCCGCAGGGGCGCAGGTGACGCAACGGCCGGGGGTTGATAGGATCCGCACCTGTGACGCTTCAAGGACTCGCTCGCTTCGCCATCATTGCTCTCGTGCTTGCGGCGGCCTTGGCCTTCGCAGTGATCGCGCTCTGGGGCGACGGCGCTCCGCCAGGGACCACCCGCTCGTCGGCCCCGCCCAAGGCCATCCCGCTGGCCGTGCTCGGTGATTCCAACAGCCACTCCTATCAAGATCGCGTTTCCTTTCCGCTCGGCAGCAGCGAACGCGGTGGCGCACAGCGCGCCCAGACTTTCCAGTGGACCGAGGTGCTGGCGCGGCTGCGCGGCAACGAAATCGACCTTGGCCCCTGGGTGCGCTGGGGACGGCCATGGCCGATTGCCTGGGCCCGCGAAACCATCGGGCTCTTGCCGTCGCGCTCACCGATCAAGGAGGACTACCTCTATAACTTCGCCTACTCGGGCGCCGGCTGCCGGCACTTGATGGGCGAGCGCCGCGGACAGCCTTTTCGCCAGGCGCCGCGACTGGTGGCGCTCATGGACAAGAGCCCCGAGCAATGGCGTCGCGGCGTGGTCGTCATCAACATGGGGGCCAACGACTGGTATCCGACGCTGGACCTGCAGGCGAGTGATCCGTCGGCACCTCAACTTCGCAGCGTGATCGACTACTGCGCTCAGCAGATTCGAGATGCCATCGATCTGATCCATGCATCGCATCCGTCCACCCGCATCCTGCTGACGGGATTGGGCAACGAAGCTGACGACCCCGAGAACTTCGACAAGTACAGGGACGCCACCTCCATGGCCAACATCCGAAAGGCTCTTGCAGGTGCCAACGCCGAGCTTCGCAAGATCGCCGAGTCCGATCCACGGCGGATCGCCTATGTCGACTATGACGCGTGGTTCATGCAGCGATGGGGACAAAGAGGCCCTGACGGCGAGCCTGACTACAAGACGGTGCAGATGGGCCCCAAGCTGCGCGTCACCAACACTGCCGGCGACACGCTCGACAACGCCCTGGTGGACGACCACCACGGAGGTACCGCATTCAACGCGATGTGGGCGCAGGCCATCGTGCAGTCGTTGCGCGAGAGCTTTGGAATCCCGCTGACGCCGATCAGCGATGAGGAATTGGTCCGCTTCGTCAACGCTGAACCCTGAACGCTGAAGGGAGCTGCTGCCGGCCAGTCAACGCTCGTCCTTGGGCGTCAGCTGCCCCGCCGCACCGCCTGCCGTCGAGTTGCCGGCGCGCCCGGTGGACGCGCCTTCGTGCACTGTTCCGACGGTGGTCGGCTCTTCGCGCTTTGCCTGTGACGCGGGGTTCACCCTGAAAGGCTCGCCCACCGTCCCCGCACGCTTGCGAGTCTGCCGCTCTGTCTTCGTGTCCGTCTTTCGTGTCATCTTGAACTCCTTTCTCGTTGAATAGGCCGGCAGCGGCTGACTACAGTTCGCCGCGCAGGGCCATGGCCTTGATGCGATCGGCGGTGCGACATGCGATCGCCTGGATGGTCAGCGACGGATTGACGCCGCCCACCGTCGGAAATACGGAGCCATCGCAAATCCACAGGTTGCGGATGTCCCAGCATCGGCAATCGGCATCGACGACGCTGTGCGCGGCATCGGCGCCCATGCGCGCAGTGCCGTTCAGATGGCAGGTGTCGTTCTCCTGGCGCCACAGTTCGGTCGCGCCGCTCGCCTGCAGACTCAGCGACATGAAATCCAGCGCGTGCGCAATCATGGCGCGGTCGTTGGCGCCATAGGAGAAACGCACGCGCGGGATGCGAAGGCCCAGGGCGTCGCGCTCGTCCGCCAACATCACGCAATTGCGCTCGTCGGGCAGCACCTCGCCCACCATCTTCAGCCCGACGCTGTGGTTTGCCCGGTTCATTTCGTCGACCAGGACCTGCCCCCAGAGGTGGCGCCCGCCCGAGAGTGTCTGGGCCCACGTCACCGGCAGCGGGCCCTGGCTCATGTAGCAGTAGCCGCCGAAGAAATCCTTGCCCTCGTCGACGTAGTTCCAGTGCTCCGTCAGCGCGAGACTGGGTGGTGCCTTGTACGAGCGGATCTCCTGTTTCATTTGTCCCCATACAGCCTGGTTCAGTTGCACCATCAGGTTTTTGCCGACGAGCCCGGAGCTGTTCGCAAGGCCATCGGGAAAGCTGCTGTTGGCAGAGTTCAGGAGCAGCCGCGGCGTCTCGATGGCGTAGCCGGCGACCACCACGTTGCGCGCACGCTGAAAGCGCCATCGCCCTTCACGGTGGTAGAGCACGCCGGTGGCTCTTGCGCCGTCGTCCAGCTCGACGCGGCCGACCATCGCGAGGTCACGGATTTCCGCTCCGGCCGCGAGTGCGCGCGGCACCCACGTGACGAGCACCGACTGCTTTGCATTGGTGGAGCACCCCGAGACGCAGAAGCCGCGGTAGACGCACGGATGCGCCTTGCCGCGCGGCGCCGACAAGGTCGCCAGGGGTGTTTCGGTCCAGCGGATGCCAAGCGCCTCGGCGCCGCGCGCCAGTACCTCTGCCGCGGCATTCAGGGGATGCGCGCGATAGGGGTATCGCGGACGCGGCGGTCCCCACGGATAAGTCAACGGACCCGAGATGCAAAGTGCGCGCTCGACCTGCGTGTAATAGCGCCACATCTCTCGCCAGTCGAGCGGCCAGTCCACGCCATAGCCGAGTGTGGAGCGGGCGCGAAACCATTCGGGTCGAAATCGAAGGGACACCATCGCGAAATGCACGGTGCTGCCGCCGACCGAGCGGCCCGAGTTGTTGGTGCCCAGCATGAGTGGGTTGTCGCCTTCGACGATGCGCTCGTCGTTCCAGAAGAGCTCGGCTTGGTGGTGCTCGTCCGACGCGAAGTCCTCCAGTGGCCGCCACCACGGACCCGCGTCGAACCCGACAACGGAGAAGCCCTCTTCCGCGAGGCGGCACGCCAGCGTGCCTCCACCGGCGCCGGTCCCGACGATCGCAAAATCGACGGGCTCGTCGTCTCTGTATTCGCGCATCGGTACCCAACCGCCCGGTGTGAAGACGTCAGGCGCGCGGCCGTCTCGTGCGCGCGGCCTGGTGTCTTCGCCCTCACCCCACATGGCGATTGCGCCATTGCACCGGAATGAGCTTGCCGTCGCCCTCCTCGGCCGCTTCCCATGGATCGCGGCGATCAGCCCGCAGGCGCACATAGCCGCGCGGTGATGCAGGTCCGCCGAAGCCCATCGCGCTCCAGGCGGACGGATGCGCGTAGTACGCGGACACGATGTCGGGCAGCAAGCGCCACGCAAAGAAGTCGGCCGGCGGAATGTCGCGCCAAGCATCGGCTTTGACCTCACCGCGCTCGACGCAAGCCAGGAGTGCGGTTGCCTCTTGCGGATCGAGGAAAGCAAAGCGACGCGCATGGCGCGCCAGTGCCTCGGCGTCCAGTGCGTCGAGACCCAGGCGCCACGCTTCATCGCGCACCGGCAGCGAGGCGGGACGAAAGCCAGTGCCGCGCTTCGCCTCCAGCTCGTCGACCAGGATGGCCGCCGTGTCGATGCGCGGGCGCCGCGCTGGCTGCGGAACAACGCAATCGACCAACCTGCGCAGCGTGTCGCGTTGCCGCTCATTCAAGGCGCCTGTGCCCATGGGCTGCGCAATGCGATGCTCGATCACGCGGCGAGTGGCGTCGTTCCAACTGGGCGAGTCGCGCTTCGAAAGCACGTCATAGCCGGGAAAGCGTTCTTCACTCATGGCTGACCTCCCGCATCAACAACAGCACCCCGAGTGCCGCGATGGCAAGGCCGGTGAAGGCCGGCGGCGCCGGCAAGGGCGGCCCGGCCAGGAGGTTCTGGCGCCAGTTGCGCCAGCCGCCCATCCGTCGGGAGATGCCGAAGGCGTGCAGGCCCGCCCCCGCGAGCCCCAATGATGCGGTGGTGGCCATCAAGGCAGTCGTCGTTCGATGCGGCGCGCCTTGCGAAAGATCGCGCACCAGCGACGCCGCGGCCACCGGCGGCACTGCAATCGGAAGCCACATCGCGGGATTGTGGAACGCACCCCGGAAATGCAGCAGCGCGGCTTCGCCCACGGTGCCCAGAAGACCGACGGCCGAGATCCAACCGGTGGCGCGCACCAGCGACGTGCTGCGGGCCAAGCGGTCACCGGCCTCGCCGAACGCACCTGCGAGCACCAGCGCGGCGGGCGCACCGGCGGGGGCTCCGTAGAACAAGTTGTTCCAGCGCGACTGGTGCGGCCGGTGCAGGATGTTCCACGCGTGGAAGCCCAGGCCGGCGAACCCTACCGCAGCGACTGTACGATGCAGGATGCGAGGGAGCTTGCTTCGAGCGCGCACTTGCCCAAGAGCGTTCCATGCCACGGAGGCGCTCGATGCGAGCAAAGGCAGCACCATCACGGGATTGCGAAAAGAGCCGCGATAGTGCTCCATGGCGCTGTCGAGAAGAACAGAAACGCCAAGCATCAGCGCTCCGGCCCGAACAAATCTGCGGGCGCGATCCGCGTGCGCGGCATTGCCATGGGCCTGCGTTGCCATGTCTCATCCTCGGCCCGACGACGTCGGATGGGGTCGGAGGCAAGACCTGCATCGTGCAAGACGTGGACGACATTCCGAAGTTCGTCAGTCTTGTCCTAGCGTTTTGTCTGTGTGTGTCCATGGAAGGTCCTTCGCGCGCACGAGCAATTCAGGGCCGAGTTCGTCGATGCTGGCAACGCCGATCTGGCCCAGCGCATTCATCATTTCGCTGCGGAGAATCTCGAGCGCGCGAGCCACGCCGTCGGCGCCACCCGCGCAGAGTCCATATAGCGGCGCGCGCCCTGCGAGCACCGCATCGGCTCCCAACGCGAGCGCCTTGAGGATGTCGGTGCCGCGCCGGATTCCGCCGGACATGAAGAGCAGGACGCGGCCCCCGACGATGCCCCGCGCGGCCGGCAGCACGTCGAGCGCGGACACTGCCCAGTCGAGCTGCCGGCCGCCGTGGGTGCCGAGCATGATGCCGTCCACGCCGCTGTCGCACGCGCGCCGCACGTCGTCGGGATGCAAGACTCCCTTGATGAAGAATGGCTTGCGCCACCTGGACCGTATCCTCGCGACGGTGTCCCAGGTCAACGAGAGCGACATCTGGTCGCGGATCCAGAACGCGCTCTGAAAAAAGCCGCGCTGACTCTTCGGGATGAAATCGACCACGTTCGCGAACACGGGCATGCCGTGCGTGAGCAGCGTGGAGGCGAGCCAGTGCGGATGCATCGCGGCGTCGAAGACCGAAATGGCCGACGGCCGCGAGCGCGACACCCGCGCGCGCTCATCCCACTCCCGGTTGCCATAGATCTGCGCGTTGGTCGTGAGCACGAGCGCTTCACAGCCGCAGTCCTCCGCGCGCTTCAGCAACTCCTGCCAGACTTCTTCGCCGCCGAACACGTAGAGCTGCCACCAGTGCCGCAACCCGGGAACCCTGGCGACCTCGGCCATGTTGTCGTTGGACATGGTGCTCTGGATGAACGGAACGCCCGCGCGTGCTGCGCCTTCGGCCAGCGCGACGTCGGCGCCATGCACGAAGAGGCCGTTCAGGCCGGTGGGCGCGATGAACAGCGGCATCGCGGGCGGCCGACCCGCAATGTCGCGCTCGACGCTGCGGTGCGCCACGTCGACGAGGGTTCGCGGCATGAAGCGCCATTCGGCAAACGCCTCGAGTTCGCGCTGCAGAGTGGCCTCATCCTCAGCGCCGCTTTCCAGGTACTCCAGCACGAAGCGTGGCATCCGCCGGTGCGTGCGTGCGCGCAAATCGTTGATGGTCAACGCTCTCTCCAGATCTGGCCCGCTGTAGTAGCTGCGGCCAGGCGCTGGGCACCGCGGGGCGGGATCGGATGGACGTTCTGGCATCGTCGTGGGGGTCACTCGCGGTCACCCGCTCATGCGATGAAGCGATCTTCCGTCGCCGGCTCGGGACGGCCGCGTAGGCCTGAGAGAACCGCCATGGTGGCGTCTTGTCCGACGCATCCCGTGGCGGGGTTCGGCCATAGGGGCGTACTTCGGAGGCGTTTGATGGACCGATGCCAGAACTCGCGCACTCTCATCACACCGCTTCGACGGGCGGCGAGCCCAAGGAGCGTCGACGCGTGGTCGTCGTCACCGGTGCTTCGGCCGGCGTCGGTCGCGCCATCGCGAAAGAGTTCGCCGGCCATGGCTGGCGCGTCGCGTTGCTGGCCCGAGGGCACGATGGACTGGAAGGGGCGCAGCGGGATGTGCAGCGGCTCGGCGGGGAAGCGCTTGTCATCCCCACGGATGTCGCCCGCGAGCAAGAGGTCGAGGCTGCCGCCGCACAGGTGGAAGCCACCTGGGGCTGCATCGACGTCTGGGTGAACGACGCCATGGCGACGATCTTCTCGGACGTGCTGCGCATCGCGCCGGAGGACTTCAGGCGCGCCACCGAGGTCACCTACCTCGGCGCAGTGTGGGGAACACTGGCCGCGCTGCGCCGGATGAAGCCGGCCCGTCGCGGATGCATCGTGCAGGTGGGTTCGGCCCTCGCGTATCGCTCAATACCGCTGCAGGCGCCCTACTGCGGCGCCAAGGCGGCGCTGCGCGGCTTCACCGATTCATTGCGCTGCGAACTGGCGCACGACGGCAGCAGCGTTCATGTGACGATGGTGCACCTCTCGGCTTTCAACACGCCGCAGTTCGAGTGGGGTCGCACGACCATGGACCGACGCCCCCGCCCCATGGGGAAAATCTTTCAGCCCGAGATCGCCGCGCGCGCCGTGTATTGGTCGGCCACGCACCGCAGGCGCGAGCTGTGGGTGGGCTGGCCGGCCGTGCAGGCGATTCTCGGAACACGCCTGATGCCGGGCCTGGCCGATCGGCTGCTGGGCCACTCCGCGGTGGATGGACAGCACACCGACGAACCCTTGCCATCCGGACGGCTCGACAATCTCTACGCCCCGGTGCCCGGCGACCACGGAGCGCACGGGCGCTTCGACGCGCAGGCTGTGCCGACGAGCGCGCAGCTGTGGCTCTCGACGCACCGAGGCTCGATGGCGCTCGCCGCTATCGCATTGGTGGCGTTCTCGGGCGCGGCGCTCGCTTGGGTGCATTGAACGCGGTCTCGACTCACCGGACTCACCACCGCAGCGCCGCGTTCCAGCGCCCGTACTGGTGCCGTACCGGGCCGCGAGGCAAGGCGAGGCCGATCAGTGCGGCGCCTGCAACCATCACTGCGACCGCGCCCGTCGGCGTCGCGCCTTCCAGGACCCACGGAGCGATGAGCAACCAGGCGCCGAACAATCCGTTGGCAAGCCGCATCGGTCGCACCACTTCGGCGAAGGCGCAAACCGAAACCGTGAAAACCAGCGAGCCCACCAGGTGATCGCTGTCGGCCATCGCCCCTGTATGGCCGAGGGACAGCCGCGTGAACATCAGCCAGATGCCAATCGACGCCGAAACAAGGAGCGCCAGCGGCAACGCCATGGCCTGTTCGTGCAATGCGCGCCAGCGGCCCTTGTTCATTTCGAGCGGCGGGGAGTCATCGGTGCTGCCGCCTTGGACCACCCCGCCATGCCAGAAGACCGGCCACAGCCGCTGGCCGGCGCGCCGGGCCTGCGCGAGGTACTGCAGCATCGCGACGACTTCGTCGAAGGTGTAGGGCAGCATGAAGACCATCGCTGCGGCCGAGACGAGGCACAGCGTGCACCACGTGCCGATCATGATTGGCTGGATCACGATGAAGAAGATGCTGACGGCGCCCAGCGGAATCACCAGCACGCCGAACATCGCCACCATCCACGGCATGGTGCGCCAGCGCGCGCGCCCGCCCATCATTCCCGACAGCCCTTCCAGCAGATAGCTCAACGCACCGAGGCCGGCATCCGGGATGGGCCAGGCCTTCGACACGTCCGACGTGATGATGGTGCGTGTGCCGTCGCTGAAGACGGGGTCCCATACGGCCGCGATGTGCCCCAACTGGTAAGCCGCCAGGTAGCGCGCGATGAAGAACCCGACGAAGCCCAGCGCGATGATGGGCAGCCGTTGCGACCAGGCCGAAGGCGAGTAGCTCCAACCCGGAGGAATGTCCTCTGGCGCCATCATGGCTGCCATGTCCATGCCCGGCATCATCGGCACGAGGATGGACAGCGCGATCGCGAAGGCCCCAACCAGCGTGTCGTTCGCATATTGCGACGCGAGCGGCGACCAGAAGAGCAAGGGTGCGGCAAGCAGCCACAGCCCCACGGCGCAGGTTCCCCATTGGGCCCAGCGCTGGCGAAACCAGAGCGACAGGCTGCCGAAGACGATCATCGCAACGCCGCTGGCCATGTCGCTCCACGCCATCCACTGCAGGCGCTCGGGGATTGGCTGCAGCCCCCGCGACCGAGTCACCTCCGCAACGCGTGCCGGAAGCTCGCCGACCTGCGGCATGCCGAAGGTCACGGGTGAGGTGAGCAGCCAGATCCCGAGCAGGATCACGCCGAAATGGACCCAGAGCAATTGTTGATGTTGCGCGCGCATGCCCTCCATGTGGTGCTGCATTTCGCTTTGGTGTGCCGCGTCCATGGCGCATCCTTTCAGCGGCAGTGAAGAGCCAGCCGGTCACCGGGGCCGATCAGCTGCACGCTGTCATTGCCGCGGGGGGTCCTGCTTGCAAGGTGCGGCGGAGCCAGCGCAGTTGTCTCCGGGCGATCGCGCCGATGGAGCCGATGGAGCCTGACGAGGCTTGCTGCCGTTGCGGTTGCCTTTGCCATTCGAACTGCCGTCGCTTGCGCCGGCATCGGCAGGCGGCTTCTCCACCATGCCTGGATCGACGTCGCGAGGCGCGGGCGCAGGCTGGGTCATCTGTGGATCCGTCCTGGCAGGCGGCTTGACGATCATGTGCGGGTCGGTCTGGGAAGGCGCCGCCTGTCCGCGGGCCGGCTGAGCGTGAACGGCCGCAGGCCATGGCGCGGCGAGGCTCAATGCCGAAACCGCGAATCCGGCCGCCGATCCGAACCGGGCAGCGCGGACCGACAACAACTTGGGCAGCATCCTGTCGTCCCTGCGAAGCCTCACTCGTTCATCGTCGGTGTCACTGTGGGCTGCGAATGAACGTTCGTGTAGGCATTCTTCACCGGCGGTCGTCCTTAACGACGAGCAACTGGCGCGTCAGGCTCGATCGGCTCGTGCGGCCGCTGTCTTCTCCGACGGGATCGTCATCTTCGTCTTCGTCGACCGGGGAAGCCGGGGTCGCTGGATCGTCTTCGATGCGAGCATCCAAAGCTCTGAATTGAAGGCTCGGTGCGTCCTCGAAGTCAGGCTGGGGTATGGCAATCGACATGATGAGCACTCCTTTCAACTGTGCATGCAGACAAGATACGTTGGCGGGATTGCATGCGCTGTAGGAAGCCGCGCGCGGCACAGAGTCACAGAATGGCCGCTTGGACGCGTCGATTGGTCCTACGGCTTGCATCCGCCGGTTTGATCGCCTTCGATACCCGAAGCGCCCCTGCGCGAGCCGGAAAGAGCAAAAAAATATCGGTCGACATGGGGAAATGCAGTTGCGGCCCGGGTGGCGACGCTCCTACCATGCGTCCAAAGGTGCGCGAAACCAAGCGAAACCAACCTCGAGACAACGGGTGCCAAGCCAACGATGGCTGGGTGCCCGGCGAAGGAGAGATGCCGATGAAGCCGGACCTGGAAGTTGTTCAGATAGGACGAGCGCAATCCTTCAAGGCTTGGGAGCACGGCTATCCGTTCCGGACCGTTCGGTGGCACTTCCACCCCGAGTGCGAACTGCACCATGTCGTCGGCACGACCGGCCGCTATTTCGTGGGCGATTTCATCGGCGAGTTCGCGCCGGGCAACCTGGTGCTCACCGGGCCCAATCTCCCGCACAACTGGGTCAGCGACGTGCCTTCAGGCGCCTTCGTGCCTCTTCGTGGGCGCGTCCTTCAGTTTGGTGAGCAGTTCATCCGCGATGCCGCCACGCTGCTGCCCGAACTCACGGCATTTCTTCCGGTGCTCGAAATGAGTCGGCGTGGCGTCCTGTTCACGCCGGAGACGGCCGCTTTGGTGGGGCCGATGATCAAGGAACTCATCGGTGCGACCGATATTCGCCGCATTGAACTCTTCGTGTGCATCCTGGGCACGCTGACCCGTGCGCAGGGAAGCAGCCGCGCGCTGACCAGCAGCGCGTACCTGCCCGATCCATCGGGCTTCATGGCCACCGGAATCAACGAGGCGCTCGAATACATCCGCGATCACCTGACCGAATCCTTCGGCGAGCAGGAGTTGGCTGCGATCTCGCGGCTCACCCCCAGCGCGTTCTCGCGCAGCTTCCGCCGCCACACAGGGATGGCGCTCAGCCGCTACGTGAATCGGCTCCGCATCAATCTCGCCACGCAGCTGCTCATGAGCGGCGAATCGGCCTCGGTTGCGGACATCTGTTTTACCGCGGGCTTCAAGAACATCTCGAACTTCAACCGGCAGTTCCTCCGTGAAAAGGGCATTCCGCCTTCACGCTTCAGGGCTTTGCTTGCGGAGAACTCGGTCGTCGCGAAGGCCGCCTGATCGATTCGCAAACCCCACGGCATTTTTCAGTGTGCCGAGATCGCAAAAAAAGGAGACAGTCCATGACCCAGCTATCCAACCCCATCGCGGCAGCAAGCTTGCTCGCATTCGGCCTCCTGGCCTCTACAGCCACCTCCGCGGCGCCGTCGGGCACGGTGGCGTTCCTGATGCCCGACCAGGCATCGACGCGCTATGAACAACACGACTATCCGGGCTTCAAGGCAGAAATGAGCAAGCTGTGTCCGGAGTGCAAGGTCCTCTATCAGAACGCAAATGGCGATGTCGCGCAGCAGCAGCAACAGTTCAACTCGGCCTTGTCTCAGGGCGCGAAGGTCATCGTGCTCGACCCGGTGGATTCCACGTCCGCGGCCTCGCTGGTCAAGCTCGCGCAGAGCAAGGGCGTGAAGGTCATCGCATACGACCGCCCCGTGCCTTCGACGCCGGCCGACTACTACGTCTCCTTCGACAACGAAGGCATCGGCAAGGACATCGCGCAGTCGCTCGTCAAGCATCTGAAGGACAACAAGGTGCCCACGGACAAAGGCGGCCTCCTCGAAGTCAACGGCTCGCCCACCGACGCTGCCGCGGGGCTGATCAAGAAGGGCATCCACGCTGGATTGCAAGGCAGCGGCTACAAGACGCTGGCCGAGTTCGACACGCCGGAATGGGCGCCCCCCAAGGCCCAGCAGTGGGTCAGCGGACAGATCACCCGCTTCCCGTCGCAGATCGTGGGCGTGGTGGCAGCCAACGACGGCACGGGCGGCGGTGCCATCGCGGCCTTCAAGGCAGCCGGCGTGAATCCGGTGCCGCCGGTCACGGGCAACGACGCGACCACCGCTGCCTTGCAGTTGATCATCGCCGGTGACCAATACAACACCATCTCCAAGCCGAGCGAGATCGTGGCGGCCGCCGCGGCGAAGGTGGCCGTCGGGTTCCTTTCGGGCCAGCAAGCAGCGTCGGAGGTGAAGCTCTACGACACGCCGTCGCAATTGTTCAAGCCTGCGGTCGTGACGGCGGAGAACCTCAAGGCGGAGATCATCGACAAGAAGATCGCCACCGCGAAGGAACTGTGCACCGGCCGCTATGCGGAAGGTTGCAAGAAGCTTGGGATTGCCGACTGAGTTTGGGACTTTGTGACGTCGGATATGGAGCAGGTTCCCAAGCAATGACTGATGCCAAGCGTCCCCGAAGCTCCCCAGGTGAACTGGTACTGAGCCTTCGCAACATCTCCAAGCGGTTCGGGGCAGTCTCCGCGCTGACGGACATCGACCTCGACGTACACGCCGGCGAAGTCGTCGCCCTGGTAGGCGACAACGGTGCGGGCAAGTCGACGCTCGTCAAGGTGCTGGCCGGCGTGCACCAGCCCACGGCTGGGACGATCACGTTCGGCGGCCGCGAGGTCACGCTGAACGATCCTGCCGCGGCACTCGACCTGGGCATTGCGACGGTGTTCCAGGACCTGGCGCTGTGCGAGAACCTCGACGTCGTGGCGAACATCTATCTGGGACGCGAGCTCCAGCCGTTTCGCCTCGACGAGGTGGCGATGGAGGTCAAGGCCTGGACGCTGCTGAACGAACTCTCCGCCCGCATCCCGGATGTGCGCGACGTGGTCGCATCGCTTTCCGGTGGCCAACGCCAGACGGTCGCCATCGCGCGCTCTCTCCTGCTCGATCCTCAGTTGATCATGCTCGACGAACCCACCGCCGCCCTCGGTGTCGCCCAGACCGCTGAAGTCCTGAACCTGATCGAGCGGGTGCGCGATCGGGGCCATGCGGTGATCATGATCAGCCACAACATGGAGGACGTTCGAGCCGTCGCTGATCGCATCGTCGTGCTGCGGCTGGGCCGCAACAACGGCGTCTTCTATCCCGACTCTTCCAACCAGGAGTTGGTGGCGGCCATCACCGGTGCGACGGAGAACTCGGTCTCGCGCCGTGCATCGCGCCGGCTGGAGCAGCCGCACGTGCAGAGCCAGGAGGCACCATGAGCACGAAAGAACAGGCCGCTGCACCGCCGCCCAAATTGCTCGACCGCAGCGACGTGCGGGTGAAGCACGCCGAAGGCTTCGCGGGCCAGGTCTCGGCGCTGATCGAGCGCATCCGCTCGGGGGATCTCGGCTCTCTGCCGGTCATCGTCGGGCTGATCCTCATCTGTGCTGTGTTCACCACCCTGAACCCGGTCTTCGTGTCCGCGGACAACCTCGTCAACCTGCTGTTCGATTGCTCGACGACGGGGGTGATCGCGCTGGGTATCGTCTGCGTGCTGATGGTCGGGCAGATCGACCTTTCCGTTGGCTCGATGAGCGGCTTCGCCTCGGCACTGGTCGGCGTGCTTTGGGTCAATCTGGAGTGGCCGCTGGCTGCGGCCATCGTTTGCGCGCTGGTCGTCGGAGGGCTCATTGGCGCGCTCTATGCGCTGCTGTTCAACCGGCTGGGCATGCCGAGCTTCGTCGCCACGCTGGCCGGCCTGCTCGCCATCCTGGGCTTGCAGCTTTATCTGCTCGGCAACAGCGGTTCCATCAACCTGCCCTATGGCTCGGCGATCGTCGACTTCGGCCAACTCGTCGTGATCCCGGCCATGGTCTCGCATGTGCTGGCGCTGTTGCCTGGCGTGATGATGTTGTGGATGGGCTTGCGCACGCGCGCGCGCCGGCAGGCCGCGAACCTTTCCGCGTCTTCGGTGAGCAGCCTGGCGGTACGCGCTATCGCCATCACCGTTCTGCTCGAGGCGGTCGTCGCCTACCTGAACCAGGGACGGGGCGTTCCGTTGATGTTCGGCCTCTTCGTCGCTCTCGCGGTGGCAATGGACTATGCGCTGCGACGCACTCGCTGGGGACGATCTATGACTGCGGTCGGCGGCAACCGCGAGGCTGCGCGAAGGGCCGGCATCAATGTACGCATGATCTTCACCAGCGCGTTCGTGCTGTGCGCCACTCTGGCAGCGCTCGGCGGTGTGCTGAGCGCCGCCCGCCTGGCCTCGGCAAGCCAGCAGGCAGGCACTGGCGACGTCAACCTCAACGCGATTGCCGCTGCCGTCATCGGCGGCACCAGCCTCTTCGGTGGCCGCGGCAGCGCCTATTCGGCCGTGCTCGGCATCATCGTGATCCAGTCGATTGCAAGCGGCCTGACCTTGCTCAACCTGTCGTCGTCGCTGCGATACATGATCACCGGCGCTGTGCTGGCGATCGCCGTCATCGTCGACTCGCTGGCGCGGCAGTCGCGTCTGTTGCACGGCAGGTCCTGACCCACTCCGGAGACTCGCACCATGACGGAATCCCTGAAGGGCCGCGTCGCGGCCATTACCGGCGCGGCGTCGGGCATCGGCCTCGAATGCGCGCGCGCGCTGATCGAAGCCGGGGCCAGGGTCGTGCTGATCGATCGCGACGGCGACAAGCTGGCGCAGGCATGCACGCAACTCGGCCCCGATGCGTTGGCGCTGCAGGTTGACCTGCTCCAGCCGCAGGAGAACTCGTCATTGCTGCCCCGGATCATCGCGCTCGCGGGCGGCCTTCACATCTTTCACGCCAATGCGGGCGCGTATGTCGGCGGCGATGTGGTCGAAGGCAATCCCGACGAGTGGGACCGGGTCATCAATCTGAATGTCAGTGCGGCGTTCCGTTCGGTGCATGCGGTGCTTCCGCACCTGGTCGCGCAAGGATCGGGCGACATCGTTTTCACCAGTTCGATCGCCGGCATCGTCCCCGTGGCGTGGGAGCCGATCTACACGGCATCCAAGTTCGCGGTGCAGGCCTTCGTCCACACGACTCGCCGGCAGCTTGCCAAGCACGGCGTGCGTGTCGGTGCGGTGGCGCCGGGGCCGGTCGTGACCGCTTTGCTCGACGATTGGCCCAAGGCCAAGATGGATGAAGCACTCGCCGCCGGCAGCCTGATGCAGCCGAAGGAAGTGGCCGATTGCGTCGTCTTCATGCTGACGAGGCCGCGCAACGTGACGATCCGCGACCTCGTGATTCTTCCGAACAGCGTGGATCTCTGATGGCCTCGACGACGACTGCGATGCAACGCGACCACGTCATCGGCGTCGACGTGGGCACCGGCAGCGCGCGCGCCGGTGTGTTCGACAGCGCGGGGCACATGATCGCTTCGGCCCAGCGCGACATCCACCTGTTCCATGCGCCGGGTTCCATCGTCGAACAGTCGAGCAACGAGATCTGGAACGCCGTGTGCGCATCGGTGCGCGAGGCGCTCGCAGTTTCGGGAATCGCGCCTGACCGGGTGGCCGGGGTCGGCTTCGACGCGACCTGCTCGCTGGTCGTCGTCGGCGAAGGCGGCCGGCCACTGCCGGTGGGGCCCAGTGAAGACCCCGAGCGCAACATCATCGTATGGATGGACCACCGCGCAGTGAAGCAGGCGGAGCGGATCAATGCCGGCGGCCATGACGTGCTGAAGTACGTCGGCGGGCGGATTTCACCCGAGATGGAAACGCCGAAGCTGCTGTGGTTGCTGGAGAACAAGCCCGAAGTCTTTGCGGACGCATCGCACTTCCTGGATCTCACGGATTTCCTCACGTGGCGGGCCACAGACGATCTCGCCCGCTCCACCTGCACGGTGACTTGCAAGTGGACTTACCTCGCACACGAGGACCGCTGGGACCCGGGCTATTTCCGCTCGATCGGCCTGGGCGTGCTGGCGGATGAAGGCTTCGAGCGCATCGGGCGCCACATCGTCGCGCCAGGGACTTCGCTCGGGAGCGGACTGACGCCGGTCGCTGCGGCCGAACTGGGACTGCGCGCGGGAACGGCCGTTGCCGCCGGCGTCATCGATGCGCATGCCGGCGGCATCGGCACGGTCGGCGTCGGCGGCGATCCCTTCGCTTCGTTGGCATATGTCTTTGGCACTTCGTCATGCACGATGACCAGCACCCGCGAGCCGGTCTTCGTGCCCGGTGTTTGGGGGCCCTATTTCTCGGCCATGGTGCCGCAGACGTGGCTCAACGAGGGCGGGCAGTCGGTCGCGGGCGCCGCCATCGAGCAACTGTTGTCGATGCATCCGCTGGCCCCCGAAGCGCGGCGCGAGGCTGAGGCTGCGGGGCAATCCTTGCCGACGCTGTTGGCGGGGCTCGCCGCGCAACATGCTCGCAGCCTGTCAGAGGTGGTCGGCCTCGCAGCCGGTCTGCACGTGGTGCCGGAGTTTCTCGGTAATCGCGCGCCGCTCGCGAATCCGCATGCGAGAGCCGTCATTGCCGGCCTTGGCATGGAGCGCGACATCGACAGCCTGGTCGCGCTCTACATCGCCGGCATCTGCGGCATCGCCTACGGACTGCGCCAGATCATCGAAGCCCAGGCCGCCGCCGGTGCGCCCGTCGAGCGCGTGATGATCAGCGGCGGCGCGGGCCGGCTCGATCTGGTGCGGCAATTGCTCGCCGACGCCACCGGCAAGCCCGTGATCGCCATCGAGGCGGAAGAGCCGGTCCTGCTCGGCGCTTCCATGCTGGGCAGCGTGGCGGGTGGCTTGTTCGGCGATATCGAGAGTGCGATGGCCGGCATGTCGAGGATCGGCAGGGTCTTCGAGCCTGAGCGCGGGACCATTGCCGAGACCCATCAGGCGCGTTTCAGCGCCTTCGAACAACTGCAGCGACTCGCCAGCAGCTTGCACGGATGAGGCTGCGTCAGCCCACCATTGCCTATCCGAACGATTCGACCAGAGCGCGCACTTCCTGCCGCGCCTGCGCTTGCAACTGCGCCAAGTCCAGCCCGGGAATGGCATCGTCCTCCGCGATCACATCGCCGGCGCACAGCAGCCAGCGCAAGCGCGGTCGGCCCCCGCTGACGATGGGGCCGATCGCGGGGTCGTGCAGTCCGAAGTAGCGAGGGTCGTCCAGGCTGTAGACGGCGAGGTCTGCCGCCTTGCCCGGTTGCAGTGCGCCCACGCCTTCGAAGCCCAGCACGCGTGCGCCGCCGCTGCTCGCCCAGTGCACGAGCTGCTCCACCGTCACTGCATCGGCGCCGGTTTCGCCCTCGCCTTCGGGGCGCGGCTTCGCTTGTGCACCAGCCTGCGCACGGTGTACCAGCCACGCGAAATGCAGTTCGCTGATCATGTCGGCCGCCTCGTTGGATGCAGCCCCATCCACGCCGATGGACACTGGCGAACCGAGCCGAGCCAATGCGGGAGCGGGTGCGATGCCATCGGCCAGGCGCGCGTTGCTCTGCGGGCAGTGCGCGATGCCGGTGCCGGTTTCGCCCAGCAGCCGCATCTCGCCCGGCGTGAGGTGCACCAGGTGCGCAAGCCATACGTCCGGTCCCAGCCATTCGTTCTCGGCGAGATATTCAATGGGCAGGCATCCGTGCACTTCGCGGCAGTATTCGTAGTACGCCACCGATTCGGACATGTGACTATGCAGCGGAATGCCCATCGCGCGAGCGGCCCGTGCAGCCACCTTCAGCTCTTCCTTGCGCAGTGAGACGTGCGCCGAGGTGGGCGCCATTGCCACACGCGTGCGTGCGACGGGGCCGCTCTGGTGGTAGCGCGCGACGGTGCGCTCCACGGCGGTGAGCATCTGGTCGAGCGTCTCCGGTTGCTGGTGCAGGCGTTCGCTGTCTTCGAGCTTGCGCGTGACGGTGCTGCCGCCGCGCAGCAGCATGAAGCGCAGCCCCAGGGCATCGGCCTCCTCGAACAGCAGCGCCGCCGCATCGTGCTCGGCGCCGGGCTGGAACAGATAGTGATGGTCGGCCACCGTCGTGCAGCCGGAGCGCAGCAGCTCGACCAAGCCAACGCGCGCGGCGACCCGCATGCGCTTCTCGTCGAAGCCGCGGCGCAGCGCGAAGGGCACGGCCTGCAGCCAGGGGCTGAGCGTCAGGTCGATGCCCGCCGGCACGCCCTTGAGCAGCGACTGGAACAGATGGTGGTGCGTGTTGACCCACCCCGGGTAGATCACGCAGTCAGTGGCGTCGAGCACCCGTTCTCCATCTTCTGGCGCAAGGCCGCGGCCCATCTCCGCGATCAAACCATTGGCAATGCGCAGGTCGGTCGCGCTGCTGCGCGCCGCGTCGCCGGGCATGCCTGTGAGCACTGCCTGCGCATGTCGAATCAGGACTCGCGATATTGTCGTTGGCATGCTAGGGCTTTGGCAGCAGGCCTTCAACGCCGCGCACCAGGTAGTTCATGTTGGCGAGATCGGCTTCGGAGATGGTCTGGCCCGCGGGCACGCGCACCTTGCCGTCCTGGTCGATCACCGGGCCGGCGAAGGGCTGCAGGCGCCCTTGCGCGATGTCCTCACCCATCTTCGTCACCTGCGCACGCACGTCGGGGGGGATGGCCGGGTTGAGCGGCGCGAGCTTGATCATTCCTTCGCGCATGCCGCCTTGCACGTTGCCAGCCTTCCAGCGGCCGGCCAGCACGTCCTCGACCACGTTGATGTAGTAGCTGCCCCAGGTCTGCACCACTGAAGTCAGGTTGGTCTTCGGACCGAACTTCGAAACGTCGGAGTAATAGCCCAGCGTGTAGACGCCCTTCTCCTCGCCGGTCGTGACGATGGACACGCCGGATGTTGCGTAAGCCACGACGTCGACGCCCAGCTTGATGAGTGCATTCGCTGCATCGCGTTCCTTGCCCGGGTCATACCAGGCATTGACCCAGATCAGGCGCACCTGCGCATTCGGGTTGACGCTGCGCATGCCCTGGGTGAAGGCGTTCACGCCCTGCAGCACCTCGGGGATGGGGAAAGCGCCAACATAGCCTACCGAACCGGACTTGCTCATGTGCCCGGCGATCACGCCTTCAAGGTAGCGGCCTTCGTAGTAGCGCGCGTTGTACACGCCCACGTTGGCCGCGGTCTTGTAGCCGGTGCCGTTCATGAAGATCACCTTGGGGGCCGTGCGCGCCACCTTCAGTGTGGGCTCCATGAAGCCGAACGAGGGTGTGAAGATGAGCTGGCAGCCGTCCTGCACGAAGTTGCGGATCACTCGTTCAGCGTCCGGTCCCTCGGCGATGTTCTCGACGTATTTGGTCGTGATCTTGTCGCCCATCGCGGCGACCAGTTCCTTGCGGGCGAGCTCATGCTGATAGGTCCAGCCGCTTTCGCCGATGGGATTCGAATAGAGAAAGCACACACGCAGCGGCTCGGCCGCAGCTACCGAACCGCTGAGTGCGGCCAGGATCCCGGCGCCGAGTGCGACTCGGCCGAGAGCGCGGCGCAGCCGCGGCAACATGAAAGCGTTCATCGTCATCTCCGTTGGGTTGTGGAAAGCAAGCGAAAGAAGCGCTCAGCGCTCGGGCCGGTAGGGCTGTCCGAGAGAGGCTGGCGAGTTGAGCCGGATGGTGGCCGGGTTGCGCGAGATCAGCACCAGCACCGCGATCGTGGCCAGATACGGCAGGGCCGTGAGCCACTGCGCAGGCACCTCCAGCGACATTCCGGAACCCTGCACGAAAAGCTGGGACACCAGCACGCCGCCGAACAGATAGGCCCCCAGCATCACGCGCCAAGGCCGCCATGTGGCGAACACCACCAGCGCCAGCGCGATCCAGCCGCGGCCAGCCACGATGCCCTCGGCCCATAGGGGCGTGTAGAACACCGACAGGAACGCACCGCCCAGTCCCGCCATGGCGCCGCCAAAGGCGACGGCTGCATAGCGGATCGCGATCACCGGATAGCCCACCGCGTGCGCGGCCGAAGGCGATTCGCCGACCGCGCGCAGCACGAGCCCCGGACGGCTGCGGTCGAGGAACCAGGCCACGCCGGCCACCAGTGCCCATGACACGTAGACCAGTGCGGGCTGATTGAACAGCGCCGGCCCCACGAGCGGCAGATCGGCCAGGCCCGGGACGCGCAACGGCGGCACCGCGTTCAGCGGCGCCGATTCGTAAGGCTTGCCCAGGAAGGCCGACAGGCCCACGCCGAAGATGGCGAGCGCGAGCCCCGAAGCGACCTGGTTGGCCTGCATCGTCAGGCTCAGGTAGCCGAACATCAGCGACATGACGCAACCCGCTGCCATTCCCACTGCCGCTGCGGTCCAGGGGCCGGACCCGCCGTGCGCCGCCGCGAAAGCCGCAACTGCGCCGACCGCCATCATGCCTTCGGCACCCAGGTTGAGCACGCCCGAGCGCTCGACGACGAGCTCGCCGACGGCCACGATGATGAGCGGCGTGCCCGCGACCAGCGTGGCCGCCACCACCGACGAAATCAGCGACGCATCCATACCCGCTCCTTCCATGCGCTGCGCTCCCAGCGCAGCCGATAGCCGATGAACAGCTCCGAAGCCAGGAGGAAGAACAGCAACATGCCCTGGAACACCTTCGAGATCGAAGAAGGCAGGTTCAACTGCTGCTGCGCCTGTTCTCCGCCCAGGAAGAGCAGCGCCATCAGCAGGCTCGCGAAGAAGATGCCTACCGGGTGCAGACGGCCAACGAAGGCGACGATGATCGCCGCGAAGCCGTAGCCGGCCGAGATCTGCGCCGTGAGCTGGCCCATGGGGCCGGCCACCTCGGTCATGCCGGCAACGCCCGCCAGGCCGCCGCCGATCAGCAGCCCCAGCCAGACGGCACGCCGGGCCGAGAAGCCCGCATAGCGCGCCGCATCGGCCGCCTGCCCGCCCACCTGCATCTGGAAGCCCTGGAAGCTGCGCTGCAGGAACACATAGCCGGCCGCAAGCATCACCAGCGCGAGCAGAAAGCCCGCGTGCAGGCGTGTGCCTTCGACGAGCACGGGCAGCAGGGCACTGTCTCCGAAGCTGCGCGTTTGCGGAAAGTTGTAGCCGTTCGGGTCCTTCCACGGCCCGTACACCAGCCATGAAGCCATCAGTTGCGCGACATAGACCAGCATCAGCGACACGAGGATCTCGTTGGTGCCCCACCGGTTGCGCAGCCATGCCGGAATGGCGGCCCACAGTGCGCCGCCCAGTGCGCCCGCCAGCACCATCACCGGAAGCGCCCACGGTGCGGCATGGTCGCCGACTTGGAGGCCCACGCCGGTGGCGAACAACGCGCCCACGATGAACTGGCCCTCGGCGCCGATGTTCCAGACGCCCGCACGAAATCCCGCCGCCAGGCCCAGGCCGATCAGCATCAGCGGCGTTGCCTTGAGCAACAGTTCGCTCCAGCCATACAAGTCGCCCAGCGGCGCGAGAAAGTAGACGCGCAGGCCGTGAAGCGGGTTCTGCCCCAATGCTGCGAACAGCGCCAGGCCGCCCGCCAGCGTGAGCAGCACCGCCAGCAGCGGTGAAAGCCATCGCATGAGGCGCGAGGACTCGGGACGCACTTCCAGCCTAGGCCACATGGCGCACCTCCTCTTCCGAGCCGTTCGTGGCACACGATGCTGCCGCTGCGGCGCTGCCTTCGGGCCACATGCCGCTCATCCACAGGCCGATGGTTTGCGCATCCGTTTGGTGGGTCGGCACGGCGGGCGAAAGACGGCCGTTGGCGATCACGGCGATGCGGTCGCACACCTCGAAAAGCTCCTCCAGTTCCTCCGATACCACCAGCACTGCGGCACCCGCGTCGCGCAGTGCCACGAGCTGCTGGCGGATGAAGGCCGCGGCGCCGACGTCCACGCCCCAGGTGGGCTGCGCCGCGACCAGCACCCGTGGCTGCTGCAGCAGTTCACGGCCGACGATGAACTTCTGCAGGTTGCCGCCCGAGAGGGAGTTGGCGGGCGCCTGCGCACCGGAGCACTTGACGTTGAAGCGATCGATGCAGCGCCGCGCGAACTCGCGTACTGCCTCGCGCCGGATCAGTCCATGGCGCAACAGCCCCTGCCGATGCGCCGTGAGCAGGAAGTTGTCGGCGAGGCTCATGCCCGGCACCGCGCCACGCCCCAGACGTTCCTCAGGCACGAAGCCCAGCCCGCGAGCCCGCCGCGCTGCGCTGCCCAGATGGCCCACGGGCTTTCCGACAAGGCACACCATGCATGACGAGCCAGTGGGCAACGGCGCTTCGCCGGAGATGGCGCGAAGCAACTCCTGCTGCCCGTTGCCCGAGACGCCCGCAATGCCGACGATCTCGCCCCCCTTCACATCGAGCGAGACTTCGTGCAGCGCGGTGCCGAAAGCGTGCGGCGCCGGCCGGCTGAGCCGCAGCGACAGGCGGACTTCGCCCACGGCAGTCGCTTGCCCGCGCTCGCAGCCGACGAGCTGCTTGCCGATCATCATCCTGGCCATCGAGGCCGGCGTCTCGCGCGAGGGCGTGCAGTGCCCCGTCACGCGGCCGCCGCGCAGCACCGTCGCGCTGTGGCAGAGCTCACGGACCTCATCGAGCTTGTGGCTGATGTAGAGGATGCTGCAGCCTTCGCCCGAAAGTTGACGCAGGGTCTCGAACAGCTTTCGCACCGCTTGCGGAGTCAACACCGAAGTGGGCTCGTCCATGATCAGGAGCCGCGGGTTCTGCAGCAGGCAGCGAACGATCTCCACCCGCTGGCGTTCACCGACAGACAACGTATGCACGAGGCGCCGCGGATCCACCGGCAAGCCGTAGCGACGGCCGACGGCATCGATGCGCGTCGCCAGGTCGTGAAGGTCGGGCCGACCCGGCAAGGCCAGCGCAACGTTCTGTACGACCGTGAGCGTCTCGAAGAGCTGGAAGTGCTGGAACACCATCCCGATGCCCAGGCTGCGCGCACGGCTCGGGCTCGCCACCTGCACTTCATCGCCGCGCCACCGAATGCTGCCGGAAGTCGGCGCGGTGACGCCATAGATGATCTTCATCAACGTGGACTTGCCCGCGCCGTTCTCGCCGAGCACCGCGTGAATCTCGCCGGGCTGCACCGAAAGATCGATGCCGTCGTTGGCGACCACCGGCCCGTAGACCTTGCGGATGCCGCAAAGCTGCAATTGCGGCGCGGCCATCTCAGACGGCCTCGCGCAGTTGCTGCTGCGGCTCGGCCTCGGCCGCACGATCGCGCCCGTTGAGCATCAGGTTCAGCAGCACTGCCGACAGCGTGCCCAGCAGGATGCCGTTCTGGCAGAACTTGGCGAGCAGATCGGGCAGTTGCGAGAAGAAGCGGTCGGCCAGCAGCGGGATCATGCCCAGGCCGAGGCTCAGCGCCACCACGTAGGCGTTCCTGCAGTTGCCGACGAAATCGACGTGACTGAGGATGCGAATGCCCGCGGCCGCCACCATGCCGAACATCACCAGCGCGGCGCCTCCAAGCACGTACTGCGGCACCGATGCGGCCACGAAAGCCAGTTTGGGCAGGCAACCGAGCACGATCAGCATGGCGCCGGCCGTCACGCACACCCAGCGGCTGCGAACACCGGTGACCTGCACCAGCCCCACGTTTTGCGCATAGGAGGTGTAGGTGAAGGTGTTGAAGATGCCGCCGACGATGGCGCCGACGCCGTCCGCACGCAGGCCGCGCGCGATGTCGTCTGCGTTCAGCGGCTTGCCGACCACCTCGCTCAGCGCCAGGAACTGGCCCACGCCCTCGATCATGATCACCAGCATCACCACGCACATGGTGATGGCGGTCATCGCGTCCAGTGTGGGCAACCCGAAGTGAAAAGGCGTGATCACGCGCACCCACTGCGCGTCCGCCATGCCGGCGAAGCTGACCCCACCCAGGGCCGCAGCGATGCAGAAGCCGACCCCGATGCCCACCAGTGCGGCGATGTTCGCCAGGAAGCCCCGACACCACGCCACGATGGCCAGGATGATCAACAGCACGAGCCCGGAGATGGCGATGTGCATCGGCACGCCGTACGCCGGGTTGGGCATGGGCCCCGACGGCCCGTTGATGGTCGGATTGCCGCCGGCCGCCCAGTTGATGCCCACGCGCATGAGCGAGATGCCGATGATCAGCACGACCGAACCGGTGACCACCGGCGGAAACCATCGCACCATGCGGCCGATGTAGGGTGCCACGAGCAGCGTGAAGACCCCCGCCACGATGACGGACCCGAACACCGCCCGCATGCCCAAATCAGGATTGGAGCCCGTGGCAATGATGGGCGCGATGGCGGTGAAGGTGACGCCCATCATCATCGGCAGGCGGATGCCGACCTTGCCGATTCCCATGCTCTGGATGATGGTGACGATGCCGCAGCAGAAGAGATCCGCTGCGATGAGAAAGGCAATGTCGTCCTTGGGCAGCTTGAGCGCGCCGCCGATGATCAGCGGCACCGCGATGGCGCCGGCATACATCACCAGCACATGCTGCAGGCCCAGCGCGGCCATCTTGTGCAGCGGGAGGATTTCGTCGACGGGATGCACCTGCGGCGCATCGATCGTATTCGTGGCGTTCGTCATGTCTTGTCTCCGTGTCTCTTTCGGTGCAATCCATCCGTGGCCGGCACGCGGGCGTCTGGCGCACCCGTCGAGCCGCACGGCCGAGCCGTTGTGCAGGCCGCTCAGGCGGCCCACGCTCCTGCGCTGTGCGCCAGCAGCGATTCGGCACGCGCCATGGCGGCCTCGTCGATGCGGGCGCGCACGCCGTCGAAGTCGGGGCCGCGCGTCGCGTCCAGCCCCATGCGCGATGTGGTGCCGACGCCCGAGGCGGAGGGGTCCAGCGCGCTGCCGGGCAGCCCGTCGACCACCACCACGTCGAGATGCGGCTGGAGGTGGGTGGCGATGGCCCACAGCACCTCTTCGTCGCGCGTGATGTCCACGTCCTCGTCCACTGCAACCACCGTCTTCAGGTACGGGTCCCAACCCAGCAGGCCCAGCATCACCTGCCGCGCCTCGCCCGGCCGGCTCTGGCGCAGCGCCACGTACGCGTGGAAGTGCGTGCCCGAGCTGGGGTAGTGCACCGCCGTCACGCCGGGAAAGCGCTCCTTGAGCTTTTCCACCATTTCCGATTCGCGCGGGATGCGCCCGAGGTTGAGGTGCTCGGCCGAGTTGCCGCCCACCACATCCAGCAGCCATGCGTTCTTGCGGCGCATGAGCGTCTGCACGCGCAGCAAGTTGTTGGTGGAACGATCGGACGAATAGCCGGTGAACTCGCCGAAAGGCCCCTCTTCGGCGTGCGCCTGCGGATCGATCTCGCCTTCCAGGACGAACTCCGCATGCGCAGGCACCGCGATGCCGTGGCGCGGCGTGCGCACGACCTCCAGCGGCGCACCGAAGAGGCCGCCGGCCACTTCCCGCTCGTCGACGCCGTAAGGCAGCCGCGCGGCGGCGGCGAGCATGAACAGCGGATGCGCGCCGATCACCATCGCGACGGGCAGCGGCTTGCCGCGCTCGGCGCTGGCCTGCAGCATGCGCCAGAGGTGACCGCGCGAATGCAGGCTGGTGGCGATCTCCTGCGGCGAATGCACCATCGATCGGTGGTAGCTCACATTGCCGATGCCGGCTTCGCGGTCTTCGGCAATCACCACCGCGTTGGTGATGTAGGCGCCCCGGTCTGTGGCGAAGTGCCGGATCGCCGGCACGCTCGCCAGGTCGAAGCCCCCGGTGTGCACCACTTCCGTCGCCGCGCCGGATTGCACCTCGCGCGGGGCCACCCTGCGGCGACTGCGCGCCTGGTACTCGGCGTGGATGCCGGCGGCAGGCACGCCGCCCAGCATGCGCCCTACCCGCTCGCGGGACGCGAAAAGGTTCGTCACGAGCGGTCCCTGAAAGCCTCTCAGGCCCTCCACCCGCTCGAACACCAGCGCCGGATGACGACCTCGCGCGGCCAGCGCCCAGACCGCAGCGGTAACGTCCTGATCGGCGCTTGCCGGCTCTTTCACCGTGAGCACGTCCTCCGCATACAACGCGCGATAGGCGTCGACGAAGCGATGCAGGTCCTGGCCGCTGCCGGCCAGATCCGCAGCGCGCGGATCGGGGCGGTGGTTCATTTCGCGGGCCGGCCGTAGGTGTCGAGCAGACGCAGCTTGGCTTCGTTGAGGCTGCGCGGCGGCGAGGTGGTCTCGATGCCCACCAGGCGGGCGATGTTGTTGCCGAGATAGTCCTCCAGCGTGTCCTCGTCGATGCCGATGCCATGGGGCGCGGGCCGGCAGAGCATCTCGAGTTCGCGCAACCACATGCCGGGTTCGTTGGGTGGGCTGTCGGTGCCGAACACCAGCTTGTGGCGCGGCAACTCCTTGGCGAACTCGGCGATGCGCGCCTGGAAGCACCAGCCCGATTCGACGTACACGTTGGGCGTGTCCATCGCCATCCAGAAGGTCTCGAACGAGTAGTTGCCGCCGGTCTGGATGCCGAAGTGCGCGATGACGAAGTTCACCATCGGGAACTCGCGGATGATCGGATAGAACATCGTCGGGATGGTGAAGGGGCCGTCGCCCGTGTGGATCAGCACCACGATGTTGTACTTGGCGCACACCTTCATGGCCGGGCGAAGCCACTCCAGGGCGCGATCGGGCCGGTAGCCATGCATGTTGGCGTGCAGCTTGATCATCTTGAAGCCGTATTCCTTGTGATGGAATTCGATCTCCGCCGCGCCGTTCTCGGGACCCCAACGCGGGTTGTACGTGAAGTTGCCGATGAAGCGGTCCGGGTACTTCTGCGTGAGCTCGGCGATGTAGGCCATGTAGTCGCGAATGCCTTCGCGCCCGCGGCGATTGCCGTCCCTGTAGCCGGTGTTGCCCGGCGGCGGCTGGATGAAGCCCATGTCGATGCGGCGCGGCTTGCCGTTGATCATGTAGGGGCCGTCCATGAGCTTGAGCATGCGCTCGCCGTTGAAGGGCGTGCCCGTGTGGCGCCAGGCCTCGTCGACGAGGTTGGTGGGGTGCAGGTGGGTGTCGATGATCATGTTGTCGTCTCCGGCTTCTCTTCTTTCAGTACAGGGCGATCACGGGCTGCGGATCGATCTTCCGGCCCAGGTGCTTGCAGGCCTCCTCGAAGCTGCGAGGCGCGGGTGTGGCCTCGAGGCCGACCATGCGGGCGATGTTGTTGCCCAGGTAGTCCTCGAGCGTTTCCTCGTCCAGGTTCAGGCCCTGCGGCGGGTTGGTGCAGAGCACCTCCAGCAGCCGCAGCCACATCCCGGGCTCGTTCGGCGGCGTGTCGGTGCCGAAGATGATCTTGTTCTTCGGCAGCACCTTGGCGAATTCGACGATGCGCGATTGCAGGCACCAGCCCGATTCGCAGAACACGTTGGGCAGTTCCATCGCCCACTGGAAGGGTTCGAAGCAATACACCCCGCCGGTCTGCACGCCGAAGTGCGCCATGATGAAGTTCACGCTCGGGAACTCCTTGATCATCGGCACCCATTCCGTGGGGATGCTGTAGGGGCCGTCGCCGGTGTGCAGCTTCACGGGCACGCCCAGTTCCGCGCACTTTTCGAATGCGGGCCGCACCCAGTCGAGCGCGCGGTCGGGCCGATAGGCGTGCATGTTGGCCTGCATCTGCACCATCTTGAAACCGTGCTCCTTGACGTAGCGCTCGATCGCCTCCACGCCATTCTTCACGCCACAGCGCGGGTTGTAGACGAAGCAGCCGATGAAGCGATCGGGGTGCTCCTGCACGCACTTGAGCGTGTAGGCCATGTAGTCGTCGATGGACTGCCGCCCTGACTTGTCGCCATCGGTCCAGGTGTAGATGGTGTTGCCCTGCGGCGGCTGGATGAAGGCCTTGTCGATGCGCCGCGGCTTGCCGTTGACCCAGTAGGGTCCGTCCATCGTCGCCAGCAGGCGATCGGCGGTGTAGGCCTCGCCGTCGTGCCACCAGGCCAGGTCGACCTGGTCGGTGGGGTAGCAGCTGATGTCGATGATCATGGGTGATGTCTCCTTGTCGAACGTTGCGAAGTTGCAGTTGAAGCGCTTCAGGCGGCTTCCAGCGCCTCTTGGAATGGGGATGCGGGTGGGGCGTCGTCGGTGCTCAGGCAGGCCTCGAGGCGCGCGCGCAGCTTCTGGTCCTGGAGATGCCGGCCGATGAAGACCAGCTTGCTGGCGGGCGTCTCGTCCCACCACGGCAGCGAAGGCTTGAGTTCCAGCAGACGGTGCACGCCCTGCAGCACGTGGCGACGCTCGTCGCCTTGCACATGCAGGATCCCCTTCACGCGGAAGATGTCGTCGCCGCGGATGGCGAGCAATTCGTGCAGGGAGCGCTGCAGGCGTTCGGCGTCGAACGGGCGGTCGAAGGTGAAGGAGACGGAACTGACCGATGGGTCGTGCGTGTGGGTGGGCGAATGCGGGAGATGGTCGTGCTCGCATTGCGCGTCGCAGACATGGACATCTCCATGGTGATGTCCATCGTCGTGCCCGTGCGCCTTTTCCATGAAGTGCGGATCGGTCATCGACAGCGCGTCCGACTCGAAGGACTGCAGCCCGAGGATCATCGACAGGTCCACATTGGCGTGGGCCGTGCGCAGGATCGGCGCGCTGCCGTTCAGCATGCGGATGCGTGCTTCCAGGGCATCCAGCTGTGCCGCATCGACGAGGTCTGTCTTGTTGAGCAGGATGCGGTCGGCCACCACCAATTGCGTGACCGCCTGGTTGTCATGATTGGCAAGCGCCGGGTCGTCCAGGTGCGGCTGCACGTGCAGCGCATCGACGAGCGCCACCACGCCGTCGAGCACCACCTTCTTCGCGACTTCGTTGTCCATGAAGAAGGTCGCGGCAACCGGCGTGGGATCGGCGAGGCCGCTGGTCTCGACCAGGATGTGGTCGAACTGATCCTTGCGTTCCAGCAGCTTCTGAAGGATCTTGACGAGGTCGTTGCGCACGTCGACGACGCAGCAAATGCAACCGTTGGCTACCTGGAAGATCTCTTCTTCCGAAGCCAGCACGAGGTCGGAGTCCACGTCGACTTCGCCGAACTCGTTCTCGATCACCGCGATGCGATGGCCGTGGCGCTCGGTCAAGATGTGGTTGAGCAGCGTGGTCTTGCCGGCTCCCAGAAAGCCCGTGAGGATGGTGACGGGCACCGGGCGTTGGACGGGGGTGGTCATGCGGACACTCCTTCTTCGGTTTGGATCTGCTGCTTCTCGCGCAGCGCCTGCAGCACCTGTTCGGGCTTGATGGGGTAATGGCGAAAGCGCACGCCGATGGCGTCGTAGATGGCATTGGCGATGGCCGGCCCGATGGCGACGATCGGGTCTTCGCCGACGCCCTTGGCACCGAACGGGCCGCCCGGGTCGGGCGCGGTTTCGAGGAGCACTGTCTCGATCGGCGGCATGTCCATCGACAGCGGCATCTTGTAGTCGACGAAGTTGGCGTTCAGCGAGCGGCCTGTCTTCATGTCGATCTGGTAGTCCTCGTACAGCGCATGGCCGATGCCCTGCTGGATTCCGCCCTCGATCTGCCCGGCCGCGCCCACCGGGTGGATGACCTTGCCGACCTCGTGCACAGGCACCACGCGGCGCACGCCAATGCGACCGGTCTCGGTGTCGACTTCCACCTCCACGAAATGCGCGGCGAAGGAATAGGACTTGGTCGGGTGGTAGGTGGCGCTGCCGACGAACTGGGCTGCGGGGATGCCTTTGCGGGGGCCCACGACGTCCTTGATGCTCATGCGGTGGTCAGGGTGGTTGCGAACGAACACGTGGTCCTCGCGCACCTCCAGCTCGTCGGCTGCCGATTCCGCCACTTGCATCAGCATGGCGGCACGCTCCAGAAGTTCGGCCTTCACCTTCGCAGCGGCCATCTGCGCGGCGCGTCCGCCCATGTAGGTCGTGTGGCTCGCGAAGGCGCCGATGTCCCATGGCACCACATCGGTGTCTCCATGAACGCAGCTCACGCGGTCGAAGGACACGCCCAGCTCTTCAGCGACGATCTGCGACAGGGCCGTGTGCGCGCCGGTCCCCAGGCCTGCCGTGCCCGTGAGCAGCACCACCGTGCCGTCCTCGTTCATCTTGACGATCGCGTTGCCCTGCTCCTTGATGCCGGGATAGGCACTGCTGCCATGCATTTCGCAGCCGATGCCCCAGCCCGTCTTGAGCACGCCCTTGTCGCGGGCATAGCGGCGCACTGCGGGCCAGCCCACGCGCTCGCGTCCGTGCCGAATGCAATCCTCCAGGCCGTGGCCGATCAGCGGGTGGTTGGACGGAGCGATGTCGCCCTCACCGACGGCGTTCTTCAGCTTCAGCTCGGCCGGGTCCATGCCCAGGGCTTCGGCTGCTTCATCCATCTGGATGTCCAGCGCGTAGTAGGCCTGTACCACGCCGTAGCCGCGAAACGCGCCGGCGATCGGGCTGTTGGTGTAGACGCAGCGGCCTTCGAGATGCACATTGGGGCAGCGATACAGCGACACCAGCGATGACGTGCCGACGATGGTGACACCGGGCCCATGCGAGCCATAGGCGCCGGAGTTGTAGACCAGGCGGGCCTGGCGTGCGGTGATCGTGCCGTCCTTGCGAAAGCCCTGCTTCAGCCAGATGCGCATCGGGTGGCGCGAACGACCGCCCAGGAAGGTCTCTTCGCGCGTGAACTCCATGCGCACCGGTCGGCGCGTCGCTTTCGCGAGCAGCGCGCAGAGAAACTCGTGCTGAAACAAGTCCTGCTTGGCGCCGAAGCCGCCGCCCATGTGATCCACCAGCACCCGCACCTTGGACAGCGGCAGGCCCAGCACCTCGGCCATGATGCCGCGCACCATGAAGGCGGTCTGCGTGGAGATCCACACGGTGAGGTTGCCGTTGCCGTCCCACTGGCAGGCGCAGACGTTCGGCTCCATGTAGGCCGGCGTCGGGCGGCCTCCCTCGTACTCGCCTTCGATCACGAAGTCGGCTTCGGCAAAACCTTGCGCCACGTCTCCGCGCTCGAACACCTGCGGCGCCAGCACCAGGTTGTGCCCGAAGCCGCGGTCGTGAATGGCGGGCGATTCGGGGCGCTGCGCCTCCTGCACATCGAACACCGCCGGCAATTCCTCGTACTCCACCTCGATCAGATCGAGCGCGGCCTCGGCGATCTCCTCGGTGGTCGCAGCCACTGCCGCCACGCCCTCTCCCCAGTAGCGAACGCGATCGTCCAGGATGTACTGGTCGCAGGTGACCGAAGCCGAACGCGGGTGGGGCGAGCCCGCATGCAGCACGCGCGGCACGTTCTCATGCGTGAGCACCGCCTTCACGCCCGGCAGCGCCAGCGCACGGCTCGCGTCGATGCGCACGATGCGCGCATGCGCCACATTGGAGCGCTTGATGCGCCCGTAAAGCATGCCGGGCCACGAGAAGTCGCCCGCATATTTGGCCTCGCCGGTCACCTTGCCCAGCAGATCGGTGCGCTTGACGCTGCGACCGACGACGCCATGCTCGACAGTGGGCTTGTTCATGACCGCACCCCCTGCGCCGTCTCGGCAATGGCCTGGATGATCTTGGTGTAGCCGGTGCAGCGGCAGATGTTGCCGGCGATCGCGAATCGGATCTCGTCGGTGGTGGGCGCCGGGTTCTCGTCCAGCAGCGCCTTGGCCGCCATGATGATTCCCGGCGTGCAGAAGCCGCATTGCGCCGCCCCGCAGCGCATGAAGTTCTCCTGCAGCGGGTGCAGTGTGTCGGCCGAGCACTGCACGCCTTCAATGGTGGTGAGCGTGGCGCCCTGCGCCTCCAGTGCCAGCACCAGGCAGGAGTTGACCGGCTTGCCGTTCATCACGACGGTGCAGGAGCCGCACTCGCCGACGTCGCAGCCCTTCTTGGTGCCGGTCAAACCCGTCTCGCAACGCAGCGCGTCCAGCAGGCTGCGGTTCGGCTCGACCGCAATCTCGCGCTCCTCGCCATTGACGGTGAATGTCACGATGCTTTTCATGCGAGCTCCTCGACGGCTTGTTCGATTGCGCGGCGGCTGAGCACGCGCACCATCTCGCGCCGGTAATCGGCACTGCCGCGCACGTCCCCGATGGGGCGTGCCTCCTCGCCGGCGGCCTGCGCGGCGGCGGCGATCCGTTCGGTGGTCAGCGGCTGGCCGCGCAGCAGCGCCTCGGCGCGAACCGCTCGCAGCGGCGTGGGTGCCACAGCGGCCAACACGATCGCGATGCCAGTGCAGGTGGCGTCCTGCAGGGTCAGGGTTACCGCGACACCCACGGTGGCCAGTTCCATCTGCGCGCGCCGGCCGTGTTTGATGTAGACCTTGCCGGTGCCCGGCAGTGGAGCGGGAATGAGGATGTGCGTCACGATCTCGCCTGCTCCGAGCGCGGTACGGCCGGGGCCGATGCAGAAGTCCTCGACGCGGCATTCGCGCCTGCCTGCAGGACCTTCAATGCGCAGCATGGCGCCGTCCGCAATCAGCGGCGGCAGCGTGTCCGCCGACGGCGAGGCGCGGCACACGTTGCCCACAACCGTGGCCCGGTTGCGCACCTGGATGGATGCAAAGTCGGTGCTGGCCTTTGCGAGGCTGGCGTAGTGCTGCAGCGTGACGGGCGCGGTCTCGACCTGGCGCACCGTGACCAGCGCGCCCAGCGTCAATCCCGACTTCGGATCGAATCCGAAGTCGTCCATGCCCGGGATCTTCTTGATGTTGATGACGCGCGCTGGCGAGCGCACGTGCTCCTTCATCTGCACCATCAGGTCGGTGCCACCCGCCATCAGGCTCGCCTGGCCGCCGCCCGCATGCAACAGGCCCATGGCCTCATGCAGCGTGGCCGGCTCCGCATAGTCGAAGTACTTCATGGTCAAGAGGAGGTTGAATTTGCTTCGTCGAAGGAACGCCCCGAAGCGGGCCCCGTCCAGCGCCTGACTGCGCCGACGTCGATGTCGAACAGGTCGAGCACGCGGCCCAGCGTGTGGTCCACCATCTGCTCGAGGTCGCGCGGTTGCGCGTAGAAGGCCGGCACCGGCGGCGCGACGATGGCGCCCATCTCGGTGACCGTCGTCATGTTTCGCAGGTGCACCAGCGTGAGCGGCGTCTCGCGCGCCAGCAGCACCAGGCGGCGGCGCTCCTTGAGCATCACGTCGGCCGCGCGGGCGACCAGCGTGCCGCCGGTGCCCGAGGCGATCTCGGCCAGCGTTTTCATCGAGCATGGCGCCACGATCATGCCCAGCGTGCGGTAGGACCCGCTGGCCACGCAGGCGCCGATGTCTTCGTTCTTGTGCACCTTGTCGGCCAGTGCGGTGACGTCCGAGAGATGCAGTTGGGTCTCGCACGCCATCGTGAGTTGTGCTGCGCGGCTGACGATCAGGTGCACCTCGATGTCCAGCGGCTGCAGCAGTTGCAGCAAGCGGTGGCCGTAGACGAATCCCGATGCGCCCGTGATGGCGACGATGAGTCGGCGTGGCGTGGTCATGGCGGATGCCCGGCTGTTCATGCGGTCAGGCTGCCGCATACTCGCGAGCGCCATGATCCATGACGACGCCTGGGATTACATCGTCCGCGCCTACGCCCAGCCCGGTGCGGCGCGGGAGCTGCTGCGGCGCCAGGACGAGGAAGGTCTGGACGTGGTGCTGCACCTCTTCTGCTGCTGGGCCGCCGACCGGGGCCAAGCGTTGGATGAGCCCGCATTGCGCGAAGCGGAGGCCCTGGTGCGCACATGGCGTGAGCAAATCGTGCAGCCGCTGCGCGCGCTGCACCGGGCGATGAAGTCCGTGAAAGCCGATGCGGATCGCCGGGACGCCGTCAGGGCGCAGGTGCAGGCGGCGGAGTTGGCGGCGGAGCGGGCACAGCTTGAGTTGCTGTGCGACTGGCTGGCTGCGCAGTGACGCCTGGCGAGACTTGGACATCGTGGGCTCCTGAGAACGCGGAACACCAACCCGGCGAAGCCTTTTCCGCCACGGGCATGCGACGCATAGTGGCAGGCCCAAATCATTTGATAAATGGCCGAATCCTTATATATTCATTGAACTACTCCATGAATCCATGAACGTCACCCTGCGCCAGTTGCGCGCCTTCATCGCGGTTGCCGAGGCGCAGCATTTCACCCGCGCGGGGGACGCGCTCAATCTCACGCAATCCACGGTGAGCACGCTCGTGCGTGAGCTCGAAGCCAACCTGGAGTTGCGCCTGTTCGATCGGCACACGCGGATGCTGCGCCTCACCGATGCCGGCGCCGAGATCCTTCCGCTCGCACGCAAGGCCGTGGCCGACCTCGACAGCGTGATCGGCAGTTCCGCACAACTCAAGACGCTGGGGCGCGGGCGCGTCTCGCTGGCGGTTTCATCGGTGCAGGCGGCACTGGTCATGCCGCGCCTGATCCGGGAGTTCTGCGATCGCAATCCTGGCGTGCGGGTCGTGATGCACGACGTGGTGCAGGAAGAAGTGCTCAACATGGTCCGCGCTGGTGATGTGGATTTCGGCCTGGGCACTGCGTTCGGTGCGCGCCATGACCTGGGCATGCGCCTGCTGTGGTCGGAGACCTTCCACGCCATCCTCCCGACGGACCATCCACTGGCGCGCGCCGAGGAAATCACCTGGAAAGAGCTGCGCAGCGTGCCGCTGATCGGTCCGCGTCCCGGCAACCCGGTGCGCGAGCAGATGGACTTTGCGCTGGCACGCGACGGCGTGTCCCTGCCCTTCACCTATGAAGTCTCGCTGCCCATGACCATCCTCGGAATGGTCGAAGGCGGGCTGGGCGTGGGCGTGCTCACCACCTCGATGCGGCGCGTGGTCGATGCGCTGGGTCTCACCATGCGCCCGATCGTGCGGCCTGTGGTCAAACGTGAAGTGGTGCTGGTCTTCCATGCCGACCGTTCGCTGTCCCCGGCAGCGCAGAAGTTCCGCGACCTGTTGATGGAGCGCCGCAGCGAGCTGGGGCACGGCTGATCAACCGGTGAGTGCTAGATCGCGGCGGCCGTGCCCTGTTCAAAGATGCTGGCAGTGCGGCGGTAATGTGCCGCGAGCAATTTTTTGGCTTCCTCCTCGCGACCCCCCAGAACCGCATCGAAGATCGCCCGGTGCTCGTCCAGTTCGTTGCGCCGCTTGTAGGCCGTGCGCGCGGCCAACTGGCGGAAGCGGTAGGCGCGGTCATAGAGCTGCTCGCAAAAGTTCAGGAGCAACTCGGAGCCGCAGCCTGAAAGCAGTACGCGATGAAAGTCCCGATGCAGCCTTTCCCACTCAGGGTTTTCTTCGTAGGACTCGGGCGTTGCGGACCGGGGTGTTCGGGACAGCCGGTGAAACGCGAGCAACATTTGCTCCTCCCAAGCCGGCGTGCGGCGCTTGCATGCTTGGTCGATCGCGAGTGACTCAATAGCGATGCGCGTGTTCACGAGATCATCCAGCTCCGCCTGACCATGAAACCGCGCTGGTCGTTGTGAACCACCCATTCTTCGCTCGCAAGGCGAGCGCCTCACGCAGCGGGCTCGCGCCAAGTTGGTAGCGTCGATGCAGGCTGGACAACCTTCTCGGATTGGCGCCTGAAGGAAAACATCACGCCCATCGAAAACGCGATGCAGCGGCTTCGGCTGATCACTGGCTGCACGCTCGACCGCATCAACCTCAAGAACTATGACGGCACGCCAGTGCATCAGGCAAGGGTGATCGCGCAGGACGTGCGCGCGGCGCTGCCCGAAGCGACGTCCCAAGACTCCGACGAGCAGCACCTGCTCTCGGTCGAGCCGCTCGGGCTCATCGCGCTCCTGACCAAGGCCGTGAAGGAACTGGACAGCCGCATCGCTCAACTCGAACTCGCATAGGCGCGCGGGCGTTGGCTTCCTTCACCCTCTACCAACAAAGGAAGCGTCATCTCGAATCTCATCATTTGCTGATCGACAGTATTCAGGCTCAGCTTAGGCAGCAGGCAAAACAGGCGCAGCAGGAACAGACTGCGATCTCGCTCGCCGGATGAGTGAAGAAAAGAAGTATGAACTTTTGTTTGACTCCGGATCGACTTAGGCGGTGATTTTCATTTCGATTTTCGGACGAATCTGAAGGACGCGGCTAAAAAAATGAACGAGCCTATCTTTTTTCAAAAAAGATGGAGAAGAAGTGAGTTCATTTTTGCGTTGGCTGGTGGCTGCAATCCTGTTCTGTCTGTCAAATTTTAGTAGCGCCGAAAACTTAGCGCCGGGCTGGTCCCTCTATCCTGGGGCCGGCATCTATTCGGATGACCGCCAGTACTTGCTGATCATGCAAGGCGACGGGAATCTCGTTTACTACAGGACCTCTGACTGGGCTGTTCGATGGGCCAGTTATACGAATGGAAAAGGAGGAAGTGTGTCGGTGATGCAAGGCGACGGGAATTTCGTCGTGTACAACAGCGGATGGGGCGCTCTTTGGAATGCGGCTACGCATAATCACCCAGGCGCATACGTCTCAGCTCAGAATGATGGAAATCTTGTAATTTACTGGAATGGTCAGGCTCTATGGAACATCGGGCAGGACCCCGATTTAATTAAACCGGAGCCGAGACAGGCGGGTGACGTGGTAGGCCGCACCTTGGCCAGTTTTCCTGCTTTTCCCGGGCATGTCGGTTTCTTCGATGGAGGAAATATTTATCAAGTAATGAATGAGCCGCAAGTCGTTCAGTACGTGACTGTCGCTAATTTCAAGGCGACAGTGGCATATCAGGGGCCGACGGGTTATTGGGGTGCGGGCTACCCGAATATTCCGAATTACTATGTCAAGGGGTGTTTCGAGGCTGTTTGCTACAACACCGGTCAGGTGTGGAGCAGTCGTAGCGCTATGGTCATGCGTGCTTACCAGATATGGCAATTGGGTGCCAAGTACACGCTTGCGTTTACGGCGACCCCGGCCCTCCCAAGAACAACGTCTACAGGCGCGCAACAGGGGTCATATCGCTGCGACACCTACGTTCTCGATATCTACAGCATATATAACGCGGGTGGTCAAACAGATGTTAAAGGAAATCCAATTCAGGTGAATTACAATGCGGCTTACGACCGTTGGATTTTCTTTGTAAATTACACTTTGCGGCAAACTGTCGTGCCGGCAGTGTTGTTTCAGCTTGCAAAGACATACGCGGGATAAATTCGGATGAAAAAAATTCGTTGGATGTTGGTCGGCATCGTTTGCGTCGGAGTGTTGGCCTTCGCTCTGTATCGCAATGACACATCGCAGGTCGAGATCTCAGCAACCAAAGTCGGCGCGGTGGTCAGTGGCGTCAGCACAACTCAGCCTGACGGCGGCGCAGCATATCAGGCCAACGTAGCAATTGCGAAATCAAAAATCGACGACCAAAATCCCTTGCGCTTCTATAAGCCAACATTGGGGCTCGCTGGACGCATTGCATTGGAGGAAATGTATGCAAAGGGAATTCCGGCAACCCCTAAATCAGCGAGATTAGCTCTTGAACTCCTGCGCGGCGGGCAATTGAGCGACGATGAAAAAATTGCGATGGTTTCTATTCTCTCCGGGATTCATAACCGGGATAACACGTCCGGCGCGAATCTGGAAATCGCGCTTGAATTGAAAAAGCTCGCCGCCGATCCGAACAAGCAAATTGCCGCCTATGCCGCGACGGACTACGCAAGATTGGAATATTTTCCGGACACCGAATACGTGTTGAAAGATGCCCTGAAAAGCGGCGCTTTAGACGCCGATTCATATTATCGCGAAATGGCACATCTAATAGCCAGCGCGCCATCCGAGAAGCAAAAAGAACTTTTGGCGGAAATTGCAGCGTCGAAGAATCCACTCGCTTCGTCGGTTCTGGCGAATGCGCTCAATAGCGGCCAAGACTTCAACGCGGCGCCGTTTCTGAAGTCTTCCGACGACATGGCCAAGCTTCTGCGAGGCACCGAACCTCAATTTGATAATGCGGTCGGGAAGTTCGGAGGGGTGGATGGGATGCGCTATAACGACTGGCTGCGCGCGAGCGCCGCCATCGAAAGTCAGAAGACTGGGCAAAGTATGGATGACATCATCGTCACCAAATTGAGCGAGCCGAGCACCGATGCGCGCAAGGTTCTGTCCTATTTGTCGTCACCGGAGGCGATGCCGTTGCTTGCGCAGGCGGCACCAGATTCGCAGGTGCAGAAGCTGGCAGAGATCGCCCGGCGCCAGTCCAATCAGAACCCGGGCAACACCTACATGGCCCAACTCGCGGACCAGATCGAGGCGCGTATGTCGAACCCGCCGCCTGCGACCACAAAGCCTGTGTTCGCCCCGCCCACGGCCCCGGTGATGCCTCCTAAGTACGCGCCCCAAGCCCCGCAAACTATGCCTCGACCTTGAGGCGCATACCCTGATCGAAAAAGCCCCTGAGATGTGAATCTCAGGGGCGGCGCTCTTGGTGGCCTGCGTCGATGGACAACGTAGGCCCGCACCGGTTACCTTCGATTACCCAGAGATTTCATGCTGCCGCAGCGTAGGCGATGCCGGGCACGTCGAGCGCTTCGTGCAAGTCCTGCGGGTGGTAGTAAGTCTGTTCCATGATCGGGGTCGACGTGCCGGCAATCTCGGCGATCGTCGGAAGCGGCACGGGCAGGTTGCGCGCTTCGACGAGATCGGTGATCCGCGAGCGACGCAGCCAGTACAGCGTAAAGCCTGCGTTGTCGGCGCGCACGAGCGCGTTCCCATGGCGTTGGGCTGGCTGCGAGCGTCGCGCCGCATGGCGTCCGTGGCACACCCATGACGAAGTGCAAAAACTCGCTGAGTTCAGGAGGCACGCGCTTTGCTACCGCACACCCCAACGCCAGCAAAGTCTTGGAAGCAGGCGACGCATGCTCATCAATGACGTCCTACGTTCACCCGCGAAGTCTCTGACGGCACGCGCATCGCAAGGGTAGAAACCATCGGCTCTCCACAGCTTTCAATGGGGAGAATCGATGTCAATTCATCTCAAGCCTCTCGACCGGCAGGTCGTCGTGTTGACGGGAGCTTCCAGCGGGATCGGCCTGTGCACCGCTCGTCAGGCAGCAGAGCGCGGGGCGCGCCTGGTGCTCGTTGCCCGAAGTACCGAAGTGCTGGATCGACTCGCGGCGGAGCTCAACGGGAACGCGATCGACGGCAAGCGGCGGGCGGTGGTGGTCGCTGCTGACGTTTCCGATCGCCGGCAGCTCGAAGAAGTGCCGCGCGTGGCGATCGACACCTTCGGCCGCATCGACACCTGGATCAACAATGCCGGCGTCTCGATCTTCGGACGCCTCGACCAGGTCGACGAAAAGGACAGCCGCCGAATGTTCGACATCAATTTCTGGGGCGTCGTGAACGGCTCTTTGATTGCCTTGCCGCATCTGAAGCGCGAAGGCGGCGCGCTCATCAATCTCGGCAGCGAGGCATCGGACGCCGTCATTCCGCTGCAGGGCATGTATTCCGCGTCCAAGCACGCGGTGAAGGGGTTCACCGATGCGCTGAGGGTCGAGATCGAAGACGTCGACAAAAGCCCCGTGAGCATCACGCTCATCCAGCCCACCGCGGTGAACACGCCCTACCCGGAGCACGCCAGGAACTACATGGACCAGGAGCCGAAGCTGCCGGATCCGATGATCGATCCGGAGGATGTCGCACGCGCGATTCTCAAGGCGGCGACGGAGGGCGGGCGCGATATCAAGGTCGGCTCCATGTCCGTTCTGAACACGACCATGTCGAAGATCATGCCCTCGGTAGCCGACAAGATGTCGGCCAGGCAGGTCGATCGGCAGCAGAAATGGGAAGACCCGAAGCATCCGCAAGGCACGCTGTACGAGCCTGGCCATTCGGGTCGGACACACGGGCGTGCTGAAATCGGCTAGGGCCTCAAGACGCTGATCGGCTTTCGGCGCTACGTCAGTTCCATCGGCCTCGAAAGCCCCGAAAAGACCGAGTCGCCGCGCTCGACCTTGAGATTCAGCGTGATGCAAACGCCCCCTGAAGGAGGCTGCTCCACACGCAGCCGAGCGCCGATGGCCGCGGCGCGCGAGCGCATGTTGTCGAGCCCGCGTCCGCCTCGACGTCTTGCCGGTTCTGCCGCACCGGCAGAGGGGTGGCGAAGCCCGACGCCGTTGTCCTCGATCTGGAGGGTGACGGCAGGCTCGTCTTCGCGCAGTCGCGCACGCACGACGATGCGCGATGCCCGCGCATGTTTGAGCACATTGGTGAAGGCTTCGAGCAGGATGCGTTGCACGTGCATGACGACGTTGGGCGAGAGCTCACGCAGCTCCGGCAGCTCGGCGACTTCCCACACCACCGCGATGCCCGCGGCCTCCAGGCGCGGCTGCAGGCGATAGCGCAGCGTTGCGAGCACGGTGGCGAGATCGTCGTTCGCAGGCTGCAGCGAGTCGACGGCCATGCGCATTTCATCGAGAGCCACCTGGACGTGTTCGCGCAACGCGCCGGCATCGGCGCCGGGGCGGGCGACCATGTTGAGCAGAGCCACCAACTGCGATCCGACGCCGTCGTGAATCTCGCGCATGATGCGCTGCCGCTCGTTCGATACGGACTGATGGTGCTGTTGCTCGCGCAGCGCGTCGAACGCAGCCTTGAGCTGATGCTCTCGCTCGTCGACGCGGCGCGAGAGATTGGCGTTGAGCGCGTGGAAGTTCGTCACCGTGCGGCTGTAGCGCTCGGCAATGATCCAGCCCATGATTGGCACGAACGCGAACATCGCGTGCTGCACGTAGGTGGTCCGCAAGCCGTTCGCGCTCGCGATGCGGATTGCAATGAGGTCGTGCAGGCCAGCGGCAATCGAAGCCGTGAGCGCAGCAGCAATCAGCCAAGCCCGGAGCCTTGGGTCGCCGCCAAGCCATGCGCGGCGGATGACGGTCCACAGCGACAACAGGGACATCGGAACGATCGAGCACAGTGCCAATGTCAGCAGCAACGGCTGCCGCATGCCGAAAGACAGGCAGGCGAGCACCGAGCTGAGCACGATTGCGATGTCGACGCTCCGGCTGGCCCAGCGTGCGGCAGGCTCGACGGCCAGCAGGGCAAAGCGGCACATCAGCGCCATGTGCGACATGAAGCAGATCGCCACCATTGCGCCCAGCAGCGGCCAGGGCACGGGCACGTCGGGCCACGCACGGTCGAGGATGCGAATGAAGCCGAGCGCCGCGCCGAGGCTGAACCAGCCATACATCGGCTCCCGCTGCCGAAGCCACAGCACGCCCGTGAACACGCCCATGCCGAGAAGGCCCGCAGCGAAGACGAGCATCGCGACGTCACGGCGCAGCCGGTGCGCGTCGTAGATCGGCTCGATTGCCGCCTGGGGTCCGTAGCGGAACACCGAGAGGCCCCCCAGGCGCTGCGGCTGGATGGTGGCTTCGACGCGCAATTCGTTCTCGCGATCGCTGTGCAGCAACGATGCCGGGACCGTCACCATCACTGGTGTCTTGGCCGCGTCGAACAGCGGATCACCGAGGGTGCCCCAGTGTCGGATCACGCTGCCATTGACAAGCACGTCGACCTGATTGCCGACGCGCGAGAACAGCAGCGCCATCGGCTCGGGGCTGCGCCTCGGCGGCAGCATGATGCGGTAGCTGGCGCGACCGCCGCGTCCCGGAAAGTCCGCGTCCCAGCGGCGACCGAGATCGACGGGCCCCTCTCTCGGCGGCAAGCCCTCCGGTTCGAGGACGGCCTCGGCGCTCTCGAAGGTGCGGATATCGCCCAGTTCGTCAGGTCCAGCCCAGGTGGCTCCCGGCGCAAGGCAAAGGACGATCACTGTGAGCGCTGAAAGCCAGCGGGCGACAAGCCGCCAAGCGTGCGCCACCGGGTTCGAGGGCCAAAAGAGCATGCGCGCGGCCGCTAGTTCAGCAGCCCGAGTTGCCGCGCCTCGAACAGGGCTTCGGCCTTGTTGTGCACGTCGAGCTTGCCGTAGATGTTGCGCACGTGGCTCTGCACGGTGGACAGCAGGATGCCAAGGCGTTCCGCCACCTCGGTGTAGGTGAAGCCGCGAGCGATGAGCGCGAGCACTTCGGATTCGCGCGGCGACAGCGACTCATTCGATGACGGTGCCGTCGCCGGCTGCGCGGCGGCCTGACGGCCTTGCCAGCGCACGAGCAGTTGCCTCGCGATGGTCGGCGACATCGGCGAACCACCCCCATGAAGGCTCAGGATGTGCATGGCCAGATCGGCTTCGGTGCCGTCCTTGAGCAGGTAGCCGCTGGCGCCGGCTTCGAAKGCGCTGAGCATGTTGGCCTCGTCGCCGAAGATCGTGAGAACCATCATCGCGCAGGCGGGCTGAACGTCACGGCAGCGGCGGATGACCTCCAGTCCCGAGCAGTCCGGCAGGCCCAGGTCGACGAGCAGCACGTCGACCGGGTTTTGCGCGAACCACGACAGCAGTTCGCCCGCGGTCGATGCGCCGAAGGCAAAGCGCAGGCTGGGCTCCGCCCGGATCACGCGTTCGAAGGCTTCGCGCATGGCGGGGTCGTCTTCGACCAGTGCGACACGGACAGGGGCTTGGAGGGTCATCTCAGGGCAAGCGATGTTGCTTTTGCGGCTTTCCGTGGATGTTCGCACGATCGCCCCGCCGAATGTGGGGGGACCCACCCCATGAACTGAGGATGTCGGCAGTGAGCCACGCCGATAGCCTCCTCTCCGCAACAAACAACAACTTTGGCGAATGGAGCAGGAATGGAGCAGGTATTGAAATCGATCAAATCAGCAAGGCGTTGGGGCGTTCATGGCGCCGTCATGGCGCTGGTGGCCAGCTTGGCCGCGTGTGGGGGCGGCGGCAGTGGCGGCGGCTTTGGCGCGGTGGCGGTCGGCACCAACGGCACGGCAGCGACGGGCGGCACGAACACCGGCACCAGCAACGGAACGAACGGCAACGGCGTTGCACAGACCGGCGCGCAGATCTCGGGCGTTGCCGCCGTCGGCGCACCGCTGGTGGGCACCGTGACGGTCAAGGACGCCAAAGGCGTGACGCGCACCGCACCGATCGGCACCAACGGCAGCTATTCGGTCGACGTCAGCGGCATGACGGCGCCGTTCGTGTTTCGTGCCGAGGGTTCGGTGAACGGCACCACCGCCATCGTCCACTCGATCGCCACCGCGGCCGATCTCGACGGACGCATCAACATCACGCAACTGACGGACTTGATCGTCTCGAACGTCGCCGGGCAGCTTGCGCAAGCCTACTTCGACAACTTCGAGCAAAGCGGCAAAGCCGAGCTCGCGAGCAAGGGGCAGATCGATGCCGAAGTCGCGAAGCTCAAGGAGAAGCTGTTGCCGGTGCTGAGCGCGCTGGGCGTCGATACTGCGATCGACCTGCTTCACACCGCATTCACACCGCTATCCGACCCGCTCGACAAGGCGCTGGACGTGATCCGCGTCAGCTATGACACGGCCGCCAATACAGCCACCATCTCGAACGTCGTCAACACGACGACGGTGGTCGACCAGCTGGACGTGAAGGCTGCGGCCGAGACTTCGACGGCGACCTTGAGCAGCACCAACGTAGCGACGGGCGCCACCGACCAGGATCTGGTCAAGCAGGTGCTGAAGGACTTCACGGCCAAGTACGCCAATGGCCTGCCCTCTTCGGGCGCCTTGTCGCCCCTCATGACGAGCAGCTTCCGTTGGAACGACATGAATCTCGCGAACTCGCTGGCCGAGCTGACGAACAACTCCGATTTCGTCGGCGTGTCATTCACCGACGTCGAGATTCGCCAGATCGACTACAGCGATCCGAGCAAGATCACCGCACATCTTTCGTTCTCGGTGAAGACGCCGCAGGGCGTGGAACTCGGCCGGCTCGACAACTGGAAGGTGCGCAAGGGCACGGACGGCATCTGGCGCCTGCATGGCGACCAGCGCGTGCTCAACCTGGACTGGTTCAACACTACGGCCGTGCATCATGGACTTCCGGGCTCGACCCCGTGCGTGAACACCGGCCTCGAATTCAACATCGAGGATACGGACGCGAGCAACGATGGCGGCGCCATTGCCTACATCGTGGTCAAGGGCCCGGGGCTGCCGCCCGCGGGACTCAAATACATGCCGCCCGCGCTGGGAGGCCGCTGGATGATCGATGGCGCCAACATGGAAACCTACATGGTGGCCTCCACCTGCGCAGGCGCGCAAGCTTCGGCGCTGACCGATGCGCAGATTGCCGCCATCCCCGACAAGGCGCAATACACGCTCACCGCCTATGGCGCCGGCGGCGCGCAGGTGTCGTTCCCCACCGGCACATCGGACGGCATCTACCGCGTCACGATGGAGCGCCGCCCGCTGACGCTGGCAGAGGCCGCTGGTGGCTCGGTGTTCCCGGTGATCGAGCAGGCGACCATCGACGCCTTCAATGCCTTCGACTCGTCCGTGGGCGGGACCATCGCCTTCAATGCGCGCAACCTCAATCCGCTCACGCAAGCCTATGTGCAGATGCGGCGCAGGGACGGCGCTCAGACGCAAGTCGACAGCCTCGAAAAGGCGGCGTCGCCGAACGCATCGGGCCAGCTCAGCACGAGCCTGAGCTTCGCGGGCAATCCGACGATCGCGGCCTCCGTCATGTGGGTCGAGTCACCGGACAAATACCGCCGCAACCTGCCGAGCTACTACCAAAGGTAAGGCGCCGGGACCGGCGTGCGCGCCGCCGGTCTCCTACACCCTTGCGGGGCTGCACCTGACAGCGAGCGCATCGTGCCATTCGAAGACTCCCGCGAGGAGATCTTGATGAACGATAAGAAGCGCACGCACCGCTGGTGGAGCGGTACGAATATCCTCGGCAGCTTGCTGCTCCTGATCGGTCTGGTGGTTGGCGCGGCCGGCGTATGGCTGGCCACGCTTGGCGGTAGCCTCTACTACGTGCTCGCGGGCATCGGCCTTGTTTTGGCAGGCGTACTGCTGGTGCGCAGGGCGCAAGAGGCCCTCTGGCTCTATGCGTTGATGGTGGCCGCCACCTTGATCTGGTCGCTCTGGGAGGCAGGCGTGGACTGGTGGCCGCTCACAGCGCGGATGGACGTGCTGTTCATCCTCGGGCTCCTGCTGTTGACGCCATGGGTCACGCGCGGCCTGGGCTGGCGAACGCCATCATCCCGGGTGTCGCCCTGGCGAGGCGGTGGCCTGGCGCTCACGATCGTTCTGGCCGCCTTTGCGGTGGTCGCCGTTGCATCGTGGCTTCATGACCCGCACGACATCGCGGGCCGCATCGCATCCCGGCCGGCGTCCTCGGGTGCTGCGCAAGCGGACGCCAATCTGCCTCCGGGAGAGTGGCATGCCTATGGCCGCACCGCATTCGGGCAGCGCTACTCGCCGCTTGATCAACTCACGCCTGCCAATGTGGACAAGCTCCAGATCGCGTGGCAGATGCACACCGGCGACGTGCGTGGCCGGCCCGGCGATCCCGAGGAGACGACCTTCGAAGTCACGCCGCTGAAGATCGGCAATCGCCTCATCCTGTGTACACCGCATCAACGCGTCCTGGCGCTCGACGCCACCACGGGTGCGGAGGTCTGGCGCTTCGACCCGAAGGTCGACATCGAGGGCCACCTCGCGCTTCAGCATCTGACTTGCCGAGGCCTGTCGTACCAGCCACCCGAAGCGGCGGCCGCCAATGCTGCGGCCGGCAATGCGGCGGCAGGCGCCTGTCCTGGCAAGCTCTTCATGCCGACCGCGGATGGCAGGCTGCTGGCGCTCAATCCGGATACCGGTACGCCCTGCGCGAGTTTCGGTGGCGGAACGGGCCAGATCGACCTTTGGGCTCACATGCCCAACCGGCAGCCCGGTGCCTACTACTCGACGTCGCCTGTCGTGGTGACGCGCAAGCTCGTCATCGTCGGCGGAACGGTGCTGGACAACGTCTCGACGAACGAACAGTCGGGCGTGATCCGCGCTTTCGACATCGACACCGGCGCCCTCGTCTGGAACTGGGATTCGGCCAAGCCCGAAGCGACGGCGCCGATTGCGGCTGGCGAAAGCTACACCGCGAATTCGCCGAACAGTTGGTCCATCTCCAGCGTGGACGAAGGCTTGGGACTGGTGTACGTGCCGATGGGCAATCAGCCGCCGGACCAGTGGGGAGGCCAGCGCAGCGAAGCGGTGGAGCGCTTCTCGTCGGCGGTGGTCGCGTTGGAGCTTGCGACCGGGCGTGTGCGGTGGAGCTTTCAGACGGTGCACCACGACCTCTGGGACTACGACGTACCCGCGCAACCCACTCTGGTGGACCTTCAGGTGGGCGGCAGCGTCGTGCCCGCGCTGGTACAGCCCACGAAGCAAGGCGAATTGTTCGTTCTCGACCGCCGCACGGGCACGCCGGTATTTCCGGTGACCGAGACCCCTGCCCCGCAAGGTGCCGCGACCGGCGACAAGGCGGCGGCTTCCCAGCCCCGCTCCACCCTCTCCTTCGACCCGCAGCCGCTGACGGGCAAGGACATGTGGGGCACGACGATGTTCGACCAGCTCTACTGCCGCATCGCGTTTCATCGCCTGCGCTACGAAGGCCGCTTCACACCGCCCTCCACGCGCGGCACGCTGGTCTATCCAGGCAACTTCGGCGTGTTCAATTGGGGCGGCATTGCGGTGGATCCCGTGCGCCGCATCGGCTTCACGACGCCGACCTACCTGGCCTTCGTCTCGCGCCTCGTGCCGCGCACAGACGAAACGTCCATGCTGGTGCAGGGCAAGGAGCGTCCCAAGGGCAGCCTTCCCGCACTTGGCGAGAACTTCGGTGCGCCGTTTGCCGTCAAGCTCTCCGCATTCGTGAGTCCGCTCGGCATTCCGTGCCAGGCGCCGCCGTGGGGCTATGTTGCCGGCGTCGATTTCGATCAGGCGAAGGTCCTCTGGAAGCACCGCAACGGCACCGTGCGAGATCTGGCGCCTGTGCCCTTGCCTTTCAGGATGGGCGTGCCCAACCTTGGCGGTCCTGTTGTCACGGCAGGCGGGGTCGCCTTCCTCTCCGGCACGCTGGACAACTACGTCCGCGCCTACGACATGACGGACGGCCGGGAACTCTGGCGCAGCCGGTTGCCCGCCGGGGGTCAGGCAACGCCCATGACCTATTCGGGCGCGGACGGCCGCCAATACCTGCTGGTGGTCGCAGGCGGGCATGGTTCGCTCGGCACCAAGGCCGGAGACAGCGTCATCGCGTACGCATTGCCTCGTTAGCCGCAGAGCCGCTGTCGACCACTCCTACAAGCGCCAGGCGGGCTCGCCCACAGTGCGGGCGGCTGTGGGCGAGAACATGGGTCCTTGCGCGCATTGCTGCGGCAAATCAACCCAGGAGTACACATGGCTACATCGCCCAAGCAAACGATCGAGGACGACGGTCTGCCGGACGCGATCGGCCCCCATGGCCCGCAACCACCCTCCCGGGGGCGGATTGATCGCAGGCCCGATGAAGGCGCGCCCGAGCCGCTGGACTTCGATGATGACGAAATCATGTCCGGTCGCGGCAAGGCGCAAAGAGCTGGAGGCACTTCTGCAGCCGAAGGCGCCGACAGCGGCCGGCTCGGGCCGCCTTCCGAACAGCTGTCGGACTCGAATCTCCCGAGTGACGAGCCGACGCCCAAAAGCAGGCGATGAAAGCAAGGGGCGGCCATGGACACCCAAACCACACCTGCAAGCGGGGTCGCCAGCAACGAGGCCATCCCCATCAACCTGCACATCAACAATGTCGACCGCGAGACACGAGTGCCGCCCTGGGTGACCTTGCTCGATCTGTTGCGCGAAGAGATGCAACTGACGGGAACGAAGAAGGGTTGTGACCACGGCCAGTGCGGCGCGTGCACGGTCCTCCTCGATGACCGCCGGGTGAACAGCTGCCTGGTGCTGGCTGTGAGCGTGGACGGTTCGTCCGTTCGCACGATCGAAGGCATGGCGTCAAGCGATGGCGCCGAAGGGCTGGACCCGCTCCAGCAGGCCTTCATGGAGCACGATGCATTCCAGTGCGGCTATTGCACGCCGGGTCAGATCTGCTCGGCGCGGGGTCTGCTCGAGGAAGGCAAAGCCCGCACGCGAGACGAAGTGCGGGAGCTGATGAGCGGCAACCTGTGCCGCTGCGGTGCCTATACGAACATCGTGGATGCGGTCATGTCCGTGATGGAGCGCGAAGAGGCGCGGCGATGAACCGCTTCGAATACAGCCGCGCGCATGACACAGCCCAGGCGATCCAGTTCGCCGGCGTGCAGGGCGCGCGCTTTCTCGCGGGCGGGACCAACCTCGTCGACCTGATGAAGGAGAACGTGGAGCGGCCGGCCACTGTGGTCGATATCCGCCGCTTGCCACTGCGAGAGATCTCCGACATCGATGGCGGCGGCCTGCGCCTGGGCGCATTGGCGACAAACGCCGACACCGCATACGACGCGCGGGTGGCGGCCCGCTATCCACTCCTGTCATCCGCGATCCTCGCCGGGGCCAGCCCGCAATTGCGCAATGCGGCGACCAACGGCGGCAACCTCAACCAGCGCACGCGCTGCTACTACTTCTACGACACTGCGACAGCGTGCAACAAGCGCACGCCCGGCGCCGGTTGCGGAGCCATCGGTGGTGTGACGCGCATCCACGCGATTCTCGGCGCGAGCGAACATTGCATCGCAACACATCCGTCGGACATGTGCGTTGCGTTGGCCGCACTGGACGCCCAAGTGCGCGTGCAGGGCCCGGCGGGAGAACGCACGATCGCCTTTGCCCAATACCATCGCTTGCCGGAAGACGATCCATCGCGCGACAACACGCTCCAACCCGGCGAACTCGTGACCGCGATCGACCTGCCCGCGGAAGACTTCAGCGAGCACTACACGTACCTGAAACTGCGTGACAGGCTTTCCTATGCGTTCGCACTGGTCTCGGTCGCTGCGGCTCTGCGCTTCGATGGCGATGGTCGCATCGAGGTAGCGCGCGTGGCACTCGGCGGCGTCGCGCACAAGCCCTGGCGCGTGCCCGAGGCGGAGGCGTTGCTGACCGGCGCGACCCCCTCCGACGCAATCTTCGCCAAAGCGGCCGATCGGCTCCTGGCGGGCGCTTCGGGCCAAGGCGGAAACGACTTCAAGATCGAGCTCGGACGACGCGCCATCGTGCGAGCGTTGCGGCAGGCGGCCGCAAAGACCCCTCAATCTCAAAACGACAAACGCGTGGCATGACATGAACGCATCCAATACGAGTGCCCGCATCGGTGACGCCATCAACCGGGTGGACGGGTTCGAGAAGGTGACGGGCCGGGCTCGCTATGCGGCCGAGCACAGCGCAGCCGACCTGCTGTACGGCTGGGTGGTCTCGGGCGACATCGCCAAGGGCAAAGTGCTGTCGATCGACGACTCGGCGGCCCGGGCCATCGAGGGCGTGGTGGAAGTGATCAGCCATTTCAACCGCCCGCACGTTGCATGGTTGGACCGCAGCTACCAGGACGAGGTCGCGGTGCCTGGCTCGCCGTTTCGCCCGCTCTACGACGGCACCGTCGTCTTCAGCGGGCAACCGCTGGCGCTGGTGGTGGCGCAAACGCTGGAAGCGGCGCGCGATGCGGCAGCGCTGGTGCGGGTGACCTACGCGCCAGAGCCCCACAACACGGACTTCATGGTCGCTCTCAAGGAAAAGTTCGAGCCCGTCAGAAAGCGCGGCACCTTCCAGTCGCCCAAGGCACGTGGCGATGCCAAGGCGGGGTTCGACGCAGCGCCGCTGAAGCATGCCGCCGACTACCACCTGCCCTTGCATTTCCACAACCCGATGGAAATGCACGCATCGACCGTGATCTGGGAAGGCGGAGGCAAGATCACCGTCTACGACAAGACGCAGGGTTCGCAGAATGTCCAGTCCTACCTTGCTTCGGTCTTCGGGTTCTCCCCCGATGACGTGCGCGTGCTGAACCCCTACGTCGGCGGCGCGTTCGGCTCCGGCCTTCGGCCGCAATACCAGGTCTATCTCGCGACCCTGGCGGCCAAGATGCTCGAACGCTCGGTGCGCGTGGTGCTCACGCGCCAACAGATGTTCACCCACGTGCACCGGCCGGAGGCGCTCCAGTCGGTGCGCCTGGCGACGGATGCGCAGGGCCGGCTGCAGTCCATCGTCAACGATGCGACCACGTCCACATCGCGCTTCGAGAACTACATGGAGGTGGTCTGCAACTGGGGCTTGATGAACTATGCGTGCGAGAACGCATCGGGTGAGTACACCCTCGCGCCCGTGGACACGTACACCCCCGGGGACATGCGCGCGCCCGGCGCAGCCACCGGCATGACGCTGTTCGAGATCGCCATCGACGAGATGGCCTGCCTCGCCAAGGTGGATCCGCTGGCGTTCCGTCTGCTCAATTACTCCGAGGTCGACGCGATGGGCGACAAGCCCTTTACGTCGAAAGCGCTGCGCCAGGCCTACGAACAAGGGGCAGCCCGGTTCGGATGGAATCGGCGCTCGCCTGCGCCGCGATCGATGCGAGAGGGCTCCGAGCTTGTCGGCTTCGGCGTGGCGACCGGCATGTGGGATGCGATGTTCATGAAAACCACGGCCAGTGCACGCCTGAGCGCCGAAGGGGATCTGGTCGTCGCCTGCGCGGCCTCGGACATCGGCACCGGCACCTATACCGTGATGGCCCAGGTCGCCTCCGACACCCTGGGCTTGCCGCTGGCGCGCATCACGCCGCAACTCGGCGACAGCGCGCTGCCTGCATCGCCCGTCGAAGGCGGTTCATGGATGGCGGCATCGGCCGGTGCTGCGGTGCAGCTCGCCTGCCAGTCGATCGGTAGACAACTGATCGACGCAGCCCACGGGATGGACGGCAAGCCCCTCGGCAAGCCGAAGCTCGAGGAGGTGGAGTTTCGGGGCGGAATGATCGTGCTGAAATCCGACCCGTCACGCTCCGTGAGCATCGCCGACGTGATGCGTGCGTCCGGCAAGGATGCGTTGAGCGCCGAGGAAACCGCCAAGCCCGGCATCGGCGACAAGATCGGCCAGATGCTCAAGGCAAGCAATACGCACAGCGCGATCTTTGCGGAGGTAAAGGTCGATGAAGAACTCGGCGTCGTGCGGGTCACTCGCATCGTGTCCGCCGTGGCGGCGGGAAGAATCATCAACCCGAAGACTGCACGCAGCCAGATTCTTGGCGGTGTGGTCATGGGCATCGGAATGGCCTTGCACGAGGACGCATTCACCGATCACCGGCTCGGGCGAGTGATGAATCACAACTTTGCCGAATACCACGTGGCAGCAAACGCGGACATCTACGACATCGAAGTCATCTTCGTTGAAGAGCCCGATCCGGAAGTGACGCCGCTCGGCGTCAAGGGACTGGGCGAGATCGGCATCGTGGGGACAGCGGCCGCGGTGGTCAACGCCATCTTTCACGCCACGGGCAAGCGCGTGCGCGACCTGCCCGCGACCATCGACAAGCTCCTGTGAGCGGCCTCTACTCCCGCAGGCCGCCAAAGCCGAAGCGCTTGCCGCCGCGCTGCTCCGCAGCTTCGTCCGGAGGCTTCTCCGCAGTCCCTTCCCGCGGTCCCGTGTCCAAATCGCCCACCATGGCCTGCAGCGCCATCAAGCCCGCGGCCATGGCTTCGTGATAGGTGGCTGCCGATGAATCGGCCCGGCGGATCGGCTTCCACTCATGGGACTCGGTGTCCTTTTCCATCAGCACCCAATCAAAGCGGCCTTCACGGATCTCGTCGACTGTGACGGCGATGCGGCGCAGGCTGGCCATGGTCATCAGGGCCGTCGATGGTCAGGCCACTTTGCGCGATTTCGCGGGCGCCGCCTTCCTTGCCTTGGAGGGGCTCGCCGCCTTTCGTGGGGCGGCCTTTTTTGCGGTGGCCTTGCGCGGGCCTTTGTCCCCCTTCAGGCTGCGCGCCAGCAGTTCGGTCAGGTCAATGATTTCAGCGCCTTCGGAGGGCGCTTCCTCCTGCGGTTCGATCACGGTTTCGGTGTCGCCTGCCTTGACCTTCTTGTCGACGAGCTTCATCACGGCATGCTTGAACTCGTCCTGGAAGTCTTCGGGCTTCCACTCGCCGGACAGGTCCTTGACGAGTTGTTCGGCCATCTTCATTTCGGCAGCGCTGATGTTCGATGACTTCGCACCCGCGGCTGGAAGGTCGAGCCCTTCGAGCGACTTCACCTCGTCGCCCCACCGCATCAGGTTCAGCACGAGTGCCTTGTCGCTGGGCACCAAGGCTGCCAGGTGCTGCTTGGTGGCAATGACCACCTTGGCCAGCCCAATCTTCCCTGTCTTCAGGAGCACCTCGCGGAGCAGTGCGTAGACCTTCTGGCCCCTGTTCACCGGCGCGACGTAATAGGGGCGCTCCAGGTAGACGAACGGGATCGCATTGGCATCCACGAAGCGTTGGATCTCGATGGTCTGGGTCGTTCGCGGATAGGCGGCCTCGATCTCTTCAGGCGAGATGACGACGTACTTGCCGTCTTCGTATTCGACGCCCTTGACGATGTCGTCCTTGTCGATCTCCTTGCCCGTTCTCTTGTTGATTCGCTTGTAGCCGACCGGGTCCATGCTGCGCTTGTCCAGCCAGTCGAAGTCCACGCCTTGTTCCGTCGTTGCGGTGTGAAGCCCGACGGGGATGTTGACCAGTCCGAAGGTGATGGCGCCCTTCCAGAGCGTTCTGCCGCCGGTGGCCATTTCAGCGATTCCCTGCCGCACGCGGATGCTTCGCGGCCTTGACGAGGTCTGCCATGGGGTCTCCTTGATCTGCAGCAAATCTAGCCGCACCCCGCGCGCAACCTGCCGGACAAGGCTCTGACTGCATGAAGGACAGCATCGACTGCCCGCCGGCGCGCGTCGTCCTTGGCGGGTGCGTCAATGACGCCAGGGAGCCCGCTCCCTTTCAGCTTTCGACAGCGCGCTCCGTCACCTCGATCCAGCACGCGAAGATCGGGTGGCCGCCGACGATCATCGGCGGGCCTGCGCGATGCGCACGAAAGCCTTCGCGGCGCAGCAGTCGTTCGACGCCGAGCGGGGAGACCGTGATGATGCGCTCGACGCCGCTTCGGCGGGCGATCGCCAGTGATTCTTCGAGAAGCGCGACGGCTACCGGCGACGAAAACTGGTGCAGCGCATTGCCTTGCGTCGCCGCGAAGTCGACGGCGGCGAATCGCGAAAGCTCCCAGATCCGCGGATCGCAAGGAACAGGCTCGCCGCCGAGCAATTGGGGGAAGACGTCGCCCAGCAGATAAGGCCGGTCCGTGGGCAGCAGCCTCGCGGTTCCGACAATGTTCTGCCCGACGTCTCGCGCGGCGAGGTAGAGCGTGTCGTCGCGGTCGAACTGGTCTCTTTCCTTCCCTTCTTCGGTGAGGAGATCCCAGCCCAGCGTCTCCACGAACACCTTGTGGCGGTAGCGTGCGACTTCGTCGAGGATGTGCGGCGCCATCTCGGTCGGCCGTCCTGCCAATATTTCCATTGCCATTGCTTGTTCCCGGTTGTAGGTCGGGAAGATTTCAGCCGCCATGAGTCGGCGGCGAAACTATCATTTCTGACAGGTCAGGCGGCGTAGCGCTCGCACACCGCCCGGAAAGCCAGCGCATTCCAGGCAAAGCCGTCGATGAAATTGGCGAGCATTTGCAGGCTTTCATTCCATGGCAAGGCCGCTCCATCGCCGTCGAGCAGCAGGATGTTGGTGCGCGGCAGTCCGATTCTGCAGATTTGCGGAGGCGACGCGGCTTCGTCGAACTGCCAGTCCCACCCGAGGCTGAGGCGGGGCTGTGCGGGACAGACCCACTCCGTGTAGCCCGACAGCGCGATGACCGCCCCACAGGCGCGGGCCTGTCCCGCGTCATCGTCGAGACCGGAGACCAGATGGGCCAGCTGCAGCTGGTCGAGATCGCGTCGTGCGATCCGAAGCAGTCCAGTGGACAAGGGAATGATCATGTCGTGGCTCCTGTGCAAGTGCGTCGAACCGTGCAAACGGTCCTGATTTGGAGGCCGCGCGATGCAGGCGTCGCAGCGGCGGTGATGCGTTTCCGCTAGATTGGTGGCTTGTTTCACGCAGGCGCGAGAATTCGCACTGCTGCCGCATATCCCGAGAGTCCCTCTTCCACCCAGCCGCCGACGCGACGCCAAAGCTGCCAACGAGCCCACTTTCATGCGTGCGTTCAACGAAAACCTGCTCACGGCGCTCGATCGAGCGTCCGGCGAGGACGTCGTCTTCGAGGCCTTGCTGGCGGCGGCCCGCGAACTGGGCTTCGAGCACTGCGCGTACGGCCTTCGACTCGCCGTGCCCGTGTCGAACCCGAAGGTCATCACGCTGAACAACTACCCGAAAGCGTGGCAGGAGAGATATCAGAAGGCCGGCTATCTGGCCATTGACCCCAGCGTTCGACATGGCAGTCTCAGTCAGCGCCCGCTGCTGTGGACTGACGATGTATTCGCATCTTCGAAGGAGTTCTGGGCCGAAGCGAGGGAGCAAGGCCTGCGGGTCGGCTGGGCGCAGTCGAGCCTGGACGGCTTCGGTATCGGCGGAATGCTGACGCTGTCGCGCTCGGGCGATCCGCTGACTGCGAACGAGCTCGCGTCGAAGGAAAGCGAAATGCGTTGGCTGGTGCAGGCGGCGCACCTTGCGATGTCGCGATTGCTCAAGCCGAAGTATGTGGTGCAGCCGGATGCCGCCCTGACGGCGCGTGAAATCGAGGTGCTCAAGTGGAGCGCCGATGGCAAGACCGCCGCGGAAATCGGCGACATCCTTTCCATTTCGATCCCGACGGTCAACTTTCATATCAAGAACGCGGTTCAAAAAATGAAGGCGGCGAACAAGACAGCCGCCGTGGTCCAGGCCCTGATGGCCGGGCTGCTGAACTGATTCGCTCCTGCCCGCGCTTGATCCAACGCGCCGCCGCGCTGCGAGGGCTGGGGCTCGCAGGTACTTTGTCACAGAGCGGTCGCACGCGAGGGGGTTTTCGCGGGCTACCTACCAGAATTGCTAGTTATCGGGTTGCGGCTGCTCGCCTCAAATCGAGGCATGAAACTGCCTGTGACTCGCTGCGGGAGCCCGCGACAAGCGAAGCTCGCCGCATCGCCTGGTCGCCGCATGGGGCGTCGGCTATGACGTCGCTTCTGAGCCGTGCGGAAATACGCGTGCATCTCGCGCCGCGTACCCTGATCGCTTGCGAGGTGGCGCGCCTCTGGCTCAGGCCGCTGATCACGCGCAAAGCTCACTTCGATTTCGCCGATGGCGACCGGGGCGCCGCCATGGAGGCCCTGGCCTCCTGGATCGGGCAGGGCCCGGCGGGCCGGGCACTGACTTGGATCATCGGAGCGGGCGAGACGCAGTACTTCGTGCTGCCCTGGTCCCCCGCATTGATCGATCGGGGCCTGCGCGATGCCTATGCCCGCGCGCGCTTCGAGCAATTGTTCGATCAGGACGCGAGCTCTTCAGCCTTCTATTTTTCAGCGCCTTCGGACGACAACGGGCAGCTCGTCTCCTGCGTGCCGCTCGAATTGCCGAAAGAACTCGCGGCCTTCGCACGTCGCACGGGATGCGAGCTCGCCGGCATCAAGCCGTCCGTTCCGATGGTCTGGGATCAGTTTCGCGACGTGCTGGAGACCGAGCGGGGCACGCTTTGTGTCGTCGACGGCGACCGGCAGGCCATCGTCCGCCACGACAGAAAGCGCATCAAGGACATCACCGTGAGGCCTTCCTCGAAGCCCGCGGTTGCGACGTCGAAGCGCGAAGGCGTTTTCAGGCGCTTCTCGAACAATCCATCCATTGCGCCGCCGCCATCGACCGCCGATCTCCGGCTTCCCGGCCAACCAGGGTTCGTGGCGGCCCAAGACGCCGCTTATGCATTTGCCCTTTGTGGGGCGATCTGAGGCGCCGGCAGCCTCTCAGTTCACTGAATCGCGCTCGAATGTGCGATCGACATCGTGGCCTTCGGCTTGCGCCAGCAGGCGCGCTGCCGCACCCGCTGCCATTTCAAGCCGTCGCACATCGCGCTCGTCCAGGTGATCGCAGGCGGTAAAGCTGAAGCCGCAGAGAACGCCGTAGAGGCTGCCGTCTGAAAACCTGACCGGCACGCCGATATGTCCGCCCAATACGTCGTAGTGCTCCGGCAATCCGTAACGCGCGCGCTCCTGCCGCGCGCTCTTCAATAGCCGGGGCATTCGCCCATCGACGATGCGCTGGCAAATGGTCTTGTCCAGCGCGTGCGACTGCCCGATCTGGATGACCGGGGCCGGCGCTTTCGCCGAAACGTGACGGAACACGCGCTCGCCGCCAACGAATTCGCCGACGAAAACCACTTCCAGGTTGAGCTGCTCGCGCACCACGCGAAGCAGCGCGCTCATCGAGCGTTCCAGGTGCTCGAGACCACGTAAATCGGCCTCGGCCGTCAGCACGGCGAGTTGGCCGCCCCAGCGCCCCAGGTCGCCGTCTTGTAGATTCGTTTCCATCAATAACTACTCTCCGTGCGGTCATCCTAAGTCAGCTGCGAAGAGCCAATGTGTGGAAAAGGACTTGAATCACATGGAAATTGACATTGGGCGAAAGCCTGCAATGGGCAAACTAGTTCTATTGAATTCACTTTCCATTCGCCGTCCCTTCAATTCGACCGGAAGGAGCGCGGGCAGATCCGGCTAAGCTCAGCGCATGGTCATCACCATGAACTCGCTGGAAACCGCGATCCGCGGATCAATCAGGACCCATGCCAACGGCAAGGGACGCAGACTCGGACTGCGCGTCGAATGACGGCGGTGGGACTGCGCCTCACCGGCCCGGGCGGCTGCCAATACGATCTTGGCGACCCCATCCATGTTTTCGACGGGCAGACGCTGATCGGACGTGTTCAGTCCGTGAGGCTCAGTCCGGACGGAGCGGAGGTGTTGATCGAGAACTTCATCACCGTCGATTTCCAGGGCTTTCGGATCGGTGCCCTCCCCAAGCTGGTGTTGGCCGAGGTGGTCAGCTTCATCGCTGATCTGCGCCCGTCGATTCATACGATCGGCATCGAGCTCAGTCGCGAGATCGCCGACTTCGATGGCCGCGAGGCTTTGCTGGCCAATGCGCGGTCCGAGATTCTGCAGAGCATTGGCGCCCAGGACATCCGGCTAACGCCCAAGGCGGCGCATTTCGTGGTCACCGGCATCTGGCGCTACGACAGTGCAAGCGTCGCCGCTCTGGCAGCCGCCTTGCAGGTGCAGCGCGATGCCTACCGTGCGGGCAAGAGTGCGATGCCCGCCCCGCTGAGGACGCGCTTGGGCAAACTGCTGCGCAAGAAGACTTCCTGACTTCAGAAGGGCATCAGTTTCTTGATTTCGTCGGCGACCTGGACAACCGGCACCTGCGTCAGCGCGACGCAAATCAGCGGTATGAGCGCAGCCATGACGATCGGGATCACGCTTTCCAGATTGACCGGCACAGGCAGCATTCGCCTGATGAGGTCGTAGCCCGCCGCGAAATCCGCCAATGAGGATGGGTCCGGAGACCCAAGCAACTCCTCGGCCGGCTTCTTGCCGGAGATCCATTTCGCATCGAACGAGAGGTTGTGCTTGCTCGCCAATGAGCCGTAGTGCGCAAGTCCCTGGTGCTTGAGCGCAACCAGTTGCGGCATGAACACCGCCAGTGGAACGATAAAGGCAAGCGCGAAGAGCACGATCATCCCAAGGAGCGCGAACTTGAATCCCATCAAGCTGGCGCCGCCATACACCACCGCCTTGAGCACGGTCGCCGACACGACGGTGCTTTCCGCGAACACGAACAGCACATAGGTTCTTGGGTACTGTCCCACGAAGGCGAGGCCGCCGCAGCGATCCGGGTGGGTGGCGACGAGGCGCAGTCCGCAACGGGAGATATCGAAGAGCATGATCCCCCAGGTGACGAAGCGCCATAGCCAGCGGCCGAAGAGAAACCAGTACAGAGGCAGCGAGACAAGGGCCACCCACCAGCCGGCAAGGGTGAGTTGGAGGGAGCCGTCGACCATGCGTCCATGCCAGGCGCCCTGATCGGTCGTCATGGGCGCGTTCAGGAGCCAGAGGTATGCCAAGGCGTACGCCAACACCAGGATGGCTGCTTCGGCAAGGGACGAGCCGGTGCGTCGGCCCATGTTCGCCTTGGCCCTCGCCATGCAGATGCGGGACGCTTCAGTCACGATCCCGCGCGCCTCGAACTCGTTGACGAGCCGGGCCATGCGCGTGTCCGATGACTGCTCCATCAGCACGAAGCAAACGATCGCGATTGCCAAGGCGTAGGTGCTGTAGTCAAGCAGGATCGCCCGCTCGTGGTGGGGACCGATCGCGAGCCCCTGGGTTGCTGCAAGGACCACGGCCGGTATCCAGGCCACCGCTACGAACAGCATCGCGCGGCGACGCACACCGAGGTCGGTTTCGCTGAGAAGGCCAAGCCTGCGCTGCAGTCGATAGAAGGGTCCGTGCCTGTTGAACGAGATCGGCATGGGCTGCGAATCCTATGAGGTGTTTTGCTGTCCTCCCGTGGCGCGTCACATCCTAGCGGGAACGGCAAACGGTGTCGCGGACAACTTGTCCTATTCCCAATGGGCTCGCCCTCATGTTCAATAGCACTTCTCGCAGAACCGCTGCAGCAGCCTTCCATGGAGATGCCAAGAGATGGATTCACTCACGCTCGCCCGCATCCAATTCGGCTTCACGATCTCGTTTCACATCATCTTTCCGGCGCTCACCATCGGCCTGGCAAGCTATCTGGCCGTGCTGGAGGCGCTGTGGCTTCGCACTCACCGCAAGGTCTACATCGATCTCTATCAGTTCTGGATCAAGGTGTTCTCGGTGGCCTTCGGCATGGGGGTGGTGTCGGGCCTGGTGATGGCCTACCAGTTCGGCACCAACTGGAGCAACTTCTCCCGGTTCGCGGGTGGCGTGACCGGGCCGCTCCTCACCTACGAGGTACTCACCGCTTTCTTCCTCGAGGCAGGCTTTCTCGGCGTGATGCTGTTCGGGCGCGACCGGGTCGGGCCCGGCCTGCACTTCATCGCGACGCTCGCCGTGGCCGTCGGCACGCTGGTGTCGGCGACCTGGATCCTCGCATCCAACAGTTGGATGCAGACGCCGCAGGGCCACGAGATCATCGACGGCCGGGTGGTGCCGGTCGATTGGGTCAAGGTGATCCTCAACCCGTCTTTTCCCTATCGCCTCGCGCACACCGTGGTCGCCTCCTACATCGCCACCGCGCTGATGGTGGGCGGCGCGGCCGCATGGCACTTGCTGCGGGGGCGCGACAACAGCGGTGTTCGCACGATGTTTTCAATGGCGCTCTGGATGCTGCTCGTGGCTGCACCGATCCAGGCGCTCATCGGCGATCAGCACGGCCTCAACACGATGGAGCACCAGCCGGCCAAGCTGGCCGCGATCGAAGGCCACTGGGAGCGCACGCCCGAAGGCGAAGGCGTTCCGCTGCTGCTGTTCGGCTGGCCCGACATGGAAGCCGAAGTGACTCGCTTCGCGATCGAGATTCCGCGCGCGGGCAGCCTGCTTCTTGCCCATAGCTGGGACGGGCAGATTCCCGCGCTGAAAGACTTCGCCAGGGAAGACCGGCCGAACTCGACGATTGTGTTCTGGACCTTTCGCGCGATGGTCGGAATGGGCTTGCTGATGATCGCGCTGGCGCTCTGGGGACTTTGGTTGCGCCGCGGACAGCGGTTGTTCAGTCATCGCTGGTTCCTGCGTTTCGCCCTCGCCCTTTCGCCCGCGGGCCTGGCGGCGATCCTGGCGGGCTGGTTCACGACCGAAATCGGACGGCAACCCTGGATCGTCTACGGACTCATGCGCACTGCCGAGGCGGCTTCGCCACAGCATTCGGCTTCGCAGGTGGGTTTCACGCTCGCACTGTTCGTGCTGGTGTATTTCGTCGTGTTCGGCGCGGGCACTGCCTACGGACTGCGCCTGATTGCAAAGGGGCCATCGACCAACGAAGGCGACCTGCCGGCACACGGCGGGCCCGGAGAGTCGCGCCAACCGATGCGCCCGCTCTCGGCCGCGTCCGATGGCATCGATGAACAAGGCGATCTCGCCGCACCGGAGGCCGTGTAATGGGTATTGACCTTCCCCTCATCTGGGCCGTGATCATCCTGTTCGGCATCATGATGTATGTCGTGATGGATGGGTTCGATCTCGGCATCGGCATCCTCTTTCCGTTCTTTCCCGCCAAGGCGGACCGCGACGTCATGATGAACACCGTCGCACCTGTGTGGGACGGCAACGAGACCTGGCTGGTGCTGGGCGGTGCCGGTTTGCTGGCTGCATTTCCGCTGGCGTATGCGGTCATCCTCAGCGCCTTCTACCTGCCGCTCATCCTGATGCTGGTGGGGCTCGTGTTCCGCGGCGTGGCCTTCGAGTTTCGCTTCAAGGCACGTGCCGGCAAGCGTCGCTGGTGGGATGCGGCCTTTATCGGCGGCTCGATCACTGCCACCTTCTTTCAAGGCGTGACCCTGGGCGCCTTCCTCAATGGCTTGAAGGTCGTGGACGGCAACTTCGCCGGCGGGCCTTTCGATTGGGTGACCCCGTTCGCGATCTTCACGGGGCTGGCGCTGGTGGCGGCCTATGCATTGCTGGGCGCGACCTGGCTGCTGATGAAGACCGAGGGCGAGCTGCACGACCGCATGCGCAAGCTCTCACGGCCGCTGGTGTGGGTGATGCTCGGCGTCATCGGCGCGCTGAGCGTGTGGACGCCCTTGGCGCATGCCGCAATCGCAGCGCGCTGGTTCACGCTGCCCAACCTGCTCTACTTCGCGCCGGTGCCCCTGCTGGTTTGCTTGGTCGTGTGGCGGCTGCTGCAGGACCTGCGGGGTGACGCGCATGCGTCGCCCTTCGTGCTCACGCTGGCATTGCTCTTCCTTGGATACAGCGGACTGGGCATCAGCCTTTGGCCCAACGTGATCCCGCCGGACATCTCGATCTGGCAAGCCTCCGGTCCGCCTCAAAGCCTGGGCTTCGCCCTGGTCGGGGCGCTGATGATCATCCCGATCATCCTGATGTACACGGCGTGGAGCTATTGGGTGTTCCGCGGCAAGGTGCGGCATGGCGATGGCTACCACTGAGGCCCTGCGCGGTTGGCAGCTTTGGCTGCGGAGGCTCGGATGGTTGGCAGCCCTGTGGGCGGTGAGCGTCGGCACGCTCTTCCTGCTGGCATTGCTCGTGCGTTTCCTCATGGGCTCGGTCGGCCTCACGCGCTGAGATCGCAGCCAGCATTTGCTTCTTCGTTTCGTGAAGTAGTCTCCATTGCTGAGTGGCGCTTTCCAGACGCTTCGTCGCCAGGGCTTCGCTCATGAGATTATTTTTCCTTCACGTCACCCTGATCCTTTGAAGCGAGGTTGCTCAATGACGACCACCGCAACGCGAACACTCCACCCCATCATCCGCGACCGAGCGGGCGAGGTCGAACCCATCCCGGCGGCACTGGCGGCGATCACCGGTCAGGCGCTGACGGTGGTGGACCGCATGCTGAGGCAGTGCATGGCCGACCTGAAGGGACTCTCAGGCGTCAACGGCGGGGTTTCTCCCGAAGACGCATGCCACGCGGCGTTCTTTCGGTTCGGCTATGACCCGCATCGGCTGTATGCCGACGTGCGCCGCCGGCCAGCCATGGGCGAGCTGCTCCGCGCCTATGCCCGAACGCCGGGCCCGACCGAACGGCTTTTCGCGATCTGCGATGGCGGTGCGTTCGCATTCCTGGGCAGCCAGGCCGCGGCGTGGACAAGAAGCGCGCCGGCCGACCTCGGCACGCTGGTTCGCGACGGAATGCTGGACATGCAAGCGTCGGTTCGGTTTGCCTTCACCGTGACTCGCCAGCGAGTGGTTGCCCTTGCCCCGCCGGACCACAAGTTCCTTGAATCCGTGGCGGTGCCGGCGTTCGCGTTGGCCGATGCCTACAACATCGAAGTGAGGCCGATGGGTTGGCCCTACTGGAACCTCTCCTTCCCGGGAGAGATGACGGACGGTGCGCCGGAGTCCGGTGCGACCCTGGTGTGCGGCGAACACGAACTGCTCAGCGTGATCAACGATCGTGTGCGCCAGCTCGAACGGGCTGACGAGACCGCCGAGGCGCTCATCGCCCAGCTGCGGCGGCGCTGCCAGCGCCGAGCTTGAACACGCTCACAGCTTGCGACAAGCTGGCCGCCTGATCCTGCAGCGAGCCTGCCGCAGCGGCGGCCTCTTCGACCAGCGCCGCGTTCTGCTGCGTGACCTGGTCCATCTGCGTGATCGCCTGATTGATCTGCTCGATGCCGGACGTCTGCTCCTGGCTCGCGGCAGTGATCTCGCCCATGATGTCCGTCACGCGCTTGACGCTGTCGACGATCTCTTCCATGGTCTTTCCGGCTTCGGCCACCTGCTTGCTGCCTTCCTCGACCTTTTCGACCGAGTCGCCGATGAGCGTCTTGATTTCCTTGGCTGCGGCGGCTGAGCGTTGGGCCAGGCTGCGCACTTCGGAGGCCACGACGGCGAAGCCGCGGCCCTGCTCGCCAGCGCGGGCGGCTTCGACTGCTGCGTTCAATGCAAGGATGTT
>NZ_JBFTNI010000016.1:0-89743 GCF_056397405.1 Variovorax sp. 05N34
GAGCCGAGCCCGGTATGCGGTGCGGGCTGTGCGACCCTTCTGCGCCGCCGAAGCGCGCAGCCTCAGGTGGATCAGGGCCGCGTGTGTTTGAGCGCAGCGAGTTTCACGCGGACCCCACCTGAGGCGAGCACTGCAGGGAAGCCCGAAGGGCCGGCGCAGCGGGGTCGCACAGCCCGCACCGCATACCGGGCGGCCCCTCCAAGACGCCCCCCACCCATCCAAACGAAATCACCGTAATCACCCCAAGGAGACCCACCCATGAAATTCCGCCGTTCCCTGTTAGCCCTCATGGCCGTAGCAGCCACCCTAGGCAGCTTCTCAGTAGCAGCCCCCGCGCAGACCTACAAGTCCGAATACAAGATGTCCCTGGTCCTAGGCCCCCCGACCCCCTGGGGTGAAGCGGGCCGCATCTGGGCCGACCTCGTGAAAGAGCGCACTCAAGGCCGCATCAACATCAAGCTCTACCCTGGTGTGTCGCTGATCCAGGGCGACCAGACGCGCGAGTTCAGCGCGCTACGGCAAGGCGTCATCGACATGGCTGTCGGCTCGACCATCAACTGGTCACCGCAGGTCAAGCAGCTCAACCTCTTTTCGATGCCTTTCCTGATGCCCGACTACGCAGCGGTCGATGCGCTCACGCAAGGCGACGTAGGCAAGGAAATCTTTGCGACCCTCGACAAGTCTGGCGTCGTGCCCCTGGCATGGGGTGAAAACGGCTTCCGCGAAATCACCAATTCGAAGAAGCCCATCAAGACGCCTGACGACTTGAAGGGCATGAAGATCCGGGTCGTCGGCTCGCCGATCTTCTCGGACATGTTTACCGCGCTGGGCGCCAATCCCACGCAGATGAGCTGGGCCGATGCGCAGCCCGCGCTCGCCAGCGGTGCCGTCGACGGGCAGGAAAACCCGCTGTTCCTCTTCACCGTGCTCAAGATGCACACCGTCGGGCAGAAGTTCGTGACCACCTGGGGCTACGTGTGCGATCCGCTCGTGTTCGTCGTCAACAAGGAAACCTGGGCTTCGTGGACGCCGGCCGATCAGGCGATCGTTCGCCAAGCCGCCATCGATGCCGGCAAACAGAACATCGCGCTCGCCCGCAAAGGACTGACCGGTGCGGACAAACCCGTGCTCAAGGACATTGCCGCGATGGGCGTCACAGTGACGCAACTGACGCCAGCCGAACGCGATGCTTTCGTGAAGGCGACACGCCCGGTCTACACCAAGTGGAAGTCGACCGTCGGCAACGATCTGGTCACGAAGGCCGAGCAGGCCGTCGCAGCGCGCAAGCAGTAAGAACCCATGCCACGCGGGCGCTCAGCCCGCGTGCTGCATGAAGCCGTCGAGCACATTGACGGCATTCGTTCCCACTTCTTCCACGGCATAGCCCCCTTCGAAAACGAAGACGGTCGGCAGGCCGGCGCGCGCAAGATCCTCGCCGATGCGAAGGTAGTCCGGCGTGGCGAGCGTGAAGCCCGCGACGGGATCACCTTCGAAAGTGTCCAGCCCCAGCGACACGACCAACGCGCCCGGCTTGAATTCAGCCACGCCACGAATCGCATCCTTCAAGGCATCCCGCCAGGCTGCGAAGCCCGTCCCGCGCGGCAGCGGCAGGTTGCGATTGAAGCCAAGCCCTTCACCGGCACCCCGCTCGTCGGCGTAGCCCAGGTAATACGGGTACTCCGTGTGCGGATCGCCATGAATGCTGGTGAACTGCACGTCGGCGCGGTCGTAGAAGATCGCCTGAGTGCCGTTTCCGTGGTGATAGTCGATGTCGAGGATCGCCACCCGCTCGACGCCCGCGTCACGAAGCGCCTGCGCTGCAATTGCCGCGTTGTTGAGAAAGCAGTAGCCGCCGAAGAAGTCCGCGCCCGCATGATGACCCGGCGGCCGCGTGAGCGCGAAGGCCGTGCGCTCGCCTTGCAGCACCCGCGCAGCTGCAGTCAATGCACAAGCGGCGCCCGCACGCGCGGCGGTCCAGGTGCCGCTGGTGAGTGGCGTACCCGCGTCATACGAGAACAAGCCCATGCGCGCAGGAAAGCTCGCGGGCAGCACGTCCGAGCGGAAAGTGCGGATCGGCCAATATGAAGGCAAGGCGTCGCGATGTGCATTGGCGGGGTCCAGCGCCACCCACTCGCTCCAGGCGTTCGCGAGGAAATCGAGATAGCGAGGCGCATGGACCCGGGCGATGGCGGCATCGTCGAAAGCGTCCGGCGTTTCAATAGCGCCCAGGTTGCGCTTGTTCAGCTCCCGCAGCACGAAGTCGGCGCGCGCTGGGACCTCGAAGCAAGGCACCAGTTCGCCGCGGAACATCTCGAACTTGCCCTGATGGAGCGCATGGCGGTCGTTGTAGATCGTCAGCACGTCCTAAGCCTCGCGCCGCGCTACCACAGGCTCGGTCTCCTGCACGGGCAGGGTCAGCACGACATGCGCTTCACGCGACCGCGCCAGCACCGGCGCAAGCGCGACGCCTGTGTGCGTGCCCAATTTCACGACTTCTTCCGGCGGYGCAGCGGCCACGACGCGCCCGCCCGCGTTGCCGCCTTCCGGACCCAGGTCGATCAGCCAGTCGGCCTCGGCGATCACGTCCAGGTCGTGCTCGATGACGATCACGCTGTGCCCGCCATTCACCAGGCGGTGCAGCACGTGGATCAGCTTTTCGACGTCGGCCATGTGCAGGCCGACCGTCGGCTCGTCAAGCACATACAGCGTGTGCGGCGCCTTGTTGCCGCGCCGGGTGACGTCGTCGCGCACCTTGCTGAGTTCGGTCACGAGCTTGATGCGCTGCGCCTCGCCGCCAGACAGCGTCGGCGACGGCTGGCCCAGCGTGAGATAGCCCAACCCCACGTCCTTGAGCAACTGCAGCGGATGGCTGATGTTGGGCATCGAAGCGAAGAACTCGACCGCTTCATCGACTTCCATCTGCAGGACATCGCCGATGCTCTTGCCGCGCCAGCTCACCGCCAGCGTCTCGGGATTGAAGCGCGCACCATGGCAAACCTCGCAAGGCACCTTCACGTCAGGCAGGAAGCTCATCTCGATGGTGCGCACGCCCGCGCCGTCGCAGCCGGGGCAGCGGCCTTCGCCGGTGTTGAAACTGAAGCGCGCCGGCCCGTAGCCGCGCGCCTTGGCCTCGAGCGTGTCGGCAAACAGCTTGCGGATGGTGTCCCAGAAGCCGATGTAGGTCGCCGGGCAACTGCGCGGGGTCTTGCCGATGGGCGTCTGGTCGACTTCGAGCACGCGGTCGATCGTCTCGTAGCCTTCGACCGAGCTGCATCCTGACCATGCGGGATGCTTGCCGGCAGCGTCCGCATCACGGCCGGCCTTGGTCATCCGCTGCACCACCACCGCATACACGTTGGCCAGCAACACGTCGCGCGCCAGCGTCGACTTGCCGGAACCGCTGACACCCGTCACCGCCACCAGGCGCCGCAGCGGCAGTGTCACCGTCACGTCCTTGAGGTTGTGAAGATCGGCTCCGCGCACCGAGAGCCAATCCGGCGCACCCGGCTCTGGCGGCGGCACCAGGCGCCGCGCCTGCAGCGGATGCTTGATCGCGTTGCGCAGATAGCGGCCCGTCTGCGAATCGCCCGCGTTCTGGATGTCGGAAACTGTGCCCTCCGCCACCAGCCGGCCGCCGCGCTTGCCCGCACTCGGACCGATGTCGATGATGTGATCGGCGCGGCGAATCGTGTCCTCGTCATGCTCCACGACCACCAGCGTATTGCCCTTGTCGCCCAGCTTGTGGAGCGCGTCGAGCAGGATCTGGTTGTCGCGCGCATGCAGGCCGATGGTGGGCTCGTCGAGCACGTAGCAGACGCCTTGCAGGTTACTGCCGAGTTGCGCCGCGAGGCGAATGCGCTGCGCCTCGCCGCCGCTCAACGTCGGCGCGCCGCGGTCAAGCGTGAGATAGCCCAGCCCCACCTCTTCGAGGAATTCGAGCCGGCTCTTGATCTCGGGAACCAGGTCGCGCGCGATCTCGGCCTCTCGGCCGGAGAGCTTCAAGCCTTCGAACCAAACGCGGATATCGCTCACGCTCATGCGTGCGATCTCGGTGATGCCGATGCCGCTCATGCCATCGGCTTCCGACGCTCCGAAACTCACTGCGCGCGCCGTTGCATTGAGCCGTGTGCCTTCGCAAGTCGGGCACACCACATCGCCCACGTCTTCAGCCTCGGGCTCGGCAAAGGTCTGCTCGCGCCCCTTCTGGTCGTCAGCCATCACCGAATCGTCGTAGACCTTGCGCTGCTCCTTCGTGAGCTTCACGCCGGTTCCCACGCAGTCCGGGCACCAGCCGTGCTTGCTGTTGTACGAGAACAGGCGCGGATCGAGTTCCGCATAGCTGGTGCTGCAAACCGGGCACGCACGCAGTGTCGAGAACACGTGCGCGCGTCCGATGCCATTGGTGGGCGCGCCCGCCATCATCGCGCCGCGCAGGCCGGTGAGATCGCTCAGCACATGCACCACGCCTTTGCCGTGTTCCAGCGCGCGCGTGAGCGCCTGGCGCAGCTCCGTCTCCTGCGACGGCAGCACATCCAGGCTTGCCACGGGCAGCTCGATGCTGTGCTCCTTGAAACGATCGATGCGCGGGAAGTTCGTCGTCGGCAAGAACGCGCCATCCACCCGCAGATGCGTATAGCCACGTGGACGCGCCCAGTCGGCGAGTTCGGTGTAGACGCCCTTGCGATTGCTCACCAGCGGCGCAAGCAGCCCGATGTGCTGGCCCTTGAAGTTCTTCAGCAACTGCGCGGCGATGCTGTCCGGCGTTTGCGGCTGCACGGCGGAGCCATCGTGAATGCAATGCTGGATGCCGAGCTTGACGTACAGCAGACGCAGGAAGTGCCACACCTCCGTGGTCGTGCCGACCGTGCTCTTGCGACCGCCGCGCGACAGGCGCTGCTCGATCGCGACTGTCGGCGGAATGCCATACACGGCATCCACTTCCGGACGGCCTGCGGGTTGCACGATGCTGCGCGCATAGGCGTTCAGCGATTCGAGATAACGCCGCTGCCCTTCGTTGAAAAGAATGTCGAAAGCCAACGTGGACTTGCCCGAGCCGCTGACACCGGTCACCACGCTGAACTTGCCCCGCGGGATGTCGACCGAGAGATGCTTCAGGTTGTGCTCCCGCGCATTCACGATCTGGATCGCTTCCCGGCCGGGCGCCGGTTGCGCGCGCGCTGCATACGACCGGGCTGCGCGCTCGGCCACCTTGTAGGCGCCCGGTCCGATGGCCAGTTCGTAATCCGCAAGGGCCGCGCCGGTGAGGGACGCACGGTTCTCGCGCACCTGCTCGGGCGTGCCGACCGCGACGATCTGCCCGCCGCCCTCGCCGCCTTCGGGCCCCAGGTCGATCAGCCAGTCGCTGGCGCGGATCACGTCGAGGTTATGTTCGATCACGACCAGCGAATGCCCGGCATCGAGCAGCTTGCGCAAGGCCCGCATCAGGCGTGCGATGTCATCGAAGTGCAGGCCGGTCGTGGGCTCGTCGAAAAGAAACAGCGTCCCCTTGCGCGCGAGCGGTTGCTTGCTTGCGCTACCGCTCTTCGCAGCTTCGGCCAGAAAGCCCGCGAGCTTGAGCCGCTGCGCCTCGCCCCCACTCAGCGTGGGCACCGGCTGGCCGAGCTTCACATAGTCGAGCCCCACGTCGACGATGGGCTGCAGCGTCCGCAGCACGTCCCGGTCGGCCCCAAACGCCGCGGCCGCTTCCGCGACGGTGAGATCTAGCACATCCGCCACGTTGACGCTGCGGCCGCCACGCTCGATGGTGACTTCAAGAATCTCCGGCCGATAGCGCTTGCCATCGCAATCGGGGCAGCGAAGATAGACGTCCGAGAGAAACTGCATCTCGACGTGCTCGAAGCCCGAGCCCCCGCAGGTCGGGCAGCGTCCGTCGCCGCTGTTGAAGCTGAACTTCGATGCGGTGTAGCCCCGCTGCCGCGAGAGCGCCGCCGTCGCAAAAATTTCGCGGATGGCATCCCATGCACCGACATAGCTCGCGGGATTGGAGCGCGCCGTCTTGCCGATCGGCGACTGGTCGACAAAGACTACATCGCTCAGGTGATCGGCGCCCAGCAGGCGGTCGTGCGCGCCCGGCGATTCGGTCGCCCTGCCGAAGTGCCGCATCAGCGCCGGTGCGAGCACGTCCTGCACCAGCGTCGACTTGCCCGAACCGCTCACGCCGGTGATGCACACCAGCCGCGACAACGGCAGCTCGACCGTCACGTTCTGCAGGTTGTGCTCGCGCACGCCCTCCAGGATGAGGCGCGGCGTGTTCTCGCTCACCATGCGGCGGAAGCCCATGCCGATCTGCTTGCGTCCGCCGAGGTATTGGCCTGTCAGCGTGTCGGCATCGCGCAGCGCGTCGGTGCTGCCGTCGAACACCACTTGTCCGCCGCGCACGCCCGGGCCGGGTCCCATGTCGATCACGCGATCGGCAGCGAGCATGACCGCGGGGTCGTGCTCCACGACGACGAGCGTGTTGCCCGCGTCCCGCAGGCGCAGCATCGCCTCGGTGATGCGGTTCATGTCGCGCGGATGGAGCCCGATGCTGGGCTCGTCGAGCACGAAGAGCGTGTTGACCAACGACGTGCCGAGCGCCGTCGTGAGGTTGATGCGCTGCACTTCACCGCCGCTCAGCGTTCGGCTCTGGCGGTCCAGCGTGAGGTAGCCGATGCCGACGTCGTGCAGATAGCGCAAGCGCGTCGTGATCTCTTCGAACAACAGCTTGAGCGCCTGCACATCGCCGTCGCTCGCCGTGCTGCCATTGCCGTGGCGGTGGCTTTCGATGCCATCGAAGAAGCGCCGCAGGCGCTCGATGGGCAGCAGCATGAGGTCATGCAGGCACAGGCCCGGAAGTGCTTCGAGTTGCGCGCGCGACCATTTGGTGCCAACTGGCATGAAGCGCTTCGCGGGGTCGAGCACGGCGTCGGCGTCCTGCTTGCTGCCGATGCGCCACAGCAGGCTGTCGAGCTTGAGCCGCGCGCCCGCACAGGTCGGGCATGGGGTGTAGCTGCGGTACTTCGACAAGAGCACCCGGATGTGCATCTTGTACGCCTTGCTCTCCAGGTAGCCGAAGAAGCGGCGCACGCCATACCACTGCTTGCTCCAGTTGCCTTCCTTGTAGTTGGGCGTGCCTTCGATCACCCAGTGCTTCTGTTCGTCGGTCAGCTTGTTCCAGGGCGTGTCGCGCGGAATGCCGGCGGCCTCCGCGTGACGCATGAGGTCGTCCTGCGCCTCTTTCCATGCTGGTGTCTGGATGGTCTTGATTGCACCTGCGCGCAGCGTGAGCTTGTCGTTCGGGATCACGAGCCCGAGATCGACACCGATCACCCGGCCGAATCCGCGGCAGGTTTCGCACGCACCCACTGCCGAGTTGAAAGAGAACATCGACGGGAGCGGATCGCCATAGCGAATGTCGCTCTCGGGGCAATGCAGGCCGGTGGAGAACTTCCAGACATCGGGCGCAGCGCCTTCATCGCCGGACAAGGCATAGACCGTGAGCCGCCCACTGCCGCGCTTGAGGGCCACCTCGATGGCTTCGACGACACGGGCTCTCTCGGCCCCGGCCATGCGAAAGCGATCAGCCACGACGTCGAGCACTTTGCGTGGCCCCGTCGGCGTTGCAACATCGCGCTCGGCCTGCACCCGCGTGAAGCCGCTGGCGGACAGCCATTGCGTGACTTCCTCGGCCGAAGTGCTGGCGGGCAGTTCGACCGGAAAGGTCAGCACCACGCGCGGATCGCCTGCCGCGGCAGCGCGAGAGACCAGTTCGGCGTAGATCGAATCCGGCGAATCGTGCCGCACCGCCAGCGCGGTCTCGCGGTCGAAAAGCTGCGCGGCACGCGCGAAGAGCAGCTTCAGATGGTCGTTCAGCTCCGTCATCGTGCCCACGGTGGAGCGGGACGATCGCACCGGATTGGTCTGGTCGATGGCAATGGCGGGCGGCACTCCTTCGACCTTGTCGACGGCGGGCTTGTCCATTCGGTCCAGGAACTGTCGGGCGTAGGCCGAGAAAGTCTCCACGTACCGCCGCTGGCCTTCCGCGTAGAGCGTGTCGAACACCAGGCTCGACTTGCCGGAACCGCTCGGGCCGGTGACCACCGTCATCTCGCCGGTGCGGATGTCGAGATCGAGGTTCTGGAGGTTGTGCTGACGTGCACCGCGAATCCGGATGAAGCCCTGTGTCATGAATGCCTTGCGGGATAGGGCAGACATTCTAGGAACCTGGCGAGGCTTTCGCTTGCGGCGGTGGCGTAACGCGCACGGTCATGCAGGGGCATCTCTGGCGAGGACGGCATTGCAGCAGAACAGGCTGGGGCGGCCAGGTTGTAGGCAGATTCACACGTATTTGCAGGCGGCTTTGATCGCGTACCCTACAAATGCCCGCCTCACGTTTGAAGGACGGCGGGCTTTTCGCAACAAATAACCAGGGAGTTCACATGACACCAGAAGAAACGCTTCAACATTGGATCGCAGATGAGCAGGCCGTTCTCGAACGTCTGCAAAGAGGTCGGGGCTCTGCCATCGCGCACCCCGAAGAACTCGCCGGCAAATCCGGACTTGAGGTTATGCAGCAAATGATGGGCGGAGAGTTGCCGTACGCCGAGTGCGCGAAATCGCTAAGCTTCTTCGCGATCAAGGCTGCCCCCCACGTACGGCCAACTCAATCCGATGGGCGCCATTCAGGGAGGATGGATCGGCTCCATCCCCGACTCGGCGTTCGGCTGCGCCGTTCTGTCTTCACTGCCTCCAGGCCAAGCGTACTCAACAAGTGGCCTCGACATCGGGTATCGACAGTTCCTGACACTGAAAACGTCGCGCGTGCGCGTCGAAGTTCGGCTCACATGCACAGAGGGGCGAGATGCGTTTGGCGAGGCGAGTTTGTATGGCCCCGACGAGACCATCTACGCCGAAAGCTCCACGACATGCCGCCTTGTGGGGATTCCTGTCAGGTCGTAGCGCCGACCGTTCGATCGTGCCGGATTGGCTCGGGAAAACAAGATCGATCCAGCTTGCTACGAGGTGATAGACGCTTCGGTTCGCGCAACGGATCGATGCGAGCCGTCGCTGAACTCACCACGAGCGCCTTCTTCTTCACCAGCGCACTGGATATCAATGCACGGCACTCGCGACAGTGCGTCGACGCCTTGTGCGCATCACTGCGGCATGCGCAAGGCGTCGATCACACCGCCGCAGGCAATGAAGCCTAGAGCCTGCTAACACCATCCAAGTCCGTCGCCGATCAGCGTCGCGACTTCCACTCCACCTTTTTTCTCGATGCCGAGTCGCATTCGAGCGGAACCACTTGTAGGAAACGTAGCAAACATGATTCTTCTGGAAAAACTCAAGGGCGACAGCTCCCCTTTGCCGCCTCGGCCCTCGACGAAGGCGTTGGCATTCGCCTGGTTAGGCGGTTTTCTGATCATTGCCATCCTGGCCTGCTTGACCAATTGGTTGACCGTGGCAATGGTGCTTGGGTCCTTCGGCGCATCGTGCGTCCTGGTGTTCGGCTATCCCGAAGCGCCCTTCTCCCAGCCTCGAAACGTCGTTGTCGGCCACTTCCTCAGCTCACTCGTCGGACTGGTTTGCATGCAGATGTTCGGGGCGCAGTGGTGGTCAGTTTCCATCGCGGTCGGAACGGCCATCGCGCTGATGATGGTCACACGCACCGTACATCCGCCGGCCGGATCGAATCCCGTCATTGCGTTCCTGGGTGACCCCGGATGGGGTTTTCTGCTCTTCCCCACGCTGGTCGGCGCGATCTGCATCGTGGCCTTCGCGCTTGTGTACAACAACGTGACTCGAACAGATCGGTATCCAAAGTACTGGTGATCGCGGCTTCGCCCTAGGAAGACATGAAGGGGCTTGCCTGCGGCGGCGCAAGGTTGCTCGCCGCGCGGGGCTTCTACTGCGCTACCGTGCAGGGCCTCGCCCGACAACGCACGGGCGCACTTACACGCGGACACACATGACCTACCTCGTCGACGAAGAAATCACCTTCCGGAAGCTGGAGATCCTGCTTGTGTTCATGGAGACAGGGAATCTCGCGCGCACCGCCGAGCGCCTGGACACCAGCACCGTGAGCGTGCATCGGGCGCTGCACTCGCTGGAGACGGGTGCCCGCTGCGCGCTGTTCCGGCTCGAAGGGCGCAATTTGCTCCCCACCGACGCCGCCAAGGCGCTCGCAGACGTTGCGCGCGAGGTGCTGCGCACGATGTCGGACGGCATCCGTGCGACACGCGAGGTCGCGGGCTACTCGGCCGACCGCATTCGCATCGGATCGCTCTATTCGCTCACGAGCCGGACCGTTCCGAAGGTCATCATGGCGATGAAGCTGCGCAAGCCCGACCTTCACACCGAACTCGTCCTGGGCTCGAACGCCGACCTGCTGCAGAAGCTGCGCGATGGCGCGGTCGACGCCGTGCTGATGGCCATCCCCGGGGAAGCGTCCGATGTGGAGTCGGAGCCGCTCTTCGAAGACGACATCTTCTTCGCCGCGCCGCTCGGCTCCCGCTATGCGGAGATGGCTGAAATCGATCTCGGCGCTTGCGCGCAGGAACGCTTTGTCAGCCTGTCGGAAGGCTTCATCACGTACAGCGGCTTCATGGAATCCTTTCGCATTGCCGACTTCACGCCCGACGTGGTGATGAAGACGGGCGACATCTTCTCGCTGATGAATCTCGTGAGCGGCGGCGTCGGGTTCACCTTGCTGCCCGGGCGCGTGCGCGGCGCACTGCCGCCCAACGTGCGATTGATTCCGTTGCAGGCGCGGTATCTCGTGCGGCAGACCATTGCAGTGAACTTCCTGCGCACCCGCGAGCGCGATCCCAATCTCCTGGCCCTGCTGGCGGTCTGCCGCACATCGAAAACCGAGCTCTCCTGAGCGCGTCCCCGCGACATCGTCGCTGCAGGGTTTACCCGCGACCGTTTCGCGCAGCGTAAGCATCGCGAACCCTCCTTAATTGATTGCGCAGAGGGGCGCCGGTACCTTTCGTCTCCATAGCGCAGCAACTTCAAGCGGCGCAAACAAGGAGACAACCGCATGATCATTCTCGGTACCGCCCTGCTGGCCTTGTGCCACCTGCTGGGCATCTTTCTCGGCGATCTGCTGGGGCAGTTGCTTGGCGTCAAGACCAATGTCGGCGGCGTCGGCATCGCGATGCTGCTGCTGATCTTCGCGCGCATCTACATGCAGAAGCGAAACATGCTGCCCAAGCTGACGGAACTCGGGGTGGAGTACTGGGGGGCGATGTACATCCCCGTCGTCGTCGCCATGGCGGCACAGCAGGACATGGTGTCCGCCTTGCGCGGCGGCCCGGTCGCGGTGCTTTCGGCCATTGCAGCGGTTGCAGTCTGCGCCTGCGTCATCGCGGTGATCAACCGCTCCGAACGGCCTGCTGTCGAGGCCGAGAGCATTCCCATGCTGCACGACAACCCCTTGCTGACCGAAGCGGAGTGATTGACATGATCGAAATCCTCGAAAAAGCCGCCATCCAGAACGGCCTCGTCACGGCCTTTGCAGTGGTCGGGCTGATCATCCTGCTCTCGGGCCAGATCTCGCGCCGGCTGACCTTCGGCCGCGTGCATGGCTCGGCCATCGCGATCGTGATCGGCCTGGCGCTCGCCTACTGGGGCGGCACGCAGACGGGCGGTCACAAGGGCATTGCCGACATGTCGCTGTTCGGAGGCATCGGACTCATGGGCGGGGCCATGCTGCGCGACTTCGCGATCGTCGCGACGGCCTTCGAAGTGCAAGCGACCGAGGCACGCAAGGCAGGCTTGATCGGCGTGGTGTCACTGCTGCTCGGCACGGTGCTGCCCTTCATCGTCGGCGCCGCCATTGCGTGGAGCTTCGGCTATTCAGACGCGGTGAGCATGACCACCATCGGCGCCGGCGCGGTCACCTACATCGTCGGTCCGGTCACCGGCGCCGCGATCGGTGCGACCCCCGACGTCATGGCGCTGAGCATCGCGACGGGGCTGGTGAAGGCCATCATCGTGATGGTCGGCACACCCATCGCGGCGCGTTTCCTGGCGCTGAAGACACCGCGCTCGGCGATGGTCTTCGGTGGATTGGCGGGCACCGTCAGCGGCGTTTCCGCCGGACTTGCCGCCACCGACCGAAAGCTGGTGCCTTACGGCGCACTGGTCGCGACCTTTCATACCGGGCTTGGTTGCCTGCTGGGCCCCTCGTTGCTGTTTTTTGCCACCAAGGCTCTGGTCGGCTGAGGATTCACCATGGACCGTATCAACTGGAACACCAGGGCGGACAACCGAGCGGCGCGTCTTGCACGAGCGGCTGCCGCACTTGGCAGGCAACTCACCGGCAAGCGCGTGGCCACCGAGGCGATCGGCACATTGCTCGAAGCCGTCCTGGAGCCTGGCGACCGCGTCTGCCTCGAAGGCAACAACCAGAAGCAGGCCGACTTCCTGGCGCGAGCGCTGGTGCAGGTCGACCCCACGCGGGTGCACGGCCTGCACATGGTGCAATCGGTTCTCGCGCTGCCGGAGCACCTCGACGTGTTCGAGAACGGCGTCGCATCCCGACTCGACTTCAGCTTCTCGGGCCCGCAGGGCGCAAGGCTCGCCAAGCTGGTCTCCGAAGGGCGCATCGAGATCGGTGCCATTCACACCTACCTCGAACTGTTTGCGCGCTACTTCGTCGACCTCACGCCGCAGGTGGCGCTGGTGGCGGCGCACGCGGCCGATGCCGAAGGCAACCTCTACACCGGCCCCAACACCGAAGACACGCCGGTGATCGTCGAAGCCACCGCCTTCTCGGGCGGCATCGTCATCGCGCAGGTCAACGAGCTTGTCGACGGAGCGACCACCACGCTGCCGCGCATCGACATTCCGGCCGATTGGGTGAGCTTCGTCGTGAAGGCGCCGCGGCCCAATTTCATCGAACCGCTGTTCACGCGCGACCCCGCGCAAATCAGCGAAATACAGGTGCTGATGGCGATGATGGCCATCAAGGGCATCTACGCCGAATACGGCGTGCAGCGCCTCAACCACGGCATCGGCTTCGACACCGCCGCCATCGAGTTGCTGCTGCCGACCTATGGCGAGTCGCTCGGCCTCAAGGGAAAGATCGGCAAGCACTGGGCGTTGAATCCGCACCCGGCGCTGATTCCCGCCATTGAGGCGGGCTGGGTGCAATCGGTGCACTCCTTCGGCTCGGAGCTCGGGATGGAAGACTACATCCGTGCGCGATCGGACATCTTCTTCACGGGCCCGGATGGCAGCCTGCGCAGCAATCGCGCGCTGTGCCAGGCGGCGGGGCACTACGCGTGCGACCTGTTCATCGGCTCGACGCTGCAGGTCGATCTCGACGGCAACAGCTCGACAGCAACGCTGGGGCGCATCGCCGGCTTTGGCGGCGCGCCGAACATGGGGGCCGATGCGCGCGGCCGCCGCCACGCGAGTCCGGCATGGCTCAAGGCGGGACGCGAGGCGCGCAACGGCCGCACCGGCGCGGCCGGCACGCCGCGCGGACAGAAGCTGGTCGTGCAGATGGTGGAGACCTTCCGTGAGCACATGCAGCCGGCCTTTGTCGAGCGGCTCGATGCCTGGCAGCTCGCCGAACAAGCCCGAATGGAGTTGCCGCCTGTGATGATCTACGGCGAAGACGTCTCGCACATCCTCACGGAAGAAGGCATTGCGAACCTGCTGCTGTGCCGCAACGACGCGGAGCGCGAGCAGGCGATCCGTGGGGTGGCCGGCTATACCGCCGTCGGGCTGGCGCGCGATCGGCGGGCGGTCGAGAACCTGCGCGATCGCGGTGTCATCCGCCGACCGGAAGACCTGGGCATCGATCCACGCCAGGCCACGCGCAACCTGCTGGCGGCGCGCAGCATGCGCGACCTGGTGCGTGCTTCGGGCGGGCTCTACCAGCCGCCGCGTCGATTCAGGAACTGGTGACATGCAGCTCACCCCCAGCCTCGCCCACTTCGTGTGGCTCGGACACCCCCTTGCAGGGGGCAATCCCGGCGGCCCGGCAGAGCCGGTTCCGCGGGATTTCTGGCCGCGCTTGTGGCGGTTTCATGCGTCGCTCACAGCGCGCAAAGTCACGGAGCATCAATCATGACAATTCCCGCGGGGCTTGAAGCTCTCGATTTCGTCTTCTCGGGCAGCCGGCCTGCAGGCAGCTTTGCGCCCGTGCTGGTGGGGGTCGTCGGGTCCGGCAACCTCGAGGTGCTGCTCGAGGCGTCCGCCGGCGACGACTGCAGGGTGCGCGTCGAGACTTCGGCGCGGGGCTTCGGCCCGATCTGGGAGGCTGTGCTCGGCGACTTCCACGAGCGCCATCCGCTGGCGGGCGTTCGCATTTCCATCAACGACATGGGTGCGACGCCTGCCGTCGTCAGCTTGCGACTCGACCAGGCCGTGGCTGAATTGCCGACTGCGGCGCAAGGAGGCCAGCCATGATCAGCTTTGCCGAATGCTCGGCGCGAGAACGGCTCGCGTTGCTGCTCGACACGGACAGTTTTCATGAATGGCTGCCGCCGGCCGAGCGGCACACCAGCCCGCATCTCGCGCAACTCGGCGTGCCCTCGTCTTTCGATGACGGCGTGGCGATCGGCCGGGCCAGGCTCGGCGGGCACGATGTGTTCGTGGCCGCGCAGGAAGGCGCCTTCATGGGCGGAGGTGTCGGCGAGGTGCATGGTGCCAAGCTGGTCGGGTTGCTGCGCCGTGCGCTGCGGGACAGGCCATCGGCCGTGGTGCTGCTGGCGGACTCGGGCGGCGTGCGCCTGCACGAGGCCAACGCCGGGTTGATCGCCGTGTCCGAAGTCATGCGCGCGGTGCTTGATGTTCGCGCCGCGGGCCTGCCGGTGATCGTGCTGATCGGCGGCGCCAACGGATGCTTCGGCGGCATGGGCATCGTGGCGCGCTGCGCCGACTGGATTGTGATGAGCGACGTCGGGCGGCTCGCGATGTCGGGCCCCGAAGTGATCGAGGCATCGCATGGCGTCGAGGAATACGACTCGCGGGATCGTGCGCTCGTGTGGCGCACCACGGGTGGCAAGCATCGCTGGCTGACTGGGGATTGCGACATGCTCGTGGAAGACGATGTGGCCGCCTTCCGCAAGGCTGCGCTCAATGCCATCCACATGGCAAAGCCCGTGACGCTGGCTTCGTTGGAACACGAACATGCCCTGCTTGCAGCGCGCATGCAATTGCTGCCGGCTGCCGACCCGGAACTCGACGATGCCACCGCGCTGTGGTCGCGCCTGGGCATCCCTGAGGCCCAACGTGTGCCTGAACTGGATGTGGCTGCGGTGCGCGCACTGCTTCCCCAATGAGGACCGAAACCATGGACTGGAATCTTCTCGCCACCCGGCTCTTCGGAGCCGAACACGGCATCACCGCAGACGGCGATTTCCTGCAAGGCACTGCGCGATTCGATGGGCATCCCATCGCCGTCATCGGCACGACGAACCACGCGCCGATCGGCGTCAAGCTCGCATTGGCGCAGGCGCGCTTGGTGCTGGACACCATCGCCCGGCATCCGCAGCGGCCGATCCTTCTGCTGATCGACACGCAGGGCCAGCAACTGCGGCGGCGCGACGAACTGCTCGGCATCAATCGCGCCATGGCGCACCTCGGAGCGAGCATCGATCTGGCACGAAGGCTGGGCCATCGCGTGATCGGGCTGGTGTACGACCAGGCGCTCTCCGGTGGCTTCATCACGTCGGGCCTGATCGCCGACGGTTGCTACGCGCTGCCCGAAGCCGAGATCCGTGTGATGCGCATCCCGGCGATGGCGCGCGTGACCAAGTTGCCCGAGGACATGCTCAATGCGCTCTCGCAGTCGAACCCGGTCTTTGCGCCCGGCGTGTCGAACTACGTCGCGATGGGCGGCGTGCGCTCACTGTGGGATGGAAACCTGCCCGCCGCCCTTCGGGATGCGCTGGCGCACACGCCGCGCGAAGACGTGCGCGCTGTCGACGGCGCCGAGCGCGGCGGGCGGCGATTGGCCGCGGCCATCACCCAGCGCGTGCTGGACGCAGCCTGAGGTCCGCACATGATGCCGCTGCGCCGCCATCGATTGGTCTACTTGTCCGACGCGGGCTGGGCCGGTATTCGCACCCGCGCATGGGACACGCAGGCACAGGCCTGCATCGATCACTGGTCGCTGCACCGACTGCCCCTGGTCGTCACACGACAGCCTGCGTGCAACGAGTCATGTGACGCACCGATCGCGCTCGGCTTGCCGGCCCCCCTGCGATGGGACCGGCGGCGCATCGCCGTCCATGTGCCGCGCAGCGCCATCGCGTGGTTCGACGAATTCCCGCGTGCATCCGAAGCGGCAACGCTCCTGCCACGCGCACCGCGTTCGGCGTGGCGCACGCTGGAGCGCGCTCTTGCCGACTGCGGGGCGCCCGCACGCGTGTACGGCAGCTATGGCTGGCATTTGTTGACCGGGCTGGAGTACTTGCGTGACGGCTCCGATATCGACATATGGATCGCAGTCGGCGACGCCGATCATGCGGACACGGTCGCTCACCATCTGGAGCGGTTGACACCCAGGCATCCGCGGCTCGATGGCGAGCTCGTGTTCGATGACGGAACTGCGGTCGCCTGGCGCGAATGGAGTGCCTGGCGCGCCGGCCGGGCGCGCCATCTGCTCGTGAAGCGCTTGCATGGCGCAGCGATGGCAGACGCGGCCTTCCTGCGCCGGCATGCGCACGTTCTGGAGATGGCCGCATGAACACGTCCGCGACTCGACGCACTGCGCAGCGGGCGCACGAGCGACGCCTTGCCGCAGCCGACATCGGACGCGCCGCCACACTTGCGTTGCACGACGAACTGGAACTCGCCCCCAAGCCGGGACTGGTGTCCTTCGTCGACAGCGGCAGTCACACGGACATGGATGCGCACACGTTCATGCGCAGCCTGTTCGCGCTGCGCCGCTATTTCGTGCAGATCAGTGCCTTGGGCGAAGCTCATGCGCCCTTCGAAGCGCTGGAGCGTTGCGGCATCGCTGCCGAGCAATGCATGTTGGCGGCCACGGGAGGCATCAACACCCATCGTGGCGCAATCTTCACGCTCGGCCTGCTGTGCGCTTCGGCGGGCGCCCTCGTTCGCAGTGGTGTGCCGCTCAGTCCCGAGGCGTTGCGCGAATCGCTGCGCCGGCATTGGGGTGATGCACTGCATGCACGCAGCCGGCGCGTCTCGACACTCCCGGGAGGCATTGCAGCGCAGCGGCACGGCTTGCGCAGTGCCTCGCAAGAGGCTGCGCTTGCATTCCCGGTGCTGTTCGAGAGCGCCATCCCTGCGCTCGCGGATGCACAGCGGCGCGGGTTGGGCGCAAGACCTGCGCGCATCGACACCTTGTTCGCCGCGATGGCAACGCTGGATGACAGCAACCTCGCACATCGCGGCGGGCTTGCCGGACTGCGGTACGCACAAAGCGCCGCACGCGGGTATCTCGCCGATGGCGGCGCCGCACGCGACCATCGATTCGAAGCCGCATCGGAGATTCACAGCGACTTCGTCTCGCGGCGGCTATCGCCTGGTGGTGCCGCCGACACATTGGCCGCAGCGTGCTGGATGCGCCGCGTCTGCGAGACCATCTGAAGACCCGTCGTCCATGGGCTTCGCGCTGATCTTCTCGGGCCAGGGCATGCAGCACCCTGCGATGCTTCCGTGGCTGACCGAGGACGAATCGCTGCAGACCGTCGAGCGCGCACTTGGGCGCGATTGGCGCGAACGTCTGGAAGATCCCGCATGGGCCGGCCGCAACGCGCATGCGCAACTGTTGCTGACAGCACTCGGCGTTGCCGCATGGTCGCAACTCGCGCCGGCCTTGCCCGAGCCTGCCGTGATCGCGGGCTACAGCGTCGGTGAACTGGCGGCCTTCTCCGCCGGGGGCGTTTTCCCGCCGCGCGACGCCATCGCCCTGGCGCAACATCGCGCCGCACTGATGGACCGCGACGCCGACAAGTGCGCCACAGGGCTGATGGCAATCAGCGGACTCGCACAAAAAGCGCTGGAACGGCTATGTGCGGAGTTCGGCCTGGCGCTCGCCATCCGCAACGACCCGGCCAGTGTCGTCGTCGGCGGAGTGAAGGCGGCGCTCATGCCGGCCGCAGAATCTGCGCAGGGCCTCGGCGGCCATGTCACGCTGCTCAATGTCCACGTCGCTTCGCATACACCGTGGATGGCCGATGCTGCGAAAGCCTTCGACGAATTGCTTGCCACTGGGCCTTTCGCGTTCGCGTCACCGCGAACCACCTTGCTCAGCGACTTCACGGGCCGCATTCGCGACGGCGCGCACGCCAAGCTCGCATTGGCCGCGCAAATCGATCACACCGTGCGATGGGATGAATGCATGGAAGGCATCGCGGCGCGAGGCGTCCGCTGCGTGCTGGAGATCGGCCCGGGACAGGCTCTGGCCCGCATGTGGAACCAGCAATATCCGGATATACCGGCGCGCTCGGCGGATGAATTTCGCACCGCGCGCGGCGTGATCGACTGGATCGAACGGCATGCCTCGTGACGAAGTTCGGCCGCGTTTCTGTGGATAAGGTTGTGTGTTGTACGAGGACGGCTGTGCTCGAAGCGAGGCCCCATGCGGCTTGCCGCTGGATTGCCCGCAAAACGGGCACCACTCGCTGCCAAGAGGGAAACCGGGATCGAACCGGTACGGGAAGACCAGCCAAGGCCTGACCATCGACAGGCTTGGCAAGTCAAACCCCTAGCTCATCAAGGCGTATAGGCCGCTGTGTGGCAGGGCCCGCCGTTGCAGGTGTCCACGACCTTGCCATCGGGCTTGAGAAACTCCGACTTCTGCAGCCGTGCCGCCGGCGTGGCGCGGGGATCGCTGTGCGGGTCGCTCGCCGTCGAAGGCGCCAGATTGTCTTGCGGCGGCGGGGTGACGCGGCCAGGGCCGCTGTCCCACACGACCAGTGCCGACCCGTCGTAGCCGGTGCTGTTGTCCATGCACGAGAGCTGGAAGTAAGGCACGGCGTCAGGATGGCGACCGGGTGCCAGCGCGGGGCAATGGAGCTTCGCACCCATGGTGCGCGCCTCGATCTCGGCCGCCCACATCGACACCTGGTGGTCGCCGAAGGCCGCATGCATCAGCACCTTGTGCGGCGGAGTGTTGGGCAGCGGCTTGTCGGTCATCGTTTGCGCGTAGCCGTTGGCCTCCGCCCGATCCCAAAGTGTCTGCCACAGCGAGAAGATGAACTGCTGATCCAGGCTGTCTGGATAGGCCGCGTACACCATCGAGGCAAATTGCGGGAAGTCGGCGCTGCGTTCGAGCAGCAGCGAGTAGTTCATTCCCGGCACGCCGAGCACGCCGCGATGAATGTCCTGCGCGACGCTCATCAGCATCCCGCCCAGGATGCCGCCTTGGCTGTTGCCGTCGTAGAACAGCTCGCTTGTGTTCAACACGCTCTGCTGGGCCGTGCCCATCTGGAACGCAGGGTCGCTGCCGAAGCCTTGCGCACTTTGCATCGCGCGCCCGAGCATCAGTGTGTTGAGCACGCCTTGCTGCGTGGTGTCAAAGGGCACGCGGGCATTGGAGAGATCGAAGAACGCGAACACCGCGGGAATCAGTTCCGTCTGCGAGAAGCCGTACCAATTGGTGGCGCAGAACACGAAGTTGTGTTCGTTGCCCATGTCGGTGACGTTGCCTGCGTTGACTTCCGTCGGCGTGCCGAACAGGCCATGTCCATAGAGCGAAATCCGCGCCGGATTCACGCTGCCGTCGGCGTTGAGCGCGGCGCGCGGAATGTTGCAGATGAAGGGCACGTCCATGGTCGCGCTGCCGGCGCGCACCGGCAGGTCATTGACGCCCGGCGTCGCGGATGCGTAGTTGAACCGAGGCAGCGGCAAAGGGCTGTCGCCGATGGTCGCGAAAGCGGCCTTGATGCTTTCGAGAGCAAGCGGCGCGCGGCCCTGCAGATAAGGTGCGACCGCGTTCGCCACCGGGGAAATGTCGGTGCCGGTATTGGGCGTCACGATGAAACTCGGCACGGTGAGCACGCCCTCGATGTGGCGCGCGACCTTCGCATTCTGCGTGGGCGTGTAGTCCACCTTGGTCGTGACTCTGAACGCCGGCGTGCCATTGGTCAGCGCGGCAAAACCCGCATCGCGGATCGCGAGCATGCGACCGGTCAAGTTGCGCTGCGAAGCGACGGTGAAGTCCCACGTGAGGAAAAGCGAATCGCGCGAGACGCCGGCTTTCTTCAGCGTGGCGAACAGATCTTCCATGTGCGCACGCCGCTGGTTGACGAAGTCGAGGCTGCTTTCGTGACTGTCGCGGTAGATCCGGAATGCCGGTCCGGCATCGATCGTCTCGCCCTGCGCATTCTTCAGGTTTCGCATGGCGACGATGTAGCGGTGGCCGTAGTCGAGGCTCTTCGCGACGCGGATGTTGAGGGCCTGGCGGTCAGGCGAGCCCACGGTGTTCTTGTCGAGCTCCACCCAGATCAGCTTTTGTTCCAGGGTGTCGGCATCGATCAGCACGAAAGGAGCGTCGGCCTTGAGAGAGGCCGAGAGATCCGTCAGCATCGGAGCGCCGGTGCGCGCGAGATCGATGCCGGGGACGCGCGTGACGATCATCGCGCCTGGCGAGAAACCGTCGTTGCGGTTCCATTCGGTGGTGTCGATCGGACGATTGGCTGCGATGGCACTGCGCGGCATCGAGGCGGTCTGCAGGTTCAGATGTCGACCGGTGTCGCTGCCCTTGTCGGCCACGGTGTAGTAGTCGTTCGGAAACGGCAGCATGCAATGCGTCGCGTCGAGGAAATCGCATCGCTGGGCCGTGCTGGCGGTGTCGGCCGGTAGCTGGTCATCGATGCTGGCGAGCATGGTTGGCGACGAATTGCCGCCACCATCAGGGTTGTTGCCGGGGTTGTTGTTTCCGCCATTGCCTCCGTTGCCCGAAGGGCGGATGCTGCTCAGGTCGAAAGGTGCGCTGGACCCGCCACCACCGCAGCCCGCGATGACCGCCGCAAGCAATGCGGTGCCTGCCAGCGCAGTCCAGGGCTTGAGCCTGCGGCGAGATAAGGATGGGCGTGCCAAGGGCTGGCCGCGATCGGGCGATTGCATGGGGTCTTGTCTCCTCGTGGGTATCGTCTGGAACGACAGCACTCTACGAGTGGGCAGCCGACAACGCCATTGGCAAACTGCCCCGCGCCGCTGTGCATTTGCACAACTGCTGGTCAGGACTCAGTGCATCGCCGGCGGCGCACCACGGCTCAGACGGCGCTGGCGCAGCGCCAGGTACATCCGCGACAGCCATGCCATGTCGTCAAAGCTCGCTCCGAGCACAGTCTCGATGTGCGCGAGCCGGTGGAACAAGGTGTTGCGGTGGATGCCCAGTGCAGCCGCCACGGCCTTGTGGTTCTGGCGGTGGTCGAAATACGCCTCGAGCGTCTCCAACAATGTGGGCTCGGCTGCGAGGCACGCGATCATCTCGCCGCAAAGGGCGGACACTTCGGAGGACTCGCGCATCAGGGTGTCGAGCGCGAATTCGGAGTAGCGAAAACTCAAGCTCCCCTTGTGGATCCTGCGACCGAGATCGATGGCGGCCATCGCCTGCTCGGCGCTGCTGCGCCAGCCTGCGACGCCGGCGCCCGGCAGGCCGACTCCCGCCGCCTCCACTTCCGAGCAAAGCCGCAACACTTGCTTGACGCGTTCGGTCAGACCCCGTTCGCGGGCATCGGCCGACTCCCCGGCGAGCACCGGCACCCAGATCAACCAATGGCCGCGGTGCTGGCCTGCGGCGGCCGCAACCGCAAGCTCGGACGCCGATGCAAGCAGCACCTCCAACGCGTGCTCAGGGACCGACAGGTGTTCCGCGACGGGCCCCGTGATCTTCACCCGCATCGCCAACGCGACGTGGGGATGGTCCGCCGCAATGCCGAGCGCACGGGCCGCATCGTCAAAAGCGCCGGCGCGCACCGGATCGAACACAGCTGCGCAGAGCCGCGCCTGCATCTGCTCCCGCCACCGCATCTCGCGCGTGTGCTCGGCCAAGTACGCATCGCTGATCGTGCGGCTCATCAGGTCGCTGTAATAAAGCAGGAAAGGCGACACCTTGAACAGCACCTCGTCACCGAGCGACCGATGCTGCCGCACATGCGAGAGCATCGCGTCCATGTAGACGCGCGAGCCCGTCCGATAGGCTTGCAGCAGCGCGGACAGCGAAAGCGCCTGGGCGTGCCGCCTTTGGCTGAATTGGCCGATCCATTGCAGATCATCCACGTGCGGGCTGCCGCTCGCGAGGAGAGCGTCATACCAGAGTTCGGCGTTCTTGACGCCGGCGCGATACACATCCTGCGCCAGGGAATCGCCCAGCGCGCCGTATTCGGGAATGGTGCTGCGCAAGATGTCGAGCATGCGTGAGGACAGTCCCGAGCTGTCTTCGCGCATGTTTTGCACCAGGCTGCGCAGGTTGGGCGACAGTGGCTCGATGGCGGGATCGTTCGTCGGTTCAGGCATCGCAGCGGTTCTCGGTCGGCTTGTCGTCTCGTTTTCTTGTACTTTCGTCCTTCGCTGGGCGCATTCGCCTTGCCTGGACGCCACGGATCTTCGGCAAGGCGGCGCGCCGACGCAAGAGTGATAGCCAGAGGTACCCCAATGAAAAGAGGCCTCGTATCGGGAAGATACGAAGCCTCTATGTCGAGCCGAGGGACAGGCCCTCGTGCCGCAAAGCCGGTCAGTCGTTTGCGTAGATGTCCACGTCCTTCGTCTCGCGAATGAAGATCGTGCCCACCACGAGCGTCACTGCCGCGATGATGATCGGATACCACAGGCCGTTGTACATGTTGCCGGTGCTCGCCACGATCGCGAAGGCAGTGGTCGGCAGCAGGCCGCCGAACCAGCCATTGCCGATGTGATACGGCAGGCTCATCGATGTGTAGCGGATGCGGGTCGGGAACAACTCCACCAGCATGGCGGCGATCGGGCCGTAGACCATCGTCACCAGCAGCACCAGCCAGAACAGCAGGACCACCGTCATGACCTTGTTCATCTTGGCGGGGTCGGCCTTGCTCGGGTAGCCGGCGGCCTTGAGCCCGTCGGCGACCGACTTCTTGAACGCGGCGATTTCCTTGCTCGATGCCTCGTCGAACTTGTGGTTGACTACATTGCCGGCCGGCGCGGTGATCGCCGCCTCGCCGATCTTGACCACGGCGGGCGAACCGGCCGGGCCATCGATGCGCTCGTAGCTCACCGAGTTCTGCACCAGGAAGCGCTTGGCGATGTCGCAGGAGCTGTTGAAGTCGATCTCACGCGCCACGGGGTTGCCCTGGAACGAGCAGGAGCGCGGATCGGCCGTCACGGTGACGCCGGCGGTGGCTTGCGCCTTCGCGAGGTCAGGGTTGGCGGCTTCGGTCAGCATCTTGAAGACCGGGAAGTAGGTCACCACCGCCAGCAGGCAGCCGGCCATGATGATCGGCTTGCGGCCGATCTTGTCGGAGAGCGCGCCCCACACGACGAAGAAAGGCGTGCCGATCAGGAGTGCCGCGGCGATCATCAGGTTGGCGGTGGTGCCGTCGACCTTGAGCTGCTGCGTCAGGAAGAAAAGTGCGTAGAACTGACCCGTGTACCAGACGACGGCCTGGCCGGCGGTGAGGCCGATGAGCGCCAGCAGAACGATCTTGAGGTTCTTCCATTGGCCGAACGATTCAGCCAGCGGCGCCTTCGATGTCTTGCCTTCGGCCTTCATCTTCTGGAAGGCGGGCGACTCGGACAGCGACAAGCGGATCCACACCGAGATGCCGAGCAGCAGGATCGACACGAGGAACGGAATGCGCCATCCCCAATCGGCAAAGGCTGCTTCGCCGACGCCTTCACGCACGCCGAGAACAACCAGCAGGCTCAGGAACAGGCCAAGCGTCGCGGTCGTCTGAATCCACGATGTGTAGGCGCCGCGCTTGCCGTGGGGCGAATGCTCCGCCACATAGGTGGCCGCGCCGCCGTACTCGCCGCCGAGCGCGAGGCCCTGCAGCATGCGCAATGCAATGAGGATCACGGGTGCCGCGACGCCGATGGTGCCGTAGCTGGGCAGCAGGCCGACGATGAAGGTCGACAGGCCCATGATCAGGATGGTGACCAGGAAGGTGTACTTGCGGCCGATCATGTCGCCGAGCCGGCCGAACACGATGGCGCCGAAGGGACGCACCAGGAAGCCCGCCGCAAAGGCCAGCAGCGCGAAGATGAAGGCCGCGCCCGCATCCAGACCGCTGAAGAACTGCTTGGCGATGATCGCCGCGAGCGAACCGTAGAGGTAGAAGTCGTACCACTCGAACACGGTGCCGAGGGACGAGGCGAAGATGACTTTCTTCTCCTCCGCGCTCATGGGCCGGGGAGCGCTGTGCGGCGCGCCCCTTGAATCTAGTGTGGCTGACATGTCGTCTCCTTCGTATGAAATGCGCCCACGGCGTGGGACGTGTCGCATTCTTGGAGGGCCGACTGACCCGAGCCTGTCGCGAAACTGAATGCTCGCTGACGACTTAAGGTGAAACCCGCTCTTCGCGTTTCAGCCTGTAGAAAAAGCCTATGTGCACCGCACAAATCCGGCTTGGCCGGGCCGCTGGTGTTGCCCCCGGCCGGGGGCGGAGAGCGACACGAAGTGCGCGAGCCTGGGGGCGAGCTACTTCCTCAGCAGCGAAGGCCGCTGATCCGCGGTCGCCCACTCAGGCCCGTCGAACCAGGCGTCGCCTTCGAGGTAGGCACGCAGCATGGCCAGGCCGTCGAAGCCCCACAACATGCGGCCGTCGACTTCATAGGCCGGCACGCCGAAGACGCCGTGCGCAATGGCCTCGTCGGTGTTGGCCTTGAGTTGCGCCTTCACCTCGTCGCTGCCCACGTCACGCACTTGCCGAAGCTGCGCCGACAGTGCGGCAAGACGCGCCGCATCGCCGGCTTCGGCGCCCGTGCACCACACGTCGCGAAAGATCGTCTCCGCCACGTACCGGTTGATGTCGCCATCCATCGTCGTCGCGAGTGCCAGACGCAGATGCGGCAATGGGTTGTACGGATGCGAAGCAGGCATCTGCATCGGGATGCCATTTGTGCGAGCCAGCCACAGCACTTGGCGATAGGTCCAGGCGCGCTTTGCAGGAATCTCCGCCGGCCCGAGCTGGCCGTGGTGCTTCAGCAGTGCGCCCAGCAGCACGGGCCGGTAGGCCACGCTGTAGCTCAACCCTTCGAGCGCCTGCGGCAACTGCTCGAAGGCGAGATAGGCATACGGTGAGAGAAAGTCGAGATAGAAGACGATGTGCTTCATGCCTTTTCTCCGGAAGCGACGAGAAACCCGGCTTCGGCGCGCAGCTCGATGGCGCGCCATACGCGGCGCTTCTCGGCGTCGTCCATCCGGCTCCATGCGGCGATCTCCGCGAGGGTTCGCAGGCAGCCTTCGCAGAAGCCGCTCGCAGGGTCCATGCGGCAGATCGAAATGCAGGGCGACGGCACATCGCTCGCTGTTTCGCGAGCCGCAATGGCGCGATCGGCAAGCCCGGTCACACCACGTCCGCTACCGGCGCGCCGGTCAATGCTTCGAGATCTTGCGGGCGCAGGCGCACCACCGCATGCGGATGTCCGGCTGCCGCCCAGATGTCCTCGAATCGAAAGAGCTCGCGGTCGATCAGCATCACGGGCGGCGTGGCATGCGCGAAAGGCGAGACGCCGCCGATCGAGAAGCCGGTGCGCGATTTCACGAAGTCGGCATCGGCACGGCCGAGCTTGCCGACCAGCGCCTCGACCTTCTTCTCGTCGACGCGCTTGTCGCCGGAGGTCACGACAAGCACCGCAACCTCGTCGACCTTGCGACGGAACACGATGCTCTTGGCGATCTGGCCCACGCCGATGCCCAGCGCATCGGCGGCCTGCTGCGCAGTGCGCGCGGCGTCGTCGAGCATCTGCGGCGCATGCGGATGGCCCTTGTCTTGCAGCAGGCGCGCCACGCGCTGCACGCCATCAGGCAAAGCTGTCAATTCAGCGCCGCACATCAGCCGGCCCTCTTCGTCAGGATGGCCTTCGACGCGCGCGAGTTCGGCGCACGGCCCAGCGCATCGCTGATGTAGACGCCCGCATCGATCAGCTTGTCGAGATCGATGCCCGTGTCGATGCCCATGCCGTGCAGCATGTAGACCACGTCCTCCGTCGCCACGTTGCCCGTCGCGCCCTTGGCATAGGGACAGCCGCCGAGCCCTGCCGACGACGTGTCGAACTGCCACACGCCCATCTCCAGGCTGGCGAGCGTGTTGCCGAGCGCCTGACCATACGTGTCGTGAAAGTGTCCTGAGATGTCGTCGATGGCGTAGTGCTTCAATGTCGCGTCGATGGCGCGCTGCACCTTCACGGGCGTGCCGGTGCCGATGGTGTCCGCCACGCCGATGTGCTGCACACCAATCCCCTTCATGAGGCCCGCCAGCATTTCGACGCGCGAAGGATCGATCTCGCCTTCGTAAGGGCAGCCGAGGGCGCACGACATGGCGCCACGCACGTAGATGCCCTTCTCCCGCGCCGCTTCGACGACCGGCCGGAATCGCTCGATGCTTTCGGAGATGGAGCAGTTGATGTTGCGCTGGCTAAAGGCCTCGCTCGCGGCGCCGAACACCACGATCTCGTCCGGCCATTCATCACGGGGCGCCGCAATGGCGGCCTCGAAGCCCTTCATGTTCGGTGTCAGCACCGAATAGCGCACGCCGGGCTTGCGCCGGATGCCGTGCATGACCTCGGCGTTGTCCGCCATCTGCGGCACCCACTTCGGCGACACGAAGCTGGTGACTTCGATTTCCTTCAGCCCCGCGTCCTGCAGGCGATGGACGAGGCCGATCTTGATTTCTGCCGCGACCGGCTGCTTCTCGTTCTGAAGGCCGTCGCGCGGGCCGACGTCGACGATCTTGACTCGGGTGGGGAGTTTCATGGCGTTGTCTTTGGATATCTATCTACAAGGCTGCAATGCTGCAAGGCTGCAAAGAAAGGCGATCAGTATCCGCGCTGGACATCGACCACGCCGGCAACAGGCTCTCCGCGCTCGATCGCGCGGATCTTGCCCGCGATCTGCGCGATCGATGCTTCGCGTTCGGTGCGCGCCGAACAGTGCGGCGTCACGGTGATCTTCGGATGCCGCACAAACGGATGGTCGGCGGGCAGCGGTTCGACCTCGAACACATCGAGCGTCGCCCCCGCGAGCTGCCCGCTGTCGAGCAAGGGGATCAGATCGGCTTCCACCAGATGCGCACCCCGCGCCACGTTGATGAGATAGCCACCCGGCTGCCCTCCGTTGAGCTTCGACAGCGTGCCGCGGTTCAGGATGCCGCGCGTCGCAGCCGTCAGCGGCAGCAGATTCACCAGCACCCGGCTCGCGCGCAGAAAGCCGTCGAAGGCTTCTTCCCCGGCAAAGCAGCGAACCCCTTCGATGTCCTTCGCGGATCGGCTCCAGCCATTCACCGGAAACTCGAACTGCGCCACAGCCTTGGCGACCCGTTCCCCCAACACCCCCAGCCCCATGATGCCCACTGCAAAGTCCCGCCGTTCGCGAGGCTTGCGGTAACTCCACCGCCCCGCCCGCGATTCGGCCTCGTACGCATCGAATTCGCGAAAGTGCCGAATCAGCGCATGACAGACGTATTCCGCCATCTGCACCGACATCCCCGCGTCGTCCAGTCTTACCACCTGCGTCTGCGGCGGCACCTTCAGCTTCAACAGCGCATCCACCCCCGCACCGATATTGAACAGCCCCCGCAGCCCCGGCTGATCGTCCAGCAGAGCCTGCGGCGGCGCCCAAACCACCGCATGGTCCGCCGCCGCAGCCCCCGGAGCCCAGTTTTCAACCTCCGCCTCCGGCAAGGCAGCACGAAGTCCATCTATCCAAGGGTCAGGTCGGTTGTCGGTCAAGCAAACAGTAATGCGCATGTTCAGAAGGAAGAAACAAACCAGAAACCCACAAGCCTACATCCCCGCCCCGACCTGCCCGCTCCATTCGTGAAACACCGCGGAACCGGCTTTGCCGGGCCGCTGGTGTTGCCCCCTGAAAGGGGGTAGGCGAAGCGACACGAAGTGCGCGCAGCCTGGGGGTCAGTCATAGAGCACACTGGYGATTTTCGGATCCGCGATGTTGGTCTTGTCATACCAGAAGAACCCCGTATCCACCACCTTCGGCACCGGCTCGCCCTTCGCTGCCTTCACCGCCATTTCCACCGTCTTGTAACCCATGCCGACCGGGTTCTGCGTGATGGCGCCGGCCATGCTGCCGTCGAGGATCGCGTTCTTCTGCTGCTTGCCGGAGTCATACCCGATGATCACGACCTTGCCATTGCGCTTCATCTCTTTCACGCCGTTGACCACGCCGATCGCCGATCCCTCGTTTGCACCGAAGATGCCCTTCAGGTTCGGGTAGGCCTGCAGGATCGACTTGGTGATCTCCGTGGATTTGAGCTGGTCGCCACCGCCGTACTGCACGCTCACGATCTTGATGTTCGGGTAGTTCGACTTCATGCGGTTCAGGAAGCCGTCGCGCCGGTCGATGCCGGTGCGGCTGGTCTGGTCGTGCACCACCAGTGCCACTTCGCCGGACTTGCCGATCAGTTCGGCCATCTTGTCGGCGGCGAGCGCGGCAGCGGCCTTGTTGTCGGTGGCGGTGGTCGTCAGCGGGATGTCGCTGTCGACACCCGAGTCGAAGGCAATGACGGGGATCTTCGCCGCCTGCGCCTTCTTCAGCAGAGGAATGGCGGCCTGGCTGTCGAGCGCGGCGAAGCCGATCGCCTGCGGCTTCTTGGCCAGCGCGGCGGAGAGCATGTCGATCTGCTTGTCCACCATGGCCTCGGTCTCGGGCCCCTCGAAGCTGATCTTCACCTTCAGGTCCTTCGCCGCCTGCTCGGCGCCGGCTTTCACGGCCTGCCAGAACTGGTGCTGGAATCCCTTGGACACGAGGGGGATGTACATCTCCTGCGACTGCTGCGCATGGGCGAAGCCCGAGAGCCCGACGAGGGCTGCGCCGAGCGCGAACGTGGCTGCTCTTCTCTGGATCATGCAAAGTCTCCTGTGGTGTGGGGAATCGAGGGAATCGAGGGAATCGAGGGAATCGAGGGAATCGAGGGAATCGAATCTTCTACTGCTTGCTCGCGCTGCGGCGGCGCAGGATATCGGCATACACGGCGAGGATGATGATCACGCCGGTGACCACCGTTTGCCACTCCTGGGCCACGGAAAGAATGCGCAGGCCGTTGGTCAGCACGCTCATGATGAAGGCGCCGATGATCGTGCCGACGATGGTGCCGGTGCCTCCGCTGAGCGAAGTGCCGCCGATCACCACCGCCGCGATCGCATCGAGTTCATAGCCCTGCCCCAGCGCAGGCTGCGCGGAGTTCAGGCGAGAAGCGATCAGCAGCCCCGCGATGCCGCAGATGCCGCCGCTCACGGTATAGACGAGGATCTTCCAGAAGTCGGTGTTCACGCCGGACAGCCGCACCGCCTCTTCATTGCTGCCGAGCGCAAAGGTGTAGCGGCCCAGGATGGTCTTGTTGAGCACGATGCTCGCGGCCACAGCGACAACAAAAAGGATGAGCACCGCATTCGGGATCGGCAGCGCGGGGATGAAGTAGCCGATCAGCGAATCCTGCGAGATCACCGTGAAGCCCGGCGTGTCGTTGAAGTAGATCGGCTTGGTGCCCGAGATCACCAGCGACAGCCCTTTGAGCAGCATCATCATGCCAAGCGTTGCGATGAAGGGCGGGATTTTGAGCTTGGCGATCAGCACGCCGGAAACGAATCCTGACAGCGCGCCGAAGAAGATCGCCGCCGCAATGCCGAGCGCGAGCGGCATGCCCATGTAGGTGAGCACCACGCCCGCCATCACCGCGCAGAAGGTCATCAGCGTGCCCACCGAGAGGTCGATGCCGGCCGTGATGATGACGAAGGTGCAGGCGACCGCGAGCACGCCGTTCACGGCGGTCGATTGCAGGATGCCCACTAGGTTGTCGGTCTGCAGGAACTGTGACGAGGCGAGGCTGAAGAACAGCATCAGCGCGATCAGGCTGGCAAAGGCGAGCAGCTTCTGCCGCGTCGCCGGGCGGAACAGCCTCGCCCTCAGCGAAAAGCCCGGTGCGGCAACGGTCGAGCTGGCGGTGGGTGTCGTCAAGGCGCGTCTCCTGTCGTCGCGGCTTCGCGCCGCGTAGCGAGTTGCATGATCTTTTCCTGCGAGGCTTCGCGCCCGGCAAGCTCCCCGGTGATGCGGCCTTCGCACATCACCAGCACACGATGGCTCACGCGCAGGATCTCCGGCAGCTCCGAAGAGATCATCACGATCGCCTTGCCGCTCTCCGCCAGCGCCTTCAGCAGGCGGTAGATCTCGGCCTTGGCACCCACATCGATGCCGCGCGTCGGCTCGTCGAAAAAGAGCACGTTGCAGTCGCGCAGCAGCCACTTGGCGACGACGATCTTCTGCTGGTTGCCGCCGGACAGCAATCGCACCTGCTGGCGCACCGAAGGCGTCTTGATGTTGAGCTGCTTGACATAGCGCTCGCCCGCCGCCTCGATGGCGGGCTGGTCGACAAAGAAGCCCATCGACAGGAATCGCTTCATGCTTGGCAGCGCGATGTTCGTTTCCACGTCCATGCCGGTGGCAAGCCCGAAATGCTTGCGGTCTTCGGAGAGATAGCCGATGCCGTGCAACACGGCATCTTGCGGCGACTTGATCTTCACTTTGCGGCCATGCAGCCAGACTTCGCCGGAGTCGATGGGGTCGGCGCCGAACACCGCGCGTGCCAATTCAGTGCGGCCCGCGCCCATGAGGCCGGCAAAGCCCAGGATCTCGCCCTTGCGCAAGACGAAGCTGGCGTCGCGCACCATGGCGCCGCGGTGGATGCCCTTGGCTTCGAGCACGATCTCGTTCTGCGAAGTGTCCGGAAAATCGTTCTCGACGTCGGCGAGATGGCGTCCGACCATCATGGCGATGAGCGAGTCCATGGCGGTGTCGGCCATCCGCACGGTGGCAATGTACTGGCCATCGCGCATCACCGTCACGCGGTCGGCAATGCGCTTGAGTTCATCCATCTTGTGCGAGATATAGACGATCGCGACTCCCTGCGAACGCAACTGGCCGATGATGCGAAACAAGTCGCTCACCTCCTCGGTGTTCAGTGCGGCGGTGGGCTCGTCCATGATGAGCACGCGCGAGTCGTACGACAGCGCCTTGGCGATTTCCACCATCTGCTGCTTGGCGACGGTGAGCTCGCCCACGGGCGTGTCCGGCTCGAGCCGCAGGTGCATGCGCTCGAAGATGCGCCGTGCCTCGACGCGCATCGCCTGCTCGTCGATGAACACGCCGAATCTCCGGCGCGGCTCGCGGCCGATGAAGATGTTCTGCGCGGCGCTCAGGTGATTCATCAGGTTCAGCTCCTGATGAATGATCCCGATGCCCAGCGCCTGCGCAGCGCGCGGGCTCTCGATGTCCACCGGCCTTCCGTCGAAAGTCACTTCGCCGGCATCCTTGCGGTAGACGCCCGCGAGCACCTTCATCAACGTGGACTTGCCCGCACCGTTCTCCCCCATCAGCGCGTGCACCTCGCCGGGCAGCAGGTCGAACTGCGCCCTGTCGAGCGCACGGACGCCTGCGAAGGACTTGGTCAGATCACGGATGGTGACGATGGGTTGCGGCATGGGGTGTCGACCGGTCGTCCGACGACTCTGCCATATGGCCGAATTGGCCTGACCAGAACAAACCCTCAGGCGCCGAGGGTGAGCAGCTCCGCGCCTTCCGCGACCTGATCGCCCGGCGCGTAGAGCAGCTCTTGCACGGTACCGTCCGCGGGCGCGGCGATCGTGTGTTCCATCTTCATGGCCTCCATCACTGCGAGCGGCTGGCCGCGCGTGACCTTGTCGCCCGCCTTCACAGCGAAGGAGACGACCTTGCCGGGCATCGGTGCCGTGAGGCGCCCGCCTTCGGCGTGGACCTCGCCCGCATGCGCGAGCCGGTCGATGGCCGTGATCCGCGTCGCGCCGTCGGCAGTGAAAACGTAGGCGGTCGACTCCTCTTCATAAACGTTCAGCGTGTGTCGGCGCCCGGCAAATTGCACTTCGATCTCACCCGAGGGAAAGCTGCCGATTTCGAGGATGCCTGATGCACCGCCGACACTGAGCGACATCGCGCCGTCGTGCAAATAGCGCAACTCGGCCGTCTGCGGCTCGCCACGAAACTCGAATTCGAAAGGCCGCACCGCCACACCGTGCAACTGCCATCCGTCGCGGCGGCTGAACGGATCGGCCGTCGCTGTGGCGGATTCGTCCAGGAGCGTGCGTGCAATCGATGCGGCGGCCGCAAGCGGCAGGCCGAGCGGCTCCTGGTCGAAAAGAACGGCGCGCTCCCGTTCGATCAGCGCAGTGTCGAGCTTCGCCTTCGAGAACGAATCGGTGCGCAAGATGCCGCGCAGGAACTGCACGTTGGTCGCGACACCGACGATGTGCGTCTGCGCCAGCGCGAGATCGAGCCTCGCGAGCGCTTCGTCGCGCGTGGCGCCATGCACGATGAGCTTGGCGATCATCGAGTCGTAGAAGGGCGAGATCACGCCGCCTTCGCGCACACCGTCGTCGATGCGCACCCGGCTGCGCTGGAACGCAGTCGCCTGCGGCTTGCGATAGACGCGAAGCGTTCCGGTGGCGGGCAGGAAGTTGTTGTCCGGGTTCTCGGCGCAGATGCGTGCTTCGATCGCATGGCCGTGGATCTGGAGCTGGTCTTGCTTCAACGGCAATGCCTCGCCCGAGGCCACTCTCAGTTGCCATTCGACGAGGTCAAGCCCAGTGATGGCTTCAGTCACCGGATGCTCCACTTGCAAACGGGTGTTCATCTCCATGAAGAAGAAGTTCATTTCCCCTTCGCCGCGCTGCTCGACGATGAACTCCACCGTGCCCGCACCCACGTAGTTCACCGCGCGCGCTGCAGCCACGGCCGCTTCGCCCATCTGCTTGCGCATGGCCTCGGTCATGCCGGGCGCGGGCGCTTCCTCCAGCACCTTCTGGTGGCGGCGCTGCACGGAGCAGTCGCGCTCGAAGAGGTAGACGTAGTTTCCCTTCGTGTCACCGAAGACCTGGATCTCGATGTGGCGCGGCCGCTGCACGTATTTTTCGATGAGCACCGCGTCGTCGCCAAAGCTGTTGATCGCCTCGCGCTGGCACGAAGCCAATGCCCCCGCGAAGTCCCCAGCCTTCTCGACCACACGCATGCCCTTGCCGCCGCCGCCCGCACTTGCCTTGATGAGCACGGGATAGCCGATGCGATCGGCTTCGCGCTGCAGCAGTGCCGGGTTCTGGTCCCTGCCGTGATAGCCCGGCACCAGCGGCACGTCGGCCTTTTCCATCAGTTGCTTGGACTCGGCCTTCAGGCCCATCGCCTTGATGGCCGAAGGCGGCGGCCCGATGAAGACCAGGCCCGCATCGGCGCAGGCCTGGGCGAACTCTTCGTTCTCGCTCAGGAATCCGTAGCCCGGATGGACCGCTTCGGCGCCCGTGGCCTTGGCCGCTTCGAGGATTTTTTCCCAGCGCAGGTAGCTGTCCTTGGGCGCGCTTCCGCCAAGGTGGACCGACTCATCGCAGGCGCGCACATGATTGGCGTGCGCGTCCGCGTCGGAATAGACAGCCACCGTGCGAACCGCCATGCGGCGGGCTGTCGCTGCAACTCTGCATGCGATCTCGCCGCGATTGGCGATCAGGATCTTCTTAAACATTCGATGAGTCTCCGGGAGGATTCTTCTTGAGCTGGAACGCGGGCACCACGCCCGGATCGGCATGGCCGCTGAAGATGCGGGCCACGCGGCTGAAAAGCGATTTGAGGAAGCGCCAGCTCTTGCGGATGAGCCAAACGCTGAGCACGAGCACGCCGATGAACAGCACGCCGAAGACCAGCGGATGCGCAACCGCCAGCCACAAGCCGGCCGGAACCATGGTGTCTTCGACGAGCGAGGCGCCGATGTTGCTGAAGGGTTCCGGCGACGTATTGATGGCCGCGCGAGTCGTCGCCTTGGCCGCATGCGCCGTGGCCGCAAAGCTGCCACCGAGCAGCGCCGCGACCAGGGCCATCGCCGCATGGTCGGCGCCGAACACACCAGCCGCCAGCGCAGCGCCGGCTGGGATGCGGATCGCAGTGTGGACCATGTCCCAGATGGAGTCGAGGCCCGGGATCTTGTCGGCGAAGAACTCGACAAAAACCATGAAGCCGCTCGCCGCGATGACGACTGGATGCGCGAGCAATTGCAAGCCTTGGGGCAAGGGCAGCCAGCCAAGATAGCCGGCAAGCCCCGTCAACAGCACCACCAGATAGAGGCGAACGCCACTGGCCCAGCCCAACGCCGCGGCCAACGCCAACAGTTGGGGCATATCCAAAGACGTCATCGCTCACCCCCAGCATTCAGCATGCTTGTCAGGCCAGCCAACTCGGCTTGCGCTTCTGCAGGAAGGCCTGAACGCCTTCGCGCCCCTGTTCGCTCGCGCGGATGTCGGCGATGCCCTGGACTGTCTTGGCGACCAATGCGTCGTCGATCTCCTGGCCTGCGACATCGGCAATAAGGGTCTTGCACGCACGCACCGCCGCTGGGCTGGCGTTGGTGAGCGCCTTGACGATCTCCGCGACCTTCGCATCGAGACCGTCGGCGTCGACCACCTCATGCACGAAACCGATGCGGTGCGCTTCCTTGGCAGAAAAGCGTTCGGCCGTGAGGAACCAGCGTTGCGCTGCGCGCGTGCCCATCGCACGCAGCACGTAAGGGCTGATGGTGGCGGGGATCAAGCCGATCTTGACTTCGCTCAGGCAATACCAGGCGGTGTCGACGCTCACGGCGATATCGCAGGCGGCAACCAACCCCATGCCGCCCGCATAGACATCTCCCTGCACGCGAGCGATGACGGGCTTGGGGCTCTCGTGGATCGTGCGCAGCATCGCCGCGAGCGCCGCTGCGTCGGCGGTGTTTTCATCGCGCGTGAAATCAGCCGCGCGGCGCATCCAGTTGAGATTCGCGCCCGCGCAAAATGCCGGGCCGTTGGCGCCGAGCACGATCACCCGCACTTCAGCCGCCGCACTCGCCTCTGCAAAGGCTTCGCCGAGTTCGCGGATGACGACGTCATCGAAAGCATTGCGCAATTCGGGCCGGTTGAGCCAGATGCGTGCAACCGCGCCTTCGATGGCAAGTTCGAGTGTGGTGAAGTTATTCATTCAATGCTCTCTGTGAACACCTGCAGGCTGGGACGAGGGATTCATCCCTTGCTTTCCTGCTGCAACAGATACACCCAGTCCAGCTCGGGGCCGGGGTGGACCATTGCCGTCAGTGCGGCCGTCAATTGGCCGCGGTGATGGGTCGCATGATTGAAGACATGGCCAAGCGCCGGCGCGAAAGGGATCCGCACCTCCTCGCCGTTGTTCCGCGTGTAGACCAGCTCGCCATTGAAGCGCTCCGGCTCCAGCGTTGCCAGCCAGGGGCTCCAGCGTGTCACGGCTTCCCCGAGTTGCTTGCAGACTTCGGCGCGGTCGGTGTGCAGTTCGGTGTCGAGCGCAAGGCGCGGCGACTTGCCTTCCGCAAAGCGCGAAAACCAGATGGTGTCCGTCAGCAGCAGGTGATTGACGGTGCGATGCACGGAGCGAAAGAAAAGCCCGCAGTCGCGGTGCCAGTCGTCGTCGGACAGTCCGTGCAGGTTCGTTCCGATCAACCTGTTCGTCGCCCAGACGTGATAGCGCCCCAGGCTTGCGAAGTAATTCGGTAGCGTCATGGCACTCTCCTCACATGCGGAAGACGCCGAACTTCGGCTCTGGGATTGGCGCATTGCGCGCCGCCGCAAGACCCAGCGCCAGCACGCGGCGCGTATCGGCCGGGTCGATGATGCCGTCGTCCCACAAGCGCGCCGTCGCGTAATACGGGTGCCCCTGGGCTTCGTACTGGCTGCGGATCGGCGCCTTGAACGCCTCTTCTTCGTCCGCGCTCCACTGCCCGCCCTTGGCCTCGATGCCGTCGCGCTTGACGGTGGCGAGCACGCTGGCAGCCTGCTCGCCGCCCATCACGCTGATGCGCGCGTTGGGCCACATCCAGAGAAAGCGTGGCGAGTAGGCGCGGCCGCACATGCCGTAGTTGCCTGCGCCGAAGCTGCCTCCGATGATGATGGTGAACTTCGGCACGCTGGCGGTGGCTACCGCAGTCACCATCTTGGCGCCATGGCGCGCGATACCTTCGTTCTCGTACTTGCGGCCCACCATGAAGCCGGTGATGTTCTGGAGGAACACCAGCGGGATCTTGCGCTGACAGCACAGCTCGATGAAGTGCGCGCCCTTCTGCGCCGATTCGGAAAAGAGGATGCCGTTGTTCGCGACGATGCCCACCGGCATGCCTTCGATCTCCGCGAAGCCGCAGACCAGCGTGCTGCCGAAGCGCGATTTGAACTCGTGGAATTCGCTGCCGTCGACGATGCGCGCGATGATCTCGCGCACGTCGAAGGGCTTGCGGGTGTCCACCGGAATCACGCCGTAGAGCTCTTCGGCTGCGAAGACGGGTGGGCGCGGCGTTGCGACCGCAGCAGCGTTCGTGTCGTTCGCGCGAGCGCGTGCATTGAGGTTGGCGACCGCCGTGCGCGCGAGCGCCAACGCGTGCAGATCGTTTTGCGCCAGATGGTCGGCCACGCCCGAGAGCCGCGTGTGCACGTCGCCACCGCCGAGGTCTTCCGCTGTGACGACCTCGCCGGTCGCCGCCTTCACGAGCGGGGGGCCGCCCAGGAAGATGGTGCCCTGGTTCTTGACGATGATGCTTTCATCGCTCATTGCAGGAACGTAAGCGCCGCCAGCCGTGCATGAGCCCATCACCACCGCGATCTGCGCAATGCCCTGCGCGCTCATGTTCGCCTGGTTGTAGAAGATGCGCCCGAAGTGATCGCGATCGGGAAAGACCTCGTCCTGGTTCGGCAGGTTGGCACCGCCGGAGTCGACCAGATAGATGCAAGGCAGGCGATTCTGCTCGGCGATCTCTTGCGCGCGCAGATGCTTCTTGACCGTCATCGGGTAGTAGGTCCCGCCCTTCACCGTCGCGTCGTTGCACACGATCATGCAGTCGACGCCACTGACGCGGCCGATGCCTGCGATGAGGCCCGCACCCGGCGCCGCGCCGTGATACATGGCATGCGCGGCGAGCGGTGCCACTTCGAGAAAGGGCGTGCCGGGGTCGAGCAACTGCGCGACGCGATCGCGCGGCAGCAGCTTGCCGCGTGCCGTGTGCTTGCTTCGTGCGGCCTCGCCGCCGCCGGCTTCGACCTTGGCGAACTGATCGCGCAGGTCATCGACCAGCGTGCGCATGGCCGTTGCATTGGCCTGGAATTCGGCCGAGCGCGCGTTGAGTTTCGAATCCAGTTTCATTGGGCCCCCACGCTCGGCACTGTTGTGTCCTCGCTTCCCCCCAAGGGGGCGCGAGCTTGCTTGAAGCGGTTCTGCGCTGCGCTCATCATGCTGTCTTGTCCTCATCGAGCCCCAGGCGGCCCTTCATCGCTTCGCGAATCTTGAATTTCTGAATCTTGCCGGTGACCGTCATCGGGAATTCGGTGACGAACTCGATGTACTTCGGCACCTTGTAGTGCGCGATCTGGCCCTTGCAGAAGTCGCGGATCTCATCGGCGTTCACTGTCTGTCCCGGCTTGGCAATCACCCAGGCGCAGAGTTCTTCGCCGTATTTCTTGTCGGGCAGGCCCACCACCTGAACGTCCTGCACCTTCGGATGCCGATACAGGAATTCCTCGATCTCGCGCGGATAGATGTTTTCGCCGCCGCGAATCACCAGGTCCTTGATGCGGCCGACGATGTTGACGTAGCCCTCGGCATCCATCGTGGCGAGGTCGCCGGTGTGCATCCAGCCTTCGGAATCGATGGCTTCACGCGTCTTCTCTTCGTCTTCCCAGTAGCCGTGCATGACCGAGTAGCCGCGCGTGCAGAACTCGCCGGACTGGCCGCGCTCGACGATCTCGCCCGTGGTGGGGTCGATGATCTTGATTTCGAGATGCGGCTGCACCGTGCCGACGGTCGACACGCGCTTTTCGAGCGGCGTGTCGGTCGAGCTCTGGCAGCTCACCGGGCTTGTTTCGGTCATGCCATAGGCGATGGTGATTTCGCTCAGATGCATCTGTTCGACGACGCGCTTCATGACCTCGGTCGGGCAAGGCGAGCCGGCCATGATGCCGGTGCGCAAGGTCGAGAAGTCGAACTCCTTGAAGCGCGGGTGGTCCAGCTCCGCGATGAACATCGTGGGCACGCCATGAACGCCGGTGCACTTTTCGGCTTGCACCGTCTGCATCACCGTCAGCGGATCGAAGCCGTCATTGGGATAGACGATGGTCGATCCGTGCGTGATGCACGCCAGATTGCCCAGCACCATGCCAAAGCAGTGATACAGCGGCACCGGAATGCACAACCTGTCCGCCGGCGAAAGCTTCATGCATTCGCCGATGAAGAAACCATTGTTGAGAATATTGCGGTGCGTCAGCGTCGCGCCCTTGGGAAAGCCTGTGGTGCCGCTGGTGAACTGGATGTTGATGGGGTCCGTCGCCTTCAATGGCTTGGCCGCGGCTGCCACCTGCGGGTCGTCGGCCGATCCGCTGGCCAGCAGGCTCGAGAAGCRCATCAGCCCCGGAAGCTCGCCGCTGTCAGCATCGGTATCGATCCACGCCACAGCGCGCAAATGCGGCAAGCGCGCGGCGCTCAAGGCGCCAGGCGTTGCGCTCGCGAGTTCAGGCGCCAGTTCGCGCAGCATGCCGACGTAGTCGCTGGTCTTGAAACTCTTCATCGTGACCAGCGCCTTGCACCCCACCTTGTTGAGCGCGTATTCAAGCTCCGAGGTGCGATAGGCCGGATTGATGTTGACCAGGATGATGCCGACCTTCGCCGTGGCGAGCTGCATCAGCACCCAGGGCGCGTTGTTGTGCGACCAGATGCCGACGCGATCGCCCGGAACCAGCCCCAGCTTCAGCAGCGCGCTCGCGAGCCGGTTGGATTCGCGCTGGAGTTCGAGGTAGCTGTAGCGCTTCTTCTCATGCACGCTGACCAGCGCTTCGCGGTCGCCTTGCCGCGCGGCCATGTCGTCGAAGAAGTCGCCGATGGTCTGCTCGATCAGCGGGACGTCGGTGGCGCCTTGCGCCAGGCTGGGCGTCAGGGTCATGGTGGCTCCTTCAGGCTGTTTCGGAAAACAACTCGCGGCCGATCAGCATGCGGCGGATTTCGGACGTGCCCGCGCCGATCTCGTAGAGCTTGGCATCGCGCCACAAACGCTCGACCGGAAAGTCCTTGGTATAGCCGACGCCGCCGAGCGCCTGGATCGCCTCGCCGGCCATCCAGGTCGCCTTTTCGGCCGAGTAGAGGATGGCGCCGGCCGCATCCTTGCGGAAGGTGCGCGCATGGTCGTTGCGGTCGCAAGCCTTGCCGACGGCATAGACGTAGGCGCGCGTGGCCTGCCAGGTCGAGTACATGTCCGCCAGCTTGCCCTGCATCAGCTGGAATTCGCCGATGCTCTGGCCGAATTGCTTGCGCTCGTGGACGAAGGGCAGCACGGCATCCATGCACGCCGCCATGATGCCCAGCGGACCGCCGGAGAGCACGGCGCGCTCGTAGTCCAGTCCGCTCATCAAGACCCGCGCGCCCTGGCCTTCGCCACCCAGCACGTTTTCCTCAGGCACTTCGCAGTTGTCGAAGAAGAGCGGAAAAGTGTTGGAGCCGCGCATGCCGAGCTTGTCGAGCTTGGTGCCTGCCGAGAAGCCCTTGAAGCTCTTTTCGACGATGAAGGCGGTCATTCCGCGGGCGCCCATCTCCGGCTCGGTCTTGGCGTAGATGACCAGCGTGTCGGCGTCGCCGCCGTTGGTGATCCACATCTTGCCGCCGTTGAGCACATAGCGGGCGCCCTTTTTTTCGGCCCGCAGCTTCATGCTGACGACGTCGGAGCCGGCGTTGGGCTCGCTCATCGCCAGTGCGCCGACGTGCTCGCCGCTCACCAGCTTGGGCAGGTACTTCTTCTTTTGCGCATCGGTGCCGTTGCGATGGATCTGGTTGACGCACAGGTTGGAATGCGCGCCGTACGACAAGCCCACCGACGCCGAAGCGCGCGAGACTTCTTCCATGGCGACGATGTGCGCGAGGTAGCCGAGCTCGGTGCCGCCGTATTGCTCCTTGACCGTCATGCCGTGAAGGCCGAGGTCGCCGAGCTTTTTCCAGAGATCGTGCGGGAACAGGTTGTCGCGGTCGATGTCCGCGGCGCGCGGCGCGATTTCCTCGGCGCAAAAGTGCTGGATGGCGTCGCGAAGGGAATCGATGGTGTCACCCAGGTCGAAGTTCAGGCCGGGATCGTGCATGGGGTTGTCTCCTCAAAAGCATCGGCCGCGCGGGATTTTCGTGCGCGGAAAGACCGCAGCTTACGCCGTGTGCCGTTGCAATTGGCGCCACAATGGTTGCAAATCACGCCACCATCTTCAGCCGCCGCCATGTCCTCATCCCCCTTTCGCAGCGCCGGCCGAGCAGCCACGCCGATGGCCTTTGTGAGAGCGATTGCGCTAGGGTACGAGCGCTATGGGATGGACCCTGCAGGCGCCTTGGCAGAGGCACGGATTGCGCCGCAAGAGGTGCGAAATCCGCAGGCAAAAGTGACGGCAGCGCAGTTCGAGGTGCTCTCGGGGCACGCGATGCAAGAGCTGGACGACGAGGCGCTCGGCTGGTTCTCGCGCAAGCTGCCCTGGGGCACCTACGGGATGCTGTGCCGCGCCTCGATCGGATCTCCGGATCTGGGCGTGGCAATCAAGCGCTGGTGCCGCCACCATCGCCTGCTGACCGAGGACATCACGCTAGATCTGACGGTGACTGGCGGCACGGCAACCGTATCGATCACCGAACATCGCGCACTGGGTGTGTTCCGGGAGTTCTGCCTTGTATCGAGCCTGCGCTTCTTGCATGGCTACGCCTGCTGGGCCATCGACTCCCGCGTCTCGCTGAGCGCCGCATCGTTTTCCTTCGAGGCACCGCCGCACTGCGACGCCTACCCGTTGATGTTCGGCGGCGAATTGCGCTTCGGTGCCGACCGGACGAGTTACAGCTTCGATGCCCGCTACCTCGAGCTGCCATTGCAGCGCGACGAGCGGGCGCTCCGGACGATGCTGAAGCGCGCCCTGCCGCTGACGGTGCTGCAATACCGCCGCGACCGGCTGCTAGGACAGCGCGTGCGCGAACTCTTGCGAAAGCGCGGTAGCGAAGGCGCAACGGCCGATGCCATCGCCGCGCTGCTGAACGTGTCCAGCCGTACCTTGCACCGTCAATTGCTGGAAGAAGGCGTTTCGCTGCAGACGCTGAAGGATGAAGTTCGCCACGAATTGGCTGCGGAGCAACTGCGCCGCACCGACCGGCCCATCAAGCAGATCGCGCTGGCCGTGGGGTTCCGCAACGAAAAGAGCTTTTCGCGTGCCTTCCGGGCATGGTCCGGCGCCACGCCCGGCGCCTTCAGGCGTCGCGACCTGCCGAGCGGCTAAGGAAGTCGGCCCAACGAAAGCTGTAACCGCCGTTGGATTTGTGACTAAATGCTCACCCCAGCCATCCACGCCTTTGGCTACGCCAGAAGGCCCTCGATGGTGCCCCTACGATCGCCGTCATGCAGAACTTTCCCGACACCGACAGCGAAGACTTTGCCGACCTCATGGACTTCATCGTCACGTCCGGACGCACGCGCAACGGCACCTTCGTGACTGAAAACGCTGAAAAGCTGGTCAATCAGATGTGGGCCGGCCGCGCCCAAGCCATGACCCAATCGCTGATCGCCATGGCGAATGCTGCAGCGCCCGGCAAGCGCTGAGCGCCTTCAATCGCTTTCAGTCGCCTTCAATCGCCTTTGACGCGCCCAGCGACTGCCTGAGCGCCTGGAAATCCGGCGACCGCCGCAACGCACTGCGGCCCGCCGCGATCAGCCGGGTGACTTCCTCGTCGCCGATTGAGAACGCCGTCGGGATCTGAAGCAGCCGCAAACGCAGTTCACCATCGGCTGCGTCCCGAAGATTCACCTGCACCACGTGGATCTCGGCATCTGGCGCGAACGCATCCTTGCCATCGGCGCTTCGGACTTTCAGGTCTTCGCGCCACTGCCGCGTGGTGTCGAGCAGGAATTCCTGCGTCTCCAGGGTCGCTCGCGCGCCAGCGCCGAACAGCAGTGTGTCGGCCACCGCCCTGATGCCCGGCAGCTTGTCGCTCCGATCGATGTTGTTGGCCGGATCACGCGCCGAGTTCACGCTGATGACCACCAGCTTGCGCACCGTGCCGGGCGGAATGCCGACTTCCTCGAAACTCCGGCGCAATCCGCCTCCCACCAGCGCGCGGTCGAGCAGCCTGCGCACGGCGAGGTTGTCGGCGACGCCGCCGTCCACGAGGTGAATGAAAGGACGCGCTTCCCCATCGAGATAGCTGTTCGCCTGCATGCGGAACATGCGGGCGCGGTAGTTGCCGCCGACGCGCGCGGCGAGTCGCGGAACGATGCCTCGCTCCCGGCACTCCAGTGCGTAGTTCTTCAGCGTCAGCGGGCTCAGCAGGATCGGCACGGCGGACGACGCCGCGACCGCGAACGACAGCGGAACGCTCTGCAGATCGGAACAGATCAGCTCGAACTGGTCCGCGGTGAACTCGAACGGTGTGCCCAGCGACATGTCGGTCGCGGCGATCACGAGCTGTGGATGGCGCGGATTGCGCTCCACGTCGGCGTAGGTCTTGCCTTCGTAGATCTCGTCGAGCCGCCGCGCCAGCAGATGCGTGCGGCCATACCAGGGCGAGGTGAGGTCGTACAGGCTGCCGGGCCGAAGCGCCTGCCATATCAGGCTGTTCTGGAAGTTCTGCCGCAGGAAATCGCGCTCGAAATCAGGCAGCCTTTCGGCGCCGAAGGCTGCGTAGTAGGCGGCAAGGATGCTGCCGCCGGACACGCCGCTGATGACATCGGTCGCGTCGAGCAAGTCGGTGTCGTGGCCGCTCCATTTGAATGTGGTGTCGTGGAGTTCTTCGAGCACGCCGTAGCCGAAAGCAGCGGCACGCGCGCCGCCGCCGGACAGGGTGACGGCCACCAGGATGCTCGGATCGCGCCCCGTCGCACCGGCGACGAGACCACTGGCCGGTGGATTCTCGGGCAGCGGCTCGTTGAGCCATGGTCGCAGCGACGAACAGCCTGCGACGCACGCGGCGATCAAAAGACCACAGAGTGCGCGCAGACCCTGCATGCGACTCAGGCCGCAACGGCTCGCCAATCGGCAAGGAGCGACGGCAACTGCGCCATGTCCGTGAACACATGCGCGACTCCGACGGCGCGCAGCGCATCGGGGCTGCTGTGGCCAAGATCGCTCGGGCTGTAGCCGAAGACCGTCGCCCCGGCGGCCACACCCGCCCTGGCGCCGGTGATGGTGTCTTCCACCACCGCGCAGCGCGCCGGATCGACGCCCAGAGCGGTCGAAGCAGCCAGGTACACGTCGGGCGCCGGTTTCGAGCGCGGTTGCTCATGCCCGCTGAAGATGCGGCCTTCGAAGCAATCGAGGATGCCGATCTTCTCGAGCTGCAGTTCGACCTTGAATCGGTCGGCGCCCGACGCGCAGGCAATGCGGCCGTCCAGGGCGGCATGCAATGCACGCGCCGCCAGTGCCGCGCCCGGAATGGCGACGAGGTCGCGTTCCAGCGCTTCGTTGCGGCGCAGGCGAAAGCGATGAAGCCATTCGGGCGTGATCGCAAAGCCGGTGCGTGCCTCGATCAGCGCGGTTTCGTCCTTGACCGCCTTGCCCGTGAAGATCCGCATGGATTCGTCGACAGTCAACGCCCAGCCGAGTTCGCCGAGCATTTCGGCGAGGACGCGGTTGGTGATGGGCTCGGAATCGACGAGGACGCCGTCGCAGTCGAACAGGACGGCATCGAAGGGGATGGCTTTCATGGCGGCCATCGTAATCATTTTGCGGACCCGGGCCGCGGGCCCGCCCTTGTCATTTCACTGCGTCTTGCGGATCGGGATGTACATCTCGCCGCCCGCCGCCTTGAACTCGGCCGACTTGTCCGCCATGCCGTCCTCCATGGCCCGAACCTCGTCGACGCCCTTCTGCGCCGCGTACTCGCGCACTTCCTGAGTGATCTTCATGGAGCAGAACTTGGGGCCGCACATAGAGCAGAAGTGCGCGACCTTGCTGCTGTCCTTGGGCAGCGTCTCGTCATGGAATTCGCGCGCGGTGTCGGGGTCGAGGCCGAGGTTGAACTGGTCCTGCCAGCGGAATTCGAAGCGGGCCTTGGAAAGCGCATCGTCGCGCGCTCGCGCTCCAGGATGGCCCTTGGCCACGTCGGCCGCATGCGCAGCGATCTTGTAGGCGATGATTCCCTGCTTCACGTCGTCGCGATCGGGCAGGCCCAGGTGCTCCTTCGGCGTGACATAGCAAAGCATCGCGGTACCGGCCCAGCCGATCATGGCGGCGCCAATGGCGCTGGCGATGTGGTCGTAGCCCGGCGCGATGTCGATGGTCAGCGGGCCGAGCGTGTAGAACGGCGCCTCATGGCAGTGCTTGAGCTGCTCGTCCATGTTGGCCTGGATGAGATGCATCGGCACGTGGCCCGGGCCTTCGATCATGGTCTGCACGTCGTGCTTCCATGCAATCTGCGTGAGCTCGCCGAGCGTGCGCAGTTCGGCGAACTGGGCTTCGTCGTTCGCATCCGAAGCGCAGCCGGGACGCAGACCGTCTCCGAGCGAGAAGCTCACGTCGTAGGCCTTCATGATGTCGCAGATGTCTTCGAAGTGCGTGTAGAGAAAGCTTTCCTTGTGATGCGAGATGCACCACTTGGCCATGATCGACCCGCCGCGCGAAACGATGCCGGTGCGCCGGTCCGCCGTGAGATGAATGAAGGGCAGGCGCAGCCCGGCGTGAATGGTGAAGTAGTCGACGCCCTGCTCGGCCTGCTCGATCAGCGTGTCGCGGTAGATCTCCCAGGTCAGGTCTTCGGCCACGCCGCCGACCTTTTCGAGCGCCTGGTAGATGGGCACCGTGCCGATCGGTACCGGGCTGTTGCGCACGATCCAGTCGCGCGTGGTGTGGATGTTGCGGCCGGTGGAAAGGTCCATCACGTTGTCCGCGCCCCAGCGGATCGCCCACACGAGCTTCTCGACCTCTTCTTCGATGCTGCTCGTCACGGCCGAATTGCCGATGTTGGCGTTGATCTTGACCTTGAAGTTGCGGCCGATGGCCATGGGCTCGACTTCGGGGTGGTTGATGTTGGCCGGGATGATGGCGCGGCCCCTTGCGACTTCGTCGCGCACGAACTCCGGCGTGATGATCTTCGGGATGCTCGCGCCCATGGGGTTGCCGGCCAGGCGCTTTTCTCGCGCGGCGTCGGCCAGGTATTCGGCCATCCACTCGCGGCGGCCGTTCTCGCGAAGGGCGACGTATTCCATCTCCGGCGTGACGATGCCGCGGCGTGCGTAGTGCATCTGCGTGACGTTGCCGCCGGCTTTGGCGCGCCGTGGCGTGCGCTGCAGCGCAGCGGCGGCGGCACGCAGGTCGGCGATGCGCTGGGAGTCGCGGTCGACGTTGGTGGCGCCATCGTCGAGCGCAAGGTGCAGGCGGCCTTCGTAGCTTTCGGTGTCGCCGCGTTCGGCGATCCATGCGCCGCGCACGCCCGGAAGGCCGCGCCGCACGTCGATGTCGGCCGCCGGATCGGTGTAGGGGCCGGAGGTGTCGTAGAGCGATACGCGCTCGCCGTTGGTGAGCAGGACTTCGCGCACAGGCACGCGCAAATCGGCTCTGCTGCCCGATATGGCGCTCTTGCTCGAAGCGGGAAAGGGCTCGCGCGTCAGCGTGAGGAGGGAGGCGAACTTGTCGACGGCATTCATGCGGGGCACTCCTGGTTGTGGGACAACGGGTGCTCCGCGATCGCTCCGGACGGCATCGGTCACAGGGGACGGACGGGATGCCGGGGAGTCGCAGCTCTTCTTACGCTGGTATGAACCAGATCAAGTTCGCGGGTTCGGCCGCTTGGCCATCTCAGCACACATCTGCGTGCACCCCGGAGCGGGACCGATTCTAGGCCCGTCCCGCGAAAGGGATCAAGCGGGATTGGCCGCGACGATGGACGAATCGACGGCAGGCGATGTCTCGCCGGACTGCGCCACCCAGGCGTCGAGACCGCCTGCGAGGACGCGCACGCGGGTCACTCCGGCATTGCGAAGTACCCGCGCCGCCGCAATGGCGGAGCCGTCATCGGGGCAATCGCAGAAGACGACGAGTTCGCGGCCGTCCGAGAAGGCTTCGAGACGCTTGGGCAGCTGCTTGAGCGCAATGCCGAGGGCGCCCGGGATCGCACGACCGTCGAGCGCCCGCGCTTCGTCCGAGCGCACGTCGATCAGCGTCAGCCCGGCGCCGGCCGCCATCGCGGCGCGCAGGGCAGCGGCTTCGATGCGCTCGATGTCGAGAGATCGAAGAGCCATGCGGCGTTGCCGATAGCGCCAGAGCACGAATGCACCAAGCAGCACGAGGCAGATCACCGTCGCGACCATCCCGATGCTGGAGAGCACCGAAAGGACATCCGTGATGGCGGCATGGAACACGCGTCCGATCAGGAGGAAGCCCAGCGTCCAGATCAACGCGGCCACCGTTTCATAGGATAGAAACCGAGATTCGACATTCCGAGCGCGCCTGCCATGGGCGGCGCAACCACCGACACCCCCGGCACGAACTTGGCGGCAATCAGCGACAAGCCGCCCCAGCGCCCGAGGATGGATTCGCTGTGCTTGACGCAGGAATCGGGCGACAGCGAAATGCGGCAGAGCAGCCGCATGACCCGGTACCCCCAGCGGCGTCCGGCGATGAACCAGACGCCGTCGCCGAGGATGTTGCCGAGCACGGCGGCCAGCGTCACCGCGAGGAAAGAGACCTGTCCGCCAAAAGTCAGTCCGCCGGCAACGATCAGGAAAGGCACCGCCGGCACCGGCGCGCCCAGCCGCGTCGCCAGGGTGGCGACGAACACCACGGCGGGGCCTTGGCTGGCGAGGAGCGAGACGAATTCGTTCATGTCGGCGATATGTGCGATATGGGGGCGGTTTCGATGGTTTCGAGGCCGCTATTGCGCAGGTTTCGCCGCGCCGGACGCGGGTGCGGAAGCAGTGGCACCGCGCAGATCGATGTCCGAGAAATACGAGATCCCCCGAGACTTGGTGTTGTCCGCGTCCGCCTGGATCGCCACGCCCACCACATCGGGCAGCGTATCGCCAGCCTCGGCGCCGAAGGCTCGCTTGTAGTCGGCCACCAGGTTCCGGCGCTCGCTGAGCCAGCCGCCGGCCTTGTCGGTCGCGCCCGATTCGATGACGTCCATGCGGATGCGCTTGGTGAAGGCATTGTCGAACTCGCTGCCCTTGCTTTCCTTGACGTCCCAGACGTAGCAGAGGGTTTCGGTGGGTACCGTTTCGCCGGTCGAGCCTTTTGCCAAGGCGAGCTTGGTTCGCTCACCCACGGACAGCCGGTCTGACGGGAAGTCGAAGAACACGCAGACCTTGGCCGCGCCATCGTCGCCGCCCTTGGTGCGCAGATCGGCGCCTTCCACGAATTCCTCGACCTTCCAGCGCCAGGCCAGCGTGGCCTGGTCGTTGAGCTGAACGCGCGTGGCATGAACCAGATTGCCGTAGGACTTGTCGGCGTCGACCTTGAGCACCTTCTGGCCGTCGAGTTGGGTGATCTCGAACTTGGTCGGCGCCTTGTTCGGCAAGGTCGTGAAGCGCCATGGTGCGGGCGCTTGCGGGCCTGGCGCAGTCGAGAACGCCGTCAACACGCCCTCTGCGCGGGCCGCCGGGACCGCTATGCAGGCGATCGCGGCCACAACAGGGAATGCCGTCGCGGACAGCGAAGGCCGCCGGTGTCCAAACTGGAATCTTTTGTTGTCCATGGCTGGCCCCTGTGGCTGGTGGTTGAGGGTGGAGTGTGATCCAGGCGCGCCACAAGATAAATACCCCTTTTGGGAACTGCTCTGTCTCCCGCCTGCACACAATCGCGCCGTGCGCCGCGGCACGGCCGTCCTGTCAGTGCAGATCGCCGTCCACGTAGTACCACCGGTGCAGCGGCCCGCTCTCCTCGCGGACGAAGCGGCTGCGCTCGTGCAGGCGAGATGCGACGCCGGCACTGCTGCGCTGTCGGGCGACGAATTCGACTTCTGCATGGTCCGCGTCGAGGACCGAACGCGAGCGCACGTCGAGCCCGAGCCATTTCACGCCGGGCTCGAAGCCGATCGTCGCCGGCCGCGTCGAGGGGTGCCAGGTCGCAAGCAGATAGTCCGCCCGCTCGCGCACGAAAGCCGTGTAGCGCGAGCGCATGAGCGATTCGGCATCCGGAGCTGGCGTGTTGTCGAAATCGTCGACATAGCGCCCGCAACACTGCGCGTAGGCGAGCGGGAGTTCCCGCCGGTCGCGGCGCCCGCAGGGACAGGGAATACGGGCAGGATCGGGAGCAGGCATGGGGTATTGGCGAGGGGTTCAGCGCGTATTGTGCAGACCCTCGCGTAAACCCTTAGGCCAGGGCGCGCTGAATCAGCAGCTTCTGGATGTCCGAAGTGCCTTCGTAGATCTGGCAGACGCGCACGTCGCGATAGATGCGCTCCAGCGGAAAGTCATTGACGTAGCCATAGCCGCCGAGCGTCTGGATCGCTGCGCTGCAAACGCGCTCGGCCATCTCGCTCGCAAAGAGCTTGGCCATCGCCGCTTCCTTGAGGCACGGGCGGCCTGCGTCTCGCAGGCTGGCGGCATGCCAGATCAACTGGCGCGCCGCTTCGATCTGTGTGGCGCAATCGGCCAGCCTGAAGCCCACCGCCTGCTGGTCGAAGATGGCGCCGCCGAAAGCCTGGCGCTCCTTCGCGTAAGCCACGGCGACATCGAATGCGCTGCGCGCCATGCCGACGCTCTGGGCGGCAATGCCGATGCGCCCGCCTTCGAGCGCACCGAGCGCGATCTTGTAGCCCTCGCCTTCCTGGCCGATGAGGTTCTCGAAAGGAATGCGGCAACTGTCGAAATTGATCTGCGCGGTGTCGCTCGAATGCTGGCCGAGCTTGTCTTCGAGGCGTGCAACGTTGTAGCCCGGCGCATCGGTCGGCACGATGAAAGCGCTCATCCCGCGCTTTCCGGCGCCCTTGTCGGTGACCGCAATGACGATGGCGACCTGGCCGTTCTTGCCGCTGGTGATGAACTGCTTCACGCCATCGATCACCCAGCCTTCGGCGTCCTTGCGCGCCGTGGTGCGCAAGGACGATGCATCGCTGCCGGCTTGCGGCTCGGTGAGGCAGAAGGCGCCGAGCATCTGTCCCTGTGCGAGCGGCTGCAGCCACTTCTTCTTTTGCTGCGCATTGCCGTAGCGCATGAGGATGGCGTTGACCGGGCAGTTGGTCACGCTGATGGCGGTGCTGGTGCCGCCGTCGCCGGCAGCAATTTCTTCGAGCACCAGCGCGAGCGTCAGGTAGTCGAGCCCGGCGCCGCCGTCTTCTTCAGGCACGCAGATGCCATAGGCCCCGAGTGCCGCCAGGCCTGTGTGCGCCGCTTTCGGAAAGCTGTGCTCGCGGTCCCAGCGCGGCGCGTTGGGCCAGAGCTCGGCTTGCGCGAACTCGCGAACGGCGTCGCGGATCGCTTCCTGGTCGGCGTTGAGCAGCATGGCGGGTTCCTTGCTTTCTTGTCGTGCTTGGAGGTTGTCTACTTGGCCTGCCCGAGATCCATGATCAGCTTGCTGGCCATGTACAGGCGACGCGGAATGGCGCTGGTGTCCACGTACTCGGCCTTGTCGCTGTGATAGCCGAAGCCGGGCAGGCCCAGGCTTTCGATCACCGGCTTGCCCGACAGCGCGGCGTAGGCGGCGTCGGTGCCGCCGCCGGTGCGCTCGACGATGGTGAGTTCGCCGCCGGCTTCCTTGTAGTAGCCGATGGCCTTGTCGACCAGCTTGCGGCCGCCCTCACCTGCATTGAAGGCCGGCCGACCGCGCGTGATCAGCACTTTGACGTCGGCATCGGGCAGCTTCTTCTGCTGGGCTTTCTCTTCGAGCGTCTTCATGGCGGCGTCGAAGTCTTCGTTCTTCGCGTAGCGAACGTCGGCATTGAGCGTAGCGCTCGCGGGGATGATGTTGGACACCGCGCCGGCCTTGGCGATGGTCCAGTTGAAGCGCAAGCCTTTCGCCTTGTCGTCGATGCTCATCGTGCGCAGGACGAGATCGGACGCCTCGACGAGCGCGTTCACGCCGAGCTCGGGTGCGGCACCGGCGTGCGAGGCCTTGCCCGTGATGTTGACCTGCACATAGGCGATGCCGGAGGTGCCAAGCGAAAGGTCTTCCTTGCCGGCGCCCGTCGGCTCGAAGGACAGCACGTAGTCCGCCTTGGCCGCTTCTTCCTGAATCAGGTCGCGCGAGCCGAAGGAGCCCTTTTCCTCGTCCGTATTGAACAGCACCGTGATGCTGCCGAAGTCCTGGAAGCCGCGCGCCTTGAGCAGCTTGAGCGAATGCACGATGACCGCGTTGCCGCCCTTGTCGTCAGCGATGCCGGGGCCGTACGCCTTGTCGCCTTCGACCTTGAATGGCGCCTTTGCGAGGATGCCCTTCAGGTAGACCGTGTCCATGTGCGAGATCAGCAGCAGGTTCTTGCCGCCCTTGCCTTTGAGCTTGCCGACGATGTTGTCTCCGACGACGATGCCGGCCGACTTGCTGCGCGTGACGGTGAAACCCAGCGACTTCAGTTCGTCTTCCAGGTACTTGCCGGCCGATGCGAGCCCTTCGGCATCGCCCGTGCCCGTTTCGATGTTGACCAGGTTTTCGAGCGTCTTGATGACCGCTGGCTTTTCAGCGGTTGCAGCATCGAACAAGGCCTGGTCGCGCGTCTGGCTCCAGACGGCGGGGGCGATGAAAGCGGAAGCGAGCAGCGCGGCAACTGCGCTGCGGTGGAAGGCCGGATGCATGTGAACAGAGTCTCCAAAGGGGAAAAAACGGGGCTTCATTCTAGGCAGCCCCTTTGTGCGGATGAGAGCGAACTCAGAGCGGATCAGAGCAGTTCGATCGCCACCGCCGTGCCTTCGCCACCGCCGATGCACAGCGTCGCAACGCCGCGCTTCTTGCCGCGCTGCTGCAGCGCATGGATCAGCGTGACCATGATGCGCGCACCGCTTGCACCGATCGGATGGCCCAGGGCGCAAGCGCCGCCGTGCACGTTGACGATGTCGTGCGACACCGAGAGCTCGTGCATCAGCGCCATCGGCACCACCGCGAATGCTTCGTTCACTTCCCACAGGTCGACGTCCTTGACTGTCCATCCAGTCTTCTTGAAGAGCTTGGCGACGGCACCGACCGGTGCGGTGGAGAACCACTCCGGCTGCTGGGCGTGCGTGGCGTGCGCGACGAGCCGGGCGATGGGCTTTGCACCGTACTTCTTCGCGGTGCTCTCGGTCATCATCACGAGCGCAGCGGCGCCGTCGTTGATGGACGAGCTCGATGCCGCCGTGATGGTGCCGCCATCCTTCTTGAAAGCCGGCTTGAGCGTCGCGATCTTGTCGAGCTTGACCTTGCCGGGTCCTTCGTCGATGTCGATGACCGTTTCGCCCCCGCGGCCCTTGACGGTCACGGCGGCGATTTCAGCCTTGAATGCACCCGACGTGGTCGCTGCCTTGGCACGCTCTACGCTCGCGATGGCAAAGGCGTCCTGCTGCTCGCGCGTGAACTTGTACTTGGCCGCGCAATCCTCGCCGAAGGTGCCCATCGAACGGCCCGGCTGGTAGGCGTCCTCGAGGCCGTCGAGCATCATGTGGTCGAAGATGCGGTCGTGGCCCATGCGGTAGCCGCCGCGGCCCTTGAGCATGAGATAGGGCGCGTTGGTCATGCTTTCCATGCCACCGGCCACCATCACGTCATGCGTGCCTGCGAGCAGCATGTCGTGCGCGAGCATCGCCGCCTTCATGGCCGAGCCGCACATCTTGCTGAGCGTCACCGCGCCCGCGCTATCGGGCAGGCCGCCCTTGTAGGCCGCCTGGCGCGCCGGCGCCTGGCCCTGCCCCGCCATGAGGCAGTTGCCGAACAGCACCTCGCCGACGCTGTCGGCCGTGATACCCGCACGCTCCACGGCGGCCTTGATGGCAACGCCGCCGAGGTCATGCGCTGCAAGAGAAGAGAAGTCGCCCTGGAAGCCGCCCATGGGGGTGCGGGCTGCGCCGACGATCACGATCGATTCGCTCATGAAAATGCTCCTTCAGTGGTCTTGGAAAGTGGTCAGGGAAAGTGGTCAGAAATAAGGGTTGTGGCTGTCGTGACGAAAGCGCTGCGCCTCGTCATACGGAAAAACGTCCAGCATGTGGCCGGCCTGGATGCGCTGCTTGTGGCTCTGCCAGAAAGCCGCGTCGAGGAGATTGGCGTGATGCGCCATGAAGGCTTCGCGCACAGCCGGATTGCCAAGCAGGAAGGGGCCGAATGTCTCCGGGAAAACATCCTTTGGGCCGACGGCATACCAGACCTCGCCGCTCATCTCTTCCTCTTCGTTGCGAGGCGCCGGTACCTTGCGGAAATTGCAGTCGGTGAGGTATTCGATCTCGTCGTAGTCATAGAACACGACCTTTCCGCCGCGCGTGACGCCGAAGTTCTTGAACAGCATGTCGCCCGGAAAGATGTTGGCGGCCACCATGTCCTTGATCGCATTGCCGTATTCGATGACCGCATGCTCGAGCTGCTTGCCTGCGCGCTTGGCATGGTCGGGATGATCGAGCTGGTCGAACGCCTCCTGCAGGTAGATGTTGAGCGGAATCATGCGGCGCTCGATGTAGACATGCTTGAGCACGATCTCCATCTCCCCATTCCCGTCGCGGTCGCCGATCTCGAGCTGGCTGGGCGCGAAGTTCCTGATCTCCTCGATGAGTTCGGGCTCGAAGCGGTCCATCGGAAAACCCACGTCGCTGTACTCCAGCGTGTCGGCCATGCGTCCGACGCGGTCGTGTTGCTTCACCAGCATGTACTTGCTCTTGATCTGCTCGCGCGTGGTGTCCTTCTGCGGTGGAAAGAAGTCCTTGATCAACTTGAACACGTATGGAAAGGACGGCAGGTCGAACACCAGCATCACCATGCCCTTGATGCCCGGCGCGATGCGGAACTTGTCGGTCGAATAGTTCAGGTGGGAGAGAAAGTCGCGATAGAAAAGCGTCTTGCCCTGCTTGGCGAGCCCCAGTGCGTTGTAGATTTCCGCGCGCGGTTTCCTGGGCATGAGCGATCGCAAAAACTGCACGTAGGCCGACGGTACTTCCATGTCGACCATGAAATACGCACGCGCAAAGCTGAAGAGCATCTGCAAGTCTTCTTCGCCGAAGAGCACTGCATCGACATAGAACTTGCCCTTGCCGTCATGCAGGATGGGCAACGAAAAAGGCAGCTCCGTGAAGCCGTTGATGATCTTGCCGACCACATACGCGCCCTTGTTCCGATAGAAGAGACCCGACAGCACCTGCACCTGGAAATTGGCGCGCAGCTTGATCTGGTGAAAGCGCCCGAGGATTGCGGCCGCCACGCGCTCCGCATCGCGGCGCATGTTGGCGTAGCCGCTGCCTTGCAGCGCATAGTCGTCCAGGATGCACTCAATGGTGTCGGCGAGCGTTTCCTGTGCCGGGTAGTAGGCGCGATAGGTCGGCGCACCGCGCGGCTCGATGTACTCCGTGCTGATGGCGGGGCGCACGAAGATGAAGTCGTTCTGAAAATACGCCCGGTGCAATATCTTGGTCGTCACCGAGTTGAAGAAGGTCTCCGCCAACTCGGGCTGGTGATGATCGACCAGCAGCCCGATGAAGTGCAGCTTGATCTGGTGCCAGACGTCCATCGGCTGCTCGCCGGCCTTGAATTCCTTTTCGAGCCGCGCAACGGCTTCGTTCACACGCAGGTCGTAGAACTCGATGCGCTCCCGCTGCGCTCGCTGCTGTCCGTGCCAGTCCGCCGTCTCGAAGCGATGCTTGGCACGCGACGACTCGGCACGAAACAGCCTGTAGTGCCGATCGAAGCCGTCCCGCATCGCCTTGGCGACGTCGTAGGCAAGCGGCGAATCGAGGCGCTGCGGAAACATGGCTTCGGCCGATAGCCTGGCGAACTACTTGGCGGACTCGGACATGGTCAGTTCGCCGGGCTTGCTCCACTTGTAGCGAATGCGCTGCACCGCGGCGCGATACTGGTTCTCGATCGGCTTGTTGCCGTCGACGGTGATGCCGAGGTCCTGGATGAGCCCGTCGTGCACGCCGAAGGCCCAGCCATGAATCGTGACGGCCTGCCCGCGGCTCCATGCGTCGACCATCACCGTGCTGACGGACACATTCACCACCTGCTCGGCGACGTTCAGCTCGCACAGCGCGTCGGCGCGTGCTGCTTCGGGCAACGTGTCGAGCATCACGCGATGCCGGTCGCGCACGTCCTGGATGTGGCGGATCCAGTTGTCCGCGATGCCGATGCGCGCGCCTTCGAGGGCGGCCTGCACGCCCGAACAACCATAGTGGCCCACCACCATGATGTGCTGCACCTTCAGCCGCTCGACGGCGAACTGGATCGCCGACAGCGCGTTCAGGTCGGAATGCACCACGATGTTTGCCACGTTGCGGTGCACGAACACCTCGCCCGGCTCCAGCCCGGTGATCTGGTTGGCCGGCACACGGCTGTCGGAGCAGCCGATCCACATGTAGCGCGGGGTCTGCTGCTTCACCAGGCTGGTGAAGAAGCCAGGACGGTCGCGCTCCATGCGTGCGGACCACGCCCGGTTGTGGGCGAACAGATCGTCGAGGGTTTCGGGTGCGTTTTCCATGGTCGTTCTTGGATGAGTTGAAGGTGAGATTGGCGCTCAGCGCGTCTTCTGTCTTGCGGCGCGCGCGAGCGCGGCGCGTGCCTGTTCTTCCTGCTGGCGGACCTCGGCGAGGTTGGCTTGCAGCTCCGACAGTTGGGATTCGAGCTGTTCGCGATGACTGCCCAGCACGCCCAGGAAGCGCTGCAACTGCAAGGCCGTGTCGCGCGGACTGTCGTACATGTCGAGGATTTCCTTGACCTCGGTCAACTTCAGACCGAGTCGCTTGGCGCGCAGGGTGAGCGTCAGGCGGGTCCGGTCGCGCGCCGTATAGATCCGCTGCATACCAGCTCGCCGCGGCGCGAGCAGGCCCATGTCCTCATAGAAGCGGATGGCCCGTGTGGTGAGATCGAACTCCTTGGCGAGTTCGCTGATGGTGAAGGTCTGCGACGGCATGAGAATGGCTCAAAAGCAATGAGTAAGCGCGCCGGAGCGGCACTGCCTACAATGGTGGCTCCTTGCCATGACGTTTACGTTAACGTCAATCGTACATGAACCTCCTCGAACGCGAACTCCATTACCCCCACGGCGACACATTGCCGGCCCCCGGGGAGGCGCTTGAAGTCGCTCCCGGCGTGCGCTGGATCCGAATGGCGCTCCCCTTCGCGCTCGATCACATCAACCTCTGGCTGCTGCGCGACAAGATCGACGGCGTCGAAGGCTGGACGGTGGTCGACTGCTGCATCTCCCACGAAGCCTCGCGCAAGCAGTGGGAACAGATCTTCGAAACACAGTTGCAGGGTCTGCCGATCCTGCGCGTGATCGTGACCCACATGCACCCGGACCACATCGGCCTGGCTGACTGGCTGTGCAAGCGCTGGAACGCGCCGCTGTGGATCAGTTCGACCGACTATCACGTCGCACGGGTGCTGACCTCCACGGGCGACACGCTGGCCGGCGGCGATGCCGCCGCGGATTTCTTTGCGACCCACGGCCTCACCGACCCGGAAGCAATCGCCAAGATCCGCGCCCGCAGCAACTACTACTCGAACATGGTGCCGTCAGTGCCGGACAGCTTCGTGCGCATGCTGGACGGCGACGTCGTCCAGATCGGCGGCCGGGGCTGGCGCTGCATCAGCGGCTATGGCCATGCGCCCGAGCACATTGCCCTGTATTGCGAGGAACTCAATGCGCTCATTGGCGGCGACATGATGCTGCCGCGCATCTCGACGAACGTGAGCGTGCATGCCGGCGAGCCGGAAGCCAATTCGCTCCGGCTCTTCCTGGACAGCATCGAGCGCTTCAAGTCCTTGCCTGAGAACACGTTGGGTCTGCCTTCGCACGGGAAGCCTTTCACCGGCATTCATCGCCGCGTCGAGCAGCTCAAGGAACACCACCGCGACCGCCTGGCCGAACTGCTCGAAGCCTGCATCGCCAAGCCGCACAGCGGAGCCGAAGGCTTGCCGATTCTCTTCAAGCGCGCGCTCGACCTGCACCAGATGACCTTCGCGTTGGGCGAGACCATCGCGCACCTTCATCTGCTGTGGTTCTCGGGACAGTTGCAGCGTCGGCGCGGCGAGGACGGGGTCTACCGGTTCGGCACCTTCGCATGAACACGTTGAGCCAACTGCGCGCGGGCGAGTTGGCCGGATCGCAGCGGCTGAATCTGGGCGGCGGCCTCTCGGAGTTCCCGCGCGAGATCTTCGACCTTGCCGACACGCTGGAGGTTCTGGACCTCTCCGGCAACGCATTGAGCGCGTTGCCGGACGATCTTCATCGGCTGCACCGGCTGCGCGTTCTGTTCTGCTCCAGCAATCGGTTCACCACGCTGCCAGAGGCCATCGGACGTTGCCCGCGACTCAGCATGGTCGCGTTTCGGGCCAACGATATCGGCGAGGTGCCGGCGGCCGCACTGCCGCCCGAGTTACGATGGCTGATCCTGACGGGCAACCGGATCGAAGCACTGCCCGCCGAAATCGGCCGCTGTACGAAGCTGCAGAAGCTGTTGCTGGCCGGGAACCGCTTGCGCGCCCTTCCGCCCGAGATGGCGGCCTGTCGCGCACTGGAGCTGGTGCGCATTTCCGCCAATGAGCTCGACGCACTTCCTGCCTGGCTGCTCTCGCTGCCAAGGCTGTCGTGGCTGGCATTCGCGGGCAATCCGTTCGACGAAGCACCTGAAGCGACGGCGCTCGACTCCCAGCCGACTGCAGCGATCGATTGGCGGCAGCTCTCGCTTCAGCAGAAGCTGGGCGAAGGCGCTTCCGGCGTGATTCATCAGGCCGAATGGCGCCAGCCGGATGGCGGCACGCGGCCGGTCGCGGTCAAGCTCTTCAAGGGCGCGGTGACCAGCGATGGATGGCCGCACAGCGAGATGGCAGCATGCATCGCGGCCGGCACGCATTCCAACCTCATCAGTGTGCTGGGGCGCATCCAGGATCACCCCGAGGCCACGCCGGGACTCGTGCTGGAACTGGTGCATGCAGGCTTCGGGAACCTGGCAGGGCCGCCGAGCTTTGACTCGTGCACCCGCGATGTCTACGCGGAGGGCGCAGCCTGGTCTGTCCCCATCGCACTGCGCATGGCCAGCGGCATCGCTTCGGTCACCGCCCAACTGCATGCGCGCGGCATCCTGCACGGCGACCTGTACGCCCACAACATCCTGTCGAATGTCGAGGGCGATGCTTTGCTCGGCGACTTCGGTGCCGCATCGTTCCTTCCCGCTGACGACAACGCGCGAGCCCACGCGTTGCAGCGCATCGAGGCGCGCGCCTTCGGTTGCCTGCTCGAAGAGCTGCTGGCGCACTGCGCGCCAAGGACACGAGACGAGCATGCGACTTTTGCGCTTCTCTCCGACCTTCGAGCGCGCTGCATGGATGCCGAGGTCATGGCGCGCCCAGCCTTCGGCGAAATGGCTGCCGCACTGGCCGCGGCTGGCCTCTGACGAACGAGTCTCGCGACTTATGCGCGCCTTGCCGTTGCCCATGCGAGATGGCGTCGGTGCAAGCTGCGTCTCTCTGCCGGACGGCGACTGGCCGACCATCGCGGCCTTCCTCGTGCAGCGCTTCGCGGCGATCCCGCGATCGACCTGGGACGCGCGCATGCGGGCCGGTGACGTGGTCGACGAGCACGGCGTGCCGGTCACTGAGGCGCGACCCTATGAGCCGCGGCTGCGCGTCTACTACTACCGCAGCCTCGAAGCCGAGCCCCGTGTTCCGTTCGAAGAGCGCATCCTTTTTCAGGATGAGCACCTGTTGGCGGTCGACAAGCCCCATTTCCTGCCCGTCACGCCCGTCGGCAAGTACGTGCAGGAAAGCCTCCTGGTGCGGCTGAAGCGCAAGCTGGGCATCGAAGATCTGGCACCCGTTCACCGCATCGATCGCGAGACAGCCGGGATCGTGCTGTTTTCGGTGCAACGCGCGACACGTGGCGCCTACAGCGCATTGTTCGCCGACCGGGCGATCACCAAGCAATACGAAGCCGTCGTGCATCGCGCCGACGGCTTCGCGCCGCCGGCCTTGCATCGGAGCCGGCTCGAGCCGGACGATCATTTCATGCGCATGAGAGAGGGCTCGGGGGAGGCCAATGCCGAGACCCGCATCGAGGTGCTGGCGACTGGTGAAGGGTGGGCGCATCTCGGCCTCTCGCCGGTGACGGGCCGCAGGCACCAATTGCGCGTGCATTGCGCGGCGCTCGGAATGCCGATCCTGAACGACGCCATCTATCCCCTGCTGCTGCCCGAAGGCAGTGACGACTTCGACCGACCGTTGCAGCTGCTGGCCAAGGAGGTTCGCTTCCGCGACCCGGTGAGCGGTATCGAGCGGCGCTTCACCAGTACGCGGTCGCTCGCACTGCCGGTGGCGCCAATGTGACGCCACTCGGCCGCGTGTCGCACTAAGCTGCTCACGAAACTCAGGAGACACGCACCATGGACACGACCCAACTTTTCTCGCTCGAGGGCCGCACCGCCCTCATCACCGGCGGCTCGCGCGGCATCGGCCGAATGATCGCCGAAGGCTTTCTGGCGCAAGGCGCGCGCGTCTACATCTCGGCCCGCAAGGCTGACGCCTGCGACCAGACCGCAAAGGAGCTCTCCGCTTTCGGCCATTGCGTTTCGCTACCGGCCGATGTGTCCACCATCGAAGGCGCGCAAGCCTTGGTGGACGCCTACGCCAAGCACGAAGGCTCGCTCGACATTCTGGTCAACAACGCCGGCGCCGCATGGGGCGCGCCTTACGAAGAATTCCCCGAAAGCGGTTGGGACAAGGTGGTCGACCTCAACCTGAAAGCGCCGTTCTTCCTCACGCAGGCGCTCACGCCGATGCTCAAGAAGGCTGCGACAGACCATCTCGCGAAGGTGATCAACATTGCATCCATCGACGGCATTTCGGTCAATCCGCAAGAGACCTATTCGTATGCCGCGAGCAAGGCGGGGCTGATCCAGCTCACTCGTCGGATGGCGCTGCGGTTGGCGCAGGACCGCATTGCAGTGAGCGCGATCGCGCCGGGCGCGTTCGCGTCCAACATGAACAAGGATGCGCGCGACCACGGCGATGAAGTCAAGGCGCGGATTCCGGCAGGTCGGATCGGCGAACCGGAAGACATGGCGGGCGCGGCGATCTACCTGGCTTCGCGGGCTGGCGACTATGTGGTCGGTTCGACGCTGATCGTGGACGGTGGGGTGACGCACGCGCGTTGAGAGGGCATTGGCGCGGGCGCCTGCGAATCGTTAGGGGGCAGCACGAATAGGCGGCACGCCTGAATGCTTCATAGCGGCTCAATGGCTTAGCAGCTTCTGGCTAGCAAGCAGGTAGCGCGGAGCTGAATTTAGGAGGCATGCCCTGCACGTCCTTGCGCCGACGGCTGCTGTCTTGGGCGTACCTCTTGATAGCAACTCAACAATAGCCCCGCCGCTTCAAATCGCGTCACCGATCCTCGACCAGCGTCGGGGCCTCCAATCTGGATCCGGCTCGTCAAGGACCAGAGTTTCTTGACGACACTCGGGCCGGCTGCGCGGGCCGGCACCGATGTATGCAGCTATGCCCGAGCCGATTCGGTGTAACCGGGACGTGCTCTCGTGAAGCCGTACGGTGCCCCGAGCTCGTCACAAAGTTCTGTCGAGCTCACTCAACCACTTAAGACGGGCGCTCACGGCGGTCCAGATGGCTCTTTCGGCCTCGTTGAGTCCTGCTGCGCCGTCTCGTGCTTATGGTCCATCACGAGGTACTTGCCAAGGATGACAAGAGCCGCACCAATGAAAAACAACCACAGGCGAATCTTGGCGAAAATTGCCTGCTGTCCTTCGGTGACACGCTTTCGCTGACGCTGGTATTCGTCAATAGTGTTCGTCCCGTGGCTCGTGCTGCGCTCGACACTTTCTACGCCGTACCGCCGTAGATCTTCGGTGGGCGAGGCGATCAGGTGGGCGAGCTGTTGAATGGAGGCGAGCACATCAAGATTGACGCTCTCTTGGGATACAGCGATTGAGTCACGTTGGTAGCCGGTGAACCAATCCACGATCGCTGCTTGAAACATCGCCGTGCCGAGGGCCAGGATGAGGCCAAGCAACTCAATCCTCAAACCCCAAACTTCTTGTGATGTGCGTTTCATGACGTACTCTGGGCGGTGGCAAGGGTTCGCAGATATACACCGAAAAGGCAAGCTAATGAACCTCGGTGATGGACTACTGGGCAATGTCCGAAGTTGTCCCGCGTGCTGCACCGGAAGATCACGGCTTATTCACAGCCTTGTCCACGTGACGCCGAATGTTGCATCCCGGACAATTACAGGCATGAAACACACGCCCGACGAAGAGCTTGCGGTCTTGATCACTGCGTACCGTGAGGCTGTGCTTGCAATGGAGCTACAGGACTCTGTCGTCCGTCTGCTATCCGGCACGAATACCGTTCGGCTGCGAACAGCGGAACGCGAGCTCACCACATATCGTGACGGGGTGTTCTCGCTGCGCATGCGGCTATGGGACCTCGCGGGCAAGAAGCCGCCGAGGACATCGGCGGAGCTGAACCGACCGCCATGGGGTGACGAACCCACCCGATGCAATGATGATGAATCTCTTTCTTAGCTTTTGAGCGGTCCTCACCATCGGAGCAGCAAAATACATGAACAAGCCCTGGGAACAGCAGCTAGCGAAGCAGGCAGAACTTACCGCGATATACACCGCGTTGATTGATCTGCAGCTTTATGCATCACACGTCATCGAAGTTGATTCTCCAAGCTCGCAGGCCAAGGACCTTCGGCTACTCCAGCTCAGGCATGACATGTATTGCCCTGAGTGCAAGAAAAGCTCGACGTTCAGCTCTTCGCCGCTGCCTGATGACCTAGCTCACGCGGATGCGGAAAGCGAAAGCCCAAAGAGCGTCTTCAAGTCCTATGAAGCGAAATTGACGCCCTTCAATTGGAGCAGTCGATTCACCCTTCGCATGGTGTGCGCCCGTGCCAATCACTCGGTGGACATGTACTTTGCGAGCGGCATGCGACCGCTCACAGTTCATCTGGATCGCCCGGGCGAGCTAAAGTTCAGGTGGACGATCACCAAGGTCGGGCAGACGCCTTCGCTGCGAGACTTCCAGCTCGGTGAATTGAAGGAGATTGAGGACGCCATGACCATGTCGCAGCGGCGCGAATTCGTGCAAGCCATCAGTACGGGAGCGCATGGCTTCTCGGTTGCAGCCTGCGTGTACTACCGGCGTGTGTTTGAGCAACTTCTGAACGAGGCCCGCGACGAGTACGGACTTGCGAACAACATCACTGACCTCAACGAATTCGACAACAGGTACACCGACGAGAAGATCAGAATCCTTGCTGACCACCTGCCGCCGTTCTTGGTGGAGCACCCTCAGCTCTATGGCATTCTGAGTAAAGGTGTTCACCAGCTCACTGAGGAAGAGTGCGCTTCCGAGCTACCAACTCTACGTCTTGCCATTGAGGTAATCCTAAAAGAGAAGGCTGCGGCCACGAAGGCCAAAAAGCTGCGTGCCGAGGCATCGAAGCTGTTGGCTCAAGTAGGGGATCGCTTGAAATGACCGAATGGATCAAAGCCATCGACCCACAGGTGCTCGACTTTTGGAAGGCTGCCGGAACTGTGCTCGTCGCAATGGTTGCAGCCGCAATCGCCGGCATGATCCAGTACCGGCAGTGGCGAACAGCTCAGGACATGCGCAACATTGCCCATGACAAACTTCGCCTGGATCTGTTTGAGAGGCGGATGGAGTTTTACTCTGCGGTCTATGAGATTGCCCATGCCGTGTACGAGGGCGGCGAAAAGACGGTCACCATCGACTTGAACAAGATGCTTGAGCACAGAAAGCTCGCCGACTGGCTGTTCGGCAAAGATATCGAGGGCTACTTGGAAGGCATGACCAAGGCCATCTCCAACCTCGTGCGACTCACCGAGACTCGACATGTCAACATGGCAATGAATCCAATACTTCGACGAGAAATTGAGGAAAAGCACACTCGCTTTGAAGTTTTGCACAGGGAGTTCAAGGTCAGCGATCCCGAAAAGCGGCGGGCGGCTTTTGCCCCCTACCTTGGATTTGACTCGGTGTTCAACAATGCGCGGTTTACAGCCGCGAAGAAGATCGCGTGATGAACCATTCAACTTGGCGAAAGCCAACCGATCATGCGCGCCTCAATGAGTTCGCCACTCGGTGCTTCCGCTGACCCCAATCCCTCGAATCCTGATTGCATGGTCGTGGTCCTGAGTACCTGCTCGGCCCCGCCAGTGCATTACCTCTCCTTGTCCTGGGCGCAACAACCTTTTAGGCGTGCTGCTTCCGTTGTGCCTCCCGCCGATGCTCCCGAAGGTGAGACGGCGCGAGGTTTGATTCACCCAATCTATCTCTCGAGTAACGGCCATGACGACAAGCATCCTGGACGGCCAATAGTCGGCCCGCCTTAACGTTGGCCTGCAGACTTGGCTGATCCGCCACCCGGATACGGTGCCGGCAACGGCAGGTCCTGAAGAGGCGCGGAGCGTCCGACAGCGCGACGACGCTGCGGCTGCCATGATCGCCAACTCCGCTGACGCGGTCGTTGGCGAGACGACTCCTGAACGACCACTAACGCTGCGCACACCTGCTATTGAATGGTCGGCGGATGCGGCAGCAAACCACCGAGCAGGTGGTTCTCTTGCGCCCCACCCCCTCGCTATACTCCGCCCATCACGTCAAAAAAAGGCGTGATCGGGTTTGACAGCCCGAAGCAATCTGAGAACGCAAGCCGCAGTCATCCCGTAAAGAGTCTGCGGCTTCGCCGTTGCGCCACCAGTTTTTGGCGGCTCGAGCGGGGAGCCGCGAGGCTCGCCGGTTTTCCTTGGATTGCCCGGTCTGTCAACCCGTTCGAGTCGCCGCCATCGTTTGACAGCGAGGGCGGCGGTTGTAGCAAACCGCAATCCTTGGAGGCCATTCATGGTCCACCCTACTTGCGCGCCCGCGCGCCACCCAAACGTTTCCCACGGCGGCGATAACCCGCTCACCAAGACCAGAGACAATCTTGCCGCGTTGTCCAAGCAGGCCACCACCGAGCTCGCCGCATTGAGGGAGGCCTACTGCGCCGCCACATGCGTCCACGACCTGTTGCTTCAGGCGCGAGGCTCACGCAGCGACGACGTTCGCCACCTCGACGTGAAAGCTCTTGTCGCTTTGGTGAACTCAGAGTTCCAGCGCCGAATGCAGACCGCCAAGGCGACCATGGCACTGCTCGCCACAGAACGCGTGCCGGCTCAATCCGTTTGAAGCGCTTTCACCAGCGCGGGACTGGCTCTTCCTTGAGCTGCCTGCGCAGCACCTCATAGTCGGGCACCACGGTTTCGACGGTTTCCCAGAAACGCGGGCTGTGGTCCATCACGCGCAGATGGCTCAGCTCGTGCGCGACCACATAGTCGATGACCGGCATCCTGAAGTGCACGAGCCGCCAGTGCAGCCGGATGGCGCCATCGGCACTCGCGCTGCCCCAACGGGTGGAGGCATTCGATAACGAGAGCTTGTTCCATCGCACACCCAGCTGAGGTGCGAAGTGGTCGAGCCGCTCGATGAAGATGCGCCGCGCCTGTCGCATCAGCCACGCTTGCGCGGCATCGCGGATTTGCGCGGGCGTCGCGTTGTTCGCGAGCGATACGCGCAGGGTGCGAGGCCCGTGGTCCGCCGATGCATCGAGCACCGCGCCAACGCCATCGAACGCATGATGCGGGTCGAGGCGCACCACGACCTGCTCGCCGAGAAAAGGAAAGGAAACGCCGTCCTTCCAATCGATGCGCGCTGCTTCAAGGCGCTCTTGCCGCTGCTGGGTCTCGGCCAGCTTGCGCAGGATCCAGTCTGACTTCTCGACGACCGCGGCGTCGACATCGCGCAAAGCCACCCAGCGCGGCGCGCGAACCGACAGGCCCTCGGCGCCCACCACGAACCCAATAGTGCGTCGCTTGCCGCGAGTGAACTCGAACGCCACGCGCGCATTGCCAAGAAGCAGTTCGCGCGAGGCGCGTGGATGGATAAAGCGCGCCGGGCTCAGCGCATCGTCCAGGGGAACAGCAGGCCGATGAGGGCCGGACACCGGCGCATCGCGCTTGGGTTCGGTCGCATGCGGCGCATCGACTGCGGGAACATCGAAAAGATCCAGCGTGAACTGCAAGAGAGCGCGCATGTCCGGTCGGCCAGGCTCAGACCGTGGTGGAGGTGGGTGCCACCACTGCTGCAACGGCATAGGCCTCCGGATCGAGCCGACGCATTTCGCCTTCGATCCACGCTTCGACCTCGCGCATCAGTTCTTCGGGTCGGCGCCCGACGCTCGATATGGCGGGGCCGATCGACACGTCGACCACGCCCGGCCGCTTGATGAAAGCCTTGCGCGGCCAGACCTTGGCCGAGGTCACCGCGACCGGGATCACCGGCACGCCGGTCTCGCAGGCCAGCCGCGTGCCGCCCGTCTTGTAGTTGCCCTTCTGGCCCCGCGGAATGCGCGTCCCTTCGGGGAACATGATGATCCAGATGCCTTGCTCGAGCAGCTTGCGGCCCTGCGCGACGACCTTGTTGAAGGCCTGCGTGCGTTGGCTTCGATCGATATGGATCATGTCCAGCCGCGCCATGGCCCAGCCGAAGAAGGGCACGTAGATCAACTCTTTCTTGAACACGAAGGCCAGCGGATGCGGCATCAGCGTGGGCATCAGGAAGGTCTCGTAGGTTGACTGGTGCTTGACCAGGAGCACGGCGCCGGCGAGCTGATCGGTCGGCAGGTTTTCCATGCCGGTCACGCGGGTGCGAATACCGAGCAACACGCGCGCGCCGCCGATGGCCCAACTGAGCCAGCGCACGGCCATCCAGTACAGCGGAATGCCGCGCTTCCAGAGCGAGCTGACGCACATGATGATTCCCCAGGGAACCACGGTGACGAGCATCCACAGGGCGTGGATCACGGATCGGATCAGATACATCAGATGGCCAGCTTCAAAGCGGCTTTTTCTTCGCGGTCCAGAAGGAAATCGACGAAGGCCGGGAGATCTTCGTGGACGCGGGTGTTGGATGGATATTCGGGCGGCAGCGGCACGCCGCGGCAGGCGGCGCCCATGCCGGTCAGCAGCAGGTGCGGTTCGCACCCTGCCGCCGCGCCGGCCTGCAGGTCGCGCAAGCTGTCGCCAGCGGTCGGGACCTGGCTCAAGTCGACGCCGTAGCGTTCGCCGATCTGCTGAAAGAGCCCGGGCTTGGGCTTGCGGCAACCGCAGTTTTCGTCAGGACTGTGCGGGCAATAGAACACCGCGTCCACGCGGCCTCCGACGGCGGCGAGCATCTTGTGCATCTTGGCGTGCATCGCGTTGAGCGACACGACGTCGAACAGCCCGCGCCCGAGACCTGATTGGTTCGACGCGATCACGACGTGCCAACCCGCGTGGTTGAGCCTCGCGACGGCTTCGAGCGCGCCGGGCAGCGGCGTCCACTCAAGATCGCTCTTCACGAAGTCCTCGCGATGGACGTTGAGGCTGCCGTTTCGATCGAGGATGACGAGTTTCATGATGTTCAGCCCTTCGGCCCTTCAGCCCTTAGGCCGCGAGCCTCTCGAGCTGCGCCACGCGGTTCATGGACCGGTGCAGCAGCATGAGGAGCCCGAGGCGGTTGAGCCGCAAGTCGGATTCTTCGGCATTCACCATCACGCCATCGAAGAAGGCGTCGACTGGATCGCGCAGCGCGGCCAGGGTCTGCAGCGAAGCGGTGTAGTCGCCATGATCGAACTGTGCGTTGGCGGTCGGCACCACGCGCTGCATCGCGGCGTGCAATGCCTTTTCGGCGGTCTCCTGCAGGAGCAGTTCGCTCACGTGGGCATCGGCCTCGGGTGACTTCTTGAGGATGTTGCCGATGCGCTTGTTGGCTGCGGCCAACGCAGGCGCTTCGGGCAACGCGGCGAAAGCGCGCACGGCAGCGAGCAGCTTGGGCACTTCCCCAAGGCGCTGCGGACGCGGTGCGAGCACGGCGTCGACTTCCTGCGCGCTGGCGCCCTGCTCGCGCAGGCTCCCGGCGAGGCGGTCGTAGATGAAGGCTTCGAGCGCGTCGGTCGGGTCGGCCAGCGCGACATCGCCTGCCTTCGGCGCGCCGAAAGCGGCGAAGGCTTCGCTCAAGACGGCGCGGAGTTCGAGCGGCAAGTTGCGTTCGATCAGCATCCGGATCACGCCCAGCGCATGACGGCGCAGCGCGAACGGATCGCGGTCGCCGGTCGGCAGGTTGCCGATGCCGAACATGCCGACCAGGGTTTCGAGCTTGTCGGCGAGCGCGACGACCACGCCGACCATGTTGCGCGGCAACTCGTCGCCTGCAAAGCGCGGCCTGTAGTGGTCTTCGATTGCATCGGCCACTGCGGCGTCAAGACCGTCGTGCAGCGCGTAGTAGCGGCCCATGATGCCTTGCAACTCGGGAAACTCTCCGACCATGTCGGTCACGAGATCGGCCTTGGCCAGTTGCGCGGCCTGCGTGGCTTGTCGCGCCAGCGTGGCGTCGCCGAGGCGCTCTGCCAGCGAGCGCGCAATGCGCATCACGCGTTCGACGCGCGCTCCCTGCGTGCCGAGCTTGTTGTGATAGACCACCTTGCCCAGCGACTCGACGCGTGAAGCCAGCGACTTCTTTCGATCCTGGTCATAGAAGAACTTGGCGTCGGCCAGCCGCGGTCGCACCACGCGCTCGTTGCCGCCGATGACCGCGCTCGGATCTTCGGGACGGATGTTGCTGACGACGAGGAACTTGTTCGTCAGGCGGCCGGAAGCATCGAGCAGCGGAAAGTACTTCTGGTTGGCCTTCATCGTGAGGATGAGGCACTCCTGCGGCACGTCGAGGAACTCGCGCTCGAACTCGCACACCAGCACATTCGGCCGCTCGACCAATGCCGTGACTTCATCGAGCAGCGCGTCGTCGTGAATCGGCTGTGTGCCGCCGCCGACCTTGACGGCGGCTTCGGCGAGTTGGCGCGCGATCTCGAAGCGGCGGGCCTCGAAGCCGGGGATGACCGCGCCGCCTTCCATCAACTCTTCGGCATAGCTGTTGGCGTCGCGCAGGGCGATCGGGTCGACGGACGCTTCGAAACGGTGGCCGTGCGTCTCGCGCCCGGCTTTCAGCCCCAGCGCCTCGACCGGCACCACCGCATCACCGTGCAATGCCACCAGACCGTGCGCCGGACGCACGAAGCTCACGCTGGTCCAGCCGGGGAGTTCGCAGCCGGTTTCAAGCTGATAGCTCATGACCTTGGGAATCGGCAGCTTGGCGATGGCTTCGGCGAGTGCCTTTTGCAGGCCTTCGGCGAGGGTCGCGCCCTTGGCAGTGCTTTCGAAGAAGAGCGCCTCGGCCTTGCCGTCCATCGCGCGCCGCAACTCGGGCACCGCACTCGCGTCGGCACCGAGGGCTGCAAGCCGCTTCAGCAGCGCGGGCGTCGGGTTGCCCGTGGCATCGAGACCGACTGCCACCGGCATGAGCTTCTGCGAGACCGCCTTGTCGGCAGCCTGCGAGAGCACGTTCGTCAGATGCGCGGCGAGCCGCCGCGGCGATGCGTAAGGCGTGAGCACCGAGCCGGCATCCGCCAGCCCCGCAGCGACGAGTTGATCGCGCAACACCGAGGCAAAGGCATCGCCCAGCTTCTTGAGCGCCTTGGGCGGGAGTTCCTCGACGAAGAGTTCGACGAGCAGGTTGTTCTTGATGGTCATCGCTCAGGCCGCCTTCTTCGAGATCTGTGCGACCCACTCGCGCGGCGCCATCGGAAACCCGAGCCGCTCGCGGCTTTCGTAGTAGCTCTGCGCGACGCTGCGCGCGAGATTTCGGATGCGGCCGATGTAGGCCGCGCGCTCGGTCACGCTGATCGCGCCGCGCGCGTCCAGCAGGTTGAAACTGTGGGCAGCCTTGAGCACCTGCTCATAGGCCGGCAGCGCGAGCTTTTCTTCCATCAGGTGCTTGGCCTGCTTTTCATGCGCGGCAAAGGCGACGAAGAGGAAGTCGGCGTCGCTCTGCTCGAAGTTGTACGTCGACTGCTCGATCTCGTTCTGCTTGTAGACGTCGCCGTAGGTGAGCCCGTCGGTCCAGGTCAGGTTGTAGATGTTGTCCACGCCCTGCAGGTACATCGCGAGGCGTTCGAGCCCGTATGTGATCTCGCCGGTGATGGGCCGGCAATCGATGCCGCCGACCTGCTGGAAATAGGTGAACTGGGTCACCTCCATGCCGTTGAGCCAAACCTCCCAGCCGAGCCCCCAGGCGCCGAGGGTGGGGTTTTCCCAATCGTCCTCGACGAAGCGGATGTCGTTCTTCTTCAGGTCGAATCCGAGGGCTTCAAGTGAACCCAAATAGAGCTCGAGGATGTTGCTCGGCGCCGGCTTCAGCACCACCTGGCATTGGTAGTAGTGCTGCAGGCGATTCGGGTTCTCGCCGTAGCGGCCGTCCTTGGGGCGGCGGCTCGGCTGCACATACGCTGCCTTCCACGGCTCCGGCCCGAGCGCGCGAAGAAAGGTGGCCGTATGCGAAGTGCCTGCACCAACCTCCATGTCGTAAGGCTGCAGCAGCGCGCAACCCTGGTCGGCCCAGTAGGCCTGAAGCTTGAGAATGATTTGTTGAAAAGTCAGCATGTTGGGCCTGAGGGCCGCAGGAGGGCAAAGAGCCCGCCGACGCGGCGAACCGCTCATTTTATTGGTTCGTGCCGCTAGCATGCTGCGGATTGAAGAACAGGAGATCCGATGAATCGTCAGCATGGGCAAACCGCGAAGATACTCATCGCGGGCGCAACCGCAGCGCTGTTGGTGGCGTGCGCCTCGCCAAGCGCGCAACCCGGCGAATGGGCACCCAACCCGCCCAATCCCAGCGCGCCCTATCCGGCCGAATCCCGCATGAAGGGCGAACAGGGCATGGTGCTCCTGCACGTGCGGACGACGCCCGCGGGCCGCCCGGCAGCCGTCGAGGTCAAGCAGTCGAGCGGCTCCGAACGCCTCGATCGCTCCGCCGTCGAGACAGTCTGGAAGTGGCAGTTCAAACCCACTGCCGACGACGGCACCGTAGTCTGGCGCGAAGTACCCATCCGCTTTTTCATCACCGCCCCTCCCCCGCAGGCAACCATGGACTGACCACGACCGTCTCCAGGCGGGCTACCAGAGATACCGCAGATCCGGCTCCGCCGGTCTGCCGGTATCGCCCCCTGCAAGGGGGTGGAGAGCGACACGAAGTGCGCGAGCCTGGGGGTGTATCAATACTCCCAGAAGATCCGCTGCAGTTCCTTGGTGTCGCTGGTCTTCGTCAAGGCGACCATCGCGAGAATCCGCGCCTTGCCGGGGCGCAGGTCGTGCGCCACGACCCAGTCGTACTTGTCGTCGGGCTGCTCGGCGTTGCGCAGCACGAAGCCGTCCGGCACCCGCGAACTGCGGATCACGATGATGCCGTCGCCGCGCACCTTCTGGAGGACGGGCACGAGACGATCGGCCACCGATCCATTGCCCGTACCGGCATAGACCAATGCCTTGATGCCGCTCTTGGAAAGCGCGTCGATGGCCGTCGACGGAACGCTCTGGTAGCCATAGGCAATCTCCACCGGCGGCAGCGCGGTGATGCTGTCGATGTCGAACTCGGACTGCATGGTGTGGCGCTTCACCGGCGCACGGAACCAGTAATTGCGGCCCTCCACGATCATCCCGAGCGGACCCCACTGGCTCTTGAAGGCTTCCGTCTTGATGTTGACCGTCTTGCTGACGTCGCGGCCACTCTGGATCTCGTCGTTCATGGTCACCAGGACGCCCTTGCCGACTGCATCCTTGCTGGCGGCGACATTCACTGCATCGAACAGGTTCAGCGCGCCGTCGGCTGACAGCGCGGTTCCCGGACGCATCGAGCCGACGACGATGATCGGCTTGGCGGTGTGCACCGTCAGGCTCAGGAAATAGGCGGTTTCTTCGAGCGTGTCGGTGCCGTGGGTGATCACGATGCCGTCGACGTCGGCCTGCTTGGACAGCGCCGACACGCGCTTGGCGAGGGTCAGCAGGTTGTCGTTGGTCAGGCTTTCGGAGGCCACCTGGAACACCTGCTCGCCGCGCACATTCGCCACCTTGGAAATCTCGGGCAGCCCTGCGATGAGCTTGTCGACTGGCACTTTGGCCGCCGAGTAGGTGGCGCTGTTGGCCGCCGACGCACCGGCGCCGGCGATGGTGCCGCCGGTTGCAAGGATCACGACGTTGGGCAAGGCCGTCTGCGCGTGCGCGATGGCGCTGGCAGCGAGCAGCGCAGCCGCGCCCGCGAAAGCACGGAATCTGGAGGCGAAGTACATAGGAACTCCTGTTGATGGTTGTGCGATGAAGCGGCGAGACGATATCCAAAGCGCACACCAACGGCGCAGCCGCTCGATGCCAAGCACGCATGCCGTCATGCGAGCGTCACGAAGCATGCGACTGCGACCGGTTTCGGGCAAGCGCTACCATCGCCGGCGACATCCTTCGTTTCAAGCGCGATGACGACCGACACCTCCGTTTCCGTGTCCGACCAGATGCCGGCGCCGAACGGCCCCCTGGCTCGGGCGCGGGCACGGGCACGTCCTGGGCGGGAGCGCATCATGGCGGCGATCCGCGCGGCGGCCATTGCCGAATTCAGCCTTCACGGTCTCAAGGGCGCCTCAACGCAGGCAATCGCGGCGCGCGCCGGGCTGACCAAGCCGCAGCTGCACTACTACATCCCCGGCAAGGAAGAACTCTACGAAGAGCTCCTGATGCAGGTGCTGCACGACTGGAAGGTGGTCTTTTCATTCGAGGATCGCGCGGGCGATCCCGGCGCGGTGCTGGCCGACTACATCCGCAAGAAGCTCGACCATGCCTTCGACAACCCGGAGATCTCGCGCATCTTCACGCGCGAAGTGCTCGATGGCGGCCACAACCTGGAACGCTACTGGCCGAACGCGCGCGCCTGGACACAAAAGAAGGTCGACGTCATCAATGGCTGGATCGCGCGCGGACTGATGCGGCCGATGGATGCGCGCCTGCTCCTGATGCACATCTGGGCCATGACTCAGAGCTATGCCGACTACGCACTGCAAACGCGAGTGATGCTGGGCCTGCCGTCCGATGCGCCGATTGATCGCGAGCCGATCGCGCGTGAACTGGTCGCCTTCGTGACCCTCGGCTGCGGAATCAGGACGCCTTGAGCCGGGCTCCGGCCTCGGCGCGGTGAAAACCCACTGACGGAGACGTCCCGCATTTGGTGCGGAGGATTTGGCACGTCGCTTGCATAACCTGACCACTTGCTCTGATTAAGCGGTCAACACACCATGCGAGTGCTCGTCGTCTATTGCCATCCCGTCGAAACCAGCTTCCATGCGGCGCTGCATGAAGAGGTGCTTCGCAACCTGCGCGCCGCGGGCCATGAGGTGGACGACTGCGATTTGTACGCCGAAGGTTTCGATCCCGTGCTCTCGCGCGAGGAGCGCCTCGGCTATCACGATGTACCGAGCAACCAGCTTCCGCTGAAGCCGTACGTCGAGCGGCTGCAGTGGGCGCAGGCCATCGTGTTCTGCTTTCCGACCTGGTGCTTCGGACTGCCGGCCATGCTCAAGGGCTACTTCGATCGCCTCTTCATGCCCGGCGTGGCCTTTGACCTGAGCGACCCCGCCAACGTGAAGCCGATGCTGACGCACATCCAGCGCATTTCCGCCGTCGTCACTTACGGCCGCCCGCGCTGGGTCGCCTGGTACATGGGCGACCCGCCACGCAAGATCGTGACGCGCTACATGCGCCGCCTGACCGGCAAGCAGGCGCGCGTCGACTACCACGCTCACTACCACATGAATGTGGCGACCGAATCCCAATTGAAGCGCTTCATGTACCGCGTCGGACGGGCGATGGCGCGGTTCGCCTGATCGCCTTCACGACTCCCAATTTGCCGCTTTGCCTCACAGGACCCACCATGCTCCACGGCTACATCCCGCCTCATCGCTTCCTGCCCTATCTCAGCTGGACCGAAATCGACGCGCTGCCCGATCGCGAAAACACGGTGATCGTGCTGCCTTGTGGCGCGATCGAGCAGCACGGCCCGCACTTGCCCTGCTCGGTCGACAGCGTCATTTCCTCGGGCGTGATGGGCAAGGCGCTCGAACGCCTTCCGGCCGAAGTGCGAGCGTTTGCATTGCCGACCATCACCTACGGCAAGTCGGAGGAGCATCTGCACTTCCCCGGCACGATGACGTTGACCGGCACCACGCTGCTGTCGACAGTGATCGAGATCGGCGAGTCGGTGTATCGCTCGGGCTTTCGAAAGCTGCTGTTCGCCAATGGTCACGGCGGCCAGCCGCAGGTGCTCGAGATGGCAGCGCGCGAACTGCGGCTTCGCCATGGCGATTTCGTCGTCGTGCCGCACGGCGTGTCAAGGCTGCCGAGCGCGGCGAGCAAGCAAGTCAGCGAGCAGGAAAAGCGCCTGGCCATGCACGCCGGCCACTCCGAGACGGCACTGATGCTCGCGCTCGCGCCCGACACGGTGCACATGGAATATGCGGCGCCCAACTTTCCGCCGCCTTTCCCGATCAAGCTGCTGTCGCCCGATGGCCGGCCCGCCTGTGCCTGGACAGCGCGTGATTTCGGCCCCAGCGGCGTGATCGGCGACCCGACCAGCGCGACGCGCGAACAAGGCGAAGAGATCCTGGACACCCTGGCCGACAGCTGGGTTCAAGCGCTGACGGAGTTGTACGCACTGCAATGGGTGGTGCGCGACGAGCCCACCTGGGGGCGCGGCCATGAACAGGGTTTCATCCAGACCAGGCAGGCGTTGTCAGGCATCACGGACTGAGGCGCGCTCCTTGCATCGATCCGCCGCAACTTCCTCTTCCATCCATCCGAAGGTCTTCACCATGCGCCAACACATCGCTCCCATCCTCGGTCGTCTCGCCGCCGCAGCCGCGCTTGCCGTGGTCGCGACCGCTCCCGCCCACGCGGAAGACAAGTTCGTCTACATGACCAACTGGTACGCGCAGGCCGAGCACGGCGGCTTCTATCAGGCGGTCGCGCTGGGCATCTACAAGAAGTACGGCCTGGACGTGACGATCAAGATGGGCGGACCGCAAGTCAACATCACGCAGATGATGGCTGCCGGCCAAGCCGATTGCATCATGGGATCGAGCGACATCCAGATGATGCAGGTGCGCGAAGGCGGCGTGCCTGTGGTGAACGTGGCGGCCTTCTTCCAGAAGGATCCGCAGGTCTTGATCGCCCACGACGACGTCAAGAAGTTCGAAGACCTGAAGGGCAAGACGCTGCTGATCGGCGCGCAGGCCAATCGCGGGTACTGGCCCTGGCTGAAGGCGAAGTTCGGCTTCACCGACGAACAGACGCGGCCTTACACCTTCAACATCCAACCCTTTGTCGCGGACAAGAACGCCGCGCAGCAGGGCTATCTCACCTCAGAGCCCTACGCAATCCAGAAGGCCGGCGTGAAGAGCACTGTGCTGATGTTCAGCGACTTCGGCTTCCCCTCGTATGCCACCACCGTGTCGTGCATGGACAAGACAGTCAAGGAGCGCAACAAGCAGATCGCCGCGTTCGTGAAGGCGTCGGCAGAGGGCTGGAAGAGTTACCTCAACGATCCGGCCCCGGCCAATGCGCTGATCAAGAAAGACAACCCCAACATGACCGACGACCAACTGGCCTACAGCGTGGGCAAGCTCAAGGAAATGGGCATGGTCACCGGCGGCGACGCGGTCACGCAAGGCATCGGGGTGATCACCGACGCGCGCACCAGGGCTAGCTACGACTTCCTGGTCGCTTCCAAGCTGCTCGACCCGGCAAAGGTCGATATCGCCAAGACCTACACCACCGAGTTCGTGAAGGACGCCAAGGTCCTGCCCTGAAACACCGGAGGCCTTGGTCTCCCTCGAAAGGCTTTGCATGACTCCATCCGAATCCGCCGACTACGCGCTGCCGATCCAGCGCGCGACATCGATTCCCGCTGTCGAGATCCTGTCGGCCGAGAAGACTTATCCGAACGGCACGCAGGCGTTGCTGCCTGTCGACCTGACCATCGGCGAAGGCGAATTCGTCACGCTGCTCGGTCCGTCGGGCTGCGGCAAGAGCACGCTGCTGAAGATGGTGGCCGGGATGCTCGAGCCGACCGACGGCCGACTGCGCGTCTGGCGCAAGCCCGTGGCGCACATCGATGACAGCGGGCGCAGGATGGCGTTTGTCTTCCAGTCGCCCACGCTGATGCCTTGGGCCAGCGTGCGCACCAATGTGCGGCTGCCGCTCGACCTCGCCGGTGTGCCCCGCAAAGAGGGCGACGCGTGCGTGTCGGAAGCGCTCGAACTGGTCGGGCTCGACAAGTTCGCCACTGCATTGCCGCGCGCGCTTTCCGGCGGCATGCAGATGCGCGTGTCGATCGCTCGCGGGCTGGTGACTCGGCCCGACCTGCTGTTGATGGACGAGCCCTTCGGCGCGCTGGACGAGATCACGCGACACAAGCTGGACGCCGAACTGCTCGACCTTTGGCGCGAGAAGAGGTTGACGGTGATCTTTGTCACCCACTCGATCCATGAGGCCGTGTTTCTCTCGTCGCGCGTGATCATGATGGCAGCGCGGCCGGGCCGCGTGGTGGAGGAATTCCACATCGACGAGCCCTATCCGCGCGCCGCTGACTTCATGGTGTCGCCGCAATTCAGTCGCTACGCCAGGAAGCTGCAGGACAGCCTGCTGCGGGCGAGCAGTGCTTCCCATGAGGTGACGTGATGAGCGCATTGGCCCCTGCATCCCCCAACGTATCCACCGTACCCCCCGCGTCCGCAAGCACGCGCCCCATGCCGAAAGCATCGATTCAGCGCGCCGCCAAACGAACGCCGCTGCTGCACCAGCCGCGAGTCCAGCGCGTCGTGTATCCGCTGCTGGTCGGCGTGGTGCTGGTCGCCATCTGGCAAARCCTGGTCACCGCGATGGACCTGCCGCCCTATCTGGTGCCGTCACCCTACCTGATGATGCAAACCCTGGTCACCGACTGGGTGCCACTGGGTATGGCGCTGCTGGTCACGCTCAAGATCACCGTGCTGTCCTTCGCCGCCGCAACGATCGCGGGCGTGCTGATCTCTTTTCTCTTCGTGCAAAGCAAGTTGATCGAGACCGCCCTCTTTCCGTATGCGGTGCTGCTGCAGGTGACGCCGATCGTCGCGGTGGCCCCGCTCATTATCATCTGGGTCAAGAACCCGACAGCGGCGATGGTGGTGTGCGCCGCGCTGGTGGCGCTGTTTCCGATCATCAGCAACACCACGCTCGGGCTGCGCAGTATCGAGCCCGATCTGCAGAGCTATTTCAAGCTGAATCGCGCCACACGATGGCAGCAGCTGGTGCGGCTTCGCATCCCGAGTGCGTTGCCCTACTTCTTCGGCGGCTTGCGCATCTCGAGCGGCCTCGCGCTCATCGGCGCGGTGGTGGCGGAGTTCGTCGCGGGCACAGGGGGACAGGGTGCGGGCCTTGCCTACCAGATCCTGCAGTCGGGCTTCCAGCTCAACATCCCGCGCATGTTCGCGGCTTTGCTGCTAATTTCACTGACCGGCGTCGCACTCTTCGTGCTGATGGCCTGGCTCACCAAGCTGGCGCTCGGCTCCTGGCACGCCAGCGAACTTTCCCAGGATTGACTCTCGATGAACGCCCCCATGACCCCGATCGAGCGACTGCACCTCGAACTCCCCGAACTGGACTGGATCACCGACCCGAGCCGCATCGCGCGGCTGTCACAGGACTTTGCGTGGTTCAGCCCCGTGCTCAATCGGCAGCTGAAGGACAAGCGCGCCGACGCCGTCGCTCGCCCGCGCACCGAGGATGAAATTCGCTCGCTCGTCAGCGCCTGCGCCCGCCTTGGCGTGCCGATCACCATCCGCGGAAGCGGCACCGGCAACTATGGGCAGACCACACCTCTGGCGGGCGGCGTGGTGCTCGACATGACGAGCTACAACGCCATCCAATGGGTGCAGCCGGGTGTCGCTCGCGCGCAATCCGGCATCCGGCTTGGCGAACTCGAGAAGCACACGAAGCTCTCGGGGCAAGAATTACGCTGCATCCCATCCACCTATCGCAGCGCAACCCTGGGCGGCCTGTTCGGCGGTGGCTTCGGCGGCGTGGGCTCGATCAATTACGGGCCACTCGGCGCCCCAGGCAATGTGCTGGGCCTGCGGGCGATGACCATCGAGGCCAAGCCCCAGGTCATCGAGTTGCGAGGCGCGGAGGCCATGCGCATGCATCACCTTTGGGGCACGAACGGGCTGGTGCTCGAACTGGAAGTGGCGCTCGCACCGGCACACCCGTGGCTCGAAAGCCTCGTGGTCTTCGAATCGTTCGACAAGGCTTTGGGCTTCGCGGATGCGCTCGCGCATGCGCCGGGCATCATCAAGCGTGAAGTGGCCTTCTTCGCGAGCCCGGTGCCCGACCATCTCGCGCAACTCGCCGAGCATCTTCCGAAGGGTTGCCACGCCGTCCTTTCGCTGGTTGCCGAATCGGCCGAGCAACCGCTGCGCGAACTCGTGGGTGCACTCGGCGGCGAGATGAGCTACCGAAAGACCGCCGAAGAAGTGCGCAAGAGCAACCGCACCTTGATGGAGTTCACGTGGAATCACACGACGCTTCATGCGCTCAAGGTCGACAAGACACTGACTTACCTGCAAAGCAGCTTCGTGCCGGGCCAACACGTGCAGCAGGTCACCGCGATGGAGCAGTTGTTTGCCGGCGAAGTACTGATGCATGTCGAGTTTTTGCGCGGTCTCGACGGACGAATCACCTGCAGCGCATTGCAGCTCGTGCGCTTCAGCACGGAAGAACGTCTCGATGAAATCATCCGCATGCATCGCGAGCGCGGTGTGCGGGTCAACAATCCGCACGTCTACATCGTCGAGGACGGAAAGGCGGGCGGCGCTTTGCCGCCAGAGATCATCGAGATGAAAAAGCGCTTCGATCCGCTGGGCTTGCTGAACCCGGGAAAGCTGCGCGATTGGCCCGTCAGGCCTTGAAGTCACGCTCCCGGCCGCGACGACGCACGACCAGCGTGCCGATCGTGACCAACAGCGCCAGGCCCCACAACGGCCAGAGGCCGAAGCGCGAAACCCAGATGGCGTAAGGCGTGCGGCCGACGCGGCCCTCGACTTCGGCCTCCAGCACGCCGCGCGTCAACCGTGGCAACTGGTGCGTCACGCGGCCGTGGTGATCGATGATGGCCGTCGCGCCCGTGTTGGTCGCCCGCACCATCGGCCGCTGGAATTCGAGCGCACGCATTCGGGAGATCGCCAGATGCTGGTCGATGGCGATCGAATCACCGAACCACGCGATGTTGCTCACGTTCAGCAGGATGGTGGGTGCATCGGCTTCGTTGCGGAAGTTGGCGCCGATCTCATCGCCGAACAGGTCTTCGTAGCAGATGTTGGGCGCGATGCGCTGGCCCTGCCACATGAAGGGGGCCTGCGCGAGTCGACCGCTTTGGAAGTCACCCAACGGGATGTTCATCATGTCGGTGAACCAGCGGAAGAGGCCCGGAATGAACTCGCCGAAAGGCACGAGATGGTGTTTGTCGTAGCGATAGGGCGTCGTTTCGCCAGGGCGAAAGGCGAGCACCGAATTGCTGTACGTGGTGCCGTCCCCCAGCGGGAGCCCCACTATGGCGGCCTGATCGCCAGTCGCATACCGTGATGCGATCGCCTCGAGATAACCTGGGGGCATCTGCGAGGGCAAGAGCGGGAGCGCGGTTTCGGGCGTGATCACCAAAGGCGCTGTGGTGTGCTGCAACTGATCGCCGTACCACCGCAACGCCGTGGCCACGCCGCCGCCAGGCACGAACTTCTCGTCCTGGGGAATGTTTCCCTGCAGCAGCGCGAGTCTGAGATGCCCATGCGAGCGGCTGCCATCATCGGCGGATTCGCCGCGCGCCAGTTGGACCAGTGCTGGACCGCAGAGCAGGGCCAGCACGACACCGGCCGATACAGCGAAGAGCCGCCCGCGGGTACGGCGAATGGCCAACGCGGTGAGCGCAGCGATGGCGGCGGCAATCGCGCCGATGCCGTACACGCCGATCCACGGTGCATAGACGGCCAGCGGGCCATCGACGTGCGCATAGCCGCCAGCGCCCCATGGAAAGCCAGTGAACCAACTGCCGCGCAGCAATTCCGCGAGGGTCCACATCGCGGAGAAGAACGCCGCGGCCCCCAGTGGATTCTTTGGAGCGAACGCCACGAAGAGCGCGCACGCCAACACGTAATAGAGCGCCAGCGCGGCCGAAAGCGCGAACACGGCGGTCGCGGCAAGCGGCGCAGCGAGCCCCCCATAGGTGTGCATCGAAATGAACAGCCACCAGAAGGTGCCGCAGAGCCATGCGGTCGAGAACACCCATCCGTAGCCCGCACCGCTGCGCCAGGCGAAGTCCCGGCCAGGCGCTGGACGAAGCGCATCCAACAGCCACACCAATGCGGCCAAAGAGATGAGCTGAAGCCACCACTGCGGCTCCCCGCTCCATGCCGCGGCAATGGAGGCTGCTTGGGCAAGCCCCGCAAGCGCGAAGCCGAGCGCGCGAACCGGCGTTTTCAATCGGCGGCGTCTTCGCCGCGCTTGGGCGAGACCTTGAACCAGCGCACCGCGCCGCCTTTGGTGTGCAGAACAACAAAGTCGAAGCCCCCGAGGGCGTAGTGCTCGCCGCGCTTGGGCACATGGCCCATCTCGTGCGCGATGAGCCCACCGATCGTGTCGAAGTCCTCGCTCTGCGTCTTGTCGTCGAATGTGAGGCCGAAGGCTTCTGCCACGCGCTCGATCGGCGTGTCGCCGGAGACTCGATAAGTGTGATCCGCAAGGCCGAAGATATCGCCTTCGTCTTCGGGAATATCGAACTCGTCCTCGATCTCGCCCACGATCTGTTCGAGAACGTCCTCGATGGTGATCAATCCGGCGACCCGGCCGAATTCATCGATGACAACGGCGAGGTGATTCCGATTCCCGCGGAACTCGCGCAGCAGATCGTTCAGACCCTTGCTCTCAGGCACGAAGGTCGGAGGACGCAGTAGCGCACGGATGTTAAGGCCGGGTGCGCGCTGCAGCTTGAGCAGGTCCTTCGCCAGAAGGATGCCGATGATGTTTTCTTTCTCGCCCTCGTAGACAGGAAAGCGCGAATGGGCCGTGTCGATGACCAGATGCAGCAGGGTGTCGTATGGAGCGTCGATGTTCACGAGGTCCATGCGAGGCGCCGCTACCATGACGTCTCCGGCCGTCATGTCGGCCATCCGAATCACGCCTTCGAGCATCACGCGCGATTCGGCGCCGATGACGTCGTTGTCCTCAGCGTCAGCGAGCGTTTCGATCAGCTCGTCGCGCGAGTCGGGCCCGGGATTGATGAATTCGACGAGCTTCTGGAAAAAGCTGCGCTTGTCTTCGCGTTCGGCGGGCGCGCGTTCAGGGTGTGGATCGGCCACTGCAGGAGGGCAGAGTTGGGGAACAGCAAGGATAACGGAAAGCCGCCGCCCGACCCAAGGGAGCGGCCGCCGGTGCTCAATGTCAACGAGAGGACCGCTCGCGCTCGTCGCGCCCGCCGATTCGGATCGCCTGCAGTTCGGCCAGGAAGGCCCAGAACTGTTTGGCGCGGGTCTTGAGCTGAAAGTCGACCTGGGCGTACTGCTGCAGGGCGATTTCGCTCATGCGGCTGTCAAGGGTGGCGGGCGGCAGTTGCAGGTGCGCCTCGGACTCCGAACCGCTTCGCACGACGGTCGCGCCCGCATTGCGCGCGATCTTGAGCATCGCGGCGTTCTCGCTCAGTGCATGGATGAACAGCATGCCGACGCCTTCGTTGCGCGCGGCTACGACCGCACGTTCGAACAACCGCGCGCCGTAGCCACGGCCCCGCGCGTGTTCGGCAACCGAAACGCCGAATTCAGCGCAGTCCTGCTGCTGTCCAGGGGGCGAAAACGCGAGATGTGCCATGGCAATCAAATCCAGGCGCCGGTTGTAGATGCCGAAGAGTTCGTCGCGCTCGAAATCCAAGCCATCGACATAGCGCTGAATCTGTTCGTCGGATGCTGGATAGCCAAAGCGTAAATAGCGATCGTGCTGGCCGAGAGAAAGCAAGTGCTGAGCGATTCGACCGCGTTCGCGCGGGCCGATCGAACGGATCGGCACCATGACGAGACCCGGCGCGGTCGCCGGCGAGTGCGTCTCGACCATCGACACCTTCATAAGCGAGCCGAGGCCGAACACGGCTTTGAGGAGGACCTTAGCGGTAAGCATTGCTCAAATATAAGGGTTTTCCCTAGATCAACAAGGTGCCACGCCGAAAGCGGGTGTCATTGGTGAACAAATACCAATCGCCGCTAAGCGAGCGTTCGCTTACCGCTACACGGGCACTGCCGTTGTTGCCTTGACCCGATCAAGCACAAAGCTTGTCTTGCAGTCCTGAACGCTTGGATGTTTCAGCAGCGTGTCCATGATGAAACGGCTGTAGTGAGCCATGTCTGCTACGAGCACCCGCAGGAGATAGTCCATGTCGCCCGTCAACGCGGCGCACTCCACCACTTCGGGCCAGGTCTGCACGCTCGCCCGAAACAAATCCATCGGATTTCGCTTATGGCTCTCGGTGTGTTTCTCTAGACGGACATTCAGGTACGCGGTCAATCCGAGACCCACGGCCTCGGGTCTGACGAGCGCGACGTAGCGATCGATGACGTGAGCCTCTTCAAGCCGCTTGACCCGCCGCAGCACAGCGCTTGAAGAAAGGCTGACCTGCTCGGCGAGTTGGTCGTAAGTGGCGCGCCCATCACTCTGCAGGGTGAGCAAAATACGCCTATCTATCTTGTCCAATGCGTCCATCCGCACATTTTTGCAGGATTTCTGCGCCAAAGCTGGTAAACAGGCGCAGAAACGCCGGAATCGTGATGGCTCGCACTCTTACAGTTCCAAACGGACGCAGCGAAACCGCGGCGAGACACTGACCTTTTCCCCCAAACCATCCGGAGACAGCGCCATGAGCACCGCCGAATCTACCGCCTTCACGCCCTGGGAAAACCCAATGGGTACCGACGGGTTTGAATTCATCGAGTATGCCGCCCCCGATCCTGTGGCCATGGGCAAGGTCTTTGAGCAGATGGGTTTTCGCCCCATTGCCAAGCATCGCCACAAGAATGTGCTTCTGTATCGCCAAGGCACGATCAACTTCATCGTCAATTCAGAGCCTGATTCATTTGCTCAGCGCTTCGCTCGCCAGCACGGGCCGAGCATCTGCGCGATTGCGTTCCGGGTCCAAGATGCGAAAGCGGCCTACGAGCGCGCCATTTCACTTGGAGCTTGGGGTTTCGCACCAGGCGCTGGCCCCGGCGAACTGAACATCCCCGCCATCAAGGGAATCGGGGACAGCCTGATCTATTTCGTTGATCGCTGGCGCGGCAAGAACGGCGCACAGCCCGGCGACATCGGCAACATCGGGTTCTATGACGTGGACTTCGAGGCGCTTCCGGGTTTGAGTGCGGTCGAGGCGCTCGCGCCTGAAGGCCATGGCCTCACATATATCGACCACCTCACCCACAACGTGCATCGTGGGCGGCTGAAGGAATGGGCCGACTTTTACGAGCGCCTGTTCAATTTCCGCGAGATCCGCTATTTCGACATCGAAGGTCAAGTCACCGGCGTGAAGAGCAAAGCCATGACGAGCCCGTGCGGCAAAATCCGCATTCCAATCAACGAGGAAGGCAATGAAAAGGCCGGCCAGATCCAGGAGTACCTGGACAGCTATCGAGGCGAGGGTATCCAGCACATTGCAATGGGCTCGCGCGATCTGCCGGGCTCAGTCGACGCGTTGCGTGCCTCGGGCGTCAAGCTCCTGGACACCATCGACACCTATTACGAACTGGTCGACAAGCGGATCCCCGGCCACGGCGAAGATGTCGCCGCCTTGAAGCAGCGCAAGATCCTGATCGACGGCAAGAAGGGCGCGTTGTTGTTGCAGATCTTCAGCGAAAACCAACTAGGGCCCATCTTCTTCGAATTCATCCAGCGGAAGGGCGACGACGGTTTCGGCGAGGGGAATTTCAAGGCGTTGTTCGAAAGCATTGAACTCGACCAGATGCGGCGCGGCGTGCTTGCCGCCGCACAATAGGCGCTTCTTTCTTCAGGAGAGCTTCGCATGCGGCCAACGTCTTCAGTTCGACCATGCCTCTGGACCTTGGCTGCGGCGTTGACGTTGACGTTGGGAGGCTGTGCGATATCGCCTCATCCACAGGGTTCGGCGGCCTCACGCCTCGATGCGGTCCAGAAGGCCGGTGTTGTCCGTGTTTGCACTCCCGGTGACTACAAACCTTTCAGCTTCCAGAAGACGGACTCAAGCTACGAGGGAATCGACATCGACTTGGTGACGGCATTCAGCAAGAGTCTGGGCGCCAAGCCGGAGTGGATTAAGACGACCTGGGCAAACCTGTTGCCCGATTTGGCGGCCGGAAAATGCGACATTGCGGTGGGGGGTGTCTCGGTGACGATCGATCGTCAAAAGCGCGCCTTCTTCAGCGCGCCCTACATGGTCAACGGGAAGATCCCGGTCGCACGTTGCGCGGACAAGGCCAAGTACCAGACCATTGCCCAGATCGACCAGCCCACAGTGAAGGTGATCTTCAATCCGGGCGGTAGCAACGAACGGTTCGCGCGCCAAAATTTCGAGCGCGCGCAGCTCACGGCACACGGCGAGAACGTGACGATCTTCGACGAGATTCTTGCTAATCGAGCTGATGTGTTCGTGACAGAGTCAGCCGAGGCCATCACGCAACAGAAGCTCAAGCCCGGGCTGTGCGCCATCAATCCCGACAAGCCGCTGCAATACGGAGAAATGGCGTGGATGCTCCCGCGTGATGACGTGGCCTTCAAAGCCTATGTCGACCAATGGCTGCATCTTTCGGTTGCGGGGGGTGATTTTCAGCGCGTCGAGGATCGCTGGCTTAAGTAGCGCCGTCGTGGATTCGAATTGATCCGTGAGCGAGACGGGTTGCCGCCTCGCTGGCGCCAATCGAGTCACAAGTCTGACTCTGAGCATCCGTGGTCTCAAGGCTCAATCGAGCAAAGCCAGCGTTTCGCGCCTCACTCGGTCCTTGAAGGCCATCTCAACATGTCCACACCCGGCAACGAGGCGGTTGTCGGCTCCGGACAGCGTAGCCACTGATGTCGGAAAGACGATGTTGTCGCTGTTGGAATACCAACACGTGAACGGCACATGTCGCGGCCCTGTTCGTTCGCAGTCGATCTTCTTCAGCCAGTCGCCGCCGATACGCATTTCCCGACCGTTCGCCGTGCGTCCGAAACGTGCGAGCCAGGTGCCTTGATGCGGCGTAGCTATCGTGACAATGCGAGAGACACGTGCGCCGTCGGCCTGTCGTAGCCAAGCGCGTGCGGCAAGGCCGCCCATGCTATGGCAGATCAGGAGCGGCGGGCGGCCGGTAGCGGCCGTCACTCGAGCAATTGCATCATCCAAGATCTTTGCATAGTTGTCGATTGAGCCGAACGCGGGCGCAAGATCAACGGCAACGAAAACATGCCCAGTCTTTTGCAGCTGGTTCAACCACGGATTCCACAAGCCACGGTTGCAGACGAATCCGTGGATCAGGACAGCACCGCACCGCGTGTCCGGGCTGAGGTTGTCCGGGATCGCTCGCGAACGAAAGGGCTGTTGCCAGCAAAAGACGCGAGGCGCTGCCCAGCACTCTGCAATCCAAGCGAGCAAATATTGCATCACTGAGGCTCGAGGAACTGGATCGTTAGCCCCCATACGATAGCTCGTGACGAATTCGACGGCAAGAAAGCACGCATGGCCAAAAAGCAAGGCACATAGGCCAGTGACAGCGACGGCGGGTGAGTGCGACCACCAAAAGCTCGGCCATAAGATTGCGATCGCAAGCCAACTCAATATCAATCGACGCTGTAGACGAGCAATCATGGCGCAACTATCGCATGCGCAACTGTGGAGCGAGCATCGCCTCCGTTAGGCCTTGGCCTGCCGGCAGCGCAAAGTCTCCGCGTGATGGACTTCCACAGGCATGGCCGGGTCCGCGAATTGCCTCCTATCTGAATGGAGGCGAGGGGATTGAAGGTGATGGGAGGGCGCGGAACGCAAAAAGCCCAGCCTGAGAGGGCTGGGCTTTTTGGGGCTGTAAGAGCCTGACGATGACCTACTTTCACACGGGAACCCGCACTATCATCGGCGCTGAGGCGTTTCACTGTCCTGTTCGGGATGGGATACTGCGCTTCCACACCCGACCTATCAACGTCCTGGTCTTGAACGACTCTTCAGGGGGCTCAAGGCCCCGGCAGATCTCATCTTGAAACGAGTTTCCCGCTTAGATGCTTTCAGCGGTTATCTCTTCCACACTTAGCTACTCGGCAATGCCACTGGCGTGACAACCGATACACCAGAGGTGTGTCCACTCCGGTCCTCTCGTACTAGGAGCAGGCTTCCTCAAATCTGCAGCGCCCACGGAAGATAGGGACCAAACTGTCTCACGACGTTTTAAACCCAGCTCACGTACCTCTTTAAATGGCGAACAGCCATACCCTTGGGACCGGCTACAGCCCCAGGATGAGATGAGCCGACATCGAGGTGCCAAACACCGCCGTCGATATGAACTCTTGGGCGGTATCAGCCTGTTATCCCCAGAGTACCTTTTATCCGTTGAGCGATGGCCCTTCCATACAGAACCACCGGATCACTATGTCCTGCTTTCGCATCTGCTCGACTTGTCAGTCTCGCAGTTAAGCACGCTTATGCCATTGCACTATCGTCACGATGTCCGACCGTAACTAGCGTACCTTCGAACTCCTCCGTTACGCTTTGGGAGGAGACCGCCCCAGTCAAACTGCCTACCATGCACTGTCCCCGATCCAGATAATGGACCTAGGTTAGAACCTCAAACACACCAGGGTGGTATTTCAACGTTGGCTCCACAAGATCTAGCGACCCTGCTTCAAAGCCTCCCACCTATCCTACACAGATCTGTTCAAAGTCCAATACAAAGCTACAGTAAAGGTTCATGGGGTCTTTCCGTCTTTCCGCGGGGAGATTGCATCATCACAAACATTTCAACTTCGCTGAGTCTCAGGAGGAGACAGTGTGGCCATCGTTACGCCATTCGTGCAGGTCGGAACTTACCCGACAAGGAATTTCGCTACCTTAGGACCGTTATAGTTACGGCCGCCGTTTACTGGGACTTCAATCAAGAGCTTGCACCCCATCATTTAATCTTCCAGCACCGGGCAGGCGTCACACCCTATACGTCCACTTTCGTGTTTGCAGAGTGCTGTGTTTTTAATAAACAGTCGCAGCCACCGATTTTTTGCAACCCATTCATGCTCCGTTGTTCACTTCACACTAATAGGGCACACCTTCTTCCGAAGTTACGGTGTCAATTTGCCGAGTTCCTTCTCCTGAGTTCTCTCAAGCGCCTTAGAATACTCATCTCGCGCACCAGTGTCGGTTTGCGGTACGGTCGTGTGCAGCTGAAGCTTAGTGGCTTTTCCTGGAACCTCGTTCAGTCACTTCACCAGCAAGCTGGCTCGATCGTTGGCCTCGGTATATGACGGGCGGATTTGCCTACCCATCGCCTACTTCCAACTAAACCGGGATATCCAACACCCGGATGACCTATTAAGATCCGTCCCCACATCGCACTACACATCGGTACAGGAATATTGACCTGTTTCCCATCAGCTACGCATCTCTGCCTCGCCTTAGGGGCCGACTCACTCTACGCCGATGAACGTTGCGTAGAAAACCTTGCGCTTACGGCGAGGGGGCTTTTCACCCCCTTTAACGCTACTCATGTCAGCATTCGCACTTCTGATACCTCCAGCACGCTTTACAACGCACCTTCACAGGCTTACAGAACGCTCTCCTACCACTTGCAATAAATTGCAAATCCGCAGCTTCGGTAACTGGCTTAGCCCCGTTACATCTTCCGCGCAGGACGACTCGATCAGTGAGCTATTACGCTTTCTTTAAATGATGGCTGCTTCTAAGCCAACATCCTGACTGTTTTAGCCTTCCCACTTCGTTTCCCACTTAGCCAATTTTAGGGACCTTAGCTGGCGGTCTGGGTTGTTTCCCTCTTGAGTCCGGACGTTAGCACCCGGTGCTCTGTCTCCCAAGCTGTACTCTTCGGTATTCGGAGTTTGCCTTGGTTTGGTAAGTCGCCATGACCCCCTAGCCAAAACAGTGCTCTACCCCCGAAGGTAATACTTGAGGCACTACCTAAATAGTTTTCGGAGAGAACCAGCTATTTCCAAGTTTGTTTAGCCTTTCACCCCTATCCACAGCTCATCCGCTAGTTTTGCAACACTAGTCGGTTCGGACCTCCAGTACCTGTTACGGCACCTTCATCCTGGCCATGGATAGATCACTTGGTTTCGGGTCTACACCCAGCGACTGATCGCCCTATTCGGACTCGATTTCTCTACGGCTTCCCTATTCGGTTAACCTTGCCACTGAATGTAAGTCGCTGACCCATTATACAAAAGGTACGCAGTCACCCTTGCGGGCTCCTACTTTTTGTAAGCATGCGGTTTCAGGATCTATTTCACTCCCCTCCCGGGGTTCTTTTCGCCTTTCCCTCACGGTACTAGTTCACTATCGGTCGATGATGAGTATTTAGCCTTGGAGGATGGTCCCCCCATATTCAGACAGGATTTCTCGTGTCCCGCCCTACTTTTCGTTAGCTCAGTACCACACAGGTCTTTTCACATACGGGGCTATCACCCGCTATGGCCAGCCTTTCCAAGCTGTTCTGTTAAGTCTTGTGCTATCACTAACAGGCTTCTCCGATTTCGCTCGCCACTACTTTCGGAATCTCGGTTGATGTCTTTTCCTCGAGCTACTGAGATGTTTCAGTTCACCCGGTTCGCCTCGCATACCTATGTATTCAGTATGCGATACCTTTCGGTGGGTTTCCCCATTCGGAAATCTCCGGATCAAAGCTAATTTGCCAGCTCCCCGAAGCTTATCGCAGGCTATCACGTCCTTCGTCGCCTATCATCGCCAAGGCATCCACCACATGCTCTTATTCACTTGACCCTATAACTTTGACGTTTCTTCACAGAAACCAAAGTCAATCAAGGAATTACCAGGTCTTTCACCTGGCGCGTTATGCCGTCTTCATAAATCGATTTGACTCGAAATTGAAGTTCATTTGACGCAATCAAAAATTCATGCTGCTGACGGCACGGTGAGCCATGAAGCTCTTTCCGTCAGCAGCGCTGATTCGACTCTATGAATTTTTAAAGAACAGCCGATTGATCAGGAGATCCCGATCAACAACAAAGAAGCCTCATGCTTGCGCACAAAGCCGCTTTGGTGTTGATTGCCTCGGTATCGAACGCCCCACAGGCGCTCGCGTTGGTGGTGGAGGATGACGGGATCGAACCGACGACCCCCTGCTTGCAAAGCAGGTGCTCTCCCAGCTGAGCTAATCCCCCAAGGGTCCACAATTGACACCTATGACCATTGGAAGAATTGGTGGGTCTAGTTGGGCTCGAACCAACGACCCCCGCCTTATCAAGACGGTGCTCTAACCAGCTGAGCTACAGACCCATGTCGATGCAATCGACTTCATCCAACAACCGATAAGTGTGGGCGTTCAATTTAAATGGCTTGTTTCCAGAAAGGAGGTGATCCAGCCGCACCTTCCGATACGGCTACCTTGTTACGACTTCACCCCAGTCACGAACCCTGCCGTGGTAATCGCCCTCCTTGCGGTTAGGCTAACTACTTCTGGCAGAACCCGCTCCCATGGTGTGACGGGCGGTGTGTACAAGACCCGGGAACGTATTCACCGTGACATTCTGATCCACGATTACTAGCGATTCCGACTTCACGCAGTCGAGTTGCAGACTGCGATCCGGACTACGACTGGTTTTATGGGATTAGCTCCCCCTCGCGGGTTGGCAACCCTTTGTACCAGCCATTGTATGACGTGTGTAGCCCCACCTATAAGGGCCATGAGGACTTGACGTCATCCCCACCTTCCTCCGGTTTGTCACCGGCAGTCTCACTAGAGTGCCCAACTGAATGTAGCAACTAATGACAAGGGTTGCGCTCGTTGCGGGACTTAACCCAACATCTCACGACACGAGCTGACGACAGCCATGCAGCACCTGTGTTACGGTTCTCTTTCGAGCACTAAGCCATCTCTGGCAAATTCCGTACATGTCAAAGGTGGGTAAGGTTTTTCGCGTTGCATCGAATTAAACCACATCATCCACCGCTTGTGCGGGTCCCCGTCAATTCCTTTGAGTTTCAACCTTGCGGCCGTACTCCCCAGGCGGTCAACTTCACGCGTTAGCTTCGTTACTGAGAAAGTGAATTCCCAACAACCAGTTGACATCGTTTAGGGCGTGGACTACCAGGGTATCTAATCCTGTTTGCTCCCCACGCTTTCGTGCATGAGCGTCAGTGCAGGCCCAGGGGATTGCCTTCGCCATCGGTGTTCCTCCGCATATCTACGCATTTCACTGCTACACGCGGAATTCCATCCCCCTCTGCCGCACTCCAGCGATGCAGTCACAGATGCAGTTCCCAGGTTGAGCCCGGGGATTTCACAACTGTCTTACATCACCGCCTGCGCACGCTTTACGCCCAGTAATTCCGATTAACGCTTGCACCCTACGTATTACCGCGGCTGCTGGCACGTAGTTAGCCGGTGCTTATTCTTACGGTACCGTCATTAGCCCCCTTTATTAGAAAGGGCCGTTTCGTTCCGTACAAAAGCAGTTTACAACCCGAAGGCCTTCATCCTGCACGCGGCATGGCTGGATCAGGCTTGCGCCCATTGTCCAAAATTCCCCACTGCTGCCTCCCGTAGGAGTCTGGGCCGTGTCTCAGTCCCAGTGTGGCTGGTCGTCCTCTCAGACCAGCTACAGATCGAAGGCTTGGTGAGCCTTTACCTCACCAACTACCTAATCTGCCATCGGCCGCTCCATTCGCGCAAGGCCTTGCGGTCCCCTGCTTTCATCCGTAGATCGTATGCGGTATTAGCACAGCTTTCGCTGCGTTATCCCCCACGATTGGGCACGTTCCGATGTATTACTCACCCGTTCGCCACTCGCCACCAGGATTGCTCCCGTGCTGCCGTTCGACTTGCATGTGTAAGGCATGCCGCCAGCGTTCAATCTGAGCCAGGATCAAACTCTATAGTTCGATCTTGAATTTTTCGCTCGATTTCTCAAGCAACTCATAAAAACGGAATTGAAGTGAACTTCACTTCTATTCTCATGAGCGTTTAAAGTCCGAAGACTTCGTTCCGAAGAACTTGGCCATTCGCCTCAAACGCCCACGCTTATCGGCTGTATGTTTTTAACGATCACCGCGCTTAGCATCCCGCTTCGCGCTTCACTTCGCTGCGATCAGCGAAGCCCTCTATTATTACACGATTTTCAGAAGATTCGAAAAACTTTTGAAGTTTTTTTCTTCCCCCTCTCCGCTCATCTCAATACCACCCCGGAGAGCAACATCAAGATCCGTGTTTAGCGGAGCCTTCGATTATGAC
>NZ_JBFTNI010000017.1:0-60709 GCF_056397405.1 Variovorax sp. 05N34
TATACCGTCCGCAGTTCTACTTCCGCACGACGGACGTGACTGGCGCGATCGAGTTGCCCAAGGACAAGGAAATGGTCATGCCGGGCGACAACGTGTCGATCACAGTGAAGCTGATCAACCCGATTGCCATGGAAGAGGGCCTGCGCTTCGCGATCCGCGAAGGTGGCCGCACCGTCGGCTCGGGCGTCGTGGCAAAGATCCTCGACATCTGATTTAAGGATCGCGAAGGGGTATAGCTCAATTGGCAGAGCGTCGGTCTCCAAAACCGAAGGTTGTAGGTTCGATTCCTACTGCCCCTGCCACCTGAGGGTGGCCTCTAAAAGCCCGTCATGCCCTGACGGGCTTCGGCGTCTCAGATGGCGCTTTGAATGAAGGCTGAAAGGCCCAGGAATATTGCCCAAGATGGCTTCTTCTCAAATCGAAACGGTTAGCACCAATGCGGACAAAGCCAAGCTGGCTATGGCCGTTGTCCTGGCCGTGGGCGCCATCGTGGCGTTCTACTTGCTGGCTCGACAGGGCGCGGTGGTGCAGTGGGTGGCTTTGCTCATCGGTCTTGCTGCCGCTGTGGGGGCTTTTGCGAGTTCCGAAAGCGGCCGCCAGCTGTGGGCCTTCGGTCGTGATGCGTGGCGAGAGGTCAAGAAGGTGGTCTGGCCGACGCGTAAGGAAGCGATCCAGATGACCGCCTATGTGTTTGCCTTTGTCGCAATCATGTCCATCTTCCTGTGGCTCACCGATAAGACTCTTGAATGGGTATTTTTCGATCTCATTCTGGGTTGGAGAAAATAAATGACTGACGATGTGGTCGAAGCTGCGCCGGAAGGTGTGCCTGTGCTGGCTCCAGCCGCCAATCCCGACTTCCGCTGGTATGTGGTTCATGCGTATTCAGGCATGGAGAAGGCGGTTGAGCGCAACATCACCGAGCGCATTGCGCGCGCCGGCATGCAGGACAAGTTCGGCCGAATCCTGGTTCCGACTGAGGAAGTAGTCGAAATCAAGAACGGTCAGAAGCGCACGACGGAACGACGCTTCTTTCCAGGCTACGTCTTGGTCGAAATGATCATGGACGATGAAAGTTGGCATCTGGTGAAGCACACCAACAAGGTCACCGGATTCGTTGGCGGCGCAAAGAATAGGCCTGCTCCGATTTCGCAGAAAGAAGTCGAAGACATCGTCAGCCAAATGCAGCAGGGCACTGAAAAGCCGCGTCACAAGGTTGAGTTCGTGGTGGGCGAATTCGTGCGCGTTAAGGAAGGCCCATTCACTGACTTCAATGGCACTGTCGAGGAAGTCAACTACGAGAAGAGCAAGGTACGCGTCTCGGTCATGATTTTTGGCCGTGCCACGCCAGTCGAGCTCGAGTTTGCGCAGGTCGAAAAAACCTAAGTGAAACAAGCGCGATCCGCACCGTGTGGCCGCGAGATTTTTGTTTCTTGCTTCTCCGGCTCGGCAAGAAACTTGGACAAAGAGTCGTTAACCCCGGGGAGCCAAGGCTAAAGAAGCCTAGGCGTTATCACCCGCAAGGAGAAAAGCATGGCGAAAAAAATCGTCGGCTTCATCAAGCTGCAAGTGCCAGCTGGTAAGGCCAATCCATCGCCGCCAATCGGACCCGCCTTGGGTCAGCGCGGCTTGAACATCATGGAGTTCTGCAAAGCATTCAATGCGCAGACCCAAAGTGTCGAGCCAGGCTTGCCGTTGCCCGTGGTCATCACGGCATTCGCGGACAAGAGCTTCACCTTCATCATCAAGACGCCTCCGGCCGTCACTTTGATCAAGAAGGCGATCAAGCTTGATAAGGGTTCTGCACGTCCTCATACCGACAAGGTCGGAAAAATCACTCGGGCACAGCTCGAAGAAATCGCCAAGACCAAGATGAAGGATCTGACTGCTGCCGATCTCGACGCCGCGGTTCGTACCATCGCCGGTTCGGCTCGCTCGATGGGCGTGAATGTGGAGGGCGTGTAAATGGCAAAGATCACCAAGAAGCAAAAGGCCCTCGAGGGTAAGGTCGATAGCGGCAAGCTGTATCCGCTCGCTGATGCGCTCGGTCTCGTGAAGGAAGCCGCCACGGCGAAGTTCGACGAGTCCATCGACGTTGCGGTGCAGCTCGGCATCGATGCGAAGAAGTCTGATCAAGTTGTGCGTGGCGCCGTGGTGATGCCCAACGGTACCGGCAAGACCAAGCGCGTGGCCGTGTTCGCCCAGGGCGCCAAAGCTGAAGAAGCCAAGGCCGCTGGCGCCGACATCGTCGGCATGGACGACCTGGCCGCGATGGTGAAGGCTGGCGACATGCCTTTCGACGTCGTGATCGCCGCGCCGGACGCGATGCGCGTGGTCGGCACGCTGGGCCAGATCCTCGGCCCGCGCGGTCTGATGCCGAACCCGAAGGTCGGCACGGTGACGCCCGACGTCGCGACCGCCGTCAAGAACGCCAAGGCTGGCCAGGTCCAGTTCCGCGTGGACAAGGCTGGGATCGTGCACGGCACGATCGGCCGCCGTTCGTTCGACAACGACAAGCTGCAGGGCAACTTGGCTGCGCTGATCGACGCCCTGGTCAAGGCCAAGCCGGCGACCAGCAAGGGTGTTTACCTGCGCAAGGTGGCGGTGTCTTCGACGATGGGTGTGGGTGTCCGGGTGGACACGCAGACTATCGCCCAGGGCTGATGTATTTGTTCGGCTGCCGATCTGCGGTGGCCGGACGATGTGGTGGGTCGGAGTCGCGTCAATCGCAACCCCGGGCCATCCAAGACCGCTGGCGTGCAGGGATGCCTGTACTTAATCGCTCCACTTCGTGTGGCGGCCAGCGCAGATGGCGATCCCGCTGCAATGGAGTTCATTTCCGGAACAGTTGGTCGCTGCGTGAAGCGCGTTCTGAGGCTCCAGCCGAGGGGCGCATTTAAAAGGAGTAGACCTTGAGTCTGAATCGCAGTGAGAAAGAAGCGGTCATCAGTGATGTGACCAGCCTCGCCGCAAAAGCTCAAACGCTCGTGATGGCGGAATACCGTGGAATCACGGTTGCCGATATGACCAAACTGCGCACCGACGCGCGCAGCAAGGGCGTGAGCCTCAGCGTGTTGAAAAACACTCTGGCACGCCGTGCTGTCGCCGGTAGCTCGTTTGAGATCATCGGCGACCAGATGACCGGTCCGCTGATCTATGGCTTCTCCGAAGACGCTGTGGCCGCCGCGAAGGTGGTGGCCGATTTCGCGAAGACCAACGACAAGTTGGTCATTCGCGGCGGCGCCTTCGGCGGCAAGGCCTTGGACGTCGACGGCGTGAAGCAACTGGCAAACATTCCTTCGAAGGAAGTGTTGTTGGCGCAGTTGCTGGGCTTGATGCAATCCCCAATCTCGCGCACGGCCCGTGTTTTGGCCGCTCTCGCAGAGAAGCGCAGTGGTGGCGAAGCACAAGCCGAAGCACCGGCGGAGGCGCAGGCCGCTTGAGCCTTGCGTTTTGATAATTCAACCCAATTGTTAGGAAACAAAAATGGCATTCGATAAAGACGCATTTCTGACCGCGCTCGACGGCATGACGGTCTTGGAACTCAACGACCTGGTTAAGGCCATCGAAGAGAAGTTCGGCGTGAGCGCCGCGGCAATGTCCGCTCCTGCCGCTGGTGGCGGCGCCGCTGCTCCCGTTGCAGAAGAAAAGACCGAGTTCAACGTCATGCTCATGGAAGCAGGCGCGAATAAGGTTTCGGCGATCAAGGCAGTTCGCGAAATCACCGGCCTGGGCCTCAAGGAAGCCAAGGACCTGGTGGAGGCGGCTCCCAAGGCTGTCAAGGAAGGTCTGTCCAAGGCTGACGCCGAAGCCGCCAAGAAGAAGCTGGAAGACGCTGGTGCGAAGGTGGAACTGAAGTAATTCAGCTTCCCTTGAGGGCTGGAGTGTGCCGGAAGGCCCTCCAGCCTTTGCCGCTTTCAGAGCGCACCCAAAAGCCGCTGCGGTTGCACGGTTTTTGAGTGTCTTCTGACCCCGACTGCAGAAGACCCCTTGGTTCGGGTGATGTGCAACGCATCACTGTCCGCCAACGGCTGGTAGTGGCCAGCCGCCAAGCAGTGATGCGAAAGCATTGCTGACAAGTCGCTGAAGATCTCAAGCTCCGGAGCTCTCATGGCCCAAACGTCCACTTACAGTTACACCGAACGCAAGCGCATCCGAAAGAATTTCGGTAACCGCGACAGCGTCGTCGAAATCCCCTACTTGCTGCAGATGCAGAAAGACGCGTACACCGCTTTTCTGCAAGCCGGAGTGCCGCCCCAGAAACGCACTGTCGAAGGTTTGCAGGCTGCGTTCGACGCAGCGTTTCCAATCGTCTCGCACAACGGTTTCGTCGAGATGAAGTTCCTCGAGTACAACCTCGCGAAGCCTGCGTTTGATGTGCGCGAATGCCAAACCCGCGGCCTCACGTTTGCTTCGGCCGTTCGTGCCAAGGTCCAACTGATCATTTATGACCGTGAGTCGTCGACCTCACAGTCGAAGGTGGTCAAGGAAGTCAAGGAACAAGAGGTCTACATGGGCGAAGTGCCGCTCATGACGGACAAGGGCTCGTTCATCATCAACGGCACCGAGCGCGTCATCGTCTCTCAGTTGCACCGCTCTCCAGGCGTGTTCTTCGAGCACGACAAAGGCAAGACGCACAGTTCGGGCAAGCTGCTGTTCTCGGCTCGGGTGATTCCGTACCGTGGCTCCTGGCTCGACTTCGAGTTTGATCCGAAGGACATGCTGTACTTCCGCGTCGATCGTCGCCGCAAGATGCCAGTCACGATCCTCCTGAAGGCGATCGGCCTGAACCCGGAGTCGATCCTCGCGAACTTCTTCGTGAACGACAATTTCCGTCTGATGGACAGCGGCGCGCAGATGGAGTTCGTCCCCGAACGTCTCCGCGGCGAAGTCGCGCGCTTCGACATCACTGACAAGTCGGGCAAGGTCGTGGTCGCCAAGGACAAGCGGGTCACTGCTCGCCACACGCGTGAACTCGAGCAATCGGGCACCACGCACATCAGCGTGCCGGAAGACTTCCTGGTCGGTCGCGTCGTGGCCCGCAACATTGTGGACCCCGATTCTGGCGAAATCCTGGCGAAGGCCAACGACGAGTTGACCGAAGCGCTGCTCAAGAAGCTGCGCGCCGCCGGCGTGCAGGACGTGCAGGCGATCTACACGAACGAACTCGACCAAGGTGCCTACATTTCGCAAACGCTTCGTATCGACGAAACCGTCGATGAGTTCGCTGCGCGTGTGGCCATCTATCGCATGATGCGTCCCGGCGAACCGCCGACGGAAGATGCGGTGCAAGCCCTCTTCCAGCGCCTGTTCTACAACCCGGACACGTACGACCTGTCGCGCGTCGGCCGCATGAAATTCAATGCCAAGGTCGGCCGCGACGAATCGACGGGCCCGATGGTCCTGACCAACGAGGACATCCTCGCGGTCGTCAAGATCCTGGTGGACCTGCGCAACGGCCGTGGGGAAGTCGACGACATCGACCACCTTGGCAACCGCCGTGTTCGTTGCGTCGGCGAACTGGCCGAGAACCAGTACCGTACCGGTCTCGCCCGTATCGAGAAGGCTGTGAAAGAGCGTCTCGGCCAAGCGGAACAAGAACCGTTGATGCCGCACGACTTGATCAACAGCAAGCCGATTTCGGCAGCGCTGAAGGAATTCTTCGGTGCGTCCCAGCTGTCGCAATTCATGGACCAGACCAATCCGCTGTCCGAGATCACGCACAAGCGTCGCGTCTCGGCCCTCGGCCCGGGCGGTCTGACTCGTGAGCGCGCTGGCTTCGAAGTGCGCGACGTGCACGTGACGCACTATGGCCGCGTGTGCCCGATCGAAACGCCTGAGGGCCCGAACATCGGTCTGATCAACTCGCTGGCTCTTTACGCCCGCCTGAATGAGTACGGCTTCATCGAGACCCCGTATCGCCGCGTGGTGGATGGAAAGGTCACGAACGAGATCGACTACCTGTCCGCCATCGAAGAAGGCAAGTACGTCATCGCTCAGGCCAATGCCGCGCTCGACAAGGATGGCAAGCTGACGGGCGACCTGGTTTCAGCTCGCGAGACTGGCGAGTCGATCCTGGTGAGCGCCGAACGCGTCCAGTACATGGACGTGTCGCCCGCCCAGATCGTTTCGGTGGCTGCTTCGCTCGTGCCGTTCCTCGAGCACGATGATGCGAATCGCGCGCTAATGGGCGCCAACATGCAGCGTCAGGCTGTGCCTGTGCTGCGCCCCGAAAAGCCTTTCGTCGGTACGGGCATCGAGCGCGTCTCGGCAGTCGATTCGGGCACCGTGGTGACCGCCACCCGCGGCGGAACCGTCGACTACGTCGACGCGACCCGCATCGTAGTGCGTGTGAACGACGCTGAAGCGGCGGCCGGCGAAGTCGGGGTGGACATCTACAACCTGATCAAGTACCAGCGCTCCAACCAGAACACCAACATCCATCAGCGGCCCATCGTCAAGCGCGGCGACAAGATCGCCAAGGGCGACGTCGTGGCTGACGGCGCGTCGACTGATCTTGGCGAACTGGCGCTTGGCCAGAACATGCTGATCGCCTTCATGCCCTGGAACGGCTACAACTTCGAGGACTCGATCCTGATCAGCGAGCGTGTGGTTGCCGAAGACCGCTACACCTCAATCCATATCGAGGAACTGGTGGTGATGGCCCGCGACACCAAATTGGGTGCAGAGGAAATCACGCGTGACATTCCGAACCTCGCCGAGCAGCAGCTCAATCGGCTGGACGAATCCGGGATCATTTACGTCGGCGCCGAAGTGCAGCCAGGTGACACGCTCGTCGGCAAGGTCACCCCCAAGGGTGAGACCACCCTGACGCCTGAGGAGAAGCTGCTCCGCGCGATCTTCGGCGAGAAGGCTTCCGACGTGAAGGACACCTCGCTGCGCGTTGACCAAGGCTCGCAGGGCACCGTTATCGACGTGCAAGTGTTCACGCGCGAAGGCATTACCCGCGACAAGCGCGCCCAGCAGATCATCGACGACGAGCTGAAGCGTTTCCGCCTCGATCTGAACGATCAACTGCGCATTGTTGAGGCCGACGCGTTCGACCGTATCGAGAAGCTCCTGACGGGCAGGGTCGCCAACGGTGGCCCCAACAAGCTGGCCAAGGGCACAAAGCTCGACAAGGCCTATCTGTCGTCAATCGAAAGGTTCCACTGGTTCGACATTCGCCCGGCGGAAGACGAAGTCGCTGCGCAACTCGAGTCGATCAAGAACTCGCTCGAGCAGACGCGCCATAGCTTCGACCTCGCGTTCGAAGAAAAGCGCAAGAAGCTGACGCAAGGCGACGAATTGCCCGCGGGCGTGCTGAAGATGGTCAAGGTCTACTTGGCGGTCAAGCGCCGGCTGCAACCTGGCGACAAGATGGCTGGCCGTCACGGCAACAAGGGCGTCGTCTCGAAGATCGTTCCGGTCGAAGACATGCCCCACATGGCCGACGGTACGCCATGCGACATCTGCCTGAACCCGTTGGGCGTGCCTTCGCGCATGAACGTGGGTCAAGTGCTGGAAGTGCATCTGGGTTGGGCCGGCAAGGGCATCGGACAGCGTATCGGCGACATGCTGCAGGCTGAGGCCAAGGTGGCTGAACTGCGCAAGTTCATGGACCAGCTCTACAACGGTTCCGGTCGCAAGGAAGACCTCGGCAAGCTGAGCGATTCCGACGTGCTCGAAATGGCAGAAAACCTGTCGCAGGGCGTGCCTTTTGCGACGCCAGTGTTCGACGGTGCTTCGGAAGAAGAAATCCGCGGCATGTTGAAGCTTGCCTATCCCGAGGACATCGCCAAGCTCAAGGGCCTGACAGAGACCCGTACCCAAGCCTACCTGTACGACGGGCGTACCGGCGACCAGTTCGAGCGCCCTGTCACTGTTGGGTACATGCACTTCCTGAAGCTCCACCATTTGGTGGACGACAAGATGCACGCTCGCTCGACCGGCCCGTACTCGCTCGTCACGCAACAGCCGCTGGGCGGCAAGGCGCAGTTCGGCGGCCAGCGTTTCGGCGAAATGGAAGTGTGGGCGCTGGAAGCTTACGGCGCTGCCTACGTCCTGCAGGAAATGCTGACCGTGAAGTCCGATGACGTGCAAGGCCGTACGAAGGTGTACGAAAGCATCGTCAAGGGCGAGCACTCGATCGAAGCCGGCATGCCGGAATCTTTCAACGTGCTGGTCAAGGAAATCCGTTCACTGGGGCTCGACATCGAGCTCGAGCGTTCTTAATTGAAAAGGGAAAGAGTCTTATGAAATCGCTACTCGACCTGTTCAAGCAATTCACTCCGGATGAGCATTTTGATGCCATCAAGATCGGCATGGCCTCGCCCGAGAAGATCCGCTCGTGGTCTTTCGGCGAAGTGAAGAAGCCCGAGACGATCAATTACCGGACCTTCAAGCCTGAGCGCGATGGCCTTTTTTGCGCGAAGATCTTCGGTCCGATCAAGGATTACGAGTGCCTGTGCGGCAAGTACAAGCGCCTGAAGCACCGCGGCGTGATCTGCGAGAAGTGCGGCGTTGAAGTCACCCAGACCAAGGTGCGGCGCGAGCGCATGGGTCACATCGACCTGGCCGCTCCCTGTGCTCACATCTGGTTCCTGAAGTCGTTGCCGTCGCGTCTGGGCTTGGTGCTGGACATGACCCTGCGCGACATCGAACGCGTGCTGTACTTCGAAGCTTACGTGATCACCGATCCTGGCATGACCCCGCTCAAGAAGTTCGGGATCATGTCCGAGGACGACTATGACGCGAAGCGCAAGGAATACGGCGACGAATTCATCGCCAAGATGGGCGCAGAAGGCATCAAGGATCTGCTGATGGGCATCGAACTCGACAGCGAGATCGAGAAGCTGCGCGGCGACCTGACGGGTTCCGAAGTCAAGGTCAAGAAGAACTCCAAGCGCCTCAAGGTGCTGGAAGCCTTCCGCAAGTCGGGCATCAAGCCCGAGTGGATGGTTCTCGACGTGCTGCCAGTGCTGCCTCCGGACCTGCGTCCGCTGGTGCCGCTGGACGGCGGCCGTTTTGCGACCTCCGACCTGAATGACCTCTATCGCCGGGTCATCAATCGCAACAGCCGCCTTCGCCGCCTTCTCGAACTGAAGGCGCCGGAGATCATCGCGCGCAACGAAAAGCGGATGCTCCAGGAAGCAGTTGATTCGCTTCTGGACAACGGCCGCCGCGGCAAGGCCATGACCGGTGCCAACAAGCGTGCACTCAAGTCGCTGGCCGACATGATCAAGGGCAAGAGCGGTCGCTTCCGCCAGAACTTGCTGGGCAAGCGCGTCGACTACTCGGGACGTTCGGTCATCGTGGTGGGGCCGACGCTCAAGCTGCATCAGTGCGGCTTGCCGAAGCTGATGGCGCTTGAGCTGTTCAAACCCTTCATCTTCTCGCGCCTCGAAGCCATGGGCATTGCAACCACCATCAAGGCGGCGAAGAAGGAAGTGGAAAGCGGCACGCCAGTCGTGTGGGACATCCTTGAAGAAGTGATCAAGGAACACCCGGTGATGCTGAACCGCGCACCGACGCTGCACCGCCTGGGCATTCAAGCCTTCGAACCGATCCTGATCGAAGGCAAGGCAATCCAGCTGCATCCGCTGGTTTGCGCGGCCTTCAACGCCGACTTCGACGGTGACCAGATGGCCGTCCACGTCCCGCTGTCGGTGGAAGCGCAGATGGAAGCCCGCACGCTCATGCTGGCTTCCAATAACGTGCTGTTCCCCGCCAACGGCGAACCGTCGATTGTGCCATCGCAAGACGTGGTGCTGGGTCTGTACTACACCACCCGCGATCGCATCAACGGCAAGGGCGAAGGCCTGATGTTCTCGGACATCGGCGAAGTCCAGCGCGCGCTCGACGCCAATGTGGTCGAGCTCACCGCGAAGGTCAGCGTGCGAATCACGGAATACACGAAGGACAAGGACACGGGCGAATTCACTCCATCGACCTCCCTCGTCGACACGACGGTCGGCCGCGCGTTGCTGTCCGAGATCCTGCCGAAGGGCTTGGCGTTCTCGAACATCAACAAGGCACTGAAGAAGAAGGAAATCTCCAAGCTCATCAATGCTTCGTTCCGGAAGTGCGGCCTGAAGGAGACCGTCGTGTTCGCCGACAAGCTGTTGCAGAACGGCTTCCGCTTGGCGACCAAGGCAGGCATCTCGATTGCAATCGACGACATGCTGGTGCCCGCCGAGAAGCACGGCATCATCGACCGCTCCGCCAAGGAAGTGAAGGAGATCGAGCAGCAATACGTGTCCGGTCTCGTCACGTCGGGTGAACGCTACAACAAGGTGGTCGACATTTGGGGCAAGGCCGGCGACGAGGTGTCGAAGGTCATGATGGCCAAGCTGTCGAAGGAGAAGGTCCTCGATCGCCATGGCAAGGAAGTGGAGCAGGAGTCCTTCAACTCCATCTACATGATGGCCGACTCGGGCGCGCGCGGTTCCGCAGCGCAAATTCGCCAGGTCGCAGGTATGCGGGGTCTGATGGCCAAGCCGGATGGCTCGATCATCGAAACGCCAATCACGGCCAACTTCCGTGAAGGCCTGAACGTGTTGGAGTACTTCATCTCCACTCACGGTGCCCGTAAGGGCCTGGCTGACACTGCGCTGAAGACCGCGAACTCCGGCTACCTGACACGTCGCCTGGTCGACGTCACCCAGGATCTGGTGGTCATCGAACAGGACTGCGGCACGCAAGACGGCGCAGTGATGCGCGCGATCGTCGAAGGGGGTGAGGTCATCGAATCCCTGCGCGAGCGCATCCTGGGTCGCACTGCAGCCGAGGACATCTTGCACCCGGAAACGCGTGCAGTGCTGGCGAAAGCAGGCGACATGCTCGACGAAGATGTGATCGAGGCGCTCGAAGCCGAAGGCGTTGACGAAGTCAAGGTTCGCACGGCGCTGACCTGCGCGACACGCTTCGGCTTGTGCGCAAAGTGCTATGGCCGCGACCTGGGCCGCGGTGGCCTGGTGAACAACGGCGAAGCGGTCGGCGTGATTGCTGCCCAGTCGATCGGCGAGCCCGGCACTCAGCTGACCATGCGCACCTTCCACATCGGTGGTGCGGCATCGCGTGCGGCTGTTGCCTCGAGTGTCGAAGCGAAGTCCAACGGCGTGATCGGCTTCAATGCCACCATGCGCTACGTGACCAACAGCAAGAGCGAGCTGGTCGTGATTGCGCGTTCGGGCGAGATCGTCATCCATGACGAGCATGGCCGTGAGCGCGAGCGTCACAAGGTGCCGTACGGTGCCACGCTGGCCGTGAAGGCCGATCAGCAGATCAAGGCGGGCCACGTACTGGCCAACTGGGATCCGCTGACGCGCCCCATCATCACGGAATTCGCCGGTACGTCGAAGTTCGAGAACGTCGAGGAAGGACTCACGGTCGCCAAGCAGGTGGACGAAGTCACCGGCCTGTCGACACTGGTGGTGATCGATCCGAAGCGTCGCGGTGCGGCCAAGGTCGTGCGCCCGCAGGTGAAGTTGATCGATGCGTCCGGCGCCGAGGTCAAGATCCCCGGCACCGATCACTCGGTGACCATCGGCTTCCCGATTGGCGCCCTGGTGCAGGTGCGCGACGGCCAGGACGTGGGCCCCGGCGAAGTGCTGGCGCGTATTCCGGTCGAAGGCCAGAAAACTCGTGACATCACCGGCGGTCTGCCGCGGGTGGCCGAGCTGTTCGAGGCGCGTTCGCCGAAGGACAAGGGCATGCTCGCGGAGATGACTGGTACGGTGTCGTTCGGCAAGGAGACCAAGGGCAAGGTACGCCTGCAGATCACCGACCCGGAAGGCAAGGTCTGGGAAGAACTCGTGCCGAAGGAAAAGAACATCCTCGTGCACGAAGGCCAAGTCGTGAACAAGGGCGAGTCCATCGTCGATGGCCCGGCAGACCCGCAGGACATCCTGCGCCTGCTAGGCTCCGAAGAGCTGGCGCGCTACATCGTCGACGAGGTGCAGGACGTGTATCGCTTGCAGGGCGTGAAGATCAACGACAAGCACATTGAGGTGATCGTTCGCCAGATGCTGCGTCGCGTCGTGGTCGAGAACCCCGGCGATACCAACTACATCGCCGGTGAACAGGTCGAACGTAGCGAGATGCTCAACACCAACGACGCCCTGCGCGCCGACGGCAAGATCCCCGCGACGTTCACCAACCTGCTGCTCGGTATCACGAAGGCATCGCTCTCGACCGACAGCTTCATCAGCGCGGCATCGTTCCAGGAAACGACGCGCGTGCTGACGGAAGCCGCGATCATGGGCAAGCGCGACGAACTGCGCGGTCTGAAAGAAAACGTCATCGTTGGCCGCCTGATCCCCGCAGGCACCGGCATGGCTTACCACCAGGCACGCAAGGTGAAGGACGCGATGGACGAAGCCGAACGTCGCGCGATCGCTGAGGCCGAAGCAGCCGAGTTGTCCGGTTCGGCAGCCGCCGCGGACGAAGCCACCACGACGGCCGACGCCAGCGAAGGCGCCGCGACCGAATAGTTGGTTAGCATCGCCGGACATGACCGGTAGCAAACGCCCCCTTTCCGCTCGCGGATCGGGGGCTTTTCTTTTTCTTCAACGCCATGCTTGATTAAATGAACGGCCTGCCCGACTCTCTGCCGTACTGGATTGGCGGCGCCCTCGCGCTGTTCTGGTTCGTCGGCGCCTACAACCGGCTCATGCGGCTACGCTCAGCGGCATTGAATGCATACGCGATTCTTGACGCGGCGCTGGCTCGTCAGCTCGAGTTCGTCCTCGCCCGCTCCGCCCAGGATGAAGAGCCCTCCGCAGTGCAGGCGGCTCCGGGTGCGTCGCTGCAAGCTGCCGCCAATCAGCTCTCGACCCTTATGACGACCACTCGCCTTCGTCCTTTGGACCCGGCAAGTGTTGCCGCAATGAGCACCGCGATGCACGTGATGGTCAGCGCATGGCAGCGCTTGTATCCGGACGCCGTGGTCAGTTTCGAAGCCGACGGCACGTTGTCGCGACCGGCCACACTGGAGGGCAAAGATGAGTCTTCCGAAGGCTCCGTCCCCATTGCTTGGCCGGAACCCTCGGCGGCTGCCGAAATGGCTCGCAGCCAGTTCAATCTTGCGGTCGGCAGGTACAACGCCGCCATTACCCAGTTTCCAGCTCTCCTGGTGGCGTGGATCATGCAGCTCAAAGCCGCAGCCCCGCTGCGCTGATCACCTGCTGCGGCTGACGCATTGCCCATTAGCCCAATTACCATTGACCTCATTTGCCAGATCTTTCAGATTCCAACTTCGCATCGCCGCCGCTCTGGCGCCAGCTCCAGCTTGCCTCGTCGGCCTTGGCCTCGATCCGCGCCGGCGTTTCCGGCTCTGCCGCCTTTGAAGGAGTAGAGCCCGCCCTGCGGCCAGGCGTGCAGGCGCTCGGATTTCAGGTGCTGCGGTGGCTCGGCCGTGCCGAAGCGCTACGCCGGCACCTGGCGAAGCGAACGCCTCCGCCGGCCGCGGACGCGCTGCTTTGCACCGCGCTCGCGCTGGCGTGGGATCCCGAGCGGTCACCCTATGAACCCTTCACGCTGGTTGACCAGGCGGTCGAGGCCGCCAAGCGCAATCCAGGCACCAGGGCCCAGGCAAGCTTCATCAATGCCTGTCTTCGACGGTTCTTGCGCGAGCGCGAAGAATTGGTGGCGGCTACCGAACACGAGCCCGTGGCGCAATGGAATCATCCGCGCTGGTGGATCGAGCGGCTGAAGCGAGATCACCCCCGCGAATGGCAACGCGTCTTGGCCGCGGACAACGCGCAAGCGCCCATGACACTGCGCGTCAACTTGCTGAAGACGGATGTGGCGACATATCTGCACGCGCTGGAGGCAGCAGACCTGCCCGGGATGCCTGTTGGTGCCAGCGGTATCCAGCTGGTACGCGCCCGACCGGTCCAGCAGCTGCCCGGCTTTCTCGACGGCGCGTGCTCAGTACAGGATGCCGCAGCGCAGATCGCTGCGCCACTTCTTCTGGACGGCCTCGAGAAAGGGTCGGCGCCATTGCGCGTGCTGGACGCGTGTGCCGCGCCCGGCGGCAAGACTGCGCATCTGCTTGAGCTGGGCGCGTCGGTTAGGATTGACGTCACCGCGCTCGAGGTGGACGCGGGCCGCAGCCGCCGAATCGACCAAACCCTCTCGCGTCTGGGAATGAGCGCGAAAGTTGTCATTGCTGACGCCTCTCGTCCTGCGGAATGGTGGGACGGTTTACCGTTCGATGCCGTTCTGCTCGATGCGCCGTGCACTGCTTCAGGCATCGTCCGGCGGCACCCTGACGTGCGCTGGCTGCGGCGGGAAAGCGATATTGGCCAGCTCGCGCTCCAGCAGGCGATGCTGTTGGCCGCCCTTTGGCCGCTGGTGCGGGCGGGAGGCCGATTGCTGTATTGCACCTGTTCGGTGTTTCGCGAAGAAGGCTCGCACCAAATTGAGGCGTTCCTTGCGCACAACACCGACGCCCGTTTACTGCCTTCGCCCGGGCATTTGCTCCCCCAAAGCGGGGTGAATGCGCGTGGCGTCCCGGACAATCCGTTGGGTGATCACGACGGTTTCTTCTACGCCCTGCTCGAGAAGCTGCAGCGCTGACAAACATTCCGCGACCTGGCTGGCCGTGCTGCTGGCGTTCGTCTGGGTGTTGGCCTGGTTTCCGGGAGCGGTCGCAGCAGAGACACATGGCGCCTCCGTGACCCAGATGCGGCTCGAGGAGGCCGATGACGGCGTGTATCTCACCGCTCAAGTGCAGTTTGAACTGTCACCTCTGGTCGAAGAGGTCCTGGACAAGGGTATCGCGATCTATTTCGTGGCAGAGGCGGAACTCTACCGGGAACGCTGGTACTGGACGGATCTCAAAGTGGCACAAGCTTCCCGATACATGCGGCTGGCCTATCAGCCGCTCAGCCGTCGATGGCGCCTCAACGTGTCACCCGTACCTATCACCAACGCAGGTTTCGGCGTTTCGTTGAACCAGAACTTCGAGACTCTCGCGGAAGCCCTCGAGGGCGTGCGCCGAGTCGGCCGCATGCGCTTGGGCGACATTTCCGAGATCGGTGACGGGCCGAGTCATCCGGTCATGTTCCGATTTCGCCTGGACACTTCGCAGCTGCCGCGTCCATTCCAGATTGGCGCTTTCGGCCAGTCGGACTGGGATATCTCCGTTGAAAAGACCACGCGGCTCCCGCTGGAGAAGGCCCGGTGAGCACCGAACCGCGCAGCGGCTCCCGGTCTCCGGCGGCACGTCGCTCTCGCGCTGTCCGATGGGCCATCGGCGTCGGTGCCGCGATGGTGACCGCCATCGGCCTCGTGTTGATGTTCCTGCTGGCGCAAGCCACCAACAACCGCGCGTTCTACGAGCGCAATTACGCGCGGCTTTTCTACATCAACGTGGTTGTGGCGGTGGTGTTGATCCTCGTCATCGGCTGGGTGGCGTTCAGGCTTCTCAGCCGTTTGCGGCAGGGCAAGTTCGGCAGTCGGCTGCTGATCAAGCTCGCCGCCATCTTTGCGCTGGTCGGCGTCGTGCCGGGCATGCTCGTCTACGTGGTGTCCTATCAGTTCGTCGCGCGCTCGATCGAGAGCTGGTTCGACGTCAAGGTGGAGGGCGCTCTTGATGCAGGCCTGAACCTCGGCCGCGCCACCCTGGACTCGCTGTCAGACGACCTGATGAGCAAGACAAAGACGGCCAGCGCGCAGCTCGCCAACGTCTCGGACGCAGGCGCCGGGCTGGTGCTCGAACGCATCCGCGACCAGTTGGGAGCCACCGACGTTGTGCTCTGGACCGGCAATGGCCAATTGGTCGCTGGTGCAGGCGCGTCGCGCTTTCAGCTGAATCCCGAGCGGCCTACGCAGCAGCAATTGCGGCAGGTGCGCGCCGATCGCGCCGTCGCGCACATCGAAGGGCTTGACGAAGCACCGGCGCCAGGCGCGGCAGCGCCACCGCCTGCGAGCGTGCGGGCCATTGCTCTGGTGCAAAGACAGGGCTTCGAATTCAACACGGAGCCACGCTTCCTGCAGGTCACGCAGCCTCTTCCGCCGGCAGTCGTCGCGAACGCTTTGGCGGTGCAAGAGGCCAACCGTGAGTACCAGGAACGGGCGCTCGCCCGTGAAGGCCTGCGCCGGATGTACATCGGCACGCTCACGCTCACGCTCTTTCTCGCGGTGTTCGGCGCGGTGCTGTTGGCCGTGCTCTTTGGCAATCAGCTTGCGCGGCCCCTTCTCGTCTTGGCCGACGGCGTGCGCCAAGTGGCCGGGGGGGATCTTCGTCCCACTGCCGTACTGCAGGGCAAGGATGAACTCGGGGGGCTGACTCGTTCGTTCGCCGTCATGACCCAGCAACTGGCCGATGCGAGGGGGGCGGTCGAAAAAACGATGGGCGAACTGGATGCCGCCCGCTCGAATCTGCAAACAATTCTGGATAACCTGACGTCGGGTGTGATCGTGCTTCATGCCGACGGAGTCATCGTCTCCACCAATCCGGGCGCCACGCGCGTGCTGCGGGTGCCACTGGCAGCTTACGAAGGCCAGCACTTGTCCGAAGTGCCGGGCTTGTCCGAATTCGCTCAAAGCGTGCAGCAGCAGTTCGACGACTTCGACGTGGAACGGCTTCAGCATGGTCTCGATCATTGGCAGCACGCGTTCGAGCTTCACGCGCAAGGCGATGCGATGTCGGAAGACGCCATCAACATCGTGGCGCGCGGAGCGGAACTGCCAGAGGCAACGAGGTTGCTGGTGTTCGACGACATCTCGGAAATCGTGTCGGCACAACGTGCGCAAGCCTGGGGCGAGGTGGCGCGACGACTGGCGCACGAGATCAAGAATCCGCTCACCCCCATCCAACTTTCGGCGGAGCGCCTCGAGATGAAGCTCTCCGGCAAGGTCGCGGCTCCTGAGCAGGCGATTCTCACAAAGTCGGTCAAGACCATCGTCGACCAGGTCGATGCGATGAAGCGGCTGGTCAACGAGTTCCGGGACTACGCGCGCCTTCCGGCAGCCGACCTGAAGGCAGTCGACCTCAATGCACTGGTGGCGGACGTACTGCATCTCTATCCGTCCGAGAGCTCTTCGGTCCCCCTGCACCCTGAACTGGATGATCGTTGTCCGCCCATTCGTGCGGACGCACAGCAGATCCGGCAGGTCATTCACAACCTGTTGCAAAACGCCCAGGATGCTGCCGAGGTCAACGCCGCGCGGACGGGGCACAAGGGCGAGGTCGTCGTCCGCACTCGGCTTAGCGAATCCGGCCAGAGAGTACGCTTGACCGTACAGGACAACGGCGCGGGTTTTGCCGAGCACATCCTCAAGCGCGCCTTCGAGCCCTACGTCACGACCAAGTCCAAGGGCACGGGCCTCGGTCTGGCAGTCGTCAAGAAAATCGCCGACGAACACGGAGCGCGCATCGAACTTTCCAATCGTATGGTCGATGGGGCTGTGGTTGGCGCGCAAGTCTCGTTATCATTCGCGCTTGCGGGAGGACCGCAGGGAGCGGTTGCTCACACCGAGGACTTGAAGTCATCCGTCACCTGAGCGCACATGACGGCTCGGTCGGAAGGGCAGCGAGACGACTCCCCTAACTACACAAACATCGGCGCACATCTCAAGCACACATGGCAAACATCCTCGTGGTCGACGACGAGCTGGGTATCCGAGACCTGCTCTTCGAAATTCTCAATGACGAAGGCCACAACGTGGAACTCGCGGAGAACGCAGCCGAGGCGCGTGCAGCGCGTCAGCGCGCGCGTCCCGATCTCGTTCTCCTCGACATCTGGATGCCCGACACCGACGGCGTGACGCTGTTGAAGGAGTGGTCCGCCGCCGGCCTTCTGAGCATGCCTGTCGTCATGATGAGCGGGCACGCCACGATCGATACGGCAGTCGATGCCACTCGGATCGGCGCATTCGCGTTCCTCGAGAAGCCCATCACTCTGCAGAAACTGCTCAAGGCAGTGGAGCAGGGCTTGGCCCGTGAAAACGCCCGCCGCGCGGCTGCCAGCGTCGTGCCGCCGGCGAGCAGTTTCTCTGCCGTCGTCACAACCATAGGTGACAGCGCTCTGGTACCCGCCGCACCTCAGTTGTCACCGGCCGAATTGGGCCCGCAAGCCACGCAGAGCTTCGATCTCGATCGACCGCTGCGCGACGCACGTGACGGTTTCGAAAAGGCCTACTTCGAGTTCCATCTCGCGATGGAGAACGGCTCTATGACTCGCGTGGCAGAAAAGACAGGTCTTGAGCGAACCCATCTATACAGAAAGCTGAAGCAACTCGGTGTCGACCTGTCGAGAGGCCGCCGCAGCACTGTATAATCGCCGGCTGCACACCATGGCCCGGTAGCTCAGTTGGTAGAGCAGCGGATTGAAAATCCGCGTGTCGGTGGTTCGATTCCGCCCCAGGCCACCAGTCATCGTCCCTTGCAACTCAACAGGTTAGCAAGAGGCACACAGAAAGCGGCCTCCCAAAAGAGGCCGCTTTTTTTTGGCAATTTTTTTTCAATTGCCAACAAAGCACCTGCCAAAGGCAGCACAGGCTATCGAACAGGACTGTATGGCTAACGCTAAGTCCATCGCGCCTCGGTGAGGCAGGAGAAACTGCTACCCGCCGGTTGCGTCGCGGCGCGGGACTTCCTCGCGTCTGCCGTAGCGGACGGGGCCGTCAGCCGGAGCGCGAAGTCCTGATCCGGCATCCATGACTGCCGGCCTATGATCGCCAGCATGGCATCCATCGAGAAGCGTTCTACCAACACATCGGCCCAGGCAGCGGGCCAACCCTCGCTCGTGGATCCGCCCGTGCGGACGATCGTAGAAGGGGAATCGGAAGACTTGTTGTCCGATCGGTTAGCCCGACAGATCCGTATCGGCATCCTTCGAGGAGACAACCCCGCTGGCTCGCGTCTGAACCTCGATGAGATGAAAGGCAGATACGACGTGAGCTTGAGCCCCCTGCGGGAGGCGCTCTCCCGGCTCACGGCGGAAGGCTTCGTGCGCTTCGAGGCCAAGCGTGGGTTCCGCGTCAGCGAAATGTCGCGCGCCAACCTCGGGGAGATAGTCACCATCAGAAAGCTCTGCGAGCCTGTCGCGATTCGGGAATCGGTCTTGCATGGCGACGACGACTGGGAAGAGCGCGTGGCGGCGGCTGCGCACATGCTCGGCAAGCGCGTTGCGGCAAAACCTGGGCCGACTTCGGCGGCCGAATGGGAAAGCGCCCATCGCAAATTCCATCTGGCTGTGCTCTCCGGCTGCGGCATGCCCATGCTCATGCACTTTTGCAGCACGCTCATGGACTTGCAAGACCGCTATCGCCTGCAGCTCACGAAGGATGGGGCCTATTCGCGCCGTGCCGAGGGCGAGCATCTGGCCCTGCTGGACGCGTGCCTGGGTCGCAACGCCAAGCTGGCGGAGAAGCTTGCGCTCGAACACATCGACCGCACGCATCAGCAACTGATCGCCGTGATGGGCGGCGCGCCTGCGCCGGCGGCAAAGACGCGGACCCGGGCGAGGCCCTAGCGGTTCGCCATGTGGCGCGCGGCGCGCCACGCGAAGGTCATTCCGGGACCCAGCGTCGCTCCCGGACCTGGATAGGCTCCTCGCATCATGGACGCCATGTCGTTGCCGCAGGCATAGAGGCCCGGCACCGGTTGCCCTCCAGCGTCCAGGACGCGTGCGTCTTCGTCTGCTCGGAGGCCCACGCTCGTGCCCAAATCGGCGACATGAATCTCGACCGCATGCAACGAGCGCGTGTCGAGCACGCGCATGCACGGATTCGGCCCGTGGAGCGGATCGCCGTTGTGCCGGTTGAGCGCCGACTCGCCACGATGAAAGTCAAGATCCACGCCGCGCGCGGCGAGTTCGTTGTATCTGGTCAGCGTGCGCTCGAGGGCGCCGGCTTCGAGATGGAGGCGCTCTGCGAGTTGGGCTGGCGAATCGGCCTGCGTAAGGTAGCCGGCCTGCACAAACCGCCGCAGCGACTTCAGGCCTGGGCGAGCCATGCCGATGCCATAGCTGCTGACAAATGCGGCGTCAGCAATCAGGAAAAATCGCTTGCTGCCCGTGCGGCGATTCGATTCGAGCATCCCTTCGCAGAAGTGGTGGTAGGCGTCGGCTTCATTGGCGAAGCGGTTGCCGGTCGCGTCCACTGCGAGAAGCCCGGGCTTGGCCCGGTCCAGCATGATGTGCGGGAACGTCGCCACGCTGCCATCCGCGCGCTTCATCGTCGAGACGGGCATCCAGAATGCGGGCGGTACATGATCGTCCTCCACCGCGCCGCCGAGTGAAAGTCCCAGGTCGATGCCCCCGCCGGCGTCGCCTGCGTGTGCGACGCTGTGGTCGCGGGCAAGGGCGGGCAACCAGCGCTGCCGCATCGCTACGTTGCCCGAGAAGCCTCCGGTCGCCAGCACCACGGCTTTTCCGATCCGAACCCGCTGTTCACCCTGCGGGCCGGCCATTACGCAGTCGAATCCCGATGCTGTCCGCGCCATGCGCGCGACCCGAGTGTCGAATGCGATCTTGACGTTGGAGTGCAGCAGGCTGCTGAAGAGTTGGGCGACAAGCGCATTGCCCATGACCAGCCGGGTGCCGCGAGGCCGCGTGAGCCGGTCCCTCGCATGGCGCGCGACCAGTTGCGCGGCGCCGAGAAAAGCGCGCGGCTCTCGCATGGCGTTCAGAAGGATCGGGATGTCGGCCTTGGCGACCATCATTCCACCCAGCACCATGAACTCCGGCAGGGGCGGGCGCACACGTGCAAAGTCGCGACCGAGACGCCGCCCGTCGAACGTGGACGGCGCGAACGCCCGACCGCCGAGCGTGGCGCCGGGCAAAGCCTGAAGATAGTCTGGATGCCGTGCCACGGGATCAAGGCGCACCGCTGTCTCTTCGCGCAGGAACCGCAGAAGCTCGGCCGCCGACTCGAGCAACGCTTCGATCTTCGCGCTGTCGGCCCCCGGCCCGATGCTGGCCTCCAGGTAGGCACGCGCCGTTCCGCGGCAATTGTCATCGGCGTCTTGGGGCGAGGCGCAGGGAATCCACAGCGTGCCCGCCGAGGTCGCGCTCGTGCCGCCCACCTGGTTGGTCGATTCGACCAGCAGCACGCTGAGGCCGCGGGACGAGGCAGACAGCGCGGCCGTCATGCCGGCTGCGCCTGCGCCGACAACCAGGACGTCGAAGTCTGGCGCCTGAGGCATCAGGCTTCGCTCTGGAGGATGGCGCCTTGCTCGCGCAGGCGGCGTTGCAACTCGGGAATGGAGACCTCGCGGACGTCGCCGCCCCAGTGCCCATCGGCCGAACACATTGCGGCAGCAGCCCCTGCCGCCTGGCCCATCGCCATGCAGGTCCCCATCACACGCGCCGAGCTTTGCGCCTCGCGCGTGGCGGACAGGCAGCGGCCGACCACGAAGAGGTTGCGCACACCCTTCGCAATGGCGACGGACAGGGGCAGGTCGTAGGAGCCGCCGTCCTTGATGGTCTGGCGGCGATGAGACGACACCGCGAACAGGTCGATCTCATGGCCACCCTTCGCCACCACGTCATCACGCTTGCGAGCGCCCAGCACGTCATCCTCGTCGAGGATGTAGTCCCCCACGATGCGACGCGTCTCGCGCACACCGATCTTGCCAGCGACGCCCGAGAAGTGCGCGTCCTCGAAGCCGGGCACGCGCTCCTTGAGGAAGCGCATCGATTGCTGGATCTGGCCGAAGAAGGTGAGCACTGCTGCACTCAGGCGGCGCGTGTCGGTGGCGTCCACATTGCCGATCTGCGTGCAGTTGATGCTGACTTCCCGGCGCGCCGTGGAGACCGGCACGACGGCGACGATCGATGTGGGAAACATCTCCCCGGCTTCCACTGCGCGCTTGAGAATGCCGCGCTCCCCGAGAAGGACCACTTTCGGCTGGCCCTGCTTCCAGAGTCCTTCGGCGCATTGTTCGCGCGACATCCCCATGCCGGGAAACTCCGCGAGTCCGTAGTCTTCGGGATGGGTCCGGACATTCTCCAGCAGGCGAGGCGTGTCCACGCCGGTCATGCGAAAGATCAGGGAGGGCGGCTGAAAGAAGCGGCCATCCTTGCCGAGTTCGGTCTTGCCGCCGGCGGCGTCCACCAGATCCGCGTCGCCACTGGCGTCGATGATGACCTTGGCACGCACCAGGTGGCGACCGGATTTGTTCTGGACGAAGACACCACGCACATCCCCGCCGGCCGATAGAACGCCTGTCGCCAGCGTGTAGAGCATGACTTCGACACCAGCCTTGCCCAAGAGGCCGACCACCGCGAACTTCATCAGTTCCGGGTCGAAGCACACCAGATGCAGCGAGCGGTAGTCGAACACCGGGCCGATGTAGCCGCCAAGCTCCTCGACTTCGCGCAGCAGATCGCGCGCAATGCCGCCCACGATCCACTCACCGCGCGTGGAAATCATCCCCAGCATGGAAATGCCGCTGACGAGTTCTCCACCGACCATGGGCGATGCCTCGACGAGCAGTGTCTTCGCGCCATTGCGTGCGGCGCTGATCGCCGCCGCGATGCCCGCGCTGCCGCCGCCGATGACCAGAACGTCGCATTCGATTTCACGGGTGATATCAAGCATGGGCATCTCAGACGGTAATCTTCTTGGCGATGACGATGTCGCCCCATCGCTTGACCTCGGAGCGCAGCAGCGTCATGAATGCATCTCGCGAGCCCGCAATGGGTGTTGAGCCCAGGCCGGTCATGCGCGCGACGACGGCCGGATCGCCGAGCGCCTTGTTGAGCGCGGCGTTGAGCTTGTCCAGTATCGCTACGGGCGTGCCCGCCGGGGCGAGCAGCCCATACCATCCCTGGGCGTCGAGGCCGGGCATCGCCGTCTCTGCCAAGGTGGGCACGTCGGGCAATTGCGGCGAGCGCTGCCGGCTGCTGACCGCGAGGGCGCGCAGCTTCCCGCTCTGGACTTGCGGGAGCGCCGTCTGCACCAGGTCCATGACGAACTCGATCTGACCCCCCATAAGGTCGATGATGGCGGGACCCGTGCCGCGATAGGGCACATGGGTGAAGTTTGCGCCGGTGTTCGATGCGACGAGCTCCGGCAACAGATGCGTCAACGTGCCTGCGCCGCCCGACCCGTACGGGATGGGTTTGGACTTGCCTGCGGCGATGACGTCGGCGAACGTCTTATAGGGGGAATCCGAGCGCACGACCGCGACGAGCGGCGTCGCCGCGACGCCGCCGACTGCGGCGAAATCCGCGATCGCGTCAAAGGGCAAGGGCTTCATCATCGTGGCGTTGATGGCGTGCCCGTTGGAGGCCATGAGCAATGTGTACCCGTCTTTGGGCGCCCTCGCGACCAACGCTGCGGCGATGGTGCCGCCGGCACCTGCCCGGTTGTCGATGATGACGCTCTGCTTGAGCTGCGCCGCAAGCAGCGGGGCCGCGATCCGGGCGAGTGAATCGGCGATGCCGCCGGCCGCGAATCCCACGACGATCGTGACGGGTCGCGAAGGATAGGCCTGTTCGGCGCCGGCGAGCGGGGCGAGGCCGGCAAGGCCCGCGGCAGCCAGGAACGCCCGCCTTCGCGGAAACCATTCGCGCTCGGACGTGTTGGAAAGTTCAGGGGCGATGGTTGTCATGCGATGTCTCCAATATGCTTGAGATGGGGCGGTTCCGCATCAGCGAAAGAAATCGAGCAGCTTCTGAAGCTGGCCCTCCAGCACCTGCTTGCCCGGATGGATTTCGCAGCCCAAGCTGCGCGCGGCAAGCAGGAGCGGCGTGAGTTCCGGGGTCATGACGACCTCGGCGACAACATGCGAGCTACGCAGCAACCCGGGGTCGATAGGAAGACGCGGGTCGCCGGCCATTCCGACAGGGCTGGCGTTGACGACCAGCTGAAACCCAGAGGTCGATGTAGCCCTTCCGGCATCGAAGCGCGTGCCCTCTGGGCCGAGTTCGCAGAGACGCGATGCAAGCCGTTGCGCGCGCGAGATATCGATGTCGGAGACGGACACGCGTGCGGCGCCCGCTTCCGAGAGCGCGAGCGCAATGGCAGAGCCGACGCCACCTGCGCCCAGTACCAGTGCCGAGCAACCGGCAATCGCGAAGCCCCGCGCACCGAGACCGGACACGAAGCCGTAGCCATCGAAGAGATCGCCACAGGCCTTGCCGTTGCGAAAGCGAATGGCGTTCACGGCGCCGGCGACGCGCGCGGCCACCGAAAGCTCGTCCATCCAGGACGCCAGCGCAATCTTGTGCGGAACCGTGACGATCCATCCGCGCAGATTGCCGAGCTGTTGGGCGCCTTCGAAGACTTTCCGGAGGTCATCGGGCCTGACTCGAGCTGGCAAAACGAGGACGTTGTCGCCCGCTGCCATGTAGTGCGGATTCATAAGTTGAGGCGCCTTCACCTGATCGATGGGGTGCCCGACGATCCATACGAACTGGGTCTGTGCGTCGACAGGGCAGACCTCAGCGTGATTCTGTTGATTCGCCTTCATTAATCGATGCTATCACTATCATCGATGATTCGCAAAGCATCGGTGGATTCATTGATGCGGAGTCTCGTGCATGGCGCGTATCAGGGTGCCTGGCGCTGGGAGCGCGTCACGCCCGAACTTCGCAAGGCCGGATACCCCAGCCTTTGGCATTGAAAGACCTGAGGGAATCGCCTGGGTCCAGGCCGCGCCCCGGTGTTCCAGGCCGTTTCTACATGTATCGAATCATGGCTCGCCGATGAATTGGCTGACACGGCACCGCCTTCGTGTCCGACGTTTGCCTTACGTCCCGCACCCTAGGTTAGCGGGCGATGAACCGCATGCGGGTCACCTACATCTATGGAAATTCTCGTTGTCGTCGGTACCCTGTCAGGCTTGGGGGGCATCGAAGTGTGTGTCCGGTCCCTGGCGGAGGAAGCGCAGGCGCACGGTGACCGCGTTCGCGTGCTCGCGTTGTGTCCCAGTGTTCGAGATCCCAAATGGCATGAAGGGATCGCCTATACGGAAGTCGAAAACGGTTCGACCTCGTTGAAGACCCAGATGCTGCGGGGCCTGCCGGCCTTTGTTCGTACCTGCAAGACGCAGCTGCCGGACGCTGTCGTCGTCATCTACAGCTCCACGCTTCTGCTCGTCAAATTGGGGCTGTGGCTTGCGCGCCTCAAACGTCCGGTTTTGGCGTGGCTGCATTTTTCAACGGTCCATCGGCAGCGAACCGACCTTCTCAGGTTTGCAGACGGGCACCTCTGCATCAGTCCGCAAATCGCCGATGCAACCAAGCTTGTGCCAGGTGTTCGACCCGAAGCTGTGCACCTCGTCTACAACGGCACGCGCATGGAATCGGTTGTGCCGATTCCCCGGTCAGAGCAGGGCCCGTTGCGCCTGCTGCACGTCGGGCGGCTCATGCGCGGCGATCAAAAGTGCACTGACGACCTCTTGCGCGCGCTCGCTCGAGTGCAAGCGGACTGGCGACTGGACCTGATCGGCTCGGGCAGTCCGGAAACGGAGTTGGCGGAGCTCCAATCCCTGGCTGAGGAGTTGGGCATCGCGGATCGACTGAATTGGCTCGGCCGCCAAGAGGAGCCCTGGCATTCCATCCAAGAGGCGGATGCCCTCGTCCTCTGCTCGTCCTATGAAGGCTTTCCGTTGGTCTTGATCGAGGCGATGGCGCGCGGCATTCCGTGCATCAGCAGCGATTGCCCGTCGGGGCCGAGCGACATCATCCGTCCCGGCGAGAACGGATGGCTGTTTGGCGTGGGCGATGTGGAGGCATTGAGCGATCTCATACAGCGGGTTGCCAGTGACCGCTCCTTGCTCCCTACTGCCGATGCGGTTCGCGACTCAGTGCAGAACTTCAGCAGCCCGAGGGTGTTCCAGCGGATCAGGGACGCGATCGAACGTACAGCGGTCTGAACGTTCGCCCCGATAGATCGGGCCGATTCGGTGCGCCGTGCAGTGATTTGAACCATTCGGCACCACCTTCGCGCGCTGTAGGCACCACTTTTGCTTGCGGAAGCGGCGCATTTGCCCAATAGAGGCAAAGCGCACCACTTCAACGCCAAAACTCCCGCAAGCTTTCATGGACGCACTAACACAGGGCGCGAACGCGCTGTTCCTCCTCTTGGGCGCAGTCATGGTCCTCGCCATGCATGCCGGATTCGCATTTCTTGAACTCGGCACAGTCCGCAAGAAGAATCAGGTCAACGCACTCGTGAAGATCCTCGTGGACTTCTCCGTCTCCACGGTTGTCTATTTCCTGGTGGGATATGGAGTGGCATACGGCACGCATTTCTTTGTGGGCGCCGAGGAGCTCGCCGCGAAGAGCGGCTTCGAGTTGGTGCGGTTCTTCTTCCTCCTGACCTTCGCTGCTGCGATCCCCGCGATCATTTCGGGAGGCATTGCGGAGCGTGCCAAGTTCTGGCCGCAGTTGATCGCCACGGCGGTGATCGTCGGATTTGTCTACCCTCTGTACGAGGGCATTGCCTGGAACAAGGCGTTCGGCATCCAGGCCTGGATCGCTTCGGTGACCGGGAGCGAGTTCCACGATTTCGCCGGATCCGTGGTCGTCCACGCGGTCGGGGGGTGGCTGGCGCTGCCCGCGGTACTCCTGCTTGGGGCACGCCGCAACCGGTATCGCGGCGACGGCTCGCTGAGCGCTCATCCGCCGTCGAGCATTCCTTTCCTGGCCTTGGGCGCGTGGGTCCTTTGCATCGGCTGGTTCGGCTTCAACGTGATGAGCGCGCAGACGCTCGACAGGATTTCAGGACTCGTGGCGGTGAATTCGTTAATGGCCATGGTCGGAGGCACGCTGGTGGCGCTGGCACTGGGCAAGAACGACCCAGGGTTCGTCTACAACGGCCCTTTGGCCGGCCTGGTGGCCGTTTGTGCGGGCTCCGACCTCATGCACCCTTTGGGGGCATTGGTCGTCGGCGGCGTGGCGGGCGCAATCTTCGTGGTGATGTTCACGCTCACGCAAAACAAGTGGCGTATCGACGATGTCCTTGGCGTCTGGCCCCTTCATGGCCTTTGCGGAACCTGGGGCGGTCTCGCGGCAGGCATCTTCGGCAGCAAGGCGCTCGGCGGTATCGGCGGTGTGAGCCTGATGGCCCAGTTGATCGGCGTCGCGATCGGTGTGGCTTGGGCTGCGCTGGCAGGCGCGGCGGTGTACGGCACGCTCAAGGCGACCTTGGGCTTGCGGTTGTCGCAGGAAGAGGAATACGACGGCGCGGATCTGTCGATCCATCACATCACGGCGACTCCCGAACGCGAACCGACCTGGTAGGCGCGGTCGCACGCCCGGCCCTGTCGGTCGCAGGCCAGAATTCATAAGCATATTTATAATCACGGCGCTTATGAAAAGAGACTTCTCCCAGCGCTTCGGCTTCCTGGTCAACGATGTCGCCAAGCGCTATGGTGAACAATTCGACCGGCTGTCGCGTGAGCGCATCGGCCTCTCTCGTGCGCAATGCCGTCTGCTTGGGGTGCTGGCCATGCATGACGATGAGCGACCGCTTTCGCAGGTCGAACTGGCGCAGCGCCTGGATCTGAGCGCCATGGCCGTCGGCGGGCTGTGCGACAGGCTGGAAGCGGCGGGGTGGGTCTATCGGCAGGCAAGCGCCAATGACCGACGCATGAATGAAGTTCGCCTGGCCCCCAGCGCGGAGAAGGCGCTCGACGCAGCGCTGACCATCGGCGACAGCTTGCATGCGCGGGCGCTCGCGCACATGACGCCGGCAGAGCGTGCTCAGCTTCTCATCCTCCTCGGGAAGGCGCGCGATGGGCTGATCGCCTTGGACGCGGCGGCCGCAGGAGCCGGCAAATGACGACGCCGAGCCTTCACAATGCTGTCGCGCACCGGGGGCTGATCACGGTCTCGATCATGCTTGCCACCATCATGCAGGCGCTCGACACGACCATTGCCAATGTCGCGCTGCCTCATATGCAGGGGAGCCTGCAAGCGTCGCAGGATCAGATCACCTGGGTGCTCACGTCATACATCGTGGCAGCGGCCATTGCTTTGCCGCTCACGGGTTGGCTCTGCGGCCACTGGGGCCGGCGCAAGGTTTTCATCGTCTCGATCGTGGGCTTCACGATCGCCTCCGCCATGTGCGGAATTGCGACCTCGCTGGTCGAGATCGTTGCCGCGCGACTGCTGCAAGGCGTGTTCGGCGCGGCGCTGGTGCCGCTGTCGCAAGCCGTCTTGCTGGACATCAACCCTCGCGAGAAGGTCGGCCAGGCGATGGCGATCTGGGGCGCCGGCATCATGGTCGGGCCGATTCTCGGCCCGCTCCTGGGCGGTTGGCTGACCGAGAACATCGATTGGCGCTGGGTTTTCTTCATCAACTTGCCGGTCGGCATCTTCGCGCTGTGGGGCATCGTGCGCTATCTGCCGGAAAGCCGTCCACAGGGCGAGCGCCTCGACCTGTTCGGCTTCATCACGCTGAGCATCGCGATCGGCATGCTGCAGCTCTTTCTTGACCGCGGAGAGCAGATGGACTGGTTCGATTCCTGGGAGATCCGGCTCGAAGCCGTGACTGCGCTGGTTGCTTTTGCGTTCTTCGTGGTCCACACGTGGACCGTCCAGGGAGTTTCCTTCTTCGATCGCGACCTGCTCAAGGACCGCAACTTCGTGACGGGCCTGCTGTTCGCCTTCATCGTGGGGATGATCCTGTACGGCACGATGGCGCTGCTGCCGAGCTTTCTGCAGGGGCTGATGGACTACCCGGTGATCTACACCGGCCAAGTCACCGCGCCGCGGGGCATCGGAACCATGATCGCGATGATTGCCGTGGGTCGGCTGGTGCAGCGCGTCGACGTGCGGGCGATCATGGCGGTGGGCTTCAGCCTGACAGCGTTCTCGCTCTGGCAGATGACCAGCATGACCCTTCAGATGGACAGCACGCTGATCATTACTTCAGGGTTCATCCAGGGCCTGGGAATCGGATTCACGTTCGTGCCGCTGTCCACGGCGACCTTCGCGACGTTGGCGCCGCGGTTGCGCAACCAGGGCACGCCCATCTTCAGCCTGCTGCGCAACATCGGCAGCAGCGTCGGTATCTCGATCGTCCAGGCGCTACTGACGGAAGGCTCCAGCAAGGCTCACGCGACCTTGGCGGCGACGGTCGGGCCCGGCAATCACGCTTTGGCAAACCTGCCGCAGATGTTGAATCCTGCCACTTCCACCGGATTGGCCATGCTGAACAGCGAGGTCACGCGGCAAGGTGTGCTGATCGGCTACCTGGACGACTTCGGGATCATGATGGTCGTCACCCTGGCGGCGATTCCACTGCTGCTGCTTATTCGCGGTCCGCGTCGCGCGGCCGCAAGCGCTGCGGCAGTCGAAGTGCCGCACTAGCCTCAGAAATCGACCAGCGCCAATCCGACGCTGAACACCGTGCGCTTACGGTTGTAGTCGACCAGCGTGTCGCCATAGCCATAGAAGAGCTGCGTCTGAAAGCGCAGGTTGCTCTTCACCGGATCGCCGATCGCCTTCAACCATTCGAGCTTGATGCCGCCCTTGCCGCCATGAACCGACACCCCGAGTTGGTTGAGGCGGTCGACCTGCCAGCCGACCCTGAGGTCGGCGTTGCCAAGGTACTTGGTGATGTCGGGGTTGTCGTCGTCGGCTGCGTTTTCCTTGATTCGCTTCCACACGCGTCCCGTGATCACGAATTGGTCTCCCAACTCCGCACCCGCCATCAGGTAGACGCGGTTCCAGCTTCTTGAGTACGGCAGGTCCTGGCCGTTCGATTGGTGCACCAGTCCCAGGCCTGTATAGCGCAGGCGCCAGCCGCCGGGGAGTTGGTAATCGGACGGGTAGGTGTACATCACCTCCGGTTCATGATCGGTGGTGCGGAAGGGGCGCGAAAGCTCTTCGTTGAACACCTGCCAGGTCGATGCCTGCGAATAAGCAAACCAGAGAGCGTCCTTCTTGACCGGATCATCCCCCGTGAGCAAGCCTTGCGCGAGCTTGGTGCGCAAGGACAGGCCGATGCGCATGTCCTGTGCTTGGTAAGGCCTGTCGACGCCCGTGTGGTTCGGTGCCGGCGAAGTCGCGGTTTCCGGAGCCTGGGCCGCCGCGCCGATGCCCACGCTGAGAGGTCTGTAGCCGCGGAAGCCGAAGGTGCCGCAATTGCTGCCTGCCTCCAGTTCCCAGAATCGCGACAGGGGAGAGTACTGGCGATCGCGGCAGCCATCCTCGCTGGTGAGGGTGATCACGCGCGTGGCGGGCACGGTGGCATCCACGGGCGGCAGCGTTTCCGCGAGCACCGGAGGTGCGGGTGGCACTGCAGCGGCCGGCAACGTCTGCTGCTGCGCCCATCGATCGAAACAGGCGAGTCGAGCTTCGCTGTTGGCCGGCCCCGAGAGCCCTTGGCAGGCCTGCCATGTCAGTTCGGATTGAGCCAACGGGCTCGGTGGCTTGTCCACGGCCTCTGCCATGGCGCCTGACGCACCGAACCCGCAGAAGAGTGCACCGATATAGAGAAAACGTGGATTCATCGTTCAGTCCCGGCGTTGCCGATCTTGGTCAACGTGAAAGGGTGATTGCTGTCGTCGGCGGCGTTGCGCCAGATGCCCCGCCATTGGCTGCCGCAAGAGCCGGGCCCCAGTTCACCGAGCCAGACTCCGCTGATGGCCTTGCCGTCCTGCGACTCGTCGAGGCTCAGCATGCCTTGGTCGTCGATGTCGCCCGCGAGTTGGGCCACGGTGACGGCAGTTCCTTCGCCGCGCGTGATGGTGCCCCGCACACCTGCATAGTCGGGATGCTTGGCAAGCTGCACCTTGGCAATGCCAGCGATGCCTTCGAAGCGCGCTTCCCATTCACCAAAGAGCGCGTCAAGCGGCATCTCCGATCCGCTGGCGGGGCAGTTCGCGATCTGTTCGGCCGAACGCACCGGCGCCGGCCCTGCCGACCTGGCGGAGTCCTGAACGGCAACGCACCCCGAAAAGAGGCAGCAAGCTGCCATCCAGACCCAGGTCGTTCGCTTCATGGCGCGGATGCGGCAGCCGYGGCGGCTGCTGCGTTGTCCTGAACTTTCCTCGCGAATTCCGCGCGCAATGCCTTGAGCTTTTCCCGCGGGTCTTCCTTGGCCGTCGTCTTGTCGAGCGCCATCTCGGCAATGAAGCGGCTCGGCTGCGCGGCGACCATCTCGCGGCCCTGCTTGCGTCGCTTGGTCCAGCTCACTGCGAGACTGCGCTGTGCGCGCGTGATGCCCACATACATGAGGCGCCGTTCTTCCTGCAGGCGCTCCAGCGTGCTTTCGCTGATCTTTTCCTGACGGCCGCCATCGTCGTCGAGCTTGAAGGGCAGCAACCCTTCCGTGACGCCGATCAGCATCACATGGGGCCATTCCAATCCCTTGGATGCGTGCAGCGTCGAGAGGGTGACCACGTTCTGGTCCTTCTCGCGTTCGCTGATCGTCGACAGCAGCGAGATCGTCTGCGCGACTTCGAGCAGGCTCTTGCGCTCGCTCTCGACGGTCGCTCCGGAAGCGTCGTCGATCTGCCCGCCGCAGCGCTGGGACATCCAGTCGCAGAACTCCAGCACGTTGGTCCAACGGCTCGCAGCGGCTTGTTCACTTTCCTCGCCGTCGTAGAGGTGCTTCTCGTAGTCGATTTCCTTGAGCCACTCGGCAAGGAATGCACGCGAGTCCTCGGCGCCCATCGTGCGACGCGCCTTGTACTCCAGGTCATTGATGTAGCGGCCGAACTCGTGAAGACCTTCCAGCGCGCGCTTGGGCATGACGCTCGGCAGCGAAGGGCTGAACAACGCCTCGAAAAGGCTCAGCTTGTACTGGCTGGCGAAGGTGCCGAGACTCGCGAGCGTCGTGTGTCCGATGCCGCGCTTGGGCGTGGTCACGGCGCGCAGGAAGGCCGGATCATCGTCGTTGTTGACCCATAGGCGAAACCAGCCGCACAGATCCTTGATTTCGGCTCGATCGAAAAAGCTTTGCCCGCCTGAGACCTTGTAAGGAATCTGCGCCTTGCGCAGCGCCTGCTCGATCACCCTGGCCTGATGGTTTGCACGATAGAGGATCGCGAAGTCGCGAAACTCCTTGTGCTGCTGCCCCTGCGTGATGGCGTCGCCGGCTCGCAGGCTCTGGATGCGTGCGACGGCGCGCTCGGCTTCGTGCGCCTCGCTGTCCGCATCGACGACACGAACCGGCTCGCCTTCGCCGAGTTCGCTGAACAGCGTCTTGGGAAAGAGCTTGGGATTCGGGCCGATGACATTGTTGGCCGCTCGCAGGATCGCGCTCGTGCTGCGGTAGTTCTGCTCGAGCTTGATCACCTTGAGCTTGGGGTAGTCGACCGGCAGCTTCTTCAGGTTGTCGAGCGTGGCGCCTCGCCAGCCGTAGATGGACTGGTCATCATCACCAACGGCGGTGAAGCGCCCGCGCTCGCCCGCCAGGGCCTTGAGGACTTCGTACTGCGTGGCGTTGGTGTCCTGGTATTCGTCGACCAGAATGTGGCCGAGCGCAGCTTGCCACTTTGCGCGCACCTCATCGAACTGCTGCAGCAACTTGAGCGGCATGCCGATCAGGTCATCGAAATCGACGCTCTGGTAGGCGACGAGCCGCTCTTCGTAGCGCGCCATGATGCGCGCCGTGATGCGCTCGTTGTCGTCAGCCGCTTGCGCTTCGGCCTGCGCGGCGTTCAGGCCTATGTTCTTCCATTTGCTGATGGTCCACTGCCAGATGCGCGCCGTGGCCGCATCGGTGGTGCCGCCCGCATCCTTGAGGATCTTGGTCACGTCGTCGCTGTCGAGGATGCTGAAGGCCGGCTTCAGCCCCAGCACCGCGCCGTCCTCGCGCATCATGCGTACGCCGAGCGCGTGGAAGGTGCAGACCATCACGTGTTTCGCTTCGCGTCCGATCAGGCTCTTTGCACGTTCGCGCATCTCCGCGGCGGCCTTGTTGGTGAAGGTGATGGCCGCGATGCGCTTGGGCTCCAGTCCCGCCTGGATCAGCCGCGCAATCTTGTGGGTAATGACGCGCGTCTTGCCGGAACCCGCGCCTGCGAGGACCAGGCAAGGCCCGTGCATATAGTTGACCGCTTCTTGCTGCGCGAGATTGAGACCGGAAGACATGGAGGCGAGAGATCGGGAAGCGCAAAGCGCGCAATGATACGGGCGGCCCGTTTCGCTCGGGGCGAGCAGATGTGGTAGACCGACGCAGCTTTTTGCGTTAAGTCGTGCCAGGGACAATTGCCCGGTGCTCCAGATCTTCCTCGTCACCGTTCCCTTCTTTGCCTTGATAGCCGCCGGCTATGCCGCCACCCGCGGCGGAGCCCTGCCGCTGGCGGCCATTCCAGGCCTGAACGTTTTCGTTCTTTACTTTGCGCTGCCGTGCATGTTGTTTCGGTTCGGCGCGAGCGCACCCGTCGGGCAGCTGCTCGATGCGGGCGTCGCGCTGGTGTGGGGTCTCAGCGCACTGCTGGTCGTGGGCGCCGCCGTTGCCGTGAGCCGCAATGAGCGCATTGGATGGAACGATGCGGCTTTTGGCTCGCTGGTCGCCGCTTTTCCGAACACCGGCTTCATGGGGGTTCCGCTGCTGGTGGCGATCCTGGGTGCGCAGGCCGCGACGCCGACGATCATCAGTATTTCGTTCGACATGATCGTGACTTCGTCGCTCTGTATCGCCCTGTCGCGCCTCGACGCGGCCCATGAGCACGGCGGTGGCAAGGCCTTGCGGCAGGCACTGCGTGGCGTTCTGCAGAATCCGCTGCCGTGGGCGATTCTGCTCGGCGTGCTGGCATCGGCGACGCACGCCATCCTGCCGGGCCCGTTGGACCGCACCATCGCAATGCTGGCCGACGCCGCATCGCCCGTGGCCTTGTTCACCATTGGCGCGGTGCTCGCGCGTGCTTCGCTGCTGGCGCGCGAACACCAGGCCAGCGCCGCAGTTGCGCAGGCCATGGGCAGCGCACGGGCATCGCCGCGCCCCGCGCCATTGCGCGACGTCTTGCCGATCATCGCGATCAAGCTGGTCGCGCATCCGCTCGTGGTCTACGGCATCGCGCGCGGCGCCATGGCGCTAGGCGTGCCTTTGGCGCGGCCGGCACTGGTCGCGATCGTGCTCGTGGCGGCGCTCCCAAGCGCCAGCAATGTGTCGATGCTCGCCGAGCGATTCGGCGCCGACAACGACCGCATCGCCCGGATCATTCTCTGGACGACGGTTGCAGCCTTCTTTACCTTCCCTCTTGCGGCGGGCTTGATCCACTGAGGCGGGTTCGACTCACGGCGTCAGGACGCCCAGCTTGTACGGGTCGGCATCGGGGAGCAACTCGCATCGGGACATGTCACGCCCCTGCGTGCCGTCGCAATAGAAGCTGTTGTATACGCGGCCGAACAATGTGGGCGTGGAGACGAAGAGCACGCCCTGATTCGGTTGCCAGCGCTCCCTTGGCGCGACGGCCGGGCTGGACGCGGACGCTGAGATGGCCGTGGCGGTGCCAGTGGCAACGCTTGCTGTGCTCGCACCGGCCGGGTCCTGCCCCGCTGCAGGAGCGCCGGGCGCGGGACCGATGAATTCGGCAAGGGTGCGGTAGCTGTCTTCTCCATCCCAGCGACCCGTGAGGTCGGCGGGGCGCGGCCGGCCGGAAACCGGTATGAGCAAGCCATTGACCTGGAACCCGCGCCCGAAGCGATGCTCCCGGCCGGCCAGGAAGGCGTAAGCGCACGCCGCCTGACACTGGCCGCGGACCTCCGTATTGACCCCTTTGGCCCGAATGGTGCGCGCGTAGTCGCTGGCGATTTCGGGGGTGCCGCCCAGGGAGTTCTCGAAGACGACGGTTCGCACCTTCCCGCTGGCGAGATGCTCCTCGAACAACTTGATCGCGCTGCCGTCGAGCATTCCGCTAACCAGCAGCCGGTCGCCTTCCAATTCCAGATCGGCCGCTTGCGCCCCCCAGACCAGACATGCGAGCGACAGTCCCCACAGTACTCCGAACGGCGATTTCACGATTCCACCCCTTGCAGGACTCGAAATGAGCCCGCCATCTACATAGATTTGACATCGCCCCTGCGCATCGTCAAGCCCCGTTTGGAGTATTTCTTTGGCCGCACATTGGAGGCGGCCGGAGGTAATGCGAAATATTGCCTGTGGATAGTTCTTAGGTTCTCAAAGTCGCTGCTAAAGTGAGTTCCTGATCGGGAGAGTTGACATGACAACTTTGATGAGAGGGGTGCTTTCCTTGGTTTGCCTGGCCGTCGTCACCTGGCTGTGGCACGTGGGTGCCCTCGGTACGGGCGTGGCGCTCGCCATTTACCTGCTCGCTGCGGTGTTGTTGGCGTGGCCAGGGGCGGCAAATCGAAGACGGCGTTCCAGTTTGCAGTACGTGGAAATGGGCAAGGAGCCGGTCGGTTTGCTGTAGGACCGAGCGATTTTGCGGGGGCGATCAGATGCTGTGCGGGTCGACGTCGACCAGCCAGCGGATCACCCCCTTGCCTTCGGGCGTCCGCCGCAGCTCATGCAACAGCGGTTGCCAGGCTGCGAGCAACCGTTGCAAGGCTGCCCGGGATTGGCTTTCGACCAGCATCTGCGCTCTCTCCACATTGGCAACGCGCTGAATCGCGAGCGGAACCGGCGGGTAGCGCGTGACCCATTCCGACCCAGCGAGGCTTTCAGCCGCGGAACTCGCTGAAGCGAGAAACGCCTGCGCAACCTCTTGCGATCGAGCGTCCGCGCGCAAAAGCGCCTGGAACGCGAACGGCGGCATGCCGGCGGCGGCGCGGTCTTCGAGTTCGCGCTGAGCAAAGGCGGGGTAGTCATGGCGCCGCAAGGCCGCAAAAAGCGGATGCTGCGGATGGTGCGTCTGAATCCACATTTCGGCGGTCGCACCTTGCGACATCAAGTACGCCGCGTCACGGCCCGCCCGTCCCGCAGATTGCATGAGCAGACTGAACAACCTCTCCGGCGCTCGAAAGTCGCTCGAAAACAGCGCCCCATCCGGATTGACGGCCGCCACCAGCGTGATTCGCCTGAAGTCGTGCCCCTTGGCGATCATCTGCGTGCCCACGAGCACATCGACTTCGCCTGCATGCACTGCCGCCAGCTGCGATTCGAGGGCGCCCTGCTTGCGAGTGCTGTCGGCATCGATGCGGGCGATTCGCACTGCGCTTCCATCCGGTCGCTGGACGGGCGCGAAAAGCTCGCCCAAGTGTTCTTCAAGCCGTTCGGTGCCGCGGCCGACTGGCGCGATATCGGGATTGCCGCAGGCTGGACACGTGCGCGGCACGCGTTCGGCAAAACCGCAGTGGTGGCAGCGCAGCGTGCGATCGATCTTGTGGAACACCCGATAAGCGCTGCAGTGTGGACATTCGCTTTTCCAACCGCAGTCGCCGCATGCCAGTACGGGTGCGTAGCCGCGCCGGTTGAGGAACACCATGCTTTGCTCGCCTCGCGCAATGCGCTGGCCGATGGCATCGAGCAGGGCGACCGACAAGACCGTCCTGGGCGGCTGAAGGTTCATATCGACCAGTCGCACTGTGGGGAGCAAGCTGGTGCCGATGCGCGAAGGCATTGCCAGCCGCGCATAGCGGCCGCCTGCATCTTCTCCTGACGGCGGCCGGCTTTGGTGCCAGGTTTCGAGTGAGGGGGTGGCGGAGCCGAGGATCACCTTCGCGTTTTCGCGATGACCGCGCCACACCCCCAGATCGCGTGCGGAATAGCGAGCGCCCTCCTGCTGCTTGTAGCTGGGGTCGTGCTCTTCGTCGACGACGATGAGTCGCAGCGTGGGCATGGAGGCGAACACCGCCATCCGGGTCCCGAGCACGATACGAGCCGCGCCGCTGTGAGCGGCGAGCCAACTCGCAAGACGCTGCGGATTCGTCATGCCGCTGTGCAGCGAGACGACCGCATCCGCGCCGAAGCGGCTTGCGAACCGCTCCTTGAAGCGGGCCTCCAACTGTGGGGTCAGGTTGATCTCGGGCACCATCACCAGCGCCTGTGCTTCGGGTTCGCGGTCGAGGAGCGCCGCTACGGCGCGAAGATAGACCTCGGTCTTTCCGCTTCCAGTGCTACCGAAAAGCAAGAACGGCCCGGGTTCGGCCTCGAAGCGCGCCAAGGCCGCGGTTTGCTCGTCACTGAGGATCACGGAAACAGGAGCGAAAGCGTCGGCATTCGAGGGCGCTGACGTGCTCTTTCGCTTCAGGCGCCGAGCCAATTGCACGCTCGACAAGTCGCGAAGCTGCGGTGGCAAGGCGGCCAGCGCGATTTCACCCAGGGAACGCTGGTAATAGCGAGCCGCAAAGGCCACCAGATCTCGCCAGGCATCGCCGAGCGGCGCGAGCGCATCAAGGACCGCGCCGATGGACTTCAATTCCACGCCCGGTGCTCCGGATTCGGCAGCCTCGGCGGCCTCCGCATGCGTCGCCCAAGCCACGCCAAGCACCTCACGGCGTCCCAATGGCACCCGCACCAAAGCGCCCGGCGTCACCGGCGCGCCACTTGCGTAACTAAGGACATCCCCTAGTGCGCTATGGGCAGGAGTCTGAACTGCGACGTCGACGCGCCAGTTCAACCGCGATCTCCGCTGCGCTTGTTTGTTAAAGGTACTTTGAACAAAACGACCTAAGTTGTTGATTTTGATGCGCTTTGCGGTTCATCCAGATTTTCTGTGGATAACTTTGTTGATATCGGGTCTGGATTCAACGGCAGCCCTTGAAAATCAAGGCTTCCGTTGGAATGCTCGCAAAAACCGCAAAGTTCAATCCCCTTATGAATCAATGACTTAGCTGCGCTATCCCTTTAGGAGCATCGGCATCGGACCTCAGATATTTTTTGCGCACCGCAACAGGTGTTTTGTGCATAAGTCAGTCGGCCCTTACGCTTTTTGCCCCCTTGACAAAGCGCTGATCGCTCGTCTTGTGTTTACAATTGATAACAATCGTCTCAGGCGCGAAGTGCCCGCGACTGCGCGTGAACAGCATCGACGAGCACCGCGACCTGGTCCGGCGGGGTGAACTGGCTAATACCGTGGCCAAGGTTGAAGATGTGGGTCGGACCTGTGCTTTGGATGTCAGTGTGCGGCCGCCCAAAGCTTTGCAGGACCTTCGCCACTTCAGCCTCGATCTGCCGGGGCGGCGCGAACAACACGTTGGGATCGATGTTTCCTTGCAGCACCTTGCCACCGGTGCCTTCGCCGACCAGCGCTCGTGCCTTGCCTAGATTGGTCGTCCAGTCGAGGCCCAATACTTCGCAATCCAGCGCGCGCATGTCTGTCAGCCACGGGCCGCCGCCTTTGGTGAATACGATCCGCGGCACGGGTTCGCCGTCAGGGCCATTGCGTTGAACCTGCGATAGAACGCGCGCCGTATACGCGAGGCTGAATTCCTGGAATGCGCCGTCAGCCAACACGCCACCCCAACTGTCGAACACCATCACGGCCTGGGCACCGGCCGCAATTTGGGCATTCAGATAAGCGGCCACCGCATCCGCGTTCACGGAGAGCAGCTTGTGCATGAGGTCGGGGCGGCTGTAGAGCAGCGTCTTGGCCTGCCTGTAGTCGCTCGAACCCGCGCCTTCAATCATGTAGCAGGCCAGGGTCCAGGGACTGCCTGAAAACCCGATCAGCGGTACGCGGCCGTCAAGGGCCTTTCGAATCGATGCGACCGCGTCGAACACATAGCGCAGCTTGGCCATGTCCGGCACTTCGAGGGCCGAAATTGCCGCCTCGTCTCGCACGGGTCGTGCGAAGCGCGGCCCTTCGCCCACTTCGAACGAAAGCCCGAGTCCCATGGCGTCGGGAACAGTGAGGATGTCGGAAAACAGGATGGCAGCGTCGAGCGGGTAGCGCTCGAGCGGCTGGAGTGTGACTTCCGTCGCGTAGTCGACATTGGTCGCCAGGCCCATGAAGCTGCCGGCCTTTGCACGGGTGGCAACGTACTCTGGCAGGTAGCGCCCAGCTTGGCGCATGAGCCAGACAGGCGTGTGGTCAGTGGCCTGGCGCCAGCAGGCGCGCAGGAAAGTGTCGTTCTTCAAGGGGGCAAAAGGCATCCCGCGATTGTCGCAGGGGCTTGGCCGCAGCCTTCGGCGACCCGGGTCTTGTGACTCAGGTCTTGTACTTGATCGAACAGCCGTAGGGCCGCGTCGTCGCGGCACTGATCGCCTTGCCGTCGAAAGCCTCGCCGAGCGCCTGGTTCACGTAGTTGGCAGCTGTCTTGATGTCTTCGGGGCGCGCCGAAGCGATGCTGTCGATGCCGCCGGCATATACGAGCGTGCCTTTCGGGTCGATGATGAAGATGTGCGGCGTCGTCCGTGCACCGTAGGCTCGACCGATCACACCGTCTTCGTCCATCAGCACGGCGGTCGGCGCACCCGACTGTTCGTGCATCMAGGCTTCCAGTTCGGGGGCCTTCAGGTAGTCGCTGGCAGCGCGTTCGGTCGAGTTGATGGCCAGCCAGACGACACCCTTGCCCGTTGCCGATTTCTGGGTGGCTGGCATGTTGCCGCTGCCGTAGTGCTTGCGCACGAACGGGCAGCCGGGGTTGGTCCATTCGAGCACCACGTACTTGCCGGTGAAGTCTGAGAGGCGATGCTGGTTGCCGGCAGTGTCGACGGCAATGAAATCGGGAGCCGGCTGGCCGACAGCGGGGGCAGCCATGGCTTGGGCGTTCATGAGGAAAGTCGCGCCGAGCGCGACGGCAGCCGTCATGACAGCGCGCCGTGAAGCCCGGGTCAGGGCCGCCCTGGCTTGGCGTGCGGCGCGAAAAGAACGGGATTCGGAAGATGACGATGGTGACATGGTCAGCTTTGACCTCCAATGAGAAATACGCAACAACCACCGCAGCTTAGAACGGATTCTTCAAGCGCATGTGACAACCCGTATTGCCGCAGGGTCAAAGCGCCGCCAGCGCCGCGCGCACCTCATTCTTGCTCAGGATTTCGGTCAGCACGATCGGCGCCTTGCCCGGCGCCTGAAGCACATAGACGGGCACGCCACTGCGCCCCAATGCCGTCAGGGCGGCGGTAATGGACGGATCGCGGCGCGTCCAGTCGGCGCGGAGCAACGCGACGTTCCTGGCGGCGAAGTCCGCCAGCACGGCATCATCCGAAAGAGTGCTTCTCTTGTTGTATTGACAGGTCACGCACCAGGCGGCGGTGAAGTCCACAAACACCGGCTGGCCGCCCGCGTTCAACGCCGCAACCCGCTGAGCGGACCAAGGCTGCCAGCGTTCGCCGGCAGCAGCTTCGCTCTGGCGCGGCTCCGTCGTCTTGACGACGTTCCCGCCGATCGCGACCGCCAGTACCGCTGTCACCGCAAGGGCGAGCCCTGTCATGGCGACGCGCGTGCGGCCACCCAGCGTCAGTGCCCACGCAATCGCGGCCAGGCAGATCAGCAGGCCGAGCAGCGCGCCCGCGCCGTCGATGCCGCTTTGCTGGCCCAGGACCCAGACCAGCCACGCCACCGTGGCGAACATCGGGAAGGCGAGCAGGCGGCGCAGCGTGTCCATCCAGGGCCCCGGCTTCGGCAACAGGCGGGCGATTGCAGGCACGAATCCAGCGACGAGATAGGGCAGCGCCAGCCCAAAGCCGAGCACCCCGAACATCAGCAAGGCCTCGACGGCCGGCAATCCGATCGCGAAGCCCAGCGACGCGCCCATGAAAGGTGCAGTGCAAGGCGAGGCGATCACGACTGCGAGCACCCCCGAAAGAAAGTCGTTGGCCACTGGATGCCGCGCCTGCACAGCGCCCAGGGAGGGCGATGCAAAGTTTCCGAATTCGAACAGTCCGGCGAGATTGAGCCCGATGAGCGTGAACAGCGCCGCCAGTGCCGCGACGACCGCAGGCGACTGCAACTGGAATCCCCAACCCAGCTGGGTTCCCGCAGCCCGCAAGGCCAGCATCGCGCCGCCGAGCGCGAGGCAGGACAGGATGACGCCGCCTGCATAGGCGAGCGCAGCCACGCGGTGGCCGCGCTGGTCTTCCGCTCGCCGGGTAAAACTGAGCACTTTGATGGCCAGCACCGGAAACACGCAGGGCATGAGATTCAGGAGCAAGCCTCCTAAAAGGGCGCCAAGCAGCGCGACCCAGAGCGTGCCGGAAGGGCGGCTCACTGGGGCGTTGCCACTTCCGCTGCTGTTGGCGTCGAGCGCTGCCTGAAGCGCTGGTGTCACCTGTGCTTTGGCCGCGACGGTAGGCCAATTGCCGCTGACGGGAGCTTCGGTTCTCCACGCAAATGGCTTGCCGGGCTGCCGATCGCCTTCGGAGAGTGCGACCACGACGGGCATCACCGCGGGGCTGGCGCTGCGTTGCTCGGCGAGCGGCACGGTCGCAGTCCAGGTCGCGCCGTCCCACGATTGATTCCAGTCCTTTCCGAGTATCGCGGCGGTGTGAATCACCTCGCCCGTTTCGGGGAAAAACTCGAGCGTCTTTCCGTGCGCCGGATCAGGCAGGCCTTCGACGCGAACCTCGAGCTTGTCGCCAGCGATGGAAATTTGGCCGGCTTTCGCGAGAGGCACGGGCTGCGCAGCCCATGCCGATTCGAATTCGCCTGCATGAAGTGCTGTCGAGCTTTGCAGCGGCAGCTTGAGCCGGAACTCGCCCTCTTCCGGGATGCATTCCTTGCGGCATACGAGCCAGGATGCCTTGAGCCGCACATCGAGTTCGCCGGCGCCGGTGGGCGCCGTGGCCGGTTTGAAGTCGGGCGCTACCGTGAGTTGCACGGGGAGCAACACTGTCCCTTCGTAGCCGTAGTTGGCGAGATTGCCGATGGGGATCTTTCTTGGCACTGGCCAAGCGATGTCGCCGTTCGACACGCCAGGTGGAAGTGACCACGTGAGCTCGGTCGGAAGGCCGGAATCACCAGCGTTTTTCCAGTACGTATGCCATTCAGGCTGATGCGTGATCTGCAACCCGACCCAGACGGGCGCCCCCGGCGAAACGCCGTCCGGCGCATTCGCAATCAGTTCGGCGCGCACGTGCGGTGTCGTGACCACCGAGCCCACCTTGGAGCTCAACTGCGCGGCCGCCGGCATGCAGGTTGTGAGCGCGGAAAGCGCCGCAAAAGCGAAACCCGCGATGCGTAGAGAGGATAAAAATTCCATGCCGTCAGTCCGAGCGGGTGTTCAGGGCGAAGTTCCAGTGCGAAATCAGGATGCCCATCCAAGCACCACGCGCCGGCTGTTGGCGCTCTTCTTCTCGATCTTCGTCACGACGACCGAGCCGATCTCGCGCGTGTTCGCCACGTGCGTTCCGCCACAGGGCTGAAAGTCGATCTGCTCGGATTCGCCGATGCGGATGGTGCGAACGGTTCCGGAACCGCGCGGCGGCTGAACGCTCATGCTCTTGACCAGCGCCGGGTTGGCGTCCAGTTCGTCATCCGTGATGGCGCCCACTGCGAGAGGATGGCCGGCAGCAACAAGCCTTGCGAGACCGGCGGTGAGCGTCTCCTTGTCAAGCGGCTCCGTCATGTGGAAATCGAGGCGAGCGTACTCGGGGGTGATGGAGCAGCCGTTGACCGGCTGAGGAACCAAATGGCAAAGCAGATGCGTGGCGGTGTGAAAGCGCATCAGCTTGTGGCGGCGCTCCCAGTCAATGTGCGCGGCTACGGGTTCGCCGGGCTTCAGGGTATCGAGAATCGCGGACTGTTCGGGCGCCGGCACGTGCAGGATGTCCGTGGTGGGCCTGCCCTCGACATCCTTGGCCTTGCGTGTATCGGCAATGGCCAACCGGCGGCCACTGCTGAGTTCGAGCCATCCGCTGTCGCCCGCCTGGCCGCCACCCTGCGGATAGAACACGGTACGGTCGAGCACGACGGCACCTTCCTCGATCCTCAGGATGCGGGCTTCACAATCGCGCAGATACGCGTCGGCGCGAAAAAGATCGTCGGTCATTGCCCGATGGTAGCGGTGCGGGCGCGGCGGGGTGTGCCCACGCTCGAAAGCGCCCGTCGCCGACAGTCGGACGCGGCGAATGCCTCAAGATGCATGGTTACAGATTGAGATTGGACGGACCTCGACCCATGAAGACCATGCTCCGCATTCATGCCCGCTCCGCGATCGCCCCGCTGGCCCTGCCGCTGGTTATTGCGATCTCGTTGAGCGCTTGTGGCGAGGCCGCGAAACTGCCGCCGGACGCCGGCATCGGCGCAACGCCCGAATTGCCTCCGCCCACGAGCACGCTGATCCCCACGCTCAACATCGCGCCTGCCATCGGCTGGACGGACACTGCCGGCCCGACGGCTCCCGAAGGGTTTGCGGTGACACCGCTTGCCCGGGGGCTCGACCATCCGCGGATGGTCTACACATTGCCAAACGGCGATGTCCTCGTCGTCGAAAGCAACAAGCCGCCCCCGCCGGAAGGCAGCCATGACGGCGGCGACGGCCTGATGGCGCGCATCAGGGCAAAGGTCCAGGAGGTCGTCCAGAACCGCGCCGGGGCGGGCGTGCCGAGTGCCAACCGCATCACGCTCCTGCGGGATTCCAACGGCGACGGGGTGGCCGATGTGCGGCAGGTGTTCATGGAGAACCTCAACTCGCCTTTTGGCGTGGTCCTGGTCGGCAACGAGTTGTTCATCGCGAACGCCGATGCGCTGGTGAAGGTTCCGTACGCCGAAGGCCAGACGACCGTCACGGCGACTCCGACGCGGGTGACCGATCTGCCCGCGGGCATCAATCATCACTGGACCAAGGACGTTGTCGCGAACAGTGACGGGTCCAAGCTCTACGTGACGGTCGGCTCGAACAGCAATGCCGGTGAAAACGGTCTTGCGGCCGAAGAAGGACGAGCCGCGGTGTGGGAGGTCGATCCGAAGACCGGGCAGAAGCGCCTCTTTGCCGGCGGCCTGCGCAATCCCGCCGCGGCGGCCTGGGAGCCCGAATCGAAGAGTCTCTGGGTGGTCGTCAACGAGCGTGATGAGCTTGGCAGCGATCTCGTGCCCGACTATCTCACTTCGGTGAAGGAGGGCGCGTTCTATGGCTGGCCGTGGAGCTACTACGGTGGGCATGTCGACAATCGCGTCGTCCCGCAGCGACCGGACATGGTCGCCAAGGCGATCGCACCTGACTACGCCCTTGGCTCGCACCGGGCGCCGCTCGGCGTCGTCTTTTCGAGCCCGCGAGGGATGCCGGCGCAGTTCGCCAATGGCGTATTCATCGGCGAACACGGTTCATGGAACCGCAAGCCGCTCGCGGGCTACAAGGTGGTGTTCGTGCCCTTCGTCGGCGGTCGCCCGAGCGGTCCCCCGGTCGACTTTCTCACCGGCTTCTTGAATGCCGACCAAAAGGCGCAGGGTCGGCCCGTCGGCGTTGCACTGGACAAGAGCGGCGCGCTTCTGGTCGCCGATGATGTGGGCAATACGGTTTGGCGGGTGGCGAAGAAGAAGTAGAAGCAGAAGCAGAAGCAGAAGCAGAAGCAGAAGCAGAAGTGGAACCCCTCGCAGGGCACTAAGATTGCCCGGATGAAAGCTCCCCCCAGCCGCTACTGGTCTCGATTCACGACGCGCGACTTTCGCGCGCTCGATCCGGCGACCACCGTTGCAGTGCTCCCGTTGGGCGCCACGGAGCAGCACGGTCCGCATTTGCCGCTCAGCGTGGATTCGACGCTTGTGGATGGTATCGTGGAGGCTGCCCTTCCGCTGCTGCCGCCCGATCTGCCGGTGCTGTTCCTGCCGACCCAGCATGTTGGCCTGAGCCCCGAGCACGCACGCTTCCCCGGCACCCTCACTTTGTCTTCGGAAACGCTGATCCGTTTGTGGAGCGAGATTGGCGCCTGCGTTGCGCGTGCCGGCGTCAGAAAGCTGGTGCTCTTCAACGCCCATGGCGGGCACGTCGGTGCGATGGACATCGTGGCGCGCGAACTTCGTGCGGCGCACGGTCTTATCGTCTACAGCGCGAGCTGGTTCAACCTCCCGCTCGGAGAGGCTGCCACTCAGTTCAGCGACGATGAGCATCGGTTCGGCGTCCATGCCGGCGAGATGGAGACCTCGATGATGCTGGCCCTGTCTCCCGGTCAGGTCGACATGGAGGCCGCTCGCGATTTCGGCTCGACTTCGCGACAGCGGGCCGTCGACTATTCGGTCCTTGGCAACGGGCGGAGCGCCAAACTCGGCTGGGCGATGGAAGACTACAACCCAGAAGGCGCCGCCGGCAATGCCGCGGCGGCGACCGCCGAAAAAGGCCGCGCGCTGGTCGAAGCGAGCGCTGCGCAACTGGCCGCCCTGCTGGCGGAAGTGGCGCGTTTGCCGCTGACCACAGCAAACACCGGGCCATTGCCCTGAAGCGTTCGAAAAGCGGATCCGCGGTCCCACGGATCTTCAGCCGGCCGGCAAGGGCCCCGTCGGCGCGAGATCCTTGATCTTGATCGAACCGTCGGGCCGCTCGCAGGTGCCGATCAGGAGACCACTCGCGATGGCATGCTCTTTCAGCGCGTCGAAAACTTCATCGCGGCCAGGGGTCGCGGAAAAGTCATGCGGGGCGCCCAGCGCGAAGATCTGGAAAGCGTAGCGATGCACGCCGTGACCGGGCGGCGGATCGGGCGGAAGCCAACTCGCCTGAAGATACGAATTGAGGCCCGCACGAAACACCTTTCCTTCTTCGTCGTCGCGCGAAAGCGCACCCTCGGGCAAATTACCATCGCCCGGCGGGAGATTGACTGCGATCGCATGAACCAGCGGGTGCGGCGTCGGAGAGTCCGCGTCTTCCACCAGCAGGACCAGCGAGGTCGAGCCGGTCGGCACCTCGGTCCAGTGCAGCGGTGGCGACTCGCCCTCGCCATCGGCCGTATAGCGCGAAGGCACTGGGGCGTGATCGGCAAAGGCCAGGCTGGCGAGCTTGATCGAAGCCATTCCTTGGCGCAAACCGAGTGTGTTGAAAGCTATCTGGTCGAGACCGGCCCGGACGTCGTGCAGCGCGTGGCCGATCACATCGGGGAGTTTTTCGAGCATGCTGCCTGTATAGCGCGGTCCGACCCATGCGTGTGTAGGACGCCAGGGGGCTCGGGCGCTATCATGAAAACCCCACCGCGACTCTTCGCCGAAGGAACCCTATGAGCATCGTTTGGACCATTCTGATTGGCTTCGTCGCGGGCCTTGTGGCACGCGCCATCAAACCCGGAGATGACTCCGCAGGCTTTATCGTTACCACGCTGATCGGTATTGCGGGTTCGCTGATAGCGACCTACGTGGGTCAGGCCATGGGCTGGTACACGGCGGGTCAGGGCGCGGGATTCATCGCTTCGGTGGTCGGCGCGATCGTGCTGTTGGTCCTTTACGGCCTGATCAAGCGGAAGTGAGTTCGCGCGGCGGCGACACCGCCTCTGGGTGCAGGACATGCCGGTTCGGAAAACACGAAGTCGCCATCACCACCATGTGTACGTGGTGGAACTCGGCGATCAGGTGTGGAATGCCGCGCGCTTTCGCCGCGTGAATCCCGACTACAAGCTGGGCATGCCCTTTGTCTATGTCGGGATGACCGGTCTTGATCCGGACGTGCGCTTTGACAAGCACAAGGCCGGCATCCAGGCCAATGGCTTTGTCCGTGATCATGGCCTTCGGCTTTTGCCGGCGCTCTATGCGATGTACAACCCGATGCCCTATGAGGCGGCCAGGGACATGGAAGTGGAACTCGGCATCGCGCTGCGCGAGGCCGGCTACGGCGTCTGGCAAGGGTAGGTTCTGGACAGGTTCCGAATGGAGAAGTGAGAAGGACATGAACTCCGCCTTTTGCATTGTGACCACCAGCCTCGGCACCGAAGACGAGGCTGAAACGCTCGCGGCCGAGATCGTCGAGCAGCGGCTGGCCGCCTGCGTGCAGGTGCAGCGGGTGCGAAGCCTGTACAGATGGCAGGACACGTTGCATCGCGAGCCCGAGTGGGTGCTGCACATCAAGACGCTCGAGGCACGTTATGCGGCGCTGGAGTCCTTCATCCTCGAGCGCCACAGCTATGAGACGCCCGAGATCATTCGCATGCCGGTTGCCGGCGGATCGGCAGGCTATCTCAGCTGGGTTGAAGGGGGCTGTGTCCCACCCGTTCAGGAGTAGGTCACCCAGTCTTCGTACGCCGGGCCATCAAGGTGCGGCAGCGTGTTGTAGGTCACGAGCATGTGACGCTTCGGCGTAAAGGCAAACTCCGTCACCGCCGTGTTTCGCATGCGCAGGTTCAGCTCGATCGTCGTGGCGGGGCTGGTAGCCAGCACATGGCCCACCGCGGTGCTGATGGGGCCGCCGCTCGACACCACCAGCACCTTCGCGCCGTGGTGCTTGTCTCGAACATGGTCCAGAGCGCTCGTCACGCCCGCGAGGAAATCGACGTAGGTCGGCATGCCGGTTGGCTCTGTCCTACCCTGCATCCAGCTGTCTAGCCCTTGGCGCAGCAGGCGGAAATGGTGCCGGTACATCTCCGGCGTGTCGGCTCGCTCCAGCTTGTCCGGGTGAATGGTCGCAATCAGCGCTTCGCTGTCGTATTCATTCAGTCCCGGCCAGGGAAGGACGTCGTCGCGCTTCAACCCCAAACCTTCGGCGATGCCTTCCCAGGTCTGCCGATGGCGCTTCAAGGTGCCCGTGATGACGGCATCGAACTGCATGCCGCGCTCGCGCCAGTATTCGCCGAGGCGCACCGACTGCTTCTTGCCGAGCGCGCTGAGGTTGTCGTAGTCCGCTGCGCCGAAGCTGGCCTGTCCGTGGCGCACGAGATAGAGAGTTCCCATGGCTCGATTTTGACCAGTGGTTCGGAAACTTCAGGTCGCGGCGGCGACGGGAAAGCTGAATACTCAGGAGATCAGGTTGTGTTCGCGCGCAAAGACGTAGATCTCCAGATCGCTCTTGAGACCCAGCTTTGCCATCGCATCGGACTTTTGGCGGCTGACGGTCTTGATGCTGCGCGAAAGACGTTCCGCAATCGCGGACACGGTCAATCCCGAAGCGAAAAGTCGAAGGACTTCGCCTTCGCGCGGCGACAGGCGCGCGAAGGCGCCGACTTCGGTGTCGAACTGGCTTTGCTGAAGGTTGTGCTTGAAAGTGGTGCTGATGTAGTCGCGACCTTGACCCACCGCCTGAATCGCGATCGCGATCTCGTTCATGCCCGAGGCCTTGTCGATCAGGCCGCGCACACCGCTGGCGAGGATGGCGCCGAGCACGCCGACGTTGCTCATCATGGTGAGCACGATGACCGGCATGTCGGGGTACAGGCGGCGGATGCGCTGGACGAGGGCGAGGCCGTCTGCTTCTTCTCCGCCCGGCATCGAAAAATCGGTGATCAGCAAGTCAGCGGGTGTCTCGGCCAGCACGGCGATCAGCGCTTGCGGCGAATCGGCTTCGGCGACGACGGAGATGTCCAAGGCGTCTTTCAACACCATACGCACGCCGGCTCTGATGATTGGATGATCGTCAGCGACGATGACGCGCTTGTTCATGGCAATCCCATGTCGGTTGCTGAAGGGAGCGGGATTGTAGTCTTCGTCTACCACTTACATACGACAAACGAACAGCGGGGTTGCGTGTGCTTTTGGGATCAGGATCCGGTGATCACACCCGCGAACATATCGGCGTCGACATTGCCGCCGGACAGCGCAATGCCGACCGTCTTTCCCTGCCAACGGGAGCGCTGTTGGATTGCGGCCGCAAGCGCGGCGGCACCCGCGCCCTCGGCCACATTGTGTGTGTCAGTAAAAAGAATTCGCATCGCCTCGGCGATTTCGCCGTCGGCGACAGAGACGATGTCGTCGGCCTCGCGCCTGAGCACCTCCAGCGCTTCGGGGACAGGTGTTCGACAAGCCATGCCATCGGCCAGGCGGGTGCTGACGGGTGCCTCGACCACCGTTCCGGCTCGAAATGAGTCGAGATATGCGGTGGCGTGCGACGAGACGACGCCGATCAGCCGAGTAGACACGCCGCAATGTGCGCGGGCAGCCGCTGCGCCCGCAAAGCCGGAACCCAGGCCGATCGGCACGAACAGGACATCCGGCGGAGCAGGCGCCAGGGCCTCGAAGAACTCGATCCAGCCGGTTGCCACGCCGCGCACCAATTCGCGATGAAACGAGGGGACGCGATGCAATCCGTCCCGTTCGGCCAATACGGCGGCGTGCTCGCTTGCCGTCTGGAACTCGTCGCCATGCTCGACCAGGGTCACGCCCAGTGCCCGCATGGCTGCATTTTTTTCGAGCGAGTTGCCATGGGGCACCACGATGGTGGCAGCGATACCGTGGCGTCGAGCGGCAAAGCCGACCGATTGGCCGTGGTTGCCACGCGTGGCACTGACGACATGCCGAATCCGAGGTTGATCGCGTGCCAGCGTCTCGAAATAGGTGAGTCCGCCGCGGAGCTTGAAAGCGCCGATCGGCGTGTGGTTCTCGTGCTTGGTCCAAACCGTGCATCCCAGGCGTTGCGCGAGCAACGGCCATGCGTACTGCGGCGTGGGCGGCATCGCCGAGTGGACGGTGCTCAACGCGGATTCGATCTCTTCGCGGCTGAATCTCATCACTTGCGATCCATTAGGGCGATGCGAACGGCGAGCGCGCCGAGCACGCTGCCCATGACGTACCGCTGCGCGAGGAGCCAAGCTTTGCTCCTCGACAGAAAGCCCGTGATGCTTGCCGCGCCCAAGACCAGCAGCATATTGATCCCGCCGCTGACGAGGATTTGAACCGCGCCGAGCGCCAGGCTCTGCAACAGTACGGAGCCGCGGTCGGGATGCAGGAACTGCGGGAAAAAGGAGAGATAGAACATGGCCACCTTGGGGTTGAGCAGGTTGGTCAGGAAGCCCATGCTGAAAAGCTTGGCCGGCCTGTCGTGCGGCAGCAGTCGTGCTTCGAACGGTGCGGTGCCATTGGGCTTCACGGCTTGCCAGGCCAGCCATAGGAGATAGGCGGCGCCGGCGAGACGGATGGCGTCGAATGCGACGGGAACGGCGATCAACAGCGCCGTGAGGCCGAGCGCTGCTGCCATCAGGTGCATGACGAATCCGAGCAGCACGCCGGCGAGCGAAATCAAGCCGGCGGCACGGCCCTGGCACAGCGCGCGCGAGACGCAATAGATCATGTTGGGCCCGGGCGTCAGCACCAGTATGAGCGCGGCGAGGCTGAACCAGGCGAATTCGGAGGCGGTCAACATGATCAGATTCCTCGGGAGTGGAGCGCGACGGTGCCGCGCGGCGTGTCGAACACAGCGTGAAGATCGGGTGCGCCGTTCGCCAGAGATACGCCCGTCAGGCCGATCGCGCGGAGCGCAGAGGCGAGGTCCGTCGAACGCGGATGTGCAATGCTCAGCGAACGCAGGGCAACTCGCGAATCGCTCATGCTGTCGCTCGGATGCACGGGGCCCCACTGAATCAATGTCGGCAATGCACCGTAGAACAGTCGCTGACCGTCATCGCGTACCGTGATTTGCCACGACAGGCGACCGGCTGGCGTATCGCGCGATGCCTCGATCACGCGGCCACGATCGAGCCGCTCTTGGCTCAGCATCTGGACTGCGGCATGAACGTCCGCGACTTCTGCGACGAAGTGCACCAGTCGTGGGCCTTCGCGCTCTAGCGTCGCTTGCAGTGCGGCATCGTCCAAGTCGAACCACCGCTGTCTCATTGGGTTCCGCTGCGATGCTGCGGCGGGATCGATCGCAATGACTTCAAGATACAGGCGCGGCGAATCTGCCGCGCCGATCTTCATCAGACGGTTGTGCGTGCCCATCAGAGGGTGCGCGCCGCCAGGACCGGGTAGCACACCGAATGTGGCCTCGCACCACTGCACCCCCTGGTCCAGGGTCGCCGCGGCAATCACCAGATGGTCCAGTCGCGCTTTCATCGCGCTAGCCTAGAGCGTGACGATTCCGTCGATGCAGGTGACCGAGTCGCCGCCCACCCAGACCTGGCCGTCACTGTCGCGCATGACGTGGACGCGTCCATCGCGGCCCAGCACTTGCCCTTGGGTCGCGACGTACCGTTCCGGCAGATGCCCGTCGGCGATCAGCCATTGCGCGAGGCTGGCGTTGAAGCTTCCGGTGACCGGGTCTTCTTCGACGCCGACCGGCGCTGCAAATCCTCGTACTTCGATGCCCGGGGCCGATTCGTCCGAGAGCACGAATGCTCGCGCTTCGCGATTCGAGCGCGTGATTAGCTGGGGTGATTCAGCTGCAGACAATCCGGCGACACCGACCTTGTAGCCGAGTTCGAACAAGGCGCGATGGTCGGGCTTGAGCGCAAGCACCGTGTCAGCGTCGGCCAGCAGCAGGCCCAGCCAGACAGTGCCGTTGTCCAGCAACTGCGCCGAGACGATCTGTGGAGCGCGGATGCCCAGCGCTGCCGCCACTTTCGCCAGCATCGTCGGACTGGGTGCGCTGCGCCGCAAAGGCGGTGCGGCGAAGGTCAGGCGATCGCCCTCCCTGTGCATCGGCACCAGGCCGCTTTCGCATTGCTGGACGATGCGGTTGCCCGCCTTGGGCTTTCCGCCGGCCTGCAGCCACGCGTGGCAACTGCCGAGCGTCGGATGGCCCGCGAAGAGCAGTTCGCCACCAGGAGTGAAGATGCGCACGCGGTAGTCGGCCGCCGGATCGGTGGGGGGCAGCAGGAATGTGGTCTCGGACAGGTGTGTCCAGGCCGCAAAGCGTTGCATCGTCACGTCGTCGAGCCCGGTCCCGTCGAGCACCACCGCCAGGGGGTTGCCGAAGTAGGGCGTCGAGGTGAAGACGTCGACTTGTTTGAACGGGCGAGTTTTCATCTGTGTCATTCAAGTGGAAGGTCGAGCACGCCGCGCGCACCCGTCCGACTGCGCAGGTCTGCAAACCAGCGCTCCACATTCGGCCACGAGGGGTGCGTATATTCGGTTTGCGGCAGCCCTAACCAGCGATGCGCTTCGCAACCGACCGGGATGTCGGCCATCGAGAACTGGTCTCCAAGCATGAAAGCACGCGTCGAAAGATGGGCGTCCAGCAAAGCGAATAACGGCTCCGTCGCGCGAACTGAATATTCGATCACTTCGGGCTGTCGCTGCGATGCCGGGGTGCGTATCCATTGCTTGAACGCGCCGCCGCTGACCGCATTCAAGGTGGTTTGCTGCCAATCCATCCACCGTTCGGCATCGAAACGTTGAGCGAGGGCTTCCGGGTAGAGCTTTCCTGTCGAATGCTTGGCGCAGAGATAGCGCACGATCACGTTCGACTCCCAGAGTACGACCCGGTCCTCGCCTTCGCCGTCGTCGATCGCCGGCACCATGGCATTCGGATTCAGCTGCAGGTATTCCGGCGTTTGGACGACACCGAATTTTCCACCTGCCTCGGTGCGCTGGAAGTCGAGCCCGAGTTCCTGTGCGCACCAAACTACCTTGCGTACGTTGATGGAGCTGATGCGCCCCCAGATGTTGAGCATGTCGAACGACCCTTTGGTGCGATCTCAGGTGGGGCTGGCGGCTAACTGGCGCTGAACTTCGGCCGCGGCACTGTGCGCAAGCTGCTCGCGAACCGCATCTGCCAAGGCGGCAATGGCCGTGTCGATTTCGTCGACGCTTGCAGTGACGAAGGAGAGACGCATCGTGCGCGGATCGCCTTCGCCAGCGTAGAAGGGGAGGCCTGGAACAAACGCGACGCCGCGTTCGACCGCTCTGGGCAGGAGCTCGACGCTGTTCATGCCTTGGGGCAGGCGCAGCCACAGGAACATGCCGCCCGCAGGCTTGTTGAATTCGACCTGCAGGCCCTTCATTTCGCGAGTGAGYGCTGCGAGCATCGCATCGCGCTGGCGCTTGTACAGCGCGCGGATGGTCGGCACGTGGCGGCTCAGGAAGCCCTCGCGCATCACTTCGGAGACCATTCGCTGGTTGAAGCTCGGCGTGTGCAGATCGGCCGCCTGCTTGGCCTGCAGCAACTTCGGATAGATCGACTTGGGTGCCACCATGAAGCCCAGGCGCAGGCCGGGCGCAAGCACTTTCGAGAAGGAGCCAAGATAGATGCACCCCTCGGGGTTGCGAGCGGTGAGCGGCAGCGGCGGCGCTTCGTCGAACCAGAGTTCACCATAGGGGTTGTCTTCGACGATGGGCAGGCCTGCCTTTGCCGCCGCGGCCGATACCGCTGCACGCCGCTCTTCAGTCATTGTGCGACCGGTCGGATTCTGGAAATTAGGCAGCAGGTAAACGAACCGCGCGTCATTCGATTTGGCAACCATGTCGTCGACGACCACTCCCTCGTTGTCGCTCGCGACGCTGATGGGGAGGGGCTCCATGGGCGAGAAAGCTTGCAGCGCGCCGAGATAGGTCGGCGTTTCGACCAGCACGTGGCTGCCGGGATCCAGCAGCACTTTGGCGATCAGATCAAGGCCTTGTTGCGAGCCGGTCGTGATCAGCACCTGTGCAGGGTCCACGTTCCACGGAAGCATTTCCGCGACTGTTTCGCGCAACGGACCGTAGCCTTCACTGGCAGCGTATTGAAGGGCCGCCTGGCCATCCTTGTGCAGAACTTCGGCGCAGGCTTCGGCGAATTCGCTGATGGGGAAGGTCTTGGGCGAGGGCAGGCCCCCGGCAAGGCTGATGATGCCTGGGCGTTCGGTCACCTTGAGGATTTCGCGAATCACTGAAGGATTCATCTTTTCGGCGCGTGCGGCGAGTTTCCAGTTCATGTCATGACTCCGTGAATGTATGAATCGTTATCGCGAAGCGGTGGCGAGAGCGGCACGGGCTCGCGGTTGCGAAAGCTTCTTCCCCGCAACCACGGTGGCGACCACCGCGGCGGCAAAGCCGAGCGTAACGATATCGAGCGGCTCGCCCAACAGGGGAATGGCGGCGAGGATGGAAAGAAAAGGTTGCAGCAGTTGCGTCTGGCTCACGCGCAAGGCGCCGCCCATTGCCAGGCCGCGGTACCAGGCGAAGAAGCCGACCCACATCGAGAACACTCCGACGTAGACGAAGCCGACCCAGGCGGACCCGGCAATCGGTTGCTGTGGCCAAAGCAACAGCGTTCCCGGCAGCGTCACAGGCAATGCAAGTACGCAGACCCAGCAGATGACACGTTCAGCGCCCAGTGCAGGCGTGACTTGCGCGCCGTATATGTAGCCGAGAGAGGCCGCAAACACAGCTCCAACCAAGAGCACGTCGGCCCATTCGAAGCCGAAGCTCGCGCCTTGGCTGTTCGCGCGCAGCAGCGAAAAAACCAGCACCAGCGCACTGCCTGCGATGGCGCAAAGCCAGAAGCCCAGCCTCGCACGCTGATGCAGCACCCAGGCAGCGCACGCAGCTGTCACGAGCGGCAATAGTGCCGTGACCACGGCGGCATGGCTCGCAGTGACCACACGCAGCGCATAGGCCAGAAGCAGCGGGTAACCGATCGCATTGCCCAGCACGGCCATGACCAGCGCTTTCCATTGATGCGGCCGCGGCAGGGGAGCGCGCGTGCCGAGCAGGAAGATGGCCGAAAGAACGCCGGCGAGGGCCGCGCGACCCAGCGTCACGAACCAGGGCGAGAGTTGCGGCGCCGCTTGCGTGCCTGTGGCGAGCCGTGTCATGGGCAGCGTCACGGCAAAGAAGACGACACCGAGCACGCCGAGCCACATGCCAAGCGTCTCGTCCTTGATCTTCATACGCCGACCATCCAGCACGCGGTGAGCACAAGTACGGCCGCCATGGCGCGGTTGAACCAGAGCAGCCGGCGGCCGTGCGCCAGCCAGTGGCGGAGCAACGCGCCGGCCACTGCATAGCTGAAGTTGCTGGCGAAGGCGTAGATGAGCATCACGGGCGCAACGATTGCGAAACGGTGCAACGCATCAGCGTGGCCCGCGATCCAGCCAGCAACCAGCGTCAATGCCAGAAGCCACGCCTTGATGTTGAGGAACTGAAGCAGAACGCCCTGCTTGAAGCCGACGTCGAGTTGCTCGCTATTTCCGTTTGCCTGCGCAAGCGTGGCGCTTCCACTGAGCTTCCATGCAAGCCACAGGAGATAGAGGATGCCGAAGGCCTTGATGACCAGCCGCAAGGATGGGGCCGCCACCACAAGGGCCCCGATGCCTGCTGCGCAAAGCAGCAGCAACAGCGTCCATCCGACAGGGACGGCGATCACGAATCGCATGGCATGCGGCAGGCCTCTGTTGGCAGCCAGAGCCGTGGACAGAGTGGTGTTTGGCCCTGGCGAAAAACTCATCGCCGTGGCCAGTACCAGCAGCGTGGTGAATTCTTGCCAGTTCATAGGCCACAGTCTAAACTCATGACCATTACAGTTCCTATACAGTTTCTCAAACAATGAAGGCAGTCTGTATTGGTCTGATGATCAACACAGAACCGAATCGCATGCTGACACGAACGTCCACACAGTCGCTCACAGGGCAGCTCGCCGATCGCTTTGCCGAACGTATCCGGGACCGCCTGCTCGCCCCGGGGGCGCGCTTGCCTTCTGTCCGTGAATGTGCGCGGCAGCAGGGCGTCAGTGCGCACACGGTGGTTGCAGCCTACGACCAGCTTCTTGCTCAGGGGTTGATCGAGGCGCGGCGTCAAAAAGGCTTCTATGTGCGTGATTCTGCTGCGCCCGCCGGAAACGCGCCTGCCCGCATGACCTTTGCCGCGCAGCCACCGCAGGCGCAGACGGTCGCAGCAGACGCCAGCATGTTGATCCGCGGCATGTTTTACCGGCCCAGCGACAAGCCACAGCCCGGCATGGGTGTGTTTCCGCCCGATTGGCTGGAATCGACCTTCATGCCTGCGGCCGTGCGTCGCGTGACGAACACCAAGTCGCTGCAAGAGTTTTCGCTGCAGTACGGCGAGCCAGCGGGCGACAGCGGGCTCCGGCGAAGCCTGGCCACCAAGCTTGCGCGCATCAACGTACCGGCGGGTCCCGAGCAGATCGTGACCTCGGTGGGCGCTACGCATGCGCTGGACATCGTGAGCCGGACATTGCTGCGGCCCGGAGATCCGGTGATGGTCGAGGAACCCGGGTGGGCGCTCGAGTTCGCGCGGCTCCAAGCGCTCGGCATGCGAATCCTGCCCGTCCCGCGCCATGCCGACGGCCCGGACCTGGACGTGATGGAGCGCTATTGCAACGCGGGCGAAGGTCACCGTCCCAAGCTCTTCGTGAGTGTCAGCGTGCTGCACAACCCGACCGGGTACAGCCTGTCGCCCGGCAGCGCCCACCGCGTCCTCCAGTTGGCCAACAAGCACGACTTTCACATCGTCGAAGACGACACATACAGCCACCTCGCGCCCGAGTACGCGACCCGTCTTTGCGCGCTCGACGGCTTGCAGCGCACCATCTATGTCAGCGGATTTGCAAAGATCCTCGCGCCCAACTGGCGCATCGGTTTTCTGGCGGCTTCACCGGAGATGGTCGGGCGACTTCTGGAGACGAAGCTGATCGCGACTTTGACCACGCCGTCGTTGTTGGAGCGAGCATTGGCCTGGTGCATCGATCAAGGTCAATTGCGCCGGCACGCAGAGCGAATTCGACTGCGCCTCGATGGCGCACGCGGGCGCACAGTCAAGCTGGCCCTGGGTGCGGGATGCACGCTGGCTTCGGAACCCGCTGGACTTTTCGGCTGGCTCGACACGGGCGTCGACACGGATGTACTGACGCAACGCATGCTCGACGAGGGCTATCTGATCGCGCCAGGCTCGCTATTTCATGCAAGACGACCTCCGACCACGCTGATGCGCATCAACTTCGCAACGGGGCAGGATGCTGCATTCTGGCGAGTATTCACCCGTGTGYGGGATCAGGTTTAGGCGCCGAGACGCGCCTCTCAAAGCAGTTTGTCGGGGGCGAGTGGACCCAGCAGTTTGAGCAGCAAACGCAAACTGGCACTGGTGTCGGGCTCGGACATGGCGTCCGCCACCCCGCTGCCTGCCGGCGCCCGCCAAACCAGATGGCCATCGCGTTGCTCAACGTGCCATGCACCCTCTCGAAAGGCCTTCTCGATATTGTCGGTCGCTATCCGTGAAAGCTCATTGCTTCGAATCAGCAATGCGATTTCCGTGTTCTGAAGTTGCGAGCGCAGATCGAGGTTCATCGAACCGACCACCAGAAGACGCCCATCAAGAACCAGCACCTTCGAATGGAGCATCGACCGTGATTCGCCGGCAACGTTGCTCCCTGCGCCGAGGGCGCTACTCAGGCCCGCTTGTTCGCTGCGCAACTCGTAGAGTTCGATGCCCATCGAGAGAAGTTCCTCCCGATGCCGCGCGTAGCCCACATGAGCGATGGGAGCGTCATTTGATGAAAGCGAGTTCGTCAGTACGCGAATACTGACGCCGCGTGCGCGAGCGGCGGCGAAGGCATGTTTGATTTCCGGACCGGGGACAAAGTAGGGAGAGATGATCAGCAGGTCGTGTCGGGCGAGGCCGATCAGTTGCAAAAGGCCTTCGACGACGGTGTCGCCGTCTTCTGCAGCGTTGGCTGCCGCATCCATGGAACTGTTCGGGCGCGAGCCTGGAGGACGTGCCGACTTGCCGCTGACGACCGGGGCCTGTGCAAGTTTGGAGTCGCTCGCATCTGATTTTGATCCGTCGAGGGGAATCTTGTTTGGCTTATCGACGAGTACGACCGCGGGAGCCCATACGAACGCGGCCTCGCGGAGATCCATCGGTTGTTCGTCCCATGCGTGAGCACGCTGAGCGGCGGAAGGGGGTGCACCATCCACCTGAGGCGGTGCGGCGCCACTCGGGGCGCGTTCTCGCTCCGTGGCGTCCGCCGCCCGTGCGTCGCTGCGCAACTTGTCGAGCTCTTTGCGCGTGACGAGGGACTGCACCGGATAGGCTCGCTCGTTGTTCCAATAGGCGTCGAAGGTCCGTGAAAGGTCGCGCACAATCCGTCCTGCCGCCAGCACATCGAGGTCAATGAAGTTTGCGCTCTTGTCGTTGCCGAAGTAGGCATCCCCCAGGTTGCGGCCCCCCGCGACAGCCATGACGTTGTCGGCGATGAACAGCTTGTTGTGCATGCGCTGCTGAATGCGAGAAGCATCGTCGAGCGAGCTTACGAGGCGCCCCAGAGTCGAGTCTCTCCCACCGACCAAGGGATTGAACATTCGCATTTCAATGTTGGGCTCCAAGGCGAGACGCATCACAAGCGCGTCGCGGCCCGTGCTGTGGAAATCGTCGAGGAGTACGCGCACATGCACGCCCCGCCGGGCCGCTTCGCGTACGCCAATGAGTAGACGCGCCGTGCTCGCGTCGGCGTGAATCGCGTAGTACTGCAGGTCCAATGTCTTCTGCGCGCCTTGTACCAGCGCGAGTCTGCTTCCGTAGGCGGCCTGGGGCCCCTCGAGCAGGAGGAAACCGGAGTCGAAGCGGGTGGCTGCAGCCTCTTGGCGTTGCCTGACGATCGCGGCCAAAGGAGTGTCCGAGGCTGTCGCTAAAGCTGTTGAGACCGGCCTCTGCACGTCCTGGGGCAGCTGTGCGCAGGCGGAGAGACACAAGACAAAGCCGGATGCCACGCAAAGGCGCAGGGCCATTGCGGCGCACCGTCGGACCATCCGGAATGAATGCATGCGGGGTCTGTAAAGTCAGGACGCCGCATGCTAAGCGCGGCCATAGCCCAGCTCGCGTCAGACAATAACGCCGTTATCCCTCGCCGGCCGCGCCGAGTTCTTCCCAACGTTCGAGGGCCGCCAGCAACTCTTCTTCGATCTTTGCGTGGCGTTCGGCAAGCTCGGCTGCTCGAGATGGATCATTCGCGTAGATGGCGCTGCCATCCTGATCCAGCGCGTCGGCGATGCGCTTCTGCTCGTCTTCGAGAGCTGCGATCTGCGCGGGGAGCAGTTCGAACTCTCGTTGTTCCTTGTAGGAAAGTTTTTTCTTCGTCCCCGTGCGCTGCGGTGCAGCAGGGGCTGGCGGAGGTGCTGCCGCGACAGGGGCCGCCGCCACGGCTCGCTCCTCTGCAATCTCTCGTGCACGCTTCGATTGGGTCAACCAGTCCTGCACGCTGCCTTCATACTCGCGCCACTTGCCGTCGCCTTCGAACGCGATCGTGCTCGTGACCACGTTGTCCAGGAAGGTGCGGTCGTGGCTCACGAGGAACACGGTCCCGTCATAGTTCTGGAGTAGATCCTCAAGGAGCTCCAGTGTGTCGATGTCGAGATCGTTGGTCGGTTCGTCCAGAACCAGCACATTTGCGGGACGCGCGAACAGACGCGCCAGCAGCAGCCGATTGCGTTCTCCTCCGCTCAACGACCGTACAGGCGAATGGGCGCGTGCGGGTGAAAACAAGAAGTCTGCAAGGTAGCTCTTCACGTGTTTGCGCTGACTACCGATCTCGATCCATTCGCTTCCTGGACTGATGAAGTCTTCCAGCGTTGCGTCGAGGTTGAGCGCATTGCGCATCTGGTCGAAGTAGGCCACTCGCAGATTGGTCCCGCGTCGAATCTTCCCGCTGTCCGGCTCCAGTTCGCCGAGGATCAACTTCAACAGGGTCGTCTTGCCTGCGCCATTGGGGCCAATCAAACCTACCTTGTCGCCGCGCAGGATCGTGCTGGTGAAGCCGCGGATCACTGGCTTGTCGCCGAACGTCTTGGAGGCGTCAGTCAGTTCAGCGACGATCTTTCCGCTGCCTTGGCCGGATGAGACGTCCATGTTGACGCTTCCGAGCACGTCCCGCCTTGCGGCCCGGTTCGCCCTCAGTGCCTCAAGGCGATTGATGCGGCTCTGGCTTCGCGTCCTGCGCGCTTCGACTCCCTTGCGGATCCAGATCTCCTCCTGGGCCAGCAGCTTGTCGGCTTTTGCGTTGATTACTGCTTCCCGTGCAAGCTGCTCGTCCTTCTGTACGAGATATTGCTCGAAATTGCCCGGATAGGAGTTCAGCTTCCCCCGGTCCAGTTCCAAGATACGGGTCGCCACCCGGTTGAGAAAGCTCCGATCGTGCGTGATCGTCACCACGCTGCCCTTGAAGTCGATTAACAACTGCTCGAGCCACTCGATCGAGTCGAGATCAAGGTGATTGGTAGGCTCGTCGAGAAGCAGCACGTCGGGTGTGGCGACGAGCGCTTGCGCGAGCGCCACGCGTTTGCGGGTACCGCCGGAAAGCGAACCGACCCGCGCCGCGCCGTCCAGATGAAGGCGATGCAATGTTTCCTCGACCCGCTGCTCCCAGTTCCAGGCATCAAACGCTTCGATCTGCGATTGAAGCGCATCGAGATCAACACCCGGCGCGCCGGACAGGTATTGATCCCGAATGGCGATCACTTCCGACAGCCCTGCGCTCGCAGCTACAAAGACGTTGGCCTCCATGTCGAGAGATGGCTCTTGCGCAACGTAGGTAGTCCTTAGCCCTTGTTGGACCTGGAGGGTCCCGTCATCGGGCTTCTCCAATCCCCCGATGATCTTGAGAAGTGAAGACTTGCCGGCACCGTTGCGGCCGATGAGGCCGATACGTTCCGATTCCACGAGTGAAAAGTCCGCGTGATCCAGTAGCGGGACGTGTCCGAATGCCAATTGGGCGTCGAGAAGAGTAATGAGTGCCATGTATGGACTGCATTATCTGAGTTGGGCACCACGCTTGACCGTGATGACCGCTCTGAGCGGAAGGGGCCGAATGCCTCCACGCACAACTGAAAGCGGGCCTATGATGGAGAACTCGGCCGAGCGTGGTGAAGGATTTTGTAGGACGCCGTTCAATCGCATTCGACCGGGACGAGTGTGCAGGATCGCTTTAAAAGCGTGGCATAATCGAGAGCTGCGCTGGATTGGCTGCCTTAACGCTCGTGAGAAAGCAGGCCAAGCAGGCGAAGACCTTTGATTTGATATGGTCTTTTTACCGTGTCATAATCGAAGGCTCCGCTAAACACGGATCTTGATGTTGCTCTCCGGGGTGGTATTGAGATGAGCGGAGAGGGGGAAGAAAAAAACTTCAAAAGTTTTTCGAATCTTCTGAAAATCGTGTAATAATAGAGGGCTTCGCTG
>NZ_JBFTNI010000018.1:0-46303 GCF_056397405.1 Variovorax sp. 05N34
TCGATCCGTTCGACCGCAGCGTTCACGGCATTGCCATCGCTGACGTCGAAAGCCGCGGTGAAGACCGTGCCGCCTTCGCCGCGCAATTGCGCTGCGGCCTTCTCCAGCTTGTCAGGGGAACGGGCATTGAGGATCACGCGGGCGCCCGCCCCTGCCAGGCCTCGCGCGAGTGCATATCCGATGCCGGCGCTGGAGCCGGTGAGGAGTGCGGTTCGGCCGGTGAGATCAAACGACTTGAGGACGGAGTGCACACGAATCTCCAACAGGAAAGGGGGTTTCGCCGAGCCAGCCCAGCACGGCATCGCACTGCGCCTGAATCGGCTGCAATGCATCTGTCCGGAACACGCCGGGCTCGCCGACGGGCGGCTCGAGCACTTGGAACTGGTTGTCCACGAGACTGGCCGGGAACAGATGCGCCGGGCGCGCAGCGACGCGGGCCTTGGATGCTTCGCGGCTGATTTCGAGGAAGACAATCTTCATTGCCGGCTCGGCGCTGCGCAGGCGTTCGCGGTAGCTGCGCTTGAGCGCGGAGCAGGTGAGCACCGTGTGGTCGGAAGCCGCGGACATCAGCGAACCGAGCTTGGCGATCCATGGGTCCCTGTCACGGTCCTCGAGGGCAATGCCTCGCCGCATCTTCTCCTGGCTCTCCGGCAGGTGGTAGTCGTCGCCCTCGATGAGCCGGCCTTGCAGGGCGCGCGCCAGCGACGCGGCGACGCTCGACTTGCCACAACCTGCCACGCCCATGACGAGTAGCTTGTGCGGCATCGTTCAGTTTTCCAGGACTTGCGGGTTGACGGGCGTCAATGGGCGCCCGGCGGCCGGGCCGAAGCCGAGCGCGGCGATCAGGTTGTCCGCCGTGAGTGCCGCCATGGCATGACGCGTGCGTACCGAGGCGCTGCCGATGTGCGGGGTCAGTACGACGTTTGGCACGGCAAGGAGATCGGGATGGATGCCGGGCTCGCCCTCGAACACGTCCAGGCCTGCTGCGGCGATCGTGCCATCTCGCAGTGCTTGCGCCAATGCAGCGTCATCGACGATGCCCCCGCGTGCGATGTTGGTAAGGGTCGCGGAGCGCTTCATCAGCGACAGCTCGGCAGCGCCGATCGCGTGGTGGGACGCGGAGGAGTAGGGCACCACGAGCACGAGGTGGTCCGCCTCTTTCAGCAGTGTCTGCCTGTCGACATACCGGGCCGCGCTTTTGGCTTCGAGCGCTTCGGGCAGGCGCGAACGATTGTGATAGATCACGTTCATGCCGAACCCGGCTGCGCCTCGGCGCGCAATCGCCTGTCCGATCCGCCCCATCCCGAGGATGCCCAGCGTGGCGCCATGCACGTCGCCACCGACGAACATGTCGTAGATACCGGTCTTGGTCCACTCGCCGCGGCGCAGGAAGCGCTCGGACTCTCCAATGCGGCGCGCGGTCGCCATCATCAGGGCGAACCCGTAATCGGCGGTGGTTTCGGTCAGCACGTCGGGCGTGTTGGTCACCAGCACGCCCCGTGCCGTGCAGGCGGCGACATCCACGTTGTTGTAGCCCACGCCGACATTGCAGACGGCCTTGAGTTGGGGACAGGCGTCCAGCAACGTGGCGTCGATGCGCTCGCTGCCAGTGCTCATCACGCCATGTTTGCCCTGGAGTCGGCGATTCAGTTCATCGGCGCTCCAGATGGTGTCCTCGGGGTTGTCCTCGACCTCGAAGTGCGTCCGGAGGCGGTCTGCAATGTCGGGAAAGGTGGCCCTGGTCAGAAGAATGGAGGGTCGCATTGTCTTTTCCCTCAGTTCGGGCAGCGCGCCTCGAGCGCATCGATGAACGACCGGTCCCAGCGGCCTTCCTTCATGGCGCGGATCGTCTCTGCTTCGGTGTCCAGATGGGCACGCGCTTTCTTGATGAGCAGTTCGGCCTCTTCCGGCGAAAACGCCATCAAGCCGTCCTGGTCACCCACCACGATGTCGCCCGGATTGACCACCATGCCGCCCACCGACACAGGAACGTTGATCTCTCCGGGGCCGTCCTTGTAGGGGCCACGATGGGTGATGCCGCGCGCGTAAACCGGAAACTCGCGTTCGCGGATCTCGGCCACATCACGGATCGCGCCATCCACGACGACCCCCCGGACGCCGATATGGGCTGCGTAGAAGGACAGGATGCCGCCGACAACGGCGTTGTTGAGGATGCCCCCGGCGTCGATGACCAGCACATCGCCGGGCCGGCAGAACTCGAGCGCACGCAGATAGGTCAGGTTGTCGCCACCGCGCGAGCGCGCGGTGACGGCAGTGCCCGCCATGGTCTGCGCGACAGGACGGTGGTAAGGGATGAGACCGGTGGTGCCGATGTTGCGATGCATGTTGTCGCTCAGCGCGGCGACGGGGATCTCGCGCAGGGCCTCGAGGATCTCGGGATCGACCTGCGCGGCCGACGGGTTCTTGCGGATGGCTTGGTATGGCATGGTGCTTCGCGGGTTCTTGGTTGGATGGCGGGACAGCGCGCGACGTGTTCAGTGCAGCTCGGCGACCGCACGGGCAATCCGTGAGCACCCTTCTTCCAGGATGTCGATGGAGGTTGCGATAGACAGCCGGAAGTAAGGTGAGAGGCCGTACGCTGTGCCGGCGACGGTGGCGACCCCGGCGCTTTCCAGCAGATACATGACGACATCGCCGTCTTCGCTCAACTTCTTGCCGGCCGGTGTGGTCTTGTCAATCAAGCCCGAGCAGTTGATGTACAGGTAGAACGCGCCAGGCGGCGTGGCGCAGCTCAGGCCGGGGATCGCGTTGATCAGCGCGAGCGTTCGATCCCGGCGCTGCTTGTACACAGCAACGCTCTCGGCAACGAACGACTGGTCCCCGTTCATCGCGGCGGCCGCGGCGGCCTGGCTGATCGAGCAGCAGTTGCCGGTCGACTGCGACAACAGCGTGTCCATCGCGCGAATCAGGTCGGCGGGACCGGCCACGTAGCCGATGCGCCAGCCGGTCATTGCATAGGTTTTCGAGACGCCGTTCACCACCAGCGTGCGATCCCGCAACTCGGGTGCCACAGCCAGGACATGTGGCGTCGTCTCGCCGTCGAAGCGGATGTGCTCGTAGATGTCATCGGTCATCACCATGACGTGTGGATGGCGCACCAGCACATCGGCCAGTGCGCGGTATTCGTCGGCGGTGTAGGCCGCGCCGGTCGGATTGCTCGGGGAATTGATGAGCAGCCAGCGTGTGCGCGCAGTGATGGCGCCCTCCAGTTGAGCGGGCGTGAGCTTGAAACCGTTGACCTCGGGGCAAGCGACGATCACCGGCTTGCCATCGCAAGCCAGAACCATGTCCGGGTAGGAGACCCAGTAGGGCGCAGGCACGATGACCTCATCGCCCGCCTCCAGCGTGATCGCGAAGGCATTGAAGATCGCGCTCTTGGCGCCATTGGTGGCGATGATCTCGTTCATCGCATAGGTCAAGCTGTTTTCACGCTGGAGCTTGCCTGCGATCGCCTGCCGCAGCTCGACCGTTCCTGCCATCAGCGTGTAGCGCGTGGCGCCCTTGTTCATCGCTGCGGCCGCTGCCTGGCGGATGTGCAGCGGCGTGTCGAAGTCCGGCTCGCCGACGACCAGGTTGACGATGGATTTACCTTGGCGACGCAGCTCGTTGGCGCGATCGGCGGCGGAGGTGCTGGGCGAGGGCTTGATGCGCCGTACGCGCTGTGCAATGCGGGAGGTGGTCATGACTTCCTGGAGTGGGATGGCAGGACCCTACGGTACGCAGATCGCGCTTTCGACGCCAAGACGAGATCGCTCTGGTCGTATAGGGAGAGCTTATGGAACCCCCTGATGACCCCCTCGCTTCGCCAGTGCTAGGCTCGACTTTTGCTTCGGAGGCCGGCGTGAACCTGCGGCGACTCAAGTACTTTGTCAAGATTGTGGACATTGGCAGCCTGACCCAGGCCGCCGAGGTGCTTTTCATCGCCCAACCGGCGCTGAGCCAGCAACTGGCCACGCTCGAGGGCGAGGTGCGGCAGCAACTGCTGGTGCGTACGAAGCGAGGGGTGACCCCGACCGAGGCGGGCAAGGTGCTGTACCGCCATGCACAGATCATCCTGCGCCAGTGCGAGCAGGCGCAAACCGACATGGAGGCCGCGGGGCAGGGCGTCTCGGGCCAGGTGTCGGTCGGTCTTGCTCCGGGCACCGCGGCGGCGGCGCTCTCGCTGCCCCTGCTGCGCACCGTTCGTGCGCGCCACCCGGGCATCCTGCTCTACCTCAATGAGAACTACGGCACCACGCTGAGCGAGCTGATCATGAACGGCCGCATGGACCTGGCCGTGCTCTATGGTGACAAGGCTATCCACGGGCTGACCTTCCTGCCGCTGCTCAAGGAGCCGCTGTATCTGGTCGGGCCGGCGTCGATCCCGGCGCCGGCTCAGCCGGTCCGGCTGGCTGATCTGCGGGAGATGGAGCTGTTCCTGCCGCGTCCCTACAACGTGGTACGCAAGCTGGTCGATGCGGCCTTCAGCAGGATCGGCGGCGCGCCGCGCATTGCGGCAGAGATCGAGTCGGCCTTCACGTTGACTGCGGCCGTGGCCGATGGACTGGGTGCCACGATCCTGCCCGCCTCGATGGCCCGCGAGGTGGTGGCCGCGTGTGGTGCCTGGCAGTTCCAGATCGTCGACCCTGTGATCGAGGCGCCTCTGGCGCTGTGCCAGTCGGACCACCTGCCGCTGTCCGAGCCTGCCCAGGCAGTGAAGGACATTCTGCTGGAGTTGGTCACGGAGCTGTCGAGCAACGCCGTTGCGAACGGCGGACCGCCGATCGCCACGGCGTCATAAGCGGGCCTTATCCCGGCACAGTCAATCCGTCTTTGGCTTTGCAGCCTTCGCGGGCTACCTTTCATGTCTGCCGTCACGTGTTCGCGGAATGCGTCGGCCACCAAGGAGATCCCGCCGTGATTCGGCGGGTCCGGCATGAACCAGGAACAAATTCGGATCCTCATCGAGGCATTGGCGGCATCGGAGCTGTCGGAGCTGGAGTACAGCGAAGACGGATGCACGCTGCGGCTCGTGAAGCAAGCGACTTCGAACTCTTTGACCCCGCTCAATCCGGTCGTCGATGGGGATTCTGCGGACGCGCCTGGAAAGGCGAACGACCGCCGCGATGATCACGGCGGGCTGCCTCGAGCAGACCCGTCGGGCGACGGCTCGGGCGCGAGCCCCATCGAGTGCCTCGCGCCGCTTTACGGCGTAATTCATCTCCAGCCCGCGCCGGGTGAGCCCTTGTTCGTGAAGCTGGGGCAATCGGTGCTGGCGGGGCACACGCTGTGCGTGATCGAGGCGATGAAGGTCTTCAACGAAGTTCGGGCAGAGACCGACGCGACCATCGCCGAAGTGCTCGTGCATTCGGGCCAGGAGGTCGAAGCCGGCCAGCGCTTGTTTCGCTTGGCCTGAGGTCGCCATGTTTGACACCGTTCTCATTGCAAACCGTGGCGAAATCGCATTGCGTATCTTGCGCGCCTGTCACGGCCTCGGCATCAAGACCGTGGTCGCGCATTCCGAGGCCGATAGCGACGCCGTTTATGTGCAACAGGCAGACCAGGCGCTGTGTATCGGGCCGGCCAGTCCTGGCCATAGCTACCTCAATCAATCGGCGCTGCTCTATGCGGCGGAGGTGAGCGGAGCGCAGGCGATCCATCCCGGCTACGGCTTTCTTTCGGAGAACGCGGGCTTCGTGGAAAAAGTCGAGCAGGCCGGACTTCAGTTTGTCGGACCGAGCGCCGCCTGCATTCGGGTGATGGGCGACAAGGTGTCGGCAAAGCGCGCAATGCGACGCGCCGGCGTGCCCTGCGTTCCGGGGCCCGATGATGGACTGCCCGACGATCCTCAGGCCGTCCGAGCACTTGCACTCGAAGTCGGCTACCCGGTGATCGTCAAGGCGGCCGGCGGGGGAGGCGGTCGGGGCATGCGCGTGGTGCGGGAGGAGGGCGAGCTGCTGGAGGCGCTCGCGCTCACACGGGAGGAGGCACGGCGCGCCTTCGGCAATCCGGAGGTCTATATCGAGAAGTTCCTGCTGCATCCGCGGCACGTCGAGATCCAGGTGCTTGCCGACAGGCATGGTCACGCCATCTGGCTCGGAAGCCGGGACTGCTCCCTCCAGCGTCGGCACCAGAAGGTGATCGAGGAGGCCCCAGCACCGGGGATCGACGAGGCGCTGATGGCGGAGGTCGGGGAGAGTTGCGCGGCGGCCTGCCGGCAGATCGGCTACTGCGGCGTCGGCACTTTCGAGTTTCTCTACGAGAAGGGCGCCTTCTATTTCATCGAGATGAACACCAGGCTGCAAGTCGAGCACCCGGTGACCGAGATGACCACCGGCATCGACATCGTGCAGCAACAGCTGCGAATGGCGCGCGGCGAGCGATTGACGATCACGCAGGCCGACGTCCTTTGTGCGGGACATTCGATCGAATGCCGCATCAATGCGGAGGACCCCAACAGCTTCGCTCCGTCACCGGGACGCATCACGGGCTGGCGCGTGCCGGGAGGCTTTGGCGTGCGCTTCGATTCGCACGCGGGGGTGGGCTATCGCGTTCCACCGTACTACGACTCGATGATCGGCAAGTTGATCGTGCACGGCGCGAGCCGCGAGGACGCGCTTGACCGCATGCGGCTCGCGCTGAGCGAACTGGAAGTCGAGGGCATCGCAACCAACGTAGCGCTGCATCGCGCGCTCCTTCAGGATGACGGCTTCGTCACCGGGGGGGTCGACATCCACCACCTCGAGCGCTGGCTGCAGCGCAGGAGCACGCAGTGACCCTCTCGACATCTGGATCGGCTCCAACGATGAGCCCGCTCGGCACCACTGCGCTGCTCTTCGAAGCGCCCGGCGCGATGGAGCTTGGTTCACAGCAGCGCATCTGGGCACTCGCGCAGGAGGTGGCCGCATGGCCCGAGGTGCGCGAGGCGGTCCCCGGCATGAACAACTTGATGCTGAGCTTCGTTCGTCCGCCGCGCGTGCTTGACGAGCTGAAGGCACGCCTGGCGGCTTCGTGGGAAGCCGTCACGCCGCTCACCCGCGAGGGCCGCATCGTCGAGTTGCCGGTGCGCTATGGAGGTATGGCCGGCCCACACATGGGGGACGTCGTTGCGCACACGGGATTGTCTGTCGAGGAGATCGTGGAGTTGCACAGCGCGCCGCTGTACTTGGTGTACGCGCTTGGCAGCCATCCGGGCTACTGCTATCTCGGCGGCATGGATCCTCGGATTGCAACGCCGCGGCGCCAGGTGCCGGTGCTCAGCATTCCGGGCGGCGCGGTATCGATCGGCGGCGCACAGACCGGGGTTTCGGCGTCGGCGGGCCCGAGCGGCTGGAACACCATCGGAAGCACCACCATGAGCTTCTTCGACCCGGGGCGAAACCCGCCAGCCACGCTGCAGCCGGGTGACCGCATTCGATTTCTTGTCGAAGGGATAGACGCATGATCGAAATACTTTCCAATGCGGCGCTCGCGACCGTGCAGGACCTTGGGCGCGTGGGCAGCCTGCGCTTTGGCGTCGGTACGGCCGGCGCCATGGACGATCTGGCCTTGGCCGCGGGCAACCTGCTGCTGGGCAATGACCCGGGTGCCGCGGGCATCGAGATCCCTGTCTTTCCATTCAAGGTTCGCTTCGCCGAAGACAGCATCTTTGCGTTGACCGGCGCGGATTGGGGCGCAAAGCTGGATGCCGAATCGCTGCTTCCGTGGTGGTCGCACCATGCACGCGCCGGTCAGGTGCTGACGCTGGGCGTCCCGCAGGGTAATCAGCGGGCGAGCCGCGCCGTGCTGTGCCTGCCGGGCGGAATCGACGTGCCGGAGGTGCTTGGATCTCGAAGCACGCAGCTGCGTGGCGCCTTCGGCGGCCATGCGGGCCGGGCGCTGCGCAAGGGAGACGTCCTGCGGGCCGCCGATCCGAAGCGCGCCTGCCGCACCGGCTTCGGGCTGGTGCCGCCATCCATCGCCTTGCCTCAGCAACGCGACGGAAAAGTCGCACTGCGGGTGCTTCCTGGCGCCGAGTACCTGGGTTTCGAGGCGACGTCGCGCGAGGCTTTTTGGGCCGGCGAGTGGCGCATCACGGCCCAGAGTGACCGCTACGGATACCGGCTGTCCGGCGCCGAGTTGAGGCCGCTCGCGCCGATGGAATTGCGTTCGCATGGCATCGTTCCGGGCGTGATCCAGGTGCCTCACAGCGGTCAACCCATCATCCAGATGCGAGATGCACAACCATCGGGCGGCTACCCTAAATTTGGCGCGGTGATCGAAGCCGATCTATGGCGTCTGGGCCAGGCGCCGATCGGCAGCCGAATTCGCTTCATCGAGACCACCTGGGAAGAGGCTGTGGCCGCGCTCGATGAGAAGGAAGGCTGGCTCGCGAAGGTGGCGCGCATGGTGGCGCTGCAACGCACCGCGCCAACGGGAGTCGCCGCGTGAAGAAGGCGCCCGACGAACTGCACCAGATCGCCCGCTGGATGGCGGCGTACGGCATCGGCTTTCTCGAGTTGCGTATGCCGGAGGCGACCGTGCGGCTGGGGAACGGCGGTCAACGCAACGATGATGCGCCGCCTCTGGACACCGTGACTTCCGCTTCGGTCGGAGTGTTCCTTCATGCACACCCTTGCGCCTCGGCGCCATTCGTGCGCGCCGGCACGCACGTACACGCCGGGAAGACGCTGGGACTGCTGCGCATCGGCGTTCTTCTGTTGCCGGTGACCGCCTCCAGAGCCGGCACCGTCGCCGCGCTGCGCGTGGAGGATGGCGCAACAGTGGGCTATGGCGCTGCACTGGTCGACCTGCACCCCCTCTGACATCCAAGGACGCTCTCATGGACATGGACCTGAACGCAGACCTCGGGGAGGGATTCGGCTGCTGGCGCATGGGCGATGACGAGGCTCTACTGGGCATCGTCTCATCCGCGAACGTCGCTTGCGGCTTCCATGCAGGCGACCCGCAGACGATGGACCGCACCGTGCGCACCGCACTGGAGCGCGGCGTCGACGTCGGCGCGCACGTCGGCTTTCCGGACCTGGTCGGTTTCGGCCGCCGGGCCATCCAGATGGACACGCGCGAACTCGTCGCGGCGGTCGTCTACCAGCTCGGTGCTCTGGCCGGCATCGCACGCACCGTCGGGCACCGCATGACGCACATGAGCTTTCACGGCGCGCTCGGCAACATGGCGGCGGCGGATGCGGAACTCGCGGCGCCGCTGGTGCGGGCGGTGGCGGACTTCGATTCGTCGCTCACGATCAGTTCTTCGGCCAGCCGGGCCATCGAGGATGCGGCGGATCGCTGTGGGCTGCGTATCCGCACTACTTTCCTGGCCGATCGCGCCTGTGATGACACTGGCCTGCTGGTCCCACGCAAGCTGCCGAACTCGGTGATCCACGACACGGATCAGGTGTTGGCTCGTGTGCGTCAATTGCTGGAAGAGGGGACCGTCACCACCTATACCGGCAACAAGATACCGATGCGCGTGCACTCCATCCTGGTCCACGGCGACACCCCGGGCGCAGTGACCCTCGCGCGCGGGGTGCGCGAGGTGGTCGAGGCGCACGGTTGCGTCGTTCCGATCTCGCGCCAGTCTGCTTGACGCAGCCCGTTGAAACGGCACGGACATGGTGCTTTCCCTAAGCCCACCTGCACCCTTCGAGGGCGACATAAGAGTGGCTTATCTCTCCACAGCCAATCCGTCTTGGCGCGACCGACGTGCGGTCGATACAGTGAATTCAAGCCGACGAAAAAGGGCCAAATAGCCACGGTCAAACAGGTCGCCCCTCTTCAGAAAGAAAGTGATCCCATGCCCTTCTCCGATTACAAGACCGCCCTCGTGACAGGGGCCTCCTCCGGCATCGGCGCCGCAGTCGTCGAGCGCCTTCGCAAGGAAGGCCTGGAGGTCCACGCGTTGGCCCGGAGCGGCGACAAGCTCAAGGAACTCGCCGCGCGCACGGGCTGCATCCCTCACGCGATCGACGTGAGCGACCTGGAAGGCGTGACCAGGCTCACGAAGGAGGTCAAGTTCGATGTGCTCGTGAACAACGCCGGCGTCGATCGCCCTGGCTCGATCCTGACGGCCGATGCCGAAGGAATCGACCTCCTGGTGGACGTCAACCTGCGCGCCGTGCTGCATCTCTGCCGCCTCGTCGTTCCGGGCATGGTGGCCCGCGACAACGGTCACGTCGTCAACATCAGTTCGATCGCCGCCGCCTACAACTTTGGCGGCAACAGTACCTACCACGCGACGAAGGCCGCCGTCAGCATGCTATCGAGCCAGTTGCGCGTGGACTGCTTCGGCAAGCGAGTGCGCGTGACCGAGATCTGCCCGGGGCGGGTCGCTACGGATATCTTCGCGCACGTTCATGGCGACTCCGAGGAGACGCGCAAGCGCTTCGTCGATGGCTACGAATTGCCAGAGGCCCCGGACATCGCCAGCGCCATTGCTTTCGCGATCGCGGCACCTGTCGCTGTGAACATCGGCCACATGGAGATCACGCCCACGCTGCAGGTACCCGGCGGCCTTTCCACCGCCAAGCCGGAGATGGTGCGGGCCTGACCAAGCCGCCTGTCCAACGAGAGGACCTCATGAAGGACTTCGACCTCTTCGCCATCCTGCTGAAGCCCGATTTCGGCGCCATGCTCCTGCATGGATTGGCGCTGACCCTGAAGATCGCACTCGGCTCATGGCTGCTCGCGATGTCGATGGCCATCCTTCTGCTGGTGGTCCGTCTCGGCACCAACCGCGTGGCGGAGCGCGTGGTAGCAGCCTATGTGTCTTACCACCGCAACGTGCCGACGCTGGTGCAGCTGATGCTCTGGTACTTCGGCATCTTCAGCCTGTTGCCTGACGCCGTTCAGGCCTGGCTGTCAAACAACAACGCAGAGGCACTCATTTCGGTGGTCGCGCTGGGCCTTTGCCAGGCGGCCTACTTCAGCGAAGACATGCGTTCGGGGCTGCGTGCGATTGCGCCGGGACAATCGGAGGCAGCGCGTGCACTCGGCCATGGCTACTTCGGTGCAATGCGGCATGTCTTGCTGCCACAGGCGGTGCGCAACGCCGTACCCGCGCTCGTGAACCACAGCGTGTCGCTGTTCAAGAACAGCAGCCTTGCGATGGCCATCGGCGTGGCGGAACTGACCCACGCGGTCAAGGAGATCGAGAGCCAGAGCTTCCGTACCTTTGAGACCTACAGCCTCGCGACGGTGATGTATCTGCTGGTCTCGCTGCTGATCATGGCCGTCGGCGCGGCGATCTCGCGGCACTATCGCACTGCCGCGGCGAGGTAAGGCACATGTTCGGCATCTTCGACATCCTGCGCGACAACTGGCTGCTGCTTCTGGTAGGTCAATATCCGAACGGGCCGCTGGGGGGGATATGCGCCACCCTCATTCTCTCGGTGCTCGGCATTGTGCTGGCGTTTCCTGTATCGGTGGCGCTCGCGCTGGCACGCCTGTCTCCCTGGCGCGCGCTGCGCTGGCCTACCACTGTGCTCGTGTACGTCGTGCGCGGTGTGCCTCTGCTGATGGTCATCCTGTGGGTCTACTTCCTTCTGCCGCTTCTGACCGGAACGGAGATCTCTGGCTTCACGACCATGCTGTGCACGCTGGTTATCTATGAAGGCGCGTATTTGTCGGAAGTGGTCCGCGCCGGCATCCAGGCCCTCCCCAAGGGACAGACGGAAACAGCCCGCGCGCTGGGCCACAGCCACCTGGGCACCATGGCTTTCGTGATCCTGCCCCAAGCCCTCTACAACATGCTCCCGAGCATGCTCAGCCAGTTCATCTCCACCATCAAGGAGACCACGTTGGGCTATGTCATCAACGTGCAGGAACTCACCTTTGCGGCGAACCAGATCAACAACCAGCTGCTGACCAAGCCGTTCCAGGTCTTCTTCATCCTCGCGATGACCTACTACGTGGTGTGCTTCAGCCTCACGCAACTCGCGCAATGGCTCGAGCGGCGCGTCGCCCACAAGCGCCTTGGAACGACAACCCCCGCCACTTCGGAAGACGACCCGCCGCTGCCCTCGGTAGCAGCCAATCCGTGACACCGCGATTCGACGGTGAACCCTATGCCAAACGGAGACAAAACCATGGATTCTCTTGAACACAAAGCTGCTGAGCTCAAACCGCCGGGCGAGGACGACACCATGATTCTGTTTTCGAACATCAACAAATGGTATGGCGAGTACCAGGCCCTGACGGATGTGAACGCCGAGGTCAAGAAGGGGGAGGTGGTCGTGGTCTGCGGTCCTTCGGGCTCCGGTAAGTCGACCCTCATCCGCACGGTCAACCGGCTCGAGGAAATCAGGTCCGGCCAGTTGCTCTTCGACGGCCATGACATCCATGCGCCGATGAGCGGCAATGCACTCAACAAGCTGCGCAGCCGCATTGGCTTCGTCTTTCAGAGTTTCAACCTTTTCCCGCATCTCTCCGTGCTCGACAACATCGTGCTTTCTCCCGTGCGCGTGCTGGGTGTCAGGCGCAGTGATGCCAAAGTCCGGGCCGGCCAGTTGCTGGAGCGCGTGGGCCTGTCGAACAAGGCCAATTCATATCCAGCGCAACTGTCTGGCGGTCAGCAGCAACGCGTCGCGATCGCCCGCGCCCTCGCGATGGAGCCGCCCGCGATGCTCTTCGACGAGCCGACCAGTGCGCTCGACCCGGAGATGGTGGGAGAGGTGCTCTCGGTCATGCGAAGTCTGGCCAATGACGGCATGACCATGATGTGCGTCACCCATGAGATGAACTTCGCGCGCGAGGTGGCTGACCGGGTCTGGTTCATGGACGCCGGCCGCATCCTCGAAAAGGCCGACCCGGAAACCTTTTTCACCCGGCCCCAGCATCCGCGCGCACAGCGCTTCCTGTCTGACCTGCGTGCGCATTGACCGCCGGACCTATTCGCTCTTTCACGCCTGAACATCTTCCAGGAGTTTCCATGCCCAAAACCAACGTCACCCGTCATGCCGCTCTCACCGCGGTCCTCTGCGCATGCTCGCTCGCGGCACAAGCCGACCAGTGGGCCGAGATCAGTGCGCGCAAGGAACTCAAATGCGGCACCTTCGCCGACGTGCCGCCCTTCGCAGCGCCGGACCCCAAGACGCGCGAGATGGTGGGTCATGACGTTGACCTCTGCAACGCGATCGCGAAGGAACTCGGTCTGACGGCCAAGGTCACTCCGTTGTCGGTTGAAGCGCGGGTGCCGGAGGTCAAGCTCGGCCGGGTTGACGTGACCATTGCCAACCTGGCCTATACGAAGAGTCGTGGCGAGCAGATTCAGTTCAGCGATCCGTACTACGTCGCGAAGGAAATGCTGGCGGTGAAGGCTTCGGACCCAGGCACGACCAAGGCCGACTTCAAGGGCAAGCGCTTGAGCTCGACCAAAGGCTCGACATCGGAGCTCTCGATCAAGATGAATGGTTCCGACCCGGTGACGTTCCAGGATACCGGGTCCGCTTTCATGGCCGTCCAGCAGAACAAGTCGCAAGGCATGGTGGCAAACACCATGACCATCACGAAACTGGTCAATCAGTCGAAGAGCGAGGGCGTCGCACTCAAGATGATCAAGGAGCCGATGGTCTTCCAGCCCGTCGGTGTCGGAATGAAGAAGGACGAGCCCGTGCTGCTGGCCAAGGTGAATGAAGCGCTCTATTCGTTGGAGAAGAAGGGCGAGTTGGACAAAATCTGGAACAAATGGCTAGGCCCGAACACCGAGTACAAGATGACTCGCGAGGAAAAGGTCACACCACTTTCCGACCTGAAGTTCGAGCTTCTTCCTTGACTGTCGAAGTTCAGCCTTCCCCGCATAAGGCGCAAGGCGTTCGAGGTCAGAGCCCTCCGCCTCGGCAGTGATCGGGCCGACGGTCAGCGTCAACAGACTGCAGAGGCATCCCATTGCAATCAACAGGCAGAAAAACAACGTTGTCGTTTCCGCTCCCGTGCGCAGGAAGATCCAGAACGATACGAAGGCACCTACTGCTGACAGAAGCATGACGGGCTTTCGGCCGATGCGGTCCGACAGCGCCGGCAAAGTCAACGCGCCGATCGCTCCCCCGAAACCAAGCGAAGACAGCACAAAGCCCATCTGGTCCATGCCGAGGTGCAGATAGTCGACGAGATAGCTTGGAAAGAGTGCCGCGACAACGACGATGCAGGTCGGCCAGAACAACTGACAGAGGACCGCGAGTGGCACGTTGCGGTACCTGAAGACCTCGTGCCAGCAATGCTGCCCGGCGTCATGCGTCATGCGTCATGCTGTGAGCGGCGATCTGGCGCGGCGAAGACTGGCGCAGGACCTTCTGCGACAGCATCGCCACAATGAGTCCGGGAACCGCGACAAGCAGAAAGATCCCATTCATAGCCTTTGGGCCGATCGGAATCCGAGTCGGAGGCTGCGGGCGTGGCGGCGGCTGCGATGGTTGGAATCGGGATCATCTGGCTTCCTTGCGGTTGAGTTGGGAGTTGCGAATCTCGGATGCGGATGCGGATGCGCCGCGCGATGCGACGAACTCGTTGTTGTTCACGAAGTCCGCCGGCAGCTGCGGACCCCAGAGGTACATGGAGTCTTCGGGCGGGTGGTCCGCGGCGGGCCATAGCGTGCCGCTCGGAACGAAGTCCATCTCGGCGGAGTACTCGGCGAACGATCCCCAGGGGTCTCGCACGTAGTGAAAGTAGTTGGAGCCGAGAACGTGACGGCCGGTACCCCAGCCTTGCGTGTAGCCCGCCTTGCGCATCTGCTCTGCACCAGCGCCCACCTCGTCGACGCTGGCCACGTCCCATGCACTGTGGTGCCAGCCTTTGGCGCCGCCTGCGGCGAATGCGATGAGGTGATGGTCGCTGCCGTGTCGCGCGTGTGTGAAGGCGACGGCATTGCCCGAGCGGTCCGACAGGCGCAACCCCAAGGCGTTGCGATAGAACGCGAGGGACATGTCGACGCTCGATGTGAACAGGACGACGTGCGACAGGCGTCCAGGGTGTACTCGACTGGCGCCTGCGCGGGACTGCGAGCCACGCTGACCGGCGCGCCGGGCAATCCCTTCAATGGGCGCCAGGCCCGAGGGGGTTGTTTTGGGTCCGATCTTGAGCTGAAGCAGGTTCCCGTCCGGATCGAGAAACCATGTGCCTATGCGATCCACATAGGGCAACCCTATCGCAGGACGCGCACCAGCACGTTGCAGTTGGGAACACAAGCCTTCGAACTCTTCCGCGAAGCAGTTGAGGCTCAGGTAAGCCAGTCGCTTGCGAGCCCCCTCGTGAATGCGCGCCCAGGTGTGCGAGTGGCCTTGCGCGCTGAGCTCGAGACTTTGCTGCCGCTTGGCAACCCGCAGTCCAAAGCTCGAGAAGAATGCCTCGGCCTCCGGCAGCGAAGGCACTTCGAGGGCGAAATGGTCGATGGAGTGAATTCCGAAGCGTGACTCGTCAGCGATGTTCCACGACATGGCGGTCTCCTTGGGGGTGGTGTCAGGGGTGTGTTGGCAATGCGAGCACGGTGCGCATCGCCAGTTCGAGCCTTTCGGCAGGCTTGTCAGGCATGTCCCGCTCTCGCCAGGCGATGTGGCGATCCGGGCGCACGAGCACGCAGCCGGTATCCGACAGTTCGGAGACCTTGTGCCAGCGTCCGTCGACGTCATGGGCGTCGCAGTTCGGTCCGCCGATGGAATGGACGTCGAGGTCGATGCCCAGGCGCCGGGCGACTGCCGCAGCCGCGATGCGCCACTCTTCGCCGCCGACCCCGGTCAGCAGGGTGAAGCGGCCGTTTCCAACCAGGTCCAGGGTCGATACCCGCGAGTGCCCCTGCTGGAGCCACGCATGCGGAAGGCTGGCGCCCGGCTGCGTCGTGGCCGTGTAGTAGAGCTCGCTGTCTCGCACCGGGGGAGGGCGCACGCGCCCGTCCGGAACGACTGCGCCGGAGTCGTACATCTGGCCGAGTTCCACACCGTGGCAGTTGAACTGATAGTTCTGCAGATCGACCGCATCGCGCAGTGCATCACGCCGCTCGCGGCCGCGCGCCGTGTCGCTGAATAGCTCGTCGAGATTGGCCCAGCCTTCGGCTTCAGTCTGCCCCGGTGCGAATCCGAGTGCCCTGGAAATCGGGCGCATGTTTTTTTCGATACGCCCTTGATGTGGATGGCCACGTCGTCACTACCGATGGTTGCGCGGGCCCGGGCGATGAGGGCTTGCTCGCTCAAGTCGGGTTCCCCGGCGGCGGGGTCGTACATCGAGACCATCACCCACTCGGTGAAGGGCTTCACGCAGATGTAGGTTCCGCTGCCCACGAAGTAGTCATTGCCCGGTTGAGTGATCCTGTAGAGGACTCCGGGCCGATGGGCTACGTAGGGAGTGAGATCCGCTTCGATCCAGACGTTCAGTGCCGCGCCCAGGCCCATCTCTCCTTCCATCTCGAAACCCATGGAACTTGCGACCACACTGTTGTCGCCGTCTGATCCGATCGCATAGCGAGACACGACCTCGAACTCTTCGCCACTGAGCCGGTCACGGCAGATGGACCGAACGGCATCATCGGTCTGCGTCATCGAAACCAGCTCGGTATTGAAGAGGAACTTGCCCCCGAGTTCGCGCGCCACATCGAGCAGGATCGGCTCCATGACGTGCGGCGGGATGTTGCACATCGCGCTTGAAGGCGCCTTGCAGGTGTCCGGAGAGCGCCTGCAGGATGAACTCGGTGTCTTCGAGCCATCGGAAGATGCGCTGGCGTTCACGGCGGACGGCATGACCGATTTCATCCTCGGATCGGCGGTCCCGCATCCGCACGACCTGGTGCTGGGCTACTACTCCGTTCACACGTCGCGCGCAGCTCTCCAGGAAGGCGAGGCGGAGATCGCTCGAATCGGCAGGCGGCTTCGCGCGGAGGGTCGCCTGCGTTAGACCAGGCGACGCGTGTGTGCAGGCTTGACTCATCACAGGAGACCGAAATGAAGCTTTGGAGACTTGTCGAAACGCACCACGAGAAGCTCGGCGCCGCGTTGTTCATTCTTCCGTGCCTTGTGGTTCCGTTCGTGGCGGCACTCATCGCATACGGCCTTGCACTACTCGTCCACTAGAAACCAGGAAAGTCAGCCATGAGCACAGTCATTCGTTTTCACGCATACGGTGGACCCGAAGTCCTCCAAGTGGAAAGCCACGGTTGGCGATCCAGGGCCAGGCCAGGTGCATCTGCGGCACGAGGCCATCGGCATCAACTTCATCGACACGATCTTTCGCCAAGGGATCTATCCGGTTGCATTGCCTTCAGTCCCCGGCGTCGAAGGCGCCGGCGTCGTCAAGGCAGTGGGTCCTGGTGTCAGCGAGTTTGGCGTTGGCGACCGCGTGGCTTATTTCCTGTCGCCGGGCAGCTATGCAGCCGAGCGGCTGATCGAGGCCGAAGCGCTGGTGAGCCTCCCCGAGGATGTATCGACGGAAGAGGCCGCCGCCGTGTTGACCAAAGGCCTGACCGCCTGGACCGCCTTGAACGGATTCCATAGGCTCCAGCCGGGCGAAACGATCCTTGTGCAAGGCGCCTCCAGCAGCGTCGGCCTGTTGCTGTCGCGCTGGGCCAAAGCCAGAGGTGCGACCGTCATCGGCACGGCTGGCGCGAATAAGCGTGACGCGCTGCGGCCGGATGTAGACCACGCGCTCGTCTCAAGCGATCAAGACCTGGCGGCGCAGGTTCGCGCGATCGCGCCGCGAGGCGTGGACGTCGTCTACGAGTTCGTGGGGAGGGCGACCTTTCAAGCATCGGCACAGGCCGTTCGCGAAGGGGGCACGATCGTCAACATCGGCGCGGCCTCGGGCGCCCCGGACATCGAAGCTTCTGCGCTCGCGGCGCGTGGCGTCAAGTTGACGGGCGGCCCAATGGCGCAGCACCTGAAGGGTGACGCGCGTGCCGAGGCGACGAAAGCCGTCTTCGATGCGCTTCGCGCCGGTACTTTTGGGCAGATCGACATCACCCGGTATCCGCTGACCGAAGCAGCCCGGGCGCACCAGGACATCGCGGCCCGCCGTCGCCCGGGGTCGGCCATTCTGGTGCCCTAGTTCTCAGGTCCGCGGCAGGGCCCTCGCGCGCGTCGGGTGCTTGACCGCTCGCGCGCTGTGCGTATGCTCATGACGGCGGCTTCGGTCAAGTCCTTGATTGAAAGGATTCGCTTGCACGTTCCAGGTCAACCGAGAAACCTACAAAGCCCGCGACGCATCGACGTGTGCAACGGTGACGCGGACGGCCTCTGTGCGGCCGTGCAATGGCACTGGCACGATCCCTCGCCGGCGACTCTGTTGACCGGCCTGAAGCATGACATCGCCTTGCTCGCGCAGGTGGACGCCGAGCCCGGTGATGAAGTCAACGTGTTCGATCTTTCGATGGAGCGCAACAGCGCCGACCTGCTTCGCCTGCTGGGTGCCGGCGTTCGCGTGCGCTACTTCGATCACCATGTGGTCAAGCGCATTCCCGACCACCGGCTGCTTGAATCGCACATCGATTGCGCGAGCGACGTCTGCACCAGCCTGCTCGTCGATCGGCATCTCGACGGCGCTTATCGTGCCTGGGCCATGGTGGGCGCGTATGGAGACAACCTGTCGATGACCGTCGAGCGACTGTCGCCAGGCACCGGCTTCGACACCGGGGACCATGCGCTGCTTCAGCGGCTCGGCGAGGCCATCAACTACAACGCCTATGGCGACGACGAGCGCGACGTGTGCATCGCGCCGCGGCGCTTGTATGAAGTCATGGTGCGCTATGAGGACCCGCGTGACATGCTGGCGCACGAGCCTGTCGTCGACGAGATCGATGCGATGCGCCGCAGGGATCTCCGGCAGGCTTTCGTGGTGCCTCCGCTGTGCGAGGGTGCGCTCGCCAGTGCGCACCTGCTGCCCGATGCGCCCTGGAGCCGGCGCGTGCTCGGCTGCTTTGCCAACGAACTCGCGAACGCCGAGCCCGAGCGCGCGCACGCAGTGCTGAAAGCGCAGGGGCAGGGGTATGCCGTGAGCGTCCGCGCACCGCTGGCCTCGCCGTGGGGAGCGCATGAGTTGTGCCGCGAATTCGGCGGCGGAGGCCGAGCGCGAGCCGCAGGCATCGACGGCCTGGCGCTGGAAGAGCTACCCCGCTTCGTCGAAGCCTTTGCCCGAAAGCGGTGGAACGAGCCGCCTCCGGCGAGCCAAGGGTGCTGAGGTCACGGCCACCGAGTGCCCCCGCCAGGGCGGGGTTTTGTCGCCCGCGCCAATAATCCGCAGCCACTGGCGGCGCCAGTCCTTCTGCCCTCCTTTCCAAGACTCCTCCATGCTTGAGATTGACTTGTCCGTGCAAGCCGACGCGGTTCGCAATGTCCTTGCGACTCACGGAATTCACCGTGCGTTGGCAATGCTCAACGACCGGACCGAATATCGGTACACCGGCCTTTACAAGCTGGACGGCGACACAATGCGCGCGGCGCATGTGTTCGACCGGAGCGCCGAATACCGCACGTGGCTGAAAGTCGTTCCGCTCAGCAAGAGCCTTTGCAGGTTCGCGATCGAGAAGGGGCAATTCATGACGAGCCACGCCTCCAAGGATCTGGCGTTGGCGGACCATCCCCATGCCGGTCTCATCGAGTCCTATTACGGACGCTTGCTCACCCGCAGCGATGGCACGCCGTATGGAACCTTCATCCATTTCGACGTCGAGCCGCGAATCATTTCGCCGGACGAGGTGAAGTTCTTGCGGGAAGTGACGCCTGTCTTTCTGCGCTATGCGGATTAAGGCCGGGTATCGAGGTCGGCGTTAGCGTAAACGGGGCGTCCGAGTCAGTGGTGGTTGTCGACTTTTGTAGGACTTGCGACCGTCCCGCCGCAAGGGGCGCAGAGCGGATGCAGGCGTCACTATCATGCGTCCGACTAATCTTTTGTGCAGTGCACCCACATCTGCCACTGTCGCAGTTCGCGATCAATGACCGCTCGACTTCTCTTGATTCAAGGCGTCCCTTCCCGAAACAGCGGGCAGCAGGTGGTCTCATCCGGCACCCTGGCCTCGCTCTTCGAAGCCCGATGCGCTGGCGGCGGCAATCGTCCAGCCTACGCGGTGCTGCGAGACGACCTGACGACGGCCGAAAGCCTGACCTACGCTGAACTGGGCGAGCAGTCACGCGCGATGGCCGCACGTCTTGTCACGGTCACGCAGCCGGGCGACCGGGTGTTGCTCGCCTTGCCGACCAGGCTGGACTTCGTGCGCGCCTTCTGGGCCTGCATGCTGACCGGCCGTGTGGCCGTACCTGTTCCGCCGCCCGATCCGATCCGGCTGCTGCGCGCAGGTCCGCGTCTGCGTCTCATCGTGGACGACGCGGGTGCAAGCCTCGTCTTGATCGGTGAATCGATCCGCCAATCCGCGGGCGATCTGCTCGGCCCGCAAGACGCCGCCCACGCGCGCTGGCTCACGCCCGGTGAACTCATGGCCCTGCCGCCAGCCGAAGCGCCCGAGGGGCCCGTGGCGCCCGACACACTCGCCTATCTGCAATACACCTCAGGATCGACCTTGGCGCCGCGCGGCGTGTGCATCACCCATGGCAACGCGCTTGCCAATGCACGCGCTCTGATCGTCGCCAGCGGCGCAGACGCCCAGAGCAGGGTACTCACGTGGCTGCCGCAGTTTCACGACTACGGACTGATGTTCGGCGTCCTGGCGCCGATGGAACTCGGCATCGCCAGTTGGCTGATGTCGCCCTTGACCTTCTTGCGCCGGCCCCTGCGTTGGCTGGACGCGCTCGGCGCTTTGCGAATCACACACAGCGGCGCGCCGGATTCCGCCTATGCCACCTGTCTGCGCCACTTGGCGGGGCAGCCTTATGGCGGCGATCTGTCCACTGTGGTGTCGCTCAGTTGCGGCGCCGAGCCGATCCGTCCCGGTACGGTGCAGCGTTTTTTGCAGGCTTGTGCGCCGGCAGGTTTGCGGCCCGCGTCGTTCTCGCCAGGGTACGGGTTGGCCGAATCGGTGCTCGGTGTGACTTGCGTCGCGCACGACAAGCCTCCGAGACTGCTCCACCTGAACGCTGCGGCTTTGCAGACGCACCAGGTGCGCAAGCAGTTCGTTGCAGATGGCACGACGCGCACGCTTGTCAGCTGCGGAGCGCCTCTGCGGGACACAGAAGTGGCGATCGTTGCCACGGACACTCGCATGCGTTGTCCGGCAGATCGCGTTGGCGAGATCTGGGTGCGCTCGCCCGCAGTCGCGGAGGCGTACTGGCGTCAGCCCGAGCAGTCGCGCGCCGTCTTCGGCGCCACGCTGGCCGACGGACCGGGCCCATGGCTGCGCACCGGGGACCTGGGCTTTGTCGATCACGGCGAACTGTTCGTGACCGGCCGGCACAAGGATCTCATCGTCATCCGCGGCGAGAACCACTATCCGCAGGACATCGAACAAACGGCCGAGCTGGCTCATCCCGCGATTCGCGCGGGCTTCAGCACGGCCTTCGGCGTTGAAGGCGGGATTGAAGGCGAGCAGGGCGATCAGGGCGAGGCCGTCGTGGTCGTGCTCGAAATCGAGCGTCTTGCCGCCAGCGCAGACGCTGCAGACATTGCGCGCGCAGTGCGCCGGGCAGTGGCGCAGGCGCATGAGGTGCCCATTGAAGCGGTGGCGGTGGTTCGGGCCGGCGTCCTGCCTCGCACGTCCAGCGGAAAGGTCCAGCGCCAGTCGACCCGCCAAGCGTGGCTGGCCGGCGAACTCGACCTGCTGGCGGTGGAGCGGCAGGGCCGCGGGACAGCGCAGGTTGCGCCGCGCGATGCCGGCGAGCAGGCCGTGTGGGACATCTGGCAAGAGGTGCTAGGCACCAGCGCGTTCGGCGTGCTCGAAACCTTTGCCGAACTCGGTGGCAATTCGCTCATGATGTCGCAGGTCGCATCGCGACTTCACGATCGGCTGGGCGTGCTGCTGCCCCTGGAGGCGCTCTTCGAGCACGCCACGGTCGCAGCGCTGGCTGCCCGTGTCGCGGAGGCGATGCGAGACGATGCGCCCGCGGCGGCCGCGACCATCGTCACCGTACCGCGGGGCCAGCCGCTGCCCGTCTCGCTTTCGCAGCGGCGCATGTGGGTGATCCAGCAGTTCAACCCGGCCTCCGTCGCGTACAACGTCGAAGTCTCGCTTCGGCTGCGAGGGCCGCTCGACCATGGGCTCTTCCAGCGAGTGGCCGAACGGTTGGTCGAGCGCCACGAGGGCTTGCGCACCTACTTCAGGATGGAGGGCAGCGAGCCGGTCCAGTTGATCCTGCCGAGCTTTCCAGTGCAGGTGGAGCACATCGATCTCCAGGCGCTGCAGCCCGGCGAACGATTGGCCACTGCCCGTGCGCTGTTGCGCGAGCGCGCGGCCACGCCGTTCGATCTGGCACAGCCGCCGCTTCACCGGGTGACGCTGCTGCGGCTGGGCGCGGACGACCACGTGTTTCTCTGGCTCATGCACCATGCGATCACTGACAACTGGTCGATGGCGGTGCTCATGCGCGAGATGCTTGCTCTCTACTCGGCGTTGCGCGACGGTCGCGAGCCCCGGCTTGCCCCCATGCCCATCGAGTACGCCGACTATGCCGTGTGGCAGCGCTCGCCGCAGATGGTGTTGCAGCGCCAGCGCCAGATGGACTATTGGCTCGATCGCCTGCGCGGCCTGGAGCCGATGTCGCTGCCGATCGACTTTGCGCGGCCCCAGCAGGGCGCCTACCAAGGCGCGAAAGTCTCGGCCGCATTGCCCTTGCGGCTGCGCGAAGCAGTACGTGATTTCTGCTCACGGCACAGCGTGACGCCGTTCGTGATGCTGCTGGCGGCTTTCAAGCTCATGCTCTCACGGCAAGCGGGCACGACCGACATCGCCGTGGGCACGCCCATCGCCAACCGTCACCATCTGGCCACCGAGCAGTTGGTCGGAACGCTCGTCAACACTCTGGTGATGCGCACGGATCTCTCCGGCGACCCCGGCTTCCTGCAACTGGTGCGGCGCGTGCGCGACACGGCGCTCGAGGCCTATGCCAACCAGGACGCGCCTTACGACGAACTCGTGGAAGCCTTGGGGCAGGGCGGAATGACGCAATCCGAAGGTCTGGTGCGCGTCCTGTTCAATGTGCTCAATGCGCCGGTGGGCGGACTGGAGCCCGTCGACTTCAGCTACGAGGAATTCGAGCACGAGCGCACGGCATCGCAGTTCGATTTTTCGATTCACATCGACACCGAGTTCGCGCACCGCATCCACCTCGAATACTCGACCGAGCTCTATGCGGGTGTCACCGCCGAGCGCATGCTGGAGAACTTCATTGCCCTGATCGAACAGGTGCTGGCCGACCCGGAGCGGCCGTTGTCCGCCTACTCGGTGGTTGCTCCGGCTCAACTGGCCCTGCTTCGCAACAACTGGAACGCCACGCAGATGGCGCTGCCAGAGCAGCAGGTCTTGCATCGGCATCTGCGCACGGCCAGCGAAGCATGGCGCGACAAGGTCGCCGTGGTGGATGCGTCCGGGCGCGAGATGAGCTACGGCGAACTCGAGGCGCAATCGAACATGCTTGCCCGCGCGCTGCGTGCGCGTGGCATCGCGCGGGGGCACCGCGTCGGGCTCAGCCTGCCGCGCGACGCCTGCATGCTGGTGGCGCTGCTCGGCGTGCTGAAGTCGGGCGCAGCCTATGTTCCGCTGGACCCAACCTTTCCTGCGGCCCGCATTGGCTATATGGCCAAGGACGCGGACCTTTCCGCCATCCTGGTCCCGCAGACTCTGGCCGCACCTTTCGACGGCGTCGATGTGCCATTGCTCGACCCGAATGCCTTCGGAACGGCCGATGCATCGACCCTCGCGCTGGCGCCGGATGCGGCGCTGGATGCCCAGCCGCTGGATGCGGCCTACATCATCTACACGTCGGGCTCAACGGGCCAACCCAAGGGCGTCGCGTTGCCGCACCGGGCCGTGGTCAATTTCCTGGTGGCCATGGCGCGTGAGCCAGGACTGCTCGAGAGCGATCGGCTGGTTGCGGTGACCACCCTGTCGTTCGACATCGCGGTGCTCGAACTCCTGCTGCCGCTTGCAGTGGGCGCGCAGGTCATCGTGGCGAGCCGGGAGCAGGTCGGTGACCCGACGCAATTGCGCGAACTGCTGGAGCGCCATGAGGCCACCGTGATGCAGGCCACGCCGTCGGCCTGGCGCGCGCTCGTCGACACCGGCTGGACCGGTGGGCCGGGCTTTCGCGCGCTCATCGGCGGCGAGCCGCTGCAGCCCGCCTTGGCCGAGCAACTCATGGAACGCAGCACGGCGCTGTGGAACATGTATGGCCCGACCGAAACCACCGTGTGGTCGACGTGCTGGCAGGTGCAGTCGCCAGAGCAGGGCATCAGCATCGGCCGCCCAATCGGCAACACCTCTGTGTGGGTGCTCGACTCGCTTGGCCAGCCGTGTGCCATCGGTGCGCCTGGTGAAGCATGCATTGGCGGAATGGGTGTCGCGCTGGGCTACCACCGGCGCGATCAATTGACGGCCGAGCGCTTCGTGCCCGATCACTGGAGCGACCAACCCGGCGCGCGCCTGTACCGTACGGGCGACCTGGTTCGATGGCGCCACGACGGCGTGCTCGAACACATGGGCCGGCTGGATCATCAGGTGAAGGTGCGCGGCTTTCGCATCGAGCTGGGCGAGATCGAGGCGGCTTTGTCGGCACACCCTTCGGTTCGCGAGTGCGTGGTCCACACGCGCTCCGAAGGCGAAGACGATGTCCGACTGGTTGCCTATTGCGTAACGCACACACAGGGGACCGATCCGGCCGCGCTACGGCAGTTTCTTCGCGAGCGCCTGCCGGACTACATGCTGCCGCAGCACTTCGTCTGCCTGGACCAACTGCCGCTGCTTCCAAACGGCAAAATCGACCGCAGCGCGCTGCCAAAGCCCGCCAGCGATGCGGGGGCGGCATCGCAGCAACCCAGCGATCGGTTGCCGACACCCGAAGAAATCGCCATTGCTGAAATCTGGTCCGACCTGCTTGGCCAGGAAGACATCTCGCCCGCGGACAATTTCTTCGACCTGGGAGGCCACTCGTTGCTGGCCATGCGCGCGGTGCTGCGCATTCGCGAACGCCTGGGCTGGAACATCGCACCCATCCGCCTGGTGTATGAGACGCTTGGCCAGATCGCGCGAAAAGAAAACCTGGCGAGGCAATGAACGCAATGAACGCAATGATCCGCGCTCGGCCTCATTGACCAGGCATCAGGTCAAGAGCACGTCCCGAACTCCCTGGCCTCCCCAGCCCGTTCCCACCTGCACCCCCGACGTCCAATCGCCCGCGCCTGTCTCGAAACCGTGGTGCCGCCAGACCCAGAGCTGACCATTGCGATTGCGGCCGTAGACGAAGCCGTTGCCTGCCGCCCAGATGCGGTCGAACGCCTGCCAACCCACGCCGACCTGAACGGCGCCGACCCAGACGGGATAGCCATGGTCAAGGCCATAGTGTCTGTACCACAGCAGCCGGCCGTCCGGCGTCAGTGCATAGATGGACCCGCCGGGTGTCCCCGTCACGTCGGTGAAGGCGTTCCACCCTGAGCCGACGGTGTAGGGCCCCTCCCATGAGAAGGCGCCGTCGCGCCGCCCCAGATGGCGATACCACACCAGGTCGCCGTTGGACTTCACAGCGTAGATCACTCCGCCCGGACCGGCAAACACGCGGGAGAGTTGGCTCCAGCCGGTGCCCACTTCCTTGGGTCCATTCCATTGGAAGGCGCCCTGGTTGCGGCCCTCGTGGTAGTACCAGAGCAGCACGCCGTCGTTTCGGATGGCGTAGATGACGCCATCGCCACCACCGAACATCGAGTGAAAGCCGTTCCATCCGGTGCCGACAGCCTTCGGCGGGTCCCAATCGAAGCTCCGGGTGTAGCGTCCGAGATGGCGATACCAGTTGAGCGTGCCGTCATCGCGAACGACATAGAAATTGGCCGACATCCTCGCTTCGACCGGCCAGTCGCGCTGGCTCCATTGAGTGACGCCGCCCATCAGGCCATCTTCGCGCGTGTGATGCAGCAGCTGAAAGTGCTGGTTGCGGTTGTCGCCGCCGAAGTCCACGTGCAGGTCGACTTGGTGCAATGCATTCGCGGGGGCTGCATCGATCCACGCAGCGCGCGCCACACCATCGGCGGCCTGCTTGTAGCTGGCGTCGACGCCCACGCGCACCTGGCCCTTCCAGCCATCGTGCACCGTGTCCCACAGGCCGATCGTTTCGCTGCGGTCGAATGCCGCGCCGGCGCCGAGCTCGGTCCCGCGCGACATCACCACGCCGAACCAGATGTTGTTCCAGAGACATCGGCCCGCGGCACGGTAAGGATCGCTGGAGTGCAGATAGATCTCGAAAGGCTGCGTGCCAATGTTGCATCTGAGACCCCGGCCGCCATCGACGAAGCCGCCGCTCACCGGCAGCACGCCGCCATCGAGGCCATACCAGGTGCCCAGGGAGATCGGGGCGCTGGCGGGCGGCGGACCAGATTCCGCTCGGATGTCCAGATAGCGGCGAATCACCAGCCGGCCGCGCCAGCCGTCATGATCGATCTCCCAGCGGCCAACCCACAGCGGCCCCCACTGGATCTGCGGCGCGCGCACGGAGGTGATGTAGTAGGCCGCATTCCTCGTCAGCGTGAACACCGGATCGCCCGAATACTTCATCGTCTGGAAGCCCGGCAATGCCTGTGAATTCTTGATCAGCCATACCCCGAGGTCATCGTCGTAGCCATAGCAGACCATCGTGTGGCCAGGCACGTCGATGACGGCGTCATAGCCCGCGGCCAGAACCTTCTTCAGGTCGTTGTCGGTGTAGTTCGTGATGACGCTGAAGTTGTCCACGCTGTACTGGCAGAACCACGAGGCATTCAGCGGAATGTTGCGCAGGTCGTGTTCGAACCAGTCAGCCTGCGCCAGCGTGCCGCCGGCCGCATTGGCGAGTCCGCCGCCCGTGCCCGGGATCGAGTCCGCGAGCTGCTGCAGCGGCCCCTGGTCGATGTACGGCCCATAGTCGTAGATCGGCAGGTACCAATACTTGATGTGATGCACGACGTCGGCGCTTCCCTGAAAGCCGATGAGCGAATTGATGCCGCCGCCCGCGCGCTGGTTCTCGTGCGCCTTCGAGATATGAAAGAGATATTGCTCCGAAAGCTTCACATGAATGCCCTGGCGCGCATACGCAGCCTCGAGCGCGGCGCAGCCCGCGAAAGCCCAGCAGGTTCCGCGACCGCCCTGGCTGACTCGGAAATCGGTTTGCCAGGCGCGATGGTCCACGCGGCGTGGCAGTGCTCCGGGCACCTGGATGGCAGGGCCTTCGACCTGCGGCAGGTAGAGGTTCGCATTGATGTACGCCATGAAGCTGTCGGTCGGTTCGACCAAGGGCTTTTGATTGGCGGGCGCAGTGAACTGGGCCGCCTGACGACCGAAGGCGAGGACGTCCAGAGAACTGTCCGGCGTCGCCAGCAGGGTGCCGGCGGCGAGATTCGACTGGATCGCCAGGGATGCAGGCGCTGCATGAGCTTGAGTGACGCCGGACATCAACTGCGGCATCGGATGCGAAGCCGTGGGTTGAACGACGAGGCTGGCGGAGGTGTGTTCGTCAACGGCAGCGAGCCTCGCTCCGCCTTGCGCTTCGATAGTCGTTGCCACGAGATACCTCCTTGCCCTGCATGTCCGCCCCAAAGCGAAAGCAGGTTTGCTTGCGAGGTTTGATGATGGCAGTGATCGAATGCGGCGGGCAGTGTGCAAAAGGCCTATGGCGAAGCGAAGGTCCGGGCGGTTCGTCGGCAGGGATGCGATGTTGTCAGTTGAGCCGCTGTCCTCCGACGGCATCGAAGAGATGCGCTTCATGCGCGAGCGGCCGAAGCGCCAGGCGGTCTCCGGCGCGCGCGGCAATGCGCTCCCGAAAGGCCGCCACCACCTGTTGGCCCCCGAATCGCAACGCCACCTGCGTCTCGGAACCGGTGGGCTCGACGACCACCACGTCAGCCGCTACGCCGCGCTCCGCGTCGATCGTGAAGTGTTCCGGCCGGGCGCCATACAGCACGCGATCGCCATGGGCTCCGCGCGAAACCTGTGCAAGGGGGAGCTGCAGTCCGTCGTCCGTCAGCACGTGTGGAGCCCCGTCCAACTGCAGCCGACCTGCAAGCAGGTTCATCGACGGCGAACCGATGAAGCCCGCGACAAAGGCATTTGCAGGGCGGTCATAGAGCTCCAGCGGCGTGCCGACCTGTTCGACCCGTCCGTCCCTGAGCACGACGATGCGATCGGCCATGGTCATCGCCTCGACCTGATCGTGCGTCACGTAGACCGTGGTCGTCCCGAGCCGCTGGTGCAGCGACTTGATCTCGGTGCGCATCTGCACGCGCAGCTTGGCGTCCAGGTTCGACAGCGGCTCGTCAAAGAGAAAGGCCTGCGGCTTGCGCACGATGGCGCGGCCCATCGCCACGCGCTGGCGTTGGCCGCCTGACAGCTCGCGCGGTCGCCGCTGCAGCAGGCCGCCGAGCCCGAGCGTCTCGGCGGCCTGCCGCACGCGGCGCTCGATCTCGCCGGGCTTGTGGCCCTGGATCTTCAGGCCGAAGCCGAGGTTCTGCGCCACCGTCATGTGCGGATAGAGCGCGCAGTTCTGGAACACCATCGCGACGTCTCGATCGCGCGGTGCCATGTCGTTGATGCGCCGATCGCCGAGCACGATCTCGCCTTCGACGATGCTCTCGAGCCCGGCGATCATGCGCAGCAGCGTCGACTTGCCGCAGCCCGAAGGGCCGACGAGGGCAACGAACTCGCCGTCATGGATGTCGAGCTCGATGCCTCGGATCACCGGCGTATTGCCGAATTTCTTGAAGAGCCCGCGAACCTGGATGGAAGCCATGAATGTCAGTCCTTGATGCCGCCGGCGGTGAGGCCGCGCACGAGGTATTTGCGAACCAGCACGGTGAAGATGACCACGGGGAACATCACCAGAGTGCCGCTCGCGGCGATCTTGGTCCACTCCCAGCCTTCGTACTGCAGGAAGTTGACGATCGCCACCGGCGCCGTGATCGCGTTGGTACGCGTGAGGATGAGTGCGTAGAAGAAGTCGTTCCACGAGAAGATGAAGCACAGCACCGCTGTCGCCGCAAGCCCGGGTGCAGTGAGCGGCAGCGCGACGCGCCAGAAGGCCTGCCAGATGCCGCACCCGTCGATCCATGCCGCTTCTTCCAGCGAGGCGGGCACCGCTTCGAAGAAGGTCTGCATGAGCCAGATGACGATCGCGAGGTTGAAAGTCAGGTAGACGATCGCCAGGCCGATCACCGTGTCCTGCAGCCCAAGGTACTGGTAGGCGAGGAAAAACGGGATGGTGAATGCAATTGGCGGCGCCATGCGCGTGACCAGGATCCAGAGGGCGATGCGGTCGCGGCCCTTGAAATTCCAGCGGGTCAGCGCGTAGGCCGCCGGCACCCCGAGCACCAGCGAGAAGCCGGTCGACAGCGCGCTCACGACCAGGCTGTTCCAGAAGGACTTCAGGAAATTGCCTTGCAGCAGGCTCGCAAAGCCCTCCAGAGTGGGCACAAAGAGGAGGTGCTCATCGAAGACGTCGGCCGCGGGCCGAAAAGCCAGCTGAACGAGCCAGAGAAAAGGCGACAACACGAGCAGCAGCAACAGCGAGACTGCAATGGCGCGTCCATGGGCCGAGAACCAGCCTGCTTCAGTCGCGCGAAGGGGAGGGGGCGTGTCGAAGCCCATGGTCCGCACGGCGGCGGTGTCGATCACGGAACTAGCGCCGGTCATGGTCACTCCAGCCGAGCCGCCCCACAAGCCAGCTCAGCACGAACACCGCGGCCAGCATCACGGTCGCGATCGCGCTCGCATAGCCCCAGTATGAAAAATTGAAGGCCTGGATGAAGCCGTAGAAATTGGTGACTTCGGTGACCGATCCGGGGCCGCCGCTGGTCAGGACGTAGATCAGCGGGAACGCCTTGAAGCTGTCGATCAGGCGAAACAAGCCGCACACGACCAGCACGGGCCGGAGGTACGGCAGGACGATGTGGCGAAACAGTTGCCAGCGGTTCGCGCCTTCCAATGTGGCCGCTTCGATCGGATCGTCCGGGATCATCTGCAGAGTCGCGAGCACCATCAGCATGGTGAAGGGAAACCACTGCCAGGTGTCTGCCAGCGAGATGGCCCACAGCGCAGTGTCCGGATTCGCTATCACTGAGCGGATTGGCCAGCCGAGTGTCTCCAGCGTGCGGTGAATCGGGCTCACCTCGGGCGTGTACATGATCTTCCAGATCAGCGCGACCACGATTGGCGGCAGCACCATCGGGATCAGGAACAGCGTGCGCATGCCTTCGAGCAGGCGCGACTTGCCGTTGAGCAGCAGGGCCAGTCCGAGGCCAGCCATCAACTGCAGGAGCACGCTCGACGCTGAAAGCTTGATCTGCACGAGGGCAGACGCCAGGAACCGGTCGTCATGCAGCAACTGCCGGTAGTTGACCAGCGGGTCATCGAAGCGAAAGCTTGCGACAGGGTCGGTCAGGCTCAGCGGCGTGAAGCTCGCGACCACCAGGGCCGCGGCCGGCACCAGGGTAATGAGCAGCAGGACGACCAGCGATGGCGAGAGGCCGAGCAGCAACGCCCGGCGCCGCTCGGCCTGCCAATGCGCCGCGGGAAGTGCATGTGCCATGGCGAGTCGGCTACAGCTTGGCGCCGCCACGTTTCAGTTCCGCGATGGTGTTCGCCTGGGCCTGCTGGAAGGCTTGTTTCGCGGAGAGCTGGCCGCTCGCAATGAGTTCGATCGCCTTGTTGATCTGCTGGTCGACTTGTGGATAGACCGAGACCGTCCTGTACTTCATGTGGCCCGATTTCGCCGCCAACTCGATCGAGTCGAGCGACAGCTTCGCGAGGTCGCTCCCGTTGATGACCTGCTTCCTGCGGAACTCCGGCGAGTCGATGTTGGAGCGCCGCGCCGGCGAGCCATAGCCTGCCGCCACCGCGCGCGAAGTGATCTGCTTGCTCAGCGCCCACTGAATGAACGCCCAGGCGGCCTCCTTCTGCTTCGAACCGGCCGGGATGCCGAGCCCGTGCACGGCGGTGCCGGGGAAGCGTCCCGCGGGCCCCTTCGGCACGAGGCCGAACTTGACGGTCTTGACCGTCTTGCTGATGGCCGGGTCGCCGAGCTGCGTCAGGTACAGCTGGCCGGCGTCCGTAAAGTTGACGCGCCCGAGCTTCAGCGCCTGCGTCACCTGGTCGGGTTGGTAGGTGATGGCCCCGTCCGGACCGAACTCCTTCAGCAGGTTGGCGTAGTACTCGCCGGCCGCGATCGCTTCGGGCGTATCAAGGGTCGGAAACAGATCGTCCGGCGCCTTCCGGAACACGTCGCCGCCGAAGGCTTGCAGATAGGGCACGAAGGTCCAGCCATAGTGGTTGTCCGCGACGAAGCCGGCCACGCGCTCCTTTTTGTTGACGGCGCGCAGCACCTTCACCAGATCGTCGGTGGTGTCCGGAAAGGCCAGGCCGGCCTTCTCCACGAGATCGAAGCGCGACGATGCCGTCAGCAGCGCTTCGGCCGTCCATGGCACGCCATAGAGCCTCCCGTCCCTGCCGGTCTCCGGCGCGCGCGCGCCGGGCAGGAAGTCGTTGATGTCCCAATCCGCAGGCGTGAGGTTCGGGTTTCGGATGTAGTCGTCCAGCGGCGTGAGCCAGCCCGAATTGATCCAGCGGCTCGAGTAGATGAACGTGACATTGACGACGTCGTAGGCAGAGCCCTTGGTGGAGAGTTCCAGGTCCGCGCGCTGGTTGTAGACCGGAAACGATGGCGCATCGAAGTTGACCTTCGCACCGGTGAGCGCCTCGAATTCCGGTAGCCACTGCTGCAGCAGCTTGGGATAGGCCGCGCTGAACGTAGAGACGTTCAGCGTGACGCCTGCGAACTTCTTGGCACTGCCCTGGGCACCGGCGATGTGCGGCAGGAGTGCGCTGGCGCCGAGTGCGGCCGAGGTCTGGAGTAGACGGCGGCGCTGAAAATCAGGATGGGTCATGGGTCAGGGCTTGCGGAGTCACGGGAAATTCAGGCGGTGGCAACGATGACTTCATCGATGCGTGCGTCATTGATGGCTTCGGGGCGGCTTCGCGTGCGGCTGCGATGGCCATCGATGGACACTGCCGGCTCGCCGTGCACCGTCACACGCCGCACGAGGCGCGGCTGGTCTCCGTAATCATTGATCGCGAAGTGCTGCGTGGCCCGGTTGTCCCAGATCGCCACATCGTCCTGCCGCCAACTCCAACGCACTGTGTTCTCGAGCCGTGTCACGCGGTTCTGCAGCAGCTCGAAGATGCGTGCCGATTCGCTGCTCGACAGGCCCACAAGCTTCTTCACGAAGTGGCCGAGGAGCAGCGCGCGTTCGCCAGACACCGGATGAACGTGCACGAGAGGATGCTCGGCCTCGAACACCGCCGAGACGAACACCTTGCGGTGATGGTCGAGCCGCGCTGACTCGACCTGGACGCGGTCGGCGCCATAGTCGTAGTCGTTGCTGTGCACGGCCCACAGCCGATCCGCGAGCTGCTTGAGCTGTTCGGGCAGCCGCTCGTAAGCGAGCGCGGTGTTGGCCCAGACGGTATCGCCGCCATAGGCCGGGATCTTCACCGCGCGAAGGATCGAGATCTTCGGGAATGCCTCCACGAAGGTGACGTCGGTGTGCCACGAGTCGGCGCGGCCGCCGCCCTTGGACGCATCGAGCTCGAAGAGCCGCGTTCCCTCGGGCGAGGGCACTGTCGGGTGCGACACCGTGCGGCCGAAGCGTGCGCCCACAGCCTGGTGCGACGCGTCGTCGAGATGGCCTTGGCCGCGGAAGAACAGAACCTTGTGCCTGACCAGGGCTGCGTTCAGTTGCTCGATCTGTTGCGGCGCCAGGTCAGGACGGAGCTGGAAATCCTCGACTTCGCCGCCGATGTGGCCGGCCACCCGGCGAATCCGCAGATCGCCGAAGCTCGTGTCGTTGGAGGAGGGTGCATGGGTGCTCATCGGATGGTGCTCGGAAGAAGGTGATGAATCGGAGCGCGCGATTCTGTGGTCGCGGCCCGGTTTCCCAAACGACCGAATCGTTGATTCGAAATGAGAAAACCATCTGAAGCACCTCGCTGCGAGTGGATGGCTTCAGGGAAAGGGTTCTCGCCAGGCGGGCAACTCGTTCAACCGCTCATGCCACCTTCGGATTGCCGGAAACTCACCGAGCGGCAATTGAATCTGCTCGGCATAAGGCAAGGTCACGGCGGCAGCGAAGTCCGCGACCGTCAACGTCTCGCCTACCAGATAGCTGTTTCGAGCCAGGTGAGACTCCAGCACCGCCGCAGCCGTACGAAAGTTGGATGTGGCTGCTTCGACTACGGCAACATCGGCAGGACCCAAGCCTATGGCCGGTTTGATGAGGTTCTCGAAATAAAGAGTCCCGGCATGGCGCGTGAAATGCTGGGAGTCCCAGCTGAACCATCGAAGCACTTCGACTTGCCGCTCGTCATGGGGCCAGAAATCCCGGCCTGCCTTGTCCGAAAGGCGGCACATGATGGCGTTGGCCTCCCACAGCGTCGTTGGCCCATCCTGCAAGACGGGGACTCGTCCGTTTGGATTGAGACTCAGGAATTCGGGCGTCTTGTGCTCGCCGGCCTGGAGATCCACTCGGACGAACTCAACAGGCGAGCCAAGGTATCGAGCCGCGGCGCATGCCTTTCGCGGGTTCATGGTTTCGCTGTAGTACAGCTTCATGACTGCGCTCGTGGTGCAACGTTGCCGAGGTAGTCGACGAGTCGATCGAAGCTTTGCGACCAACCTTGCGAATGCCCGTCGCGAGATGCGGAAGTCTCGAAGAGCGCTTGATGAAAGCGCATCAGTGTCTCGCCGTTGTTTTCGGTCAGGGTGACGGTGATGACGGTCTCCGGACCCGTCGGGCGCCCTTCGGCATCGGTCCAGCAGTGCGTCATCACAAGCCGCTCGGGCGGCGTGATTTCGCGATAGCTGCCCTTGACCCAGTGGTCCACGCCGTCCGGCGCCCGCAGGCATGCGCGATACACCCCTCCGACGCGCAGGTCCATCTCGTGGTGCGGAGTCGTGAAACCCAGTGGCCCCGACCAGTGCGCCAAGTGCTCGGGCTCGGTCCAGGCTTTGAACACGAGGCTGCGCGGCGCCTTGAACGTGCGGGTGATCGAAAGCTCGTTGTCGGCCCGCGCGTCAACGGTGTTTTGTCTTGTGAGTTGCATGCTGATTCTCCAGTTGCTGAAGTTCGTCCAAATAGCCATCGAGCCGGTCAAAGCTCTCGGCCCAAAACTCCCTGTATCCGTCGAGCCAATCGGCCATCTCCTTGAGCGCTTGGGGAGCGAGGCGGCACGGACGCGACTGCGCCACCCGGCCTCGCGTGATCAGTCCCGCCTCCTCCAGGACCTTGAGATGCCTCGACATCGCGGGCTGGCTCAGCTCGAAAGGTTGGACAAGTTCCGTGACGTTCGCTTCGCCCAGGGCGAGCCGCGAAAGGATGGCCCTTCGGGTGGGGTCCGCCAGTGCGGCAAACGCCGCGTTCAGTGCCTGTTCTTGCATAGCCGGATGGTCTTGTGCATAACCAAAATGTTATATAACCTGCAGATTATGCGAGAGGCAGCGTTTCGTCAATACCTTTCGACGATCGGGACTTATCAAATCCCTCCGGGTCCGAAAAGTGAATTTGTCACTTCCGAAGGTGTCATTGATGCCTTCGGCGGGCGATCCGACGCAGGCAAAGTGCGCGCTGCGACAGCGAGCACACCGACGGAGCCGGCTTTATGGAATCAGCAATCTTCACTCTTGCAGCACTTGGCGCTTTGGTGGCTGTCGGCTGGGGCATCGATCTCCTCGTGCACCGTACGCCACCCACACGCCTCGAACGCCTTCTGGCCGCGCAGCTGCGCAGGTCATCGGATGTGATCCGGGGCGAAACCGTGCTCTGAATGGCCGACCTGCTTTGCAGGGCACATCTCCCCATCTCCATCTCGGGTTGACGCGCGCTCCTGCTTGGCGGTCGCGCGACATTTCCTACGGACGCTGTAAATACGCGCCTACCGGATCCGGCCGCGGTTGGCGCAGCCTGAAGGTTTCGCCGGGCTTAGAGCGACTTTGTCTCAGCCCGTGCGCCCCAACAGGACCACACATGAACAGCAAAGATCCAGCCGCGAAAGCCGAAACCCACGGTGCGAAGACCAGGTCCGAGCAAACCGCTGCCCCTGGCGAAACCCGCTGGTCGCAAGCCAGCGGACAGGGGCTTCAGAAGCCGGTGCCACAGCAACCGAACGAGATCGACGAATCCGCCAGCAGTCAGGAGCCGGGCAATGCGTCAATGGACCACGTCGGCAAAGCCGCCTATCACGACGCGGTGACGAGTGTCGATACCGACCGCGGCCCTGTCCTCGATTCCGTCTACAACGGCCCGGTCACCGAGGGGCACCGTGTCGGCGACGAAGAAGATGTGCGCGGCAAGCGAGACCCCGCGAAATCGACATCTTCAAGGAACCCCTGACGCGCCGCATGGCATGACGGAAGGGTGTCGAACCCGTCCGTCTGGCGCTATTCTCTGGGCCGAGGTTGATTACCCGGCACCCAAAGAGGAGACATGCCATGCAGTCACGTCGATTCACGACTCGCAACGGAACGGAACTCGCCTTCTCGGCCCTTGGGCTCGGGACGGCGCCGATGGGCGACCTGTACGAGCTGCTCGACGAGAAAACCTGCATCGTCACCATTGAGCAGGCCTACGCCAGCGGGGTGCGCGTGTTCGATACCTCTCCGCACTATGGCAACGGGCTCGCCGAAGCGCGCATCGGTGCGGGTCTGCGCCACGTGCCGCGCGAGGATGTGATCGTGTCGACCAAGGTCGGCCGCGTGATGGATCCCTTCTCCAGGCCGCCACCGAAGAACCCCGATGTCTTTTCTCCCGGCTTCGCGGGAGGCCACCCCCATGCCGCGCGCTTCGACTATTCCTACGACGGCACGATGCGCTCGGTCGAACAATCCTTGCTGCGCACCGGGCTCGATCGACTCGACATCCTGTTGATCCACGATTGCGACGTGTGGACACACGGTCCAGTCGATGCCCCAGTGCGCTTCAAGGAGGCGATGGACGGCGCCTACAAGGCCCTGGACAAGCTGCGCAGCGAGAAGACTGTCGCAGCCATCGGCTTCGGCATCAACGAGTCGGACGTGTCGGTGAAGTTCGCGAAGGCCGGGGACTTCGACGTGGCGATATTGGCAGGGCGCTATTCGCTGCTGGTTCAAGACGCACTGAACGAATTCCTGCCGCTCGCGCTCGAGAAGAACCTCGGCGTCATGTTGGCGGGTGTGTTCAATTCCGGCATCCTCGCGACGGGTGCCATGCCTGGCGCCAAATTCGACTATGGGGCCGCGCCGGACGAGATCATGGCGCGCGTGCGCAAGATCGAATCCATCTGCGCCACGCACGCCACGCCGCTGCGCCGCGCCGCGCTGCACTTTGCCATGGCGCATCCCGCCGTCGTCACGGTGCTGCTCGGCGGTGTGACGCCGCAGGAGGCGCTGGCGAACTCCGCCGATGCCGACCAGGCGGTGCCGCCTGCGCTGTGGCGCGACCTTCAGGCCGCCGGCCTGCTCAATCTGGCTGCGCCCGTCGGCTGAGCGCCTCTTCGAGCTTGCGTCTTCGCGGTACAGACCCCGTTGTCAACCGGCAGCGGCGGGACTAGCATCGCTCAGCTTGCTGTTTTGACCTGGGAGGAAAACAGAACCTGCCATGAGCGGGACTACATGGAGACATCCAGTGAACAGACGCAAGACTCTCAAGGTATTGGGAAGCGCGGCCGTGGCCGGAACCAGCGGACTCACGGCGAGGATGGCCTTTGCGGCGAACCCGACCATGGTCACGGTGGTCAAGATCGCGGGCATCCCGTGGTTCAACGCCGTCGAGAAGGGCATCCAGAAGGGTGGCAAGGAGTTCAACATCGACGCCACCATGGTCGGGCCTGCCAATGTCGATCCGGCACAGCAGGTCAAGCTGCTCGAAGACCAGATCGCCCGAAAGGTGACCGTGATCGGGCTGGTGCCGCTCGACGTGAAGGTGTGCGAGCCAGTGCTCAAGCGCGCGCAGGCGGCCGGCATCAAGGTCATCACGCACGAAGGTCCGGAGCAGGCCGGGCGCGACTGGAATGTGGAGCTCATCGACTCGGTCAAGTTCGGCGAAGTGCAGATGCAGCGCATCGCCAAGGACATGGGCGAGTCGGGTGAGTACGTCGTGTACGTGGGCACGCTGACCACGCCGCTGCACAACAAGTGGGCCGACGCGGCGATCGCCTACCAGAAGGCGAACTACCCGAAGATGAAGCTCGCGGCCGATCGCTTTCCGGGCGCGGACGAGATCGACTCTTCCTACAAGACGACGCTCGACGTCATCAAGGCCTATCCGAACCTCAAGGGCATCCTGGGCTTTGGCTCCAACGGCCCGATCGGTGCGGGCAATGCGGTGCGCGAGAAGCGGCTTGGAAAGAAGATCGCCATCGTCGGCACGGTGCTGCCTTCGCAGGCCAAGGACCTCATCGCCGACGGCATCATCCGCGAGGGCTTCCTCTGGAACCCGACGGATGCAGGCTATGCAATGGTCGCGGTCGCCCGCCTGGTGGTGGACGGCAAGCCGATCACCGACGGCGTGGAGATCCCCGGCCTGGGCAAGGCTTCGGTCGACGTGCCCGGCAAGCTGATCAAGGTCGACAAGATCATGCGGATCAACAACGACACGATCGCGGGCCTGATCGCCGGTGGGCTCTAGGGCTTGGCCAACTTCCTCGAACTGCGGGGCATCTCGAAGCACTTCGGCGGCGTCGTCGCGCTGCGCAATGTCGATCTGACGTTGCCGGCGGGCGAAGTGCACTGCCTGGTCGGTGAAAACGGTTCGGGCAAGTCGACGCTGATCAAGATCATCGCGGGCGTGCTGGCTCCGGAACCGGGCGGGCGCATCGCCATCGACGGGCGGGAGTACCTGCATCTCGATCCGGTGCAATCGACGGCGTCAGGCATTCAGGTGATCTACCAGGACCTGTCGCTGTTTCCGAACCTGACCGTTGCGGAGAACATCTCCGTCGCCACTCACCTGGGGCCGTTGCAGACGGTCAACTGGAAGCGCCTGCGTGCCACTGCCGCAGAGGCAATGGCGCGCATCGGCGCATCGCTCGACCCGGATGCACGTGTGGAAGACTTGTCCATTGCCAACCGGCAGCTGGTCGCGATCTGCCGCGCAATGGCCGCTGATGCGAAGCTGGTGATCATGGACGAGCCGACCGCGTCCCTGTCGCGGCACGAGGTCGACGCATTGGTGCGCCTCGTTGCCGATCTCAAGCGCCATGGGATCTGCATCGTCTTTGTCTCGCACCGACTCGATGAGGTGATGAAGATTGCCGAGCGCGTGACGGTACTGCGCGATGGAGCGAAGGTCGGCGACTACCCGGCCTCCGAGATGGACGACAGGAAGCTCGCGCACCTCATGACCGGAAAGGCGTTTGCCTATCAGACCTCCGTGTCGGCGATGCCTCAGGCAAAGACGGTGCTGTCGGTGCGTCATCTCACGCGCCGCGGGCAGTACGAAGACATCAGCCTGGACATTCGCGCTGGCGAGATCGTCGGGCTCACGGGCTTGCTCGGCTCTGGCCGTACCGAGTTCGCGCTTTCGCTCTTCGGCATGAACCGCCCCACCTCCGGGGAGATCCGGCTGGAAGGCAAGCTGCTTGCGCTCAAGAGCAACGCGCAAGCCATCGAGGAGGGCATCGCCTATGTGTCCGAAGACCGGCTGAACCTGGGCCTGGTGCTGGAGCAGCCCATCGCCTCGAACATCCTGCTGACGGTGCTCGACAAGCTGGCCAATGGCATCGGCCTCGTGCCGGAGCCTGCGCGCGAGCGCACGGCGCAGCACTGGATACGCGAACTCTCGATCAAGGCGCCGGATCCGGCCAACGCGGTGCGCACGCTGTCCGGCGGAAACCAGCAGCGTGTGGTGCTTGCAAAATGGATGGCGACGCAGCCCAGGCTGCTGATCCTCGACAGCCCGACGGTCGGCGTCGACATCGCAGCCAAGGACGGGATCTATGAGGTGATGCGCGCACTGGCCGCGAAGGGCATGGCGATCCTGCTGATATCAGACGAAATACCGGAAGTGTTCTATCACGCACATCGCGTGCTCGTGATGCGCCGCGGACGCATGGCGGGCGAATGCGTGCCGGGTGAGGCGTCCGAGGCACAGTTGCAGGCGGTGGTCGATGCATAGCGGCTTCGCGAGGCGCTTTGTTCGCAGCCACGAGTTCTGGCTGCTGGCGGTGATCCTGGTCCTGTCGCTCGTGCTCTCGTTGGCGACAAGCAGCTTTCTCACGATGCAGAACGCGTACGACCTGCTCACCTCCAATGCCTTCGTCGGCATCCTGGCTTCGGGACTGCTCGTCGTGCTGGTGTCGGGCGGCATCGACATCTCGTTCACCGCGACAGCATCGGTGGCGCAATACGTAGCGCTGACACTCGGCATCAAGCATGGGCTCGGCTGGGTGCCACTGTTCGCCATTGCAGCGGCGGTCGGGCTGATGTGCGGGCTCATCAATGCAGTGTTCATCACGAAGCTGCGCATCTCGTCGATCATTGTGTCGATCGCGACGCTCAACATCTTCTATGGCCTCTTGATCTTCACCACCGGCGGGAAGTACATCACTTCGCTCCCCAAGTTCTTCCGCGACGGCATCTGGTGGTTCGAGCAGGAAGACGCAGGCGGCGTGCCCTATGCGCTGAACCTGCAGATCATCGTGCTGGTGCTGTCTTTCGCGGCCGCATGGCTGCTGCTCAACCGGACCAACATCGGTCGACAGATCTACGCCATGGGCGGCAACAAGGAAGCGGCGCAACGGCTCGGCTTTCACATGTTCCGGCTCAACCTGCTGGTGTATGGCTATCTTGGCTTCGTCGCCGGCGTTGCGTCGCTCGTGCAGGCGCAACTCGCGCAGTCGGTCACGCCAACGGTGCTGGTCGGCAAGGAACTGGACGTGCTGGCGGCGGTGGTGCTGGGCGGGGCCAGCCTCACGGGTGGCGTGGGCACCGTCTGGGGTGCGATGCTGGGCGTGGCGCTGCTGGCGATCCTGCAGAACGGGCTGGTGCTCATCGGTGTGTCGTCTTACTGGAACCAATGGTTCGTGGGATTGACGATCCTGGTGGCGGTCTCGATGACCGCCTGGTCGGAGCGCCGGCGCCGCGCGGCAAAGGCGATCAATTGATGAGCTTCCGACGCTTCCTGCACGGGGGCACCGTGCCGATGCTTTCGCTGGTGCTGGTGGCGCTGCTCGCGCTGTTCGGCCTGCTGCTGGGCGACCGCTTCTTCAGTGTGGGCGCGCTGCAGTCGATGGCCTTCCAGCTGCCCGAGCTGGGCATCCTGTCGCTGGCGATGATGGTCACCCTGCTCTCGGGCGGACTCAATCTGTCGATCATCGCCTGCGCCAACCTGTGCGCACTCGCGATGGCTTGGGTGCTGACCACGCACGTGCCCGGCGCGCAAGGCTCCATGGTGGTCGCATGGCAGGTCATCGCCGTCCTTGCCGGCCTTGGCGTGGCGCTTCTGGTTGGCCTCATCAACGGCTTCATCATTGCGTGGCTGGGGGTGTCGCCCATCCTCGCCACGCTCGGCACGATGACGATGTGCAAGGGCCTGTCGATCGGCCTCACTCGCGGCAACGTGATCTCGGGCTTCCCGGAGTCGATCGTGTTCCTCGGCAACGGAACGCTGCTGGGTGTGCCGGTGGCGCTCCTCATTTTTCTGGCGCTGTGCGTGCCGATGGCGGTCATGCTCGGCAAGAGCCCGTTCGGCCTCAAGCTCTACATGATCGGATCGAGTGAGAAGGCCACACGCTATTCGGGCGTGGATACGCGGCGTGTTCTGCTGGGCGTGTACGTGCTGTCGAGCCTTCTCGCGATGGTGGCGGCGCTGGTCATGATGGCTCGCTTCAACTCGGCCAACGCGAGCTACGGCGAGAGCTATCTGCTCGTGACCATCCTGGCGGCCGTGCTGGGGGGCGTGGACCCGTTCGGCGGCTTCGGCAAGGTGGGCGGGCTGATCATGGCCCTGATCATCCTGCAGGTGATTTCGTCTGCCTTCAACCTGCTCGACTTCAGCCCCTTCCTGACCCTGGCCATCTGGGGAACGCTGATCATCGTGGTGACGGCGCTCGGGGTGCTGCTGGAGCGGCTCCAGGCCTCCAGCCCGCGCGAATCCACGGCCGTCATGCGCACCACGCCCTAGTGAACGGCAGGCGCCGATTCGCTTGAAGCGGCAGCGCCTGCCTCGATGAAGAGGCGCTTGATCATCGGATAGCGCGACCGCACGCGAGCTTCGATCGCGGCAATGGCATCGCCGGCCTCCTCGGTCGAGGTGCCGTCATCGAAGTCGAGATCGATCACCGCCAGCACCTCGCTCGGCCCCAGATACATCGACAGGACGCGCCCGACCGCATGCACGCCGGGCTGCTCGCGTGCCATGGCGCGAATGGCTCGTGCGGTCTCCGGGCGCACACCTTCGCCGATCAAGAGCCCGCGCGATTCGCGGACCAGCAGCACCGCGACGCCCGCCAGCAGGAGCCCGATGAGGAGCGATGCCACACCGTCGAGCTCCGGCATGCCGAGTCGATGACTCAGATACACGCCCGCCGCCGCGATCGCGAGACCCAGAAGCGCCGCGGAATCTTCGGCCAGCACTGTGTAGGTGGTCGGATCCTTGCTCGCATGCAGTGCGCGCCAGAAAGGCCGGGCGCCGGCCTCTTTCCTGAATTGCCGGAGTGCAATCGCGAAGCTCGACCCCTCGAACAGGGCAGCGGCGGCCAGTACGACGTAGTTCCAGGTGGGGTCCCGCATGGGCTCAGGCTGGGCGATGTGCTGGAAGCCTTCGTAGAAGGAAGCTCCGCCGCCCAGTCCGAAGATGAGCACCGCGACGATCAGGCTCCAGAAGTACAACTCCTTGCCGTGGCCGAATGGATGCTCGTCCGTCGCCGGACGCTTGCTCAGCCGCAGGCCCACCAGCAGCAGGATGCCGTTGAAGGTGTCGACGGCACTGTGGACGCCTTCGGACAACATGGCCGAGCTGCCCGTGATGCCGGCGACGATGAACTTGGTGGTCGCGATCGCGACGTTCGCCGCAATGGCACCGTAGACGGCGAGTTTGGATTCGGCCATGGGAGTGCTGCAAAGCTATCCGGAATCGCAAGCCGGGGATGTAGGCGCCTGCCGGTTTGGCAGGCGGAACCGCTCGACGTCGAACAGTCCGGTAATGCGATGCGCGGATTTCCTACGCCCACCGCGTCCGGCGCGCCGGACTGTGCCTTGACACTCCAAAGCCTTAAAGGAGCAGCAAGGATGACAGTCCCCGGCGGCAAGCCGCAAGGCGGCCAAGCAGATCAAGCGAGAGACACGGGCGGCGCGAGGCAGGACTCGGAGACGTCCACGACCGGCAAATTGACAGACAAATCCCAAGGCAAACCCCGCCCGGAGCGCGCCAAGGACGACCCATCGCGCGCGCCGGAGAGCGGAGACAAGCCCGAGGCCGAAGAGACCCGCTGAGTCATCTCGAGGTCACGCGGTGTCATCGTCGTCTTCGTCTTCGTCTTCGTCTTCATCGGAGCGATCGCCTTCGGGCACCGCGAGTTGGTCGGGCTGCGCGGCATCTTCGTCGGCAATGCCGTCTGCGCTCCCGCCATCGCCGGGCACGTAGCCGACGCGATCAGGCAGGATGTCCGCGTTTTCTTCCGGCGCGCTCGTGTCCGCCGATGCCAGTTCGCCGGTGCCGGAGGCAGCGGTATCGCTTTCGTGCGCGATCGGCAAGGCGCCTTCGGAACTCTGGTCGGGGAGCGCGGAATGGTTTCGATCTGTCTGGACGTCGCTGCCGCTGTCGCTGCTGTCGCTGGGGCCGAGCGCATCGATGTCCGTGCCTGAGGGCTTGGGCGAAGCATGCTCGCCGCCGAGGAGGCTGCTGGTGGCCATGGCTTTCCTTTCTATGGATGACCCCACCCAATCTGGCAATGCTGAGTCTGCCCGGTGTGAGAAGCGGAGCACACGCCATGTCGGAGAGGGGAGCAACGTCTTCATCGGAAATCGGRGGCGTCCGACACTGCCCGGCTTTGTGTCGGCACAGCTTCTTGCGAACCGCTGAAAGGACGCTATGAGAGACAGGAGCCGCGCAGAGCAACAGCAACTCGCCCGTGCGACGAGCAACGCGCGCCAGGAGCCGGCGCCGCCAGCAAGTTGGCCGATGAAGCGTACTCAAGTGCAGATCTGCGAATCTGGCGTCAAGCGCGTCTACAACCAGGCGGCGCCCCTGTACGACCTGCTCTTCGGCCAGGTGCTGGAACCAGGGCGCAAGCGCATGGGCGAGCGGGTGAGTCAACTCGGGCCGGCTTCGCTGCTGGAAGTCGGCGTGGGCACAGGGCTCGCTCTCGCGAGCTACCCTGCAAAGACTCGCATCGTGGGCATCGATCTGTCGCCTCAAATGCTCGCGCGAGCGCGCGAGCGCGCCGCGCGTCTTGAGCATCACGACATTCGCATTGCGCAGATGAATGCGGAGCGGATGAGTTTTGCCGATGCGACGTTCGACTGTGTCACGGTGCCCTATGTGCTGTCCGTCACGCCCCATCCGGCCGAACTGGTGCGAGAGATCCGCAGAGTCTGCAAGCCCGACGGCACCATCTTCATCCTCAATCACTTCAGCGGAAGCAAGTTCTGGTGGTTGCTCGAACGCTCCATCCGCTCCGCTGCGGCACATGTGGGGTTTCGTTCCGACTTTCGCTTCGAGGAGCAGGTGCTCTCCTACGATTGGGAATTGGTGGATGTCGAATCGGTCAACCTGCTGGATCTTTCGCGGCTTGTCGTGCTTCGCAATCGTGCCTCATAGCCACCGGCGTGAATCCCGGGCATGTCCACATTGGCGCCGCCCGTTTCAGGCGATGTCGATGGGAGTGGCCACCACGCGTCGGTAGCGGTCCATGACCGCAGGCTCAACACCGAGCCAACGCGCGACGGCCTCGGGCTCGAAGCCACGGCGCAGTTGCCGCAGCGCAAAGGTATGCCGCAGGCGGAACGAGCCACCCTCGCGGCTGTCGATGCCGGCATCTTCCAGCACGGCCTTGGCGCACTTGTACTGGGACTCCTTGCCCCATGGCTTTCCGCTGCGCGTCGACGGAAACAGAAAGCCTCCCTCGATGCGCGAACTCGCACGAACGTGCAGCCAGTGCTGAAGCAGTTCACCCGCCCAGGCCGCGATCGGTGTCTCCCGCGCCAGCGAATTGCCGTCGCCCGGCACTGCCACTTTCCAGGGACGGTCCCGGACCTGCCCTCCGCGCGATATGGGCGAGGCCAGCGTCAGCACGCGCACGTCGCCGGGCGTCAGTCCGCCGCCCAACTGCAACGCCACCGAGGTGCGATTGCGAAGTTCTTGCCAGGTGAGAGCCGCATGGCTGTCCCTCCGCGCTGCCGAAAGGCCCGGCCGCGGCCGGGCGTTGGACAGAAAGGCGATCAGGAGACGGGCTTCGGCCACGGACAGAAACTCGGGCAATGGATCGGCGTGTGCCGACTCGGCATAGCGCACCTCGGGATGCGCGGCGAGCCAGTCGTGCGCTGCCGTGTTCGGCGGCGTGTCGGTCTCGGCGGCATGGTGCCGCAGCACGCGATCGATCAGCCGCACCAGTTTCAGTGCATGGCGGGGCGAGAGCGAAAGGTCCGAACTCTTGCGCCCGAAACGCGCGGACTGAAAGGCCTGCAGATCTTGCAGATCGAGCGAGGCCAGTGTGACGGCAGGGGACTGGCCCAGACACCAGGCGGTGAACGCGCCCCACATGTCTCGATAGACCTGAATCGAAGCGGGCCGACGCATCGAGCCTGAGGCCCGGTGCGCATCGAGCCATCGCTCGAATGCGAGGCGATGGGTTTCAGCGGGTGCTTCGTCGAAGAGAGAAATCGGCGTCATGAATACGCTAACGGCCTTTGATGTTGGGTTGATTCTAGATGGCGTATTTGGGATTTTGCGGTTTGGACTTGATCGGAAGTCCGTTAGCGTATTACAGAAAGTACGGCGTTCGGCACCACTCAGCCCTTCAACACCCACTGGCGACTGCCGATAACAACGGACGAGACAACCCGATCAATTCACCCAAAGAGCATTTCATGCCAGAGTCGCCGAACTCCCCATCCATGAGCATTGCGCGAATGCTTGGCATGCTCGTCTGCGGCGCCATCGTCGGCGTCATCGCCCTGACAGGGTTGTTTCTTCATTCCGAGCAGAAGCTCATCATGGAAGAGCGGCAGGCCAGCGTCCGCCAGACCGTCGAGACTGCCTACGGCCTCGTTGCCTACTACCACGGCCTCTCGGAGAAAGGCCAGCTGAGCGAAGCACAGGCCAAGGAGCAGGCGTTGCAGTCCCTTCGCGGCCTGCGCTACAACGACAAGGAGTATTTCTGGGTGAACGACATGGGGCCGCTGGTTCTGATGCATCCGATCACCCCGGCGCTCGAAAACTCGGACCTCTCGCAACGCAAGGACTTGTCCGTGTTGAAGCTCTTCACCGAGTTCGTGAACACGGTCAAGGCGAAGGACGCGGGGTTCGTGGCCTACGACTGGCCCAAGCCTGGCAGCGAGAAGCCGGTGCCCAAGGTGTCGTATGTCAAGGGCTTCAAGCCCTGGGGCTGGATCGTCGGGTCGGGCGTCTACGTGGACACCGTGAACACCACCATCCTCGGACGGCTGGTGAACTTCTCTCTCGTCACACTCCTGCTGGCGGTGCTCCTGCTGGCTCTCGGTTGGATCATCCGGCGCGCGATGCTCAGGCAGCTGGGCGGCGAACCGGCAACCGCTGTCGAAGTGGCGCGCCGCATTGCAGACGGTGATCTTGCGGCGGACATCCGCGTCAACGCAGGCGACGAATCGAGCCTCATGCATGCAGTCGAGCACATGCGCAGCAATCTCGCAAAGATCGTGGCCGAAGTGCGTACGGGCACGGACACCATCGCGACGGCATCGAGCCAGATCGCCACGGGCAATCAGGACTTGTCCTCGCGCACCGAAGAGCAGGCGAGCTCGCTGGAGCAGACCGCCGCTTCGATGGAAGAGCTCACCTCGACCGTCAAGCAGAACGCCGACAACGCGCGCCAAGCCAATCAGCTTGCGGTGTCCGCTTCCGAAGTAGCGGTCAAGGGCGGCAGTGTCGTCTCGCAGGTGGTCGACACGATGGGCTCCATCAATGCATCGTCGCGCAAGATCGTGGACATCATCGGCGTGATCGACGGCATTGCATTCCAGACGAACATCCTTGCATTGAACGCAGCAGTCGAAGC
>NZ_JBFTNI010000019.1:0-45757 GCF_056397405.1 Variovorax sp. 05N34
GGGCGGGTCAAGGAAATGATCAAGCCCGGGGGCTTCAACGTGGCCACGCAGGAGATCGAGGTGTTCCTCAAGACCTACCCGGGCGTGCGCGAGGCCGTGGTGGTGGGCGTGCCGGACCGGCGCCTGGGCGAGGTGGGCTATGCCTACATTGAGGCGCGTCCTGGCGTGACGCTGGAGGCAGCGCAGCTGCAGGCGTACTGCAAGGCATCGATCGCCAGCTACAAGGTGCCCAGGCACGTGGAGTTCGTGACCAGTTGGCCGCTCACGGGCAGCCAGAAGATTCGCAAGCTCGAACTCAAGGCCAGGGCGCAGGCCACGCTGGAGAAGGCCGCATGACCGCGCAGTGCGTCTCCATCGCGCAGTGGGAGGCGAGCTCGCCGGAGGCGGGGCACTTCGGCCACTTCGCCCTCTTCGACATCCGCGACCCGGTCGAGTACGAACGCGGACACATCCCTGGCGCCAGCACATTGCCGCGCCGGCGCATCGAATTCCGCATCGCCGAACTCGTGCCGGACCGCGACACGCCGATCCTGGTCTACGGCGAGGCCGATGCGCGTGCCGCCCTGGCCGCCGACACGCTCGCCTCGCTCGGCTATACGCGCGTCCGCTGGCTGCAGGACGGCCTTGCGGCATGGCGCGCCGCGGGCCGCGCACTTGCCAACGGAACCAACGTGCCGAGCAAGCGTTTCGGCGAGCAGGTGCAGCACGCGTGCGCGGTGCCCGCCATCGATGCCGCCACACTGCTGCGGTGGCAGGCCGAGGGACGCCGCATCGCCGTGTGCGACGTGCGCACGCCCGAGGAGCATGCGCAGGGCTGCATTCCGCAGGCGCGGTCGCTTCCGAGTTTCGACATCGCCCTGCATGCCGCCGATCTCGCCCGGTCGGCCGACACGGTCGTGCTGCATTGCGCGGGCCGCACCCGCAGCATCATCGCCACGCGGACGCTGCGCGAACTGGGCATCGACAACGTGGTCGCGCTCGAGAACGGCACCATGAGCTGGCGCCTGGCGGGCCATGCGCTGGCCCAGGGATCGCATGGGATGCAGGCGCCGCCCTCCCCGGAAAGCCGCGCTCTTGCGGAACGCACGTCCGCCGTGCTTGCCCGCGACGCCGGTGTCCGGCGCATCGACGCCAATGTGCTGGTAGGACTGCTTGCCGACACAACGCGCAACCGCTATGTCTTCGATGTTCGCGGTGTGGCCGAGTTCGAGGCCGGACACATCGCGGGTTCGATCGCACTGCCCGGCGGCCAGGCGGTGCAACGCGCGGACGACTTCATGCCGGTACGCGCCGCGCCGATCGTGCTCATCGACGAGGAAGAAGCCCGCGCCAATCTCACCGGCGCGTGGCTGCGCCGCATGGGCTTCGCGGACGTCGCGGTTCTGACCCACGGGCTGCGCGGATGGCGGGATGCCGGCCTTCCGGTGGCGCGCGGTCGCCGTCCCGTCTCCGCAGCCATCCGCGAACCCGCCGCCATTCGATTGACGGTCGAGGCTTGCCTCGCGTGGCGCCGCGCACATCCGGAACTGCTCGTGATCGACGTCGATACGAGCGGGCACTTTCGCCGCGGCCATCTGCCCGATGCGCGCTGGATTCCACGCGGATGGCTCGAATTGCGCATTGGCGCGCTGGCGCCATCGACCGATGTGCCGGTGCTGGTGACGTGCGGCTCCGGCCAGCACGCGCCATGGGCCGCTGCCGCGCTGAGGCGAATGGGTCATGCGCAAGTCGCCTGCCTGGACGGCGGTACGCGCGCCTGGGCCGCTGCCGGGCAGGCGCTGCACCGCGCCGATCTGGCACCACAGGACGACGAGCTGCTGGCGCCTTATGAGCGAGGCGAACAGGCGATGCGCGACTACATCGACTGGGAAAAGCTGCTTGTGCCACTGGCGGCGCAGGACCTCGCCGCCCCACCTTCTGTCGATTCCACAAAGAGGCAAAGATGAACTTCAACTTCAGTCAATCGCAGCAGGATCTCTACGAGCTCGTCGGCTATCTCGCGCGCGAGCATTTCGCGGCGCGTGCCGCGCAAGCCGACGCGGCGCAGATCTTGCCGCTCCAGAACCTGAAGGATCTCCAGTCGCATGGCCTGCTGGGCCTGACCATCGCGCGCGAGCGCGGCGGCAAGGGCAGCGGCGTCATGGGCGAAGACCCGGTGCTCTATCTGCTGGCCATCGAACAGACCGCGCGCGTCGACCTGTCGACCGCGCATTGCCTGCACATCCACCTGCATGCCTGTCATTTCATCGACCAGGTCGGGACGCCCGAGCAGCGCCGAAGGTTGCTGGGGCCGGTGCTGCAGGATGGCGAACTCATCGGTGCCGTCGGCAGCGAGCCCGGCCGCACGGCGCGCGGCATGAACATGTTCAACACCATCGCGCAGCCGCTGCGCGATGGCTACGTGCTGAACGGACACAAGAACTACGCGACCCTGGCGACTGTGGCGGCCAACCTGATCGTCTTTGCGACGCTGCGCGGCTCGGAGCCCGCCGAAGGCAATGTGGCTATCGCGGTGCCGAGCGGGGCCGAAGGGCTGCGCATTGCGGAAGACACCTGGGACCCGGTCGGCATGCGCGCCGCCATCAGTCCGGACGTGCTGCTCGAGCAATGCTTCGTGGCGGGCGATCGGCTGATCGGGACACCCGGCGTCTATCCGCGCGAGCGCTGGCAGGCGCGGCACTATCTGTCGCTCTCGGCCCAGTACCTCGGTGCCTGCGAGGGCCTCTTCGACAGCCTGAGCGAGTACCTGCCGCGTCGCGGCACGGCCGGCGACGGGTTCACGCAACTGCGGCTGGGAGAAATCCGCGTGGCGATCGATTCCGTGCGCTGGCTTGTCTACCGTGCGGCCTGGCTCTGGACGCAGGGGGATTTGCAGCAGGCCGAACTGTTTTCGCTTGTCGCACGTCACCAGGCCACCGCTTGCGCGACCCTGGTGATGGACAAGGCCGCGCAGATCGCCGGCTCGCATGCGCTGACCGGACAGGGCCTCTTCCAGCGAATGATGCGCGACCTGCGCATCCACACGCTGCACTCCAACGTCGACAAGTCGGCGGCCACCATCGGCAAGTACCACCTCGGTCAGAGCTTCGACACGGGAGATCGCCTGTGAGGCGCCGCATCCACGACGCCGCCTGGAGGACTGCCGAATGACCGCCGAACTCGACACCCGCCGCTTTCGCGACGCGATGCGGCGCTTCGCCACGGGCGTGACCATCATCACCACGCGCGATGCCGAGCACACGCCGGTGGGGCTCACGGCCAACTCTTTCAACTCTGTCTCGCTCACGCCGCCGCTCGTGCTCTGGAGCCTGAACAAGCACGCCCGAAGCCTGCCGATCTTCATGGAGGCCGAACATTACGCGGTGAGCGTCCTGTGCGCGGACCAGATGCCTCTGGCCGCCCGCTTCGCCTCACCGATCGATGATCGCTTCGCGGGCGTCGATTGGCATCGCGGCCCGACCGGCGTTCCGCTCTTCGACGGGTGCGTGGCGTGGTTCGAATGCGTTAGCGTGCACCGCTACGAAGGCGGCGATCACGTCATCTTTGTCGGCGAGGTGCTCAACTTCGGCCACAGCGACAAGGTGCCGCTGCTGTATGCCGGCGGCACCTACGGCGTGCCCGCGGTGCATCCGGCGATGCCGCCCTCAAGCCCATGAGACGCTGAGGTCGTCGAGCTTGCGAGCGAGGGCGCGTGTCTCCTTGAGCAGCAGGCGCGAGAGTTCCTCGCGCCGCGGCCCTTCGAAACGCTCCCGGATGCCGGCGATGCTGATCGCCGCATAGGGCGGTCCGCCGCGGGTGTGGATCGCCGCGCCGAGCGCGCCTACGCCCGGAAGCACGTTCTCCTCGTTGATGGAGAAGCCGGCGGCGCGCGATTCGGCGATGACCTCGCGCAGGCGTTCGCCGGTGATGCGTCCAAAGGCCTGCATGCGCGGGCCGTTGACCGCGATGATGCGATCGACCTCATCGTCGCTGAGGCTGAGCATCAGCGCGACGCTGGCAGCGCCGACGCCAAGCGGCCGGCGGGTGCCGACTTCCATCGTGCGGGTGCGGATCGGGTAGCTGCCTTCGACAAGCGCCAGGCAGACTGTGTCGAAGCCGCTGCGCACGACCAGGTACACCGTGTCCTGCGTGGCCTGCCCGATACGGTCGAGGGTCGGCTGGCACACCTCCTTCAGGTTGAAGTAGGGCGATGCGGCCAGCCCGAGTTCATAGACGACGTGGCCCAGCCGATAGCACTTGGTCGCCGGATCCTGCATCACCATGCCTTGCGACACCAGCCCCTTCACGATGCGATGCGCGGTGGGCCGTTCGAGCCCCATCGCGCTCGCGATGTCCACCAGCCGCATGCCCTTCTGGAAGGCTGCGATCTCTCGCAACATGGCGACGGCGCGATGGATGGTCTGGGTTCCGCGGGGATGCGAAGCTGGATTCTTTTTGGCGGCGGCCGTATTGGATGTCTTCTTGCGTGCGACTTTCGATCGCACGGGTGCTTTTGTTGTCATGCTCGCGGAGTCCTCCCGGCGTAGTCACATATTGGAATTATAGGAGCGCACGTCCGCCTTGCGCCTTGCGCCGTGCGCGAGGGCCGCGACGCGGCGCAGTGCCGAACGAAATCCTCGGCGCCTCGTCCCAGCTGCTTGTCGCGGTGCAGGACCATTGCCAGCCGCCTCACCGCGGGCGGCAGGCGGGTCCGAAGCTCGACCAGCGTTCCGTCGGCGAGCGATTGCGCAACCGCCTGGCGCGAGAGGAAACCCAGCGTCGTCCCCGCAGCGACCAGGTGCTTGATGGCCTCCGGACTGCCGAGCTCGAAGGCGACGTCGATCGCGCCCAGATGCTCGATCAGCCAGCGATCGGCAGCCTCCCGTGTTCCGGACCCGGTCTCGCGCAACGCCCACGATGCTTCGCGCAACATACGGACGCCCACCAGCCGCCCCGCCAACGGATGCGTCGGCGACGCCACGACCACCATCTCGTCGTTGAACCAGGGCCGCACGATGAGGTCCGGATGCGTTTGCGGGCCTTCGATGAAGCCCACGTCGACATCGAAGGCCGCAACCGATGCGATGACTTCGGAGGTGTTGGCGATGACCAATTGCACGCGGCTTGTCGGATGCCGCGCCTTCCACTGACCGACCAGCGCCGGCAGGATGTACTCGCCGATGGTGAGGCTCGCCGCGACGCGCAGCGGTGTGGCGTGGTCGCCGGAGAACAGGTGCTGCAGTTCGCCTGCCTGGTCGAGCAGCGAAGCCGCACGCGGCAGAAGCGCGCGCCCGTTCTCGTTGAGCAGCAAGCGCCGGCCGGCCCGGTCGAACAGCGCGACGCCGAGTGCGGCTTCAAGGTCGGCCAGCGCCGTGCTGGCCGCGGACTGCGAGCGCGCGATGCGCTCCGCCGCAGCGCGCGTCGAGCCGTCCCGCGCGATGGCAACAAAGACTTCGAGATGGCGCAGATGCAGGCGCAGCCGCGACGGCAATGGCGAGGGGGATGGGGACGGGCTCGTGGGCCGGCGCATGTCGCTGATCGATTTTTCAGGTCAATTCGATCGATATTGTGCGCTATTTCTTTTTAGCGCCAGTGCCTACCATCGCAGGGAAAGCGAGACCACACTGTGTTCAAGTTCCTGTCGCCAGAGCCCCTTCACGATCCCCTCGCCGCACCCGTTCCGACCGCGGACACCGAGGTCAAGACCACCACCTGCTACATGTGCGCCTGCCGATGCGGCATCCGTGTGCACCTCAGGGACGGCGAGGTGCGCTACATCGACGGCAACCCCGACCACCCGCTGAACCAGGGCGTGATCTGCGCCAAGGGCTCCTCGGGAATCATGAAGCAGGTCTCGCCGGCACGGCTGACGCAGCCTTTGCTGCGCAAGCCCGGCAGCGAGCGCGGCGCTGGCGAATTCGAGCCCATCAGCTGGGAGCGCGCTTTCGATCTGCTGACCGAGCGGCTCTCCAAGATCCGCGCGACCGATCCGAAGAAGTTCGCGCTCTTTACCGGCCGCGATCAGATGCAGGCCTTGACCGGCCTGTTCGCGCGCCAGTTCGGCACGCCCAATTACGCGGCCCACGGCGGCTTCTGCTCGGTCAACATGGCCGCCGGAATGATCTACACCGTGGGCGGCAGCTTCTGGGAGTTCGGCGGCCCGGACCTCGACCGGGCCAAGCTGTTCGTGATGATCGGCACCGCCGAAGACCATCACAGCAACCCGATGAAGATCGCGCTGTCGAAATTCAAGCGCGCGGGCGGCCGCTTCATCTCGATCAACCCGGTGCGCACCGGCTATTCGGCCATCGCCGACGAATGGATCCCGATCAAGCCGGGCACGGACGGCGCGCTCTTCATGGCGCTGCTGCATGAGCTGATCGGCACCGACCAGATCGACCATGCCTTTCTCAAGCGCTTTACCAACGCGCCGCAACTGGTGGTGCTGGACGAGGGCGAACGCGAGGGGCTCTTCGCGTTCGACCCTGCGCGCGGCCCGCCGGGCGACGGCCGCCATCCCCACAACAAGCTCGTGTGGGATACGCAAAGCGCCAGCGTGAAGCCCGCGTACCCCGAAGGCATTGCCGATGGCTGCGATCCCGCGCTTGAAGGCCGCTACACGCTGGCCGACGGCACGCGCGTCGCGCCGTCGTTCCAGCTGCTGCGCGAGCGCGTCGCGAGCTGCACGCCGGAGTGGGCCGAGGCCATCACCGGCATCGATGCGGCGCGCATCCGCAAGCTTGCGCGCGAGATGGGCGAGACGGCGTTGAAGCAGGCCTTCGAGCTGCCCATCCCTTGGACCGACGCCTGGGGAAAGAAGCATCCGACCACGCAGGCGCGCCCGGTCGCCTTTCATGCGATGCGCGGCCTGGCGGCCCATTCCAACGGCTTCCAGACCGTGCGTGCGCTGGCGGTATTGATGAGTGTCCTGGGCACCATCGACGCGCCGGGCGGCTTTCGGCACAAGGCACCGTATCCGCGGCACATCGTGCCCAACTACCGGGCGTTCAATGCGCCCGAGATGATCCAGCCCAACACGCCGCTCAACGCGGCGCCGCTGGGCTTCCCGGCCAGTCCGGAAGAGCTTGCGATCAACCCCGATGGTTCGCCGATCCGCATCGACCACGCGTTCTCGTGGGAGCATCCGCTGTCGGCGCACGGGCTGATGCACAACGTGATCGGCAACGCCGTCAAAGGCGATCCCTACCGCATCGACACGCTGCTGATCTTCATGGCCAACATGGCCTGGAATTCCAGCATGAACACGATGGTGGCGCGCGAGATGCTCAACCGCAAGGACGAGAAGGGCGACTACATGATCCCGTTTCTTGTGGTTTGCGACGCGTTCCAGAGCGAGACCGTGGCCTTCGCCGACCTCGTGCTGCCCGACACCACCTATCTCGAGCGGCACGACGTGATGAGCATGCTGGACCGGCCGATCTCGGAGTTCGACGGCCCCGTGGATTCGGTGCGCGTTCCGGTCGTGCCGCCCATGGGTCAGTGCAAGCCCTTCCAGGAGGTGCTGATCGAACTGGCCTCGCGCATGAAGTTTCCGGCGTTCACCACGCCCGAGGGCGGGCGCAAATACACGGACTATCCGGACTTCGTCGTCAACTTCCAGCCGCAGCCGGGCATCGGCTTCCTGATGGGCTGGCGCGGCAAGGACGGCACCGAGCATTTGAAGGGCGAGCCCAATCCGAAGCAGTGGGAGGCCTACGCGCAGAACAACTGCGTCTTCCAGTACCACATGCCCGAGACCATGCACTACATGCGCAACTGGAACCGCGAATACCTCGACTTCGCGAAGGACAAGGGCTGGCGGCAGCGCAACGACCCCGTGCAGCTTGCGCTCTACTCCGATGCGCTGCAGAGCTTCCGCCTCGCCGCGCAGGGCAAGACCGGTGGCCGCCAGCCGCCCGATGCCTTGCGAGAGCGCATCGAAACCTACTTCGATCCGCTGCCCTTCTGGTATGCGCCGCTCGAAGAGGCCGCGACCGACCTCGCGGCCTATCCGCTGAACGCGATCACGCAGCGGCCGATGGCGATGTACCACTCGTGGGATTCGCAGAATGCATGGCTGCGGCAGATCCACAGCCACAACTACCTGCACGTGAACCCCGTCACCGCCGAAGCGGCTGGCGTTGCCGATGGCGGCTGGTGCTGGGTCGAAAGCCAGTGGGGCAAAGTGCGTTGCATGCTGCGCTACAGCGAGGCCGTGGAGCCGGGCACCGTGTGGACCTGGAACGCCATCGGCAAGGCCGACGGCGCATGGCACCTGGCGCCCGGCGCGGACGAAGCGCGCAAGGGCTTCCTGCTCAATCACCTGATTTCCGAGGAGCTTCCCTTCGAAGGCACGCGCGCCGGGACCATCAGCAACTCGGACCCGATCACCGGACAGGCCGGCTGGTACGACGTGCGCGTGCGCATCCGGCCCGCTGCGCCCGAAGAGGCGAAGGAAAGTTTTCCGCAGGTCGCCAGCATGCCGGTCTTGCCCGGTGTGCTGGGCAAGGCGGCGAATGTCTTGACCTACTTTGCGGGGCGCAGGCGATGATTCAATGGCTCAAGGACCTGACATCGCGCGCCGCATCGCCGCTGCCGCTCATCGACGAAGGCGCGGCCACCGTGCGAGCGGACCCGGCCGAGACGCTCGCGAAGCAGCTCGCGCTGGTCATCGACCTGAACGTCTGCGTCGGCTGCCACGCCTGCGTGACCTCCTGCAAGCAGTGGAACACCTCCGGCAGCGCCGGCCCGCTCGCCGATGCCAATGCCTACGGCGCCGACCCGACGGGTACCTTCTTCAACCGCGTGCAGACCTACGAGGCCGGGAGCTTCCCGTTCACGGACACCATCCATTTCCCCAAGAGCTGCCTGCACTGCGAAGACCCGCCCTGCGTGCCGGTGTGCCCCACGGGCGCGAGCTACAAGCGCAAGGAAGACGGCATCGTGCTGGTCGACTATGACAAGTGCATCGGCTGCAAGTACTGCGCGTGGGCTTGCCCCTATGGCGCGCGCGAACTCGATGAAGAGCGCCAGGTGATGACCAAGTGCACCCTGTGCGTCGATCGCATCTACGACGAGAAGCTGCCCAAGGAAGACCGCAAGCCCGCCTGTGTGAAGGCCTGCCCCACCGGCGCGCGGCTCTTCGGCGATGTGAAGGACCCGGACTCCGACGTCTCGAAGGCGATTAGCGAGCGTGGCGGCTACGCGCTGATGCCGGAGTGGGAAACCCGCCCCGCGAATCAATACCTTCCCCGGCGCGTGACCGCCGAGGCCGGCGGCGCGACCGTGGTGCCGTCCGCGCAGGGCGAAGCGCAATGAACCCCGCGTTCTCGGTCGTCATCTTCACCACCGTCGCCGGCGCGGCACAAGGCCTGGTGGTCACGCTGGCACTGGCGATGCTGGGCGGCCTGTCGATCTCGCCTGGCTTCGCGAGCGCGGCCTTGGCCGTTGCCGAAGCGATGCTGCTGGTCGCCCTTGGCGCCTCGTTCGGCCATCTGGGAAGGCCCGAACGTGCATGGCGCGCCGTGCTGATGTGGCGCACCTCGTGGCTGTCTCGGGAAGTGATCGTGCTGCCGACCTTCATGGCGGTGGTGGCGTTGTGGTGGCTCGCCTTGCACAACGGCATCAACTCCCCGCTATTGCCGTTGCTGGCACTGGCCGCGGCGCTCTTCGCATTCCTGCTCTGGTACTGCACCGCGATGATCTATGCCTGCCTGCGCTTCATCCAGGAGTGGGCGCAGCCGCTGACGCTCGTGAACTTCACGCTGATCGGCTTGTCGTCAGGCCTCGTGCTGGCAAGCGCACTGGCCGCGTCGATGGGCGAGCAGGCGCTCTTGAACGCCACGGGTGCGGCCGCGCTGGCCGTCACGCTCGTCGCCTGGGCCACGCGCATGCTGGCGCTTCGCCGCAACGCCGCGCTGAAGCCGCGCTCCACACTGCAGTCGGCCACCGGCATTCGGGCGGCGAAGCTGACGCAGAAGTCGATGGGCATGTCGGCGGGATCTTTCAACACGCGCGAGTTCTTTCATGGCATGGGCCTCGCTGCCCTGAAGCGCGTGAAGCTGGCCTTCATCGTGCTGGCCTTCGCGCTGCCTTCGCTGATGCTCCTGTGGGCAATCGCCACATCCTCCACGGCGGGCTTCGTCCTGGCGCTGGTGGTCCAGGCGCCGGGCCTGGTCGCCGAGCGATGGTTCTTCTTCGCGCAGGCGCGGCACCCGCAGAACCTCTACTACCAGGTGGTGTCCTGAGAGCGAACGCGAAGGCTATCGGCCTCTGGCGGGCTGTTTCACACCCACCCGGCGCGCCGGAAGCGGTAATACAGGTAGCCGCACAGCAGCACGATGACCAGTAGCGCGGCCGGATAGCCGTAGTGCCAGTCCAGTTCGGGCATGTTCTTGAAGTTCATGCCCCAGATGCCCGCGAACGACGTGCAGACCGCGAAGATGGCCGCCCACGCCGCCAGGCGCTTGGTGACTTCGTTGTCTTCGATCGTCACCATCGAGAGATTCACGCTGATCGCCGTGCCGATGGTGTCCCGGATCGCGTCGATGGACGCGTTGATGCGGCCCAGATGATCGACCACGTCGCGAAAGTACTCTTGCGACCCGATGCAGATCTGCGGCACGCGCCCCCCGTGCAGTTTGCCCACGCCTTCGAGCAGCGGCGCCACCGCGTGCTTGAGCACCGTGAGCCGCTGCTTGAGCTCGTACAGGCGCCGCACGTTCTCGCGCGCTTCGCCTTTCGTGAAAATGCGCTGCTCGATCGTCTCCAGTTCGACCTCGAACGCATCGATGACCGGAAAGTAGCGGTCGACCACCGCATCCATGAGCGCATACAGCACGAACCCCGGGCCATTCTTCAATAGCTCGGGCTCGCGCTCGCAGCGTTCACGCACTTCGACGAATCCGTGATCGCTGCGGTTTCGCACCGACACCAGGTAGTTGGTGCCGACGAAGACATCGATCTCGCCGACGTTCAGCGCACGCTTGTCCTGATCGTCGGGCTCCAGCAGGTGCATGACGACGAAAAGCGAACCGTCGTATTCCTCGACTTTCGGCCGCTGGTGGCCGTGCTGCGCATCTTCGACCGCCAATGGATGCAAGCCGAATTCGGCCTGCACCTCGGCAAGTTCCTCGGGCGTGGCGTCGTGCAGCGCGACCCACACGAAGCAGCCCGGCAGCGACACGTAGTCGCTGATGCTGGAGACAGGAATGTCGGCAAGCTTGTTGCCGTTTTCATAGACGACGCAATTGACCAGCATGCGATGGCACCGGGACGAGACAAAGACGGGTCATCTTGCCACGGCCCGGCGCCGGCGTCGTACCGATCAAAGCTGGCTCATGCCGCCATCCACCACGATTTCGGTGCCCACGATGAAAGCCGACTCCGGTGACGCGAGGTGAAGCACGGTGCTGGCGATTTCTTCCGGCGTGCCGAACCGGCCGAGCGGAATCTGCGCCTGGATCTGCGCCGCGGTGGCTTCGAGTGTGGCGGCATCCAGGCCGAGCTTTCCGTAGATCGGCGTCCGCACAGGGCCGGGGCTCAGCACGTTGACGCGCGCGCCGCGTGGCAGCAGTTCGGCTGACAAGGTCTTGGCAAGCGAGATGACCGCAGCCTTGCTCGCGGCATAGACGGCAGTGCTGGGCATGCCGATGTGCGCATTGATCGAGCCGTTGATCACGATCGACGCGCCCTGCGCAAGCAATGGCGTCACGGCCTGGATCTGGAAGAACAAGCCCTTGACGTTGGTGTTGAAGATGTCGTCCCAGAAGGCTTCGGTCACATCCGACAGCCCTGCGAATCTTGCGACCCCGGCGTTGAGGAAGACGGCATCGAGCTTCAGCCCACGGCCGGCGATATCGGCTGCCAGTTCCTTCGCGGCCGCCGGTGCGCCGGCGTCATTGCGGATGGCGACGGCCTTCGGGCCGAGCTCGCTCTGCGCCCTTTCGAGCGCGGCGGCGTCACGGCCTGTCACGACGACGCGTGCGCCCTCCGCCACGAAAGCCTTGGCGGCGGCGAGGCCGATGCCGCTCGTGCCGCCGGTGATCAGTACTGTCTTGTCTTGAAAGCGTTCCATGATGGTTTCCATTGAGTGCCGGTCAGATGACCGTGACTGAATGGTCGGCTTCAAGGACGCTTTTGACGTGCCGGTTTTCGGTGGGCAGATGTGCGAAAACTTCGAACGTTCTTTGCTCGGCGTGCCATGATTTCGCTCAACTTGTTCGAAAGAGCCGACGATGCTGTCAGAAGATGAACTCGCGCTGCTCGAGGCGATTCGCGAGAGCGGAAGCCTCTCCCGTGCCGCGGCACGGCTGGGAAAGGCGCCGTCCACCATCTCGCACGCCGCGCGTCAGCTCGAAGAGAAGTTCGATGCGCTGCTGTTCGACCGGCGCCGGTATCGGCTGCAGCTCACCCCGGCGGGCCAGCTACTTGCGCACGAAGCGTCGCGGCTCGCCGCGGACGTTTCGCGGCTGTCGCAACGCGTCCGGCAGGTCGCCAGCGGCTGGGAAGACCGCCTGTGGATCGTGACCGACGAGATCATCGAGTTCGAGACGCTGCTGCCGGTGATCGGCGCTTTCGATGCGCTGGAATCGGGCGTGCCGCTGCGCATGACGCATGAAGTGTTGCGGGGCACCTGGGAAGCCTTGCGCGATGGCCGTGCCGACATGGTCATTGGAGCGACGAACGAGCCGCCGTCGATCGAGGGCCTGCGCTGGTTCGAACTCGGCGTCATGGACTGGGTCTTCGCCGTCTCGCCGCGTCATCCGCTCGCTTCGGCAAAAGAGCCGATCGGGCGGGACGCCATCACCGGCCAACGGGCGGTGGTCGTTGCCGACACCTCGCGCACCACCGCAGGCAGTGCCTACGGCATTCATGGCGGCCAGGCCGTGCTGGCAGTGCCGACCATGCGCGCCAAGATTCTTGCGCAGCGCGACGGCCTCGGCGTCGGATGGCTGCCGCGACAACGCGCCGCTTCGCTGCTCGAGCGCGGCGAATTGATCGAAAAGCAGACCGTCGACCCGCGCGAGCCGAACATCCTCTATGTTGCCTGGCGAGGCGATCACGAAGGCCGCGCGATGGATTGGTGGCTGGAGCAGCTTCGCCAGCCTCGGCTGTCGAAGCGGCTGGTGCAGGGCCTGGACACGTTCGACGCCCGAGCGCGAGGAACGGCCAGGGCAGCTACATCGGCTGCGAGCCAGGCTCGCCGACCGGCCGGGGCTTTCGATCCAGCCACTGCACCAAGGGTCCGATGAGTTCCAGCGGCAGCGGAAAGACGATCGTCGAATTCTTGTCGGCAGCGATGACGGTCAGCGTTTCGAGATAGCGCAACTGCAGCGCCTGCGGATGCCGCCCCAGGATCTCGGCGGCTTCCGCCAGCTTTGCGGACGCCTGCAACTCACCTTCGGCATGGATCACCTTGGCGCGCCGCTCGCGTTCGGCCTCCGCCTGCCGGGCAATCGCACGCACCATGTTCTCGTTCAAGTCGACATGCTTGATCTCGACGTTGGTCACCTTGATGCCCCACTGGAAGGTCTGAGCTTCGAGCGTCTTCTGGATATCGAGATTGAGCCGCTCGCGCTCGGCCAGCAGGTCGTCGAGGTCATGCTTGCCCAGCACCGCACGCAACGTGGTCTGCGCCAGTTGGCTGGTGGCCTCGAAATATCTCTCCACCTGAATGATCGCCTTCTCGGGGTCGATGACACGAAAGTAAAGCACCGCATTCACCTTCACCGACACGTTGTCGCGCGTAATCAGGTCCTGGCTCGGGATGTCGAGCACCATCACCCGCAGCCCCACGCGCACCATCTGCTGGACGCCCGGGATGAGGATCACCAGCCCCGGTCCCTTCACCTTCCAGAATCTGCCGAGCTGGAACACGACGCCGCGTTCGTACTCGCGCAGGATGCGCAGCGAGGCGGCAACGAAGGCCACCACCAGCAGCACGATGAAAGCGACGAAAACGAGGCTGAAATTGATGAACATGGGTCATGCCCCGGCCCCGGCCGGGCTCTCCTGGATGTCTTCGGTGACTTGAAGGGCCAGGCCCTGCACGCGCGTCACGCGGACGCGGCGGCCGGGGCTCAGTCCCGCTGAGCCGCGTACCTTCCAGTAGTCACCCTGGATTTGCGCCCAGCCTTCGCCGTCCGCGAATTCGACGAGCTCACCGGTCGCGCCGACCAGCGTCGAAACGCCCACCGCCAGAGGCCGTCGGCGCGTCTTCGCAGCGATGCCGCCAACGACCAGGATGAACGCCGCGGACCCGAGCGCCAGAAGCCCCACCAGCCACAGCGGCACGCCGAAGCCCGGAATGTCGTTGTCGATCAGGAGCAATGCGCCCACGCAGAACGCCACGATCCCACCCACACCGAGGACGCCGAAAGTCGGCAGAAACGCCTCCGCGATCAGGAAAGCCACGCCGAGGAGGATCAACCCCAGCCCCGCAAAGTTGATCGGCAGCATCTGCAGCCCGAAGAGCGCGACGAAAAGGCAGATGGCGCCCACCACGCCAGGCAGCACGAAGCCCGGATTCGAAAACTCGAACAGCAGGCCGTACACACCGACCATCAGCAGGATCAGCGCGAGGCTCGGCTCCGTGATGGCGGACAGCAGTCGGGTGCGCCAATCCGCATCGACCACCAGAAGCTCCGCCCGCTGGGTTGCCAGGCGCACCTTGCCGTTGATGGTTTGCACTTCGCGCCCGTTCACCTGCGCCAGCAAGTCGGACACGTCCTTTGCAATGAGAGTGATGACCTGCTTGTCCAGCGCCTCCTGGGCCGACAGGCTGACCGATTCGCGCACGGCCTTTTCGCCCCAGTCGGCATTGCGCCCGCGCAGTTGGGCCAGGCTGCGGATATAGGCCGACGCATCGGCGAGGCGCTTGGCCGTCATCGCATCGCCGCTGTGTTCGGCCTTGTCCGCGGACTCGGGTTTCCCAGGCGGCTCCGACGGCGACGGCATGCCAATGGCGACCGGCGTCGCTGCGCCCAGATTCGAAGCCGGCGCCATCGCCGCGATATGGCTGGCGTAGAGGATGTAGGTGCCGGCGCTGGCTGCGCGCGCACCGTTGGGGGCGACGAAGCCCGCCACGGGAACGGGCGATGCGAGGATGTCCTTGATGATGTTGCGCATCGACGCGTCCAACCCGCCGGGCGTGTCCATCTGAATGATGGCCAACCGCGCCTTTTCTTTTTCTGCGAGCTTGAGTCCGCGGTGGATGTAGTCGACGGTCGCGGGGCCGATCGCGCCGTCGATTTCCATCAGCACTACCATCCCGGCGCGCGCGTTGGCCGGCGGCTGGGCTGGGGCGGCATCAGGCACGGCTTGGGCATTGGCCGCTCCCGCCGCAAGGACGAGGAGGGTCCATACCGTCAACCATGCTCTGGCGGACCTCATCGTCCGATTCTAGGTACCGCGCAGGGCGCTGTCATGGTGCGTCGCAGCAGACGCCCCGGCTGGTTCCGGCCTCTTGCGCCGGCCCGGCGTGACTCAATCGATGTGGATGTTGGCCGCCTTGGCGACCTCGGCCCATTTCACGCGGTTGGCATGAACGGTCTGCTTGAATTGCGCGGGCGACTCGATGCGGATCGTGTTGCCCTGGTTCTCGAACTTCTCGCGGATCTCCGGCTGCTCGAGCACGGACCGGATGGCAGCGTTGAGCTTGTCCACGATGTGCGGATCGGTGCCCTTCGGCGCGAACACGCCGAACCAGATCGAGCTGTCGAAGCCTTCGGTGCCCGGCAAGCCGCTCGACGCGATGGTCGGCACTTCCTTGATGGCGGCCACGGGCTTTGCGGTGGTAACGCCCAGCAGCCGCACCTTGCCGGCCTTGTACTGCGGCAGCACGGTCTGCACCTGGTTCATGATGCAGCAGGTCTCACCGCGCACAACCGAAGTGATCGCCTCGGGACCGCCCTTGTAGGGCACATGCACCATGTTCAGGCCGAGCCGCGAATTGAATTCGGCAAACGCCATGTGCGTGCCGGCGCCATTGCCCGTCGAAGCGTAGTTGTACTTGCCGGGGTTCGCCTTCACGAGATCGACGAATTCCTTGAGCGTCTTCACGTCCATCACGTTCGGATTGATCGTGAGCACGTTCGACACATCGAGCACCGGCGCCACCGGAACGAAATCGGCTTCGACATCGAAGGGCAGCTTCTTGTAGAGCGCCGCATTGCTGCCGTGCGTTGCCGCGGTACCGAAGGCCAGCGTGTAGCCGTCGGGCTTGGCGTGCGCGACGTATTCGCTCGCGATGTTGCCGGCCGCGCCCGACTTGTAGTCGATCACCACCGGCTGGCCGAGCTTGCGCTGGAGCGGCTCCTGAATGATGCGGGCGACGACGTCGACGCCCGAGCCGGCGGGAAAGCCCATGATCAGCGTGACGGGCTGCTGCGGCCAATCGGCCTGGGCGAACGCGGCCGGCGCAGCGGCGCACAGGGCCAACGTGGAGAGCATGAAAAGACGGCGCGCGCCTCGAATGAAAGATGCAGTCATGGCGGCATTGTGGCGCGAGCCTCATCAGCAATTGCACAGAAGCTTATGACTCCAGCTTATGCCTCGGGTGGACGGCCGCGCGCGCCGGCAGCCTTCTCCCGATAATCGCGGATCATGGTACGTCCCACCCAACTGCTCCACCCCCAGCGCGAACCGGCTCCGCTGCGCGCCGCCGCCACCGTGCTCCTGCTGCGCGACACGCCGGAAGGCATCGAAGTGCTGATGACCCGTCGCTCGTCGACGGCGAGCTTCGCGCCGGGCGCGTACGTCTTCCCGGGAGGACGCATCGACGAAAGCGACGCCACCGCGCGCGCGATCGCAACGCGCCGCCGCACCCAGAGCCGGACGCAACTCACACAAGCCATCGCCGCCCTGCGGGAGAGCTTCGAGGAACTCGGTGTGCTGCTCGCCCACCACCCCGACGGCCGGCCGGTGAGCGCCGAAGAAGTGGCCTCCATGGATCGCAGCACGGCCGCGACCACGGTTGCCTTTGCCGACCAATGCGTCGAACGTGGCCTGCTGCTGTCCACCGACCGCGTCTTTACCTTCGCCCACTGGATCACCGATCGCGATCTGCCCAAGCGCTTCGACGTGCCCTTTCTGGTGGCGCGCATGCCCGAAGGACAAACTCCGACGGCGGACGAGACCGAGCAGTTCGAGCCCTGCTGGGTGCGACCGGCGGACGCGCTCGCGCGTCATGCGGCGGGCGCCTTTTTCATGATTTTCCCGACGCTGCGCACGCTCGAAAGACTGGCCGCTTACAAGACGGTGGACGCCGTGTTGTACGCCTGCGCCAACCGGCACGGCGGCGAAGGTCCCCTGTGGACCAGTTGTCCGCGCGCCGGCATGCTCAAGGGCCAGGAGGCGCGCTACATGGAGACCGATTCGCCCTTCGGTGAACTCGCCATGGTCAGCCCTGACGGTCAACTCGTGCATGCGCTCGACTGGCAGAGCGAACAGCCGGTGCCGCTCCTGAAAAACGTACAGCGACTCACCGCGCCGAACCCGAGCGCCATGACCGGCCCCGGCACCAACAGCTACATCGTCGGCGACGCCTCCACCGGCTACGTCGTGATCGACCCAGGCCCCAATGATTTCGACCACATCGGCCGGCTCTGGCGCGCAACGCACGGCGACATCCGCGTGATCGTCTGCACGCACTCGCACGCCGATCATTCGCCGGGCGCCCTTCCGCTGCAGAAGCTGTGCAAGACCCCGCCGCCCATCGTCGGACTGGCCTCGGCGCCCACCGCGCGGTCGACGGCCCGGTTCAGTCCCGACCGCGCGCTCAAGGACGGGGAGCACATCGTGCTGACCTCCGCCGCCCACACCCACACGCTGCGCGCTATTCACACGCCCGGGCACGCCGCCAACCACCTCTGCCTTGTACTGGAAGAAGACGGCCTCCTCTTCTCCGGGGACCATGTGCTCAATGGCAGCACCACCGTCATCGACCCGCCGGACGGCAACATGAACGCCTACCTCGCATCGCTCGACAAGCTCGATGCGGCATGTGCCGAAGGTGGCATCTCGTTCATCCTGCCCGCTCACGGCTATGTGCTCGGCGAAGCGCGTGCGGCACTGGCCTACCTGAAGGCGCACCGCCTCAAGCGCGAAGCCAAGATCGCTGCCGCCATGCGCAAGCTACCCCAAGGCACGCCGGAAGACTGGCTGCCGATCGCCTATGACGACGTGCCCGAGCGCATGTGGCCCGTGGCCGCTCGCTCGCTGGCTGCGCATGTCGAGCGACTCCGACAGACGGTGAAGGAATGAGGATGCCAGCGTGACCGAAAAAGATGCCGAAGACGGCATACGCCTGGCCAAGCGTGTCGCCGCGCTCGCTGGCTGCTCGCGGCGCGAAGCAGAGCTCCTGATCGAAAACGGCGCCGTGCGCGTCGACGGCCAACCCCGGCTGCTGCCGCAGTCGCGCGTGCATGCCCACCAAAACGTCGAAATCGAAGCCGGCGCGCGCCCCGAACCGGTGGTGCCCGTCACCCTCTTGCTGCACAAGCCCGCCGGCGTGGCGACCGACCACGCGCACCGCCTGCTCGTACCCGCCAATCATCACGAACCCGAACGCGCCGGCCTGCGCTTCCTGCCGCGCCACGTCAGTGCCCAGCGTTGCATGACCCCATTGGAAACCGGCGCCAGCGGCCTGCTCGTCTATACGCAGGAGTGGCGCGTCGAGCGCAAGCTTCAGGAAGACGCCGGCATCCTCGAACACGAAGTCATGGTCGACGTCGCAGGCCCCGTAGGCCCCGAAACGCTGTCGCGCTTCGAACGCACCCCCGCCCGAGTCAGCATCAGCCAGCAAGCCGAAGGCCATACCGGCCTGCGCTTCGCCCTCAAAGGCGCCCGCCCCGGTCAAATCGCCCACCTGTGCGACGACGCCGCCCTGCAAATCCTCTCCATGAAGCGAATCCGCATCGGCCGCGTCCCCTTGGCCGGCCTCCTCCCCTCCCAGTGGCGCTACCTCTCCCCCCAAGAACGCTTCTAAAAAGAGAAAGAGAGTGCCGGACAAGCAGGGGCGGCGAAGCCCGCCCCCTTCGTGAACACCGCGGAACCGGCTTCGCCGGGCCGCCAGTGTTGCCCCCGGTCAGGGGGAAGGCGAAGCGACACGAAGTGCGCGCAGCCTGGGGGCGAGGAACAAGTGATAGTGTGAAGCCCGCCTATAAGCCGGATTCTGTGCGCTGAAGCCCCTTTCGGAAGCTCCAGCGTGACCGCCATTAATCTGGGCCGTTTGTCGCCAAACGGCTCGGTGCCACCTACCCGCCAGCTCTGCGGAACCACATCGACGCTGGCCTACTTGGTGTTGCTGCGCGCAGAGATTGCCCGTTTCACCCGGCCGGGGTTGCCCCCGGCCGACTCGTCTCTGTTGCTCTGATCCTCACCTCACGGTGGAGAGCCGTTAGCTCCTGCGCTGTCCTGTGCAGTCCGGACGTTCCTCCAGTGCGCTCTTTCGAGACTTGCACCAGCGGCGGTCCAGCGTGCTTCACGGGGCGATTATCGCCACAATGACGCTCCCCACTTCCGCATCGGATTTGCCCAGAGGACACCGTATGAGAGCTGACACCATCTTGCAGACGATCGGCAACACGCCGCACATCCGTATCCAGCGCCTGTTCGGCCACGCGACCCAGCAGGTCTGGATCAAGTCGGAGCGCGCCAACCCGGGCGGCTCGATCAAGGACCGCATCGCGCTGTCCATGGTCGAGGATGCCGAGCGATCGGGTGCGCTCAAGCCCGGCGGCACGATCGTCGAGCCGACCTCGGGCAACACCGGCATCGGCCTTGCGATGGTTGCGGCGGTCAAGGGCTACAAGCTGATCCTGGTGATGCCCGACAGCATGTCCGTCGAGCGCCGCCGCCTCATGCTGGCCTACGGCGCGAGCTTCGACCTCACGCCGCGCGAAAAGGGCATGAAGGGTTCCATCGCCCGCGCGGAAGAGATCGTCGCCGGTACGCCCGGCGCGTGGATGCCGCAGCAGTTCAACAATCCGGCCAACGTGGAGGTGCACGAACGCACCACAGCCGAAGAAATCGCAGCCGACTTCCCGGAGGGTATCGACGTGCTGATCACCGGCGTGGGCACCGGCGGACACATCACCGGCTGCGCAAGGATCCTCAAGCAGAAGTGGCCCAAGCTCAAGGTCTTTGCCGTCGAGCCGGTGGCGTCGCCGGTGATTTCCGGCGGCCAGCCTTCGCCCCACCCTATCCAGGGCATCGGCGCGGGCTTCATCCCGAAGAACCTCGACACCTCGCTGCTCGATGGCGTGCTCCAGGTCGATGCCGAACCCGCGCGCGAAATGGCCCGCCGCTGCGCGCGCGAAGAAGGCATCCTTGTCGGCATTTCCTCCGGCGCCACGCTCACGGCCATCGCGCAGAAACTGCCCTCGCTCCCGGCGAACGCTGTGGTTCTGGGCTTCAACTACGACACCGGCGAGCGCTACCTGTCCGTCGACGGATTCCTGCCCGCGTGAACGTATCCCGTCGAGGCACCGCTGCCGCATGCGCATCCTGCTGGTAGAAGACGAAGCCGAACTCGCGGCATGGCTGGTCCGTGCGCTGAAGCAAAGCGGCTTCGTCACCGACCACGCACCCGACGCGCGCACGGCCGAGGCCCTGCTGGCCGGCAATGAATACGACGCCGCCGTGCTCGACCTGCGACTGCCGGACAAGCACGGCCTGGCGCTGCTCTCGGCCATGCGCGACGAAGGCGACCGCACGCCGGTGCTGGTGCTCACGGCAGAAGGCTCGCTGCAGGATCGCGTGCGCGGCCTGCACTTGGGCGCGGACGATTTCCTGAGCAAGCCTTTCGCGGTCGAAGAGGTGGAAGCGCGTCTCACGGCGCTGGTGCGGCGCAGCCGCGGCACGCAGCATCCGCGCATGCACTGCGGATCGCTGACCTACGACAGCGAAAGCCATGCCTTCATGCTGCAAGGCCAGCTCCTGGCCCTCACGCCGCGCGAGCATGCGGCGTTGATCGCGCTTCTGCTGCGCGCCGGCTCGCCCGTCGGCAAGCAGCGCCTGTCGGGCAAGGTGTTCCCGCACGACAGCGAGGTCGGGCCGGCGGCGATCGAACTGGTGCTGCACCGGCTGCGCCGCAAGCTGGCCGACAGCGACGTCCGCATCACCACGGTCCGCGGCCTCGGCTACATGCTGGAAGACGTCTCCTCAGGCACGGACGACCTCGGATGAAGGCCGAGCCGCGCCGCATCGGCATCCGCACGCTGCTGCTCGCGATGCTGCTGCCCGCGATCGTCGCGCTGCTGGCGATCGACACATGGATCGACTACCGCGCCATCTCCAGGGTGGTGGTCGATGCGTACGACCAGGCCCTCATTGAACCGGTCGAAGCGCTGAACGACAGCATCGCGATCGGCGACGACCTGAAGCCGCGCGTCGACACCGCCTTTTCGGTGCAGTCGATGTTCGAGTCGACGCGATCCATTCACAAGCATCTGCATGTGGGCTACACGCCGCTATCTGCCAAGAACGCCCGCAACAGCGCTGCGGCATCCGAGAAAACGCTGGTCGGCGTTTCGGACCTGCCGCCGCCACCGGCCGGTCCGGACAACGTCGCGCAGTTCTACGACGCAACCTATCGCGGCTATCCAGTGCGCATTGCCGCACTGCGCCGCACAGTGCGCATCAACGAAACGGAGGGATACCGCGTACTCAGCCAGGCGGCCGAAAGCACCGGCTTCCGCCAGCAGGCGTTGGCCGACTCATGGCACCAGGCGCTCTGGAACGACGTGCGGATCGTGACCGTGATGGTCGTTCTGGTGTGGCTGGGGGTGGCGCTCTCGCTGCGCCCGCTGCAGCGGCTGCGCCGATCGCTCGCGACTCGCGCACCGGGCGACCTCGAACCGCTTGACGCGAGCGATGTGCCCTACGAAGTCGCGCCGCTCGTGGAGGCGGTGAACCACCACATCGCCAACCAGGGCGACCTGTTGGCCAAGCAGTCGCGCTTTCTTGCCGACGCGTCGCACCAACTGCGCACGCCGCTGGCCATCATGCTGACGCAGGCCGGGTACGCGCTGCGCGAACGCGATCCCGAAACGATGCGCGAAACACTTCGCGCAATCGTCGCCCAACTGGTGCGCGCCCGCCGGCTGAGCGAGCAGCTGCTGGCGCTGGCGCACGCGAGCGAGTCCGCGTCGGACGCGGGAGCCCTCCCGATCACTGACCTCAACGCGGTGGCGCGCGAGGTGGTGCTGCAACATCTGCCGCTCGCACGCGAAAAGAACCAGGATCTCGGCTGGATCGACGCGCGCGGCGATGCGGAAATCGAAGACGCAGACTACGAACCGGCCGTTCCGGTTGTGCCGGTTGCTCCCGTCGCCGCGCAAGCCGCAGAACTGCACGAAGCACTGTCGAACCTGGTCCACAACGCCATCAAGTACACGCCGGCCAGAGGCCACATCACCGTGGCCGTTCGCTTTGACGGCGACTGGGTCGAGGCTGAAGTCTGCGACACCGGGCCGGGCATTCCGCAGAGCCGATGGGCAAGCGCATTCGAACGCTTCCAGCGCTCGGACATCATGGGGCCCGAAGAGGGCCGCGGCGCCGGCCTGGGACTCGCCATTGCACAGGCCTATGCGCACCGCAATGGCGGCGAAATCACGCTTGGCGACGCGCCGCCGCTCGAAGGCCTCGCAGGCGGATTGCGCGCCGTACTGCGGTTGCCGCGTGCGGTTCAACCCGATAAGTGATAACACGTATTTTGAAGAGCCCGCCTCGCACTGAAAGGAGATTGGAAGGCTTGATTTCTAGACTGCCTTTTGCTCAGCGTGCACATCGCATGCGACAAAGGAGACAAACATGCAGTGCCAGCGCAGGCATACGGGCCATCGGCTCGGGGGGCAGCAATGAAAGCCCTCACTTCCAAGGTCAAGAAAGACTATTACGGCGGCGCCTTGATGGTGTTCGTCGGGCTCATCGCGGTCTACGCGGGGCTTGATTACCGCACCGGCACACCCGCCCGCATGGGCCCCGGCTTCTTTCCGGTTGCCATCGGCGTGCTGCTGGCCATCACCGGACTGCTGATCGCGATCACCGCCCGCTCCGACAGTGGCAGCTCATCCAAGATCGCGGTCGGTCACGGGCACGGGGCTGGCCTTCCCGACCTTCGCGGCGGCATCTGCATCATCGTGGCCGTGCTGGCGTTCCTGCTGCTGGGCGTCTATGGCGGACTGGTCCCAGCGACGTTTGCCATCGTCTTCATCTCGGCGCTAGGCGACCGCACGAACACCATCACGCAGGCGATCCTGCTGGCGCTATCGATGTGCATCGTCGCGGTGATCGTCTTCTGGTGGGCGCTGCGCTTGCAGCTTCCGCTGTTCCAGTGGGGGATGTAGACCATGATGCAGTCTCTCCATGACCTGTGGTTCGGGTTCGGCGTTGCCTTCCAGGGCACCAACCTGATGTGGTCGTTCTTCGGCGTGCTGGTCGGCAACCTGATTGGCGTGCTGCCCGGCATGGGCGCGCTGTCGGCGATCTCGATCCTGCTGCCGCTCACCTACGCGATGCACCCGGTCCCGGCCATCCTGATGCTGGCCGGCATCTTCTACGGCTCGCAATATGGCGGCGCCATCGGCGCCATCCTGCTGAACCTGCCTTCGCATCCGCCGCACGCGGTGACCTGCCTGGACGGCTATCCGATGACGCGCGCCGGCAAGGGCGGGACGGCGCTCGGCATCACCATGATCTCGTCGTTCTTCGCGGCGTCGGTCGGCATCCTGGTGATGATCTTCGCGTCGCCGCTGCTGGTGGCCGTGGCCTTCAAGTTCGGGCCGACCGAGATTTTCTCGATCATGCTGCTGGGCCTGCTGGCGGGTTCCACCATGTCGCGCGGTTCGCCGCTGAAAGGCGTTGCCATGACGCTGTTCGGCCTGCTGTGCGGCGTGGTCGGCACCGACGTGAACTCGGGCAGCTTCCGCTTCTCGTTCGGCATCCCTGAACTCAGCGACGGCCTCGAACTCGTGGCGATCGCCATGGGCTTGTTCGGCGTCGCCGACTTCCTGCTCAACGTGAACCGGATGACCATCATCACGAGCAACACCTCGCTGCGCGTGCGGGACATGCGCCCGAGCCTGGCCGAGTTGAAGGAAGCCTTCTGGCCGATGGTGCGCGGCACGCTGGTCGGCACCGTCTTCGGCGCGATGCCCGGCACCGGCCCGACGATCACGACCTTCATCGCCTACGCGCTCGAGCGCAAGGTCTCGAAGACGCCGGAGAAGTTCGGCACCGGCATGATCGCCGGCGTGGCGTCGCCCGAAGCCTCTTCGCATTCGAAGACGCAGGTCGACTTCATCCCGACGATGAGCCTGGGCATTCCGGGCGACGCGGTGATGGCGCTGATCCTCGGTGCGCTGATGATCCAGGGCATCGCCCCCGGCCCGCAGCTCATCACCGAGCATCCGGACATCTTCTGGGGCCTGATTGCCAGCTTCTGGATCGGCAACGTGCTGCTGATCATCCTGAACGTGCCGATGATCGGCGTGTGGGTCAAGATGCTGCAGGTGCCGTATCGCTACCTGTTCCCGTCGGCGATGTTCTTCATCGCGGTGGGCGTCTTCAGCACGCAGAACAGCCTCTTCCAGATCTGGGAAGTGCTGGCCTTCGGTGTCATTGGCGCGTTGCTGATCACGCTGGAATTCTCAGTCGCGCCGATCATGCTGGGCTTCGTGCTCGGGCCGATGGTGGAAGAAAACTTCCGCCGCGCCATGCTGCTGTCCCGCGGCGACATCAGTGTGTTCGTGCAGCGCCCCATCAGCGCGGCCTTCATCGCACTGTCGGCACTGCTGTTGGTCGGCGTCACCTGGTCGAGCTTCCGTGGCCGCGCGGTCAAGCGCGTCGAAGCGGATGCCGATGGGCTCGGCTCCGAAGCCGTCTCGGAAGCCTGACACGGCCAGGGCGATCAGTCCCTGATCCCTCCCGCAAAATGACCTGCGGCGCGATGTGCGCGCCGCAGGTCATTTGCCATTCAGGAAGGGGTTTTATGATCCGGGCCCCTGCTTGATAGACCCAAGCCACCCCACATGCTGCGAATTTCAGAAATCAAACTGCCGCTCGGCCACGACGAAGCGGCCCTCCCCGCAGCCATCGACGCCGTGCTCGGCATCCCGCCCGGCGCCGTGCGCGAGTTCAGCATCTTCAAGCGCAGCTTCGACGCGCGCAAGGCGCAACTGCTGCAGGTCTATATCGTCGACGTGACGATCGCGGATCCGGCGACAGAAGCCGCGCTGCTCCACAAGTTCGCAGAAAACCCCCGCATCGTCCCGACTCCCGACATGGCGTGGGAGCCGCCAGCGCAAGCGCCCGCCACGCTGCCGCTACGGCCGGTGGTGATCGGCTTCGGCCCCTGCGGCATCTTTGCTGCGCTGGTGCTCGCGCAGATGGGATTCAAGCCGATCGTGCTGGAGCGCGGCAAGACCGTGCGCCAACGCACCAAGGACACCTGGGGCCTCTGGCGCAAGAGCGTGCTCAATCCCGAATCCAATGTGCAGTTCGGTGAAGGCGGCGCGGGCACGTTCTCCGACGGAAAGCTCTACAGCCAGATCAAGGATCCGCGCTTTCTCGGCCGAAAGGTGATGGAAGAGTTCGTCAAGGCCGGCGCACCGCCCGAAATCCTCTATGTCGCGCATCCGCACATCGGCACATTCAAGCTGGTGAAGGTCGTGGAGAACATGCGCGAACAGATCACCGCGCTCGGCGGCGAGATTCGCTTCGAGCACCGCGTGACCGACGTGCTGATCGAGGACGGCCCCGACGGCAAGCACTTGCGTGGGCTGACCGTGCTCGACCAGCGCACCGGGCAAACCAGCGAGCTGCGTGCCGATCACGTGGTGATGGCGCTCGGCCACAGTTCGCGCGACACCTTCGCGATGCTCCATGAGCGTGGGGTGCACATCGAGGCCAAGCCTTTCTCGATCGGCTTCCGCGTCGAGCATCCTCAAGGCTTGATCGATCGTGCGCGATGGGGACGGCACGCAGGCCATCCGCTGCTGGGCGCGGCCGACTACAAGCTCGTGCATCACGCGAACAACGGACGCTCGGTGTACAGCTTCTGCATGTGCCCCGGCGGCACTGTCGTGGCGGCTACCAGCGAGCCGGGCCGCGTGGTGACCAACGGCATGAGCCAGTATTCACGCAACGAGCGCAACGCCAACGCGGGCATCGTGGTCGGCATCGATCCACAGGACTTTCCCGGCTGGGAAGAAGGCCGAACGGGTTCTCCGCTGGCAGGCATCGAGCTTCAGCGCGAGCTGGAGTCCAACGCCTTCGTACTCGGCGGCGGCGACTACCGGGCGCCGGGGCAACTGGTCGGGGATTTCGTCGCGGGCAAGCCGTCGACGGTGCTGGGCAGTGTGGAACCGTCGTACAAGCCGGGCGTGATGCCGGTCGACCTCCGCGCCGCCCTCCCCGCCTACGCGACCGAAGCCATGCGAGAGGCCTTCCCCGCCTTCGGACGCAAGATCAAAGGCTTCGATCTGCATGACGCCGTCCTGACCGGCGTCGAGACCCGCACCTCGTCACCCATCAAGATCACGCGCGGCGAAGACTTCCAGAGCCTCAACGTGCGCGGCCTGTACCCCGCCGGCGAAGGCGCCAGCTACGCGGGCGGCATTCTGTCGGCCGGAGTCGACGGCATCAAGGTAGGCGAAGCGGTCGCGCTCGGCATCGCAGCCGGCGTACGCATCTGAATCGAGAAACACCGCGGAACCGGCTCTGCCGGGCCGCCGGTGTTGCCCCCGGTAGGGGGTAGGCGAAGCGACACGAAGTGCGCGCAGCCTGGGGGCGAGCCTAGCCTTGCAATGCCGCGATGCGCTGCTCGATCGGCGGGTGCGTCGCGAACAGGCTACCGAGCTTGCCGGTAATACCCATCGCTTCGACCGACTTGGGCAGTTCGCCCGGAGGCAGGCCACCCAGGCGCGCCAGCGCATTCATCATCGGCTGCTTGCGGCCCAGCAATTGCGCGGAGCCCGCATCCGCCCGGAACTCACGTTGGCGGGAGAACCACGCCACCACGATGGCAGCTGCGAAGCCGAGCACGATGTCCAGCACGATCGTCGTCACGAAGTAGCCGATGCCCGGGCCCGAGTTGCGGTCGTCGCCGCGGCGCAGGAAGCTGTCGACCGCATAGCCGATCACCCGCGACAAGAACACCACGAACGTGTTCATCACGCCCTGGATCAGCGTCATCGTGACCATGTCGCCGTTGGCGACGTGGGCGATTTCATGGCCGATCACCGCTTCGACCTCTTCACGCGTCATGTTTTGCAGCAGACCGGTCGAGACGGCGACCAGCGAAGAGTTCTTGAAGGCGCCTGTCGCAAACGCGTTGGGCTCACCCTCGAAGATGCCGACTTCGGGCATGCCGATGCCGGCCTTGTCAGCGAGCTTTTTCACGGTCTGCACGATCCAGGCTTCGTCAGGCGACTGGGGTTCGTTGATGATCCGCACGCCCGCCGACCACTTGGCCATCGGCTTGCTGATGAGCAGCGAAATGATCGCGCCGCCAAATCCCATGATCAATGCGAAGCCAAGCAGCGCCGAAAGATTGAGTCCGTTGGCGGTGAGAAAGCGGTTGACGCCCAGCAGGCTCGCGACGATGCCCAGCACCGCCACCACCAGGACGTTGGTCAGCACGAACAGAAGGATGCGTTTCAAGTTGGATTCTCCGTGGGGAAACGTGTGCACAGTTGGGGCCGGACGGCTCCGGTTCAAGCTGCGCGGTACGGCAAGGTCTATGGGTTTGGGCTTGGTTCTGCGACCCTGCGAGGACGAAAAACGGCCGGATCATCATAGAAGGAAAAGTTCTCGTTGGGCATCCACCACCCGGGCATGCCAAGCACGGGCAGCGGCACGAAGGGCTTGGCCGTGAGGTGTGCGGGGTCCAGTGCCGAGACTATGCCGGCATCGTCCGGCGCGATCGAATGATTTCCCCCCGGCGCCATGAGGACATGCGCCGTCGCGGCCTTGCGCGGCGACACCAGCTTTTCGAGCAGTGCATGCCCGAACACCAGCAGCCGCGAGTCGCGCCAGAGCGTTCGCTGCGTGACGAAGAGCCCATGCCAGTCGCGCGCGAGCAATGCTTCCCACAATGGCGGCGGCGCGTCGAGCACGGCGCCGTTCTCGTCGAAGAGTGTCAGTGCATCGCGCAGCGGACCGCGCGACGCGCCGATGCCCGCGCGGGCGATCTCGGCGGCCTGCAGCTCGTTGAGCCGCCGCTTGGCTTGGGGAAAGTGCAGCCACACCAGGCCGTTGAAGAGATCGTGGAGGTTGTCGCGCGTGGGCACGCACGCGGTGCGATGGATGAAGGCTTCGTACGCTTCGTTTGGCGGTGCGCTGTCAGGCGCAACAAAGCGCAGAAACCCTGCGCGCAACTCGATGCTCGCCGCTTCGGCTACCAAAGCTTCAGCGGCGCTCGCACCTTGCTTCGTACGCGTGCCCACGCGTTCGGCGCACCTTGCATAGGGTGCCATCCAGGCAGCCGCGGTGTCGATCTTCCAACTGGCCAAGACGGATTCACGTAGTCGTGGGCCCGACGAACTGCACCTTGTTGGGCCTCTTTTCCGGGGTCAGCGCGAACAGCTCGGGGTGTTTGCCGAAGAACTTCGGCGAGCTCACAGTCGTGCCGAGCAGCTTCGCAGCGCGCAGCCGTTCAGCGGCAACGTTGAGCTCCACCTGGCGACCCATGCCCAATTCGGGGACTGCTTGAAGGATGCGAATCACTTCGTCGGGCAGGGCGGGTGCGCGCGGCGCCGCAGGCTGCTCGGCCTTGGTGCGCCGGGGCGCACGCGCGGCGCGCTTGGTGGCGGGTTTGGCGACCGCCGGCTTCGCTGTCGAATGGTGCTGAAGATCAACAAAGCTGTCGTACACGCCCACGGTGTCGTCGCCCGTCTTGCCTTGCTGACCAATACCGCAGACGCGGCAGCCCTTCTCTCGCAGCCGGATGACGAGCGGCGCGAAATCCGAATCGGACGACACGAGCACGGCGATATCCGGACGCTCGGCGACTGCCAGGTCCATGGCGTCGACCGCGAGAGCGATGTCGGTGCTGTTCTTGCCCGCGGAAATATTGACCATTGGCCGCACCGACAGTCGCTTGAAAAGCGCCTGCTGCTTGATCGCAGTCTCGGCATTGCAGTAAGCGCGCCGGACATGGACGCTGCCGTGCTCCGCCAGCGTGCGCTGCACGGCTTGCTCGATGACATCGGCGGAAACGTTGTCGGCATCGATGAGCAGCATCACGCGTGGAGTGCCGTTCATGAAAGCTTCCAGCCGATGGTTTCGCCGCCGCGCAGCGGCTTCAGCGTGGCATCGCCATAGGGCACTGCTTCAGGCACTGTCCAGCTTTCGCGCCGCAGGGTCACAGTGCCATTGTTGCGCCGCAGGCCGTAGAAGTCGGCGCCGTGGAAGCTGGCAAAGCCTTCGAGCTTGTCGAGCGCGCCGGCGTTGTGGAAAGCCTCCGCATAGAGCTCCAGCGCCGTCAGCGCGGTATAGCAGCCGGCACAGCCCAGGGCGTGTTCCTTGAGGTGGGCGGGATGAGGCGCGCTGTCGGTGCCGAGGAAGAATCGATCGCTGCCGCTGGTCGCCGCTTCGACCAGCGCCACGCGGTGCGTCTCGCGCTTGAGCACCGGCAGGCAGTAGTAGTGCGGCCGGATGCCCCCCGTGAAGATCGCGTTGCGGTTGTAGAGCAAATGGTGCGCAGTGATGGTCGCTGCCGTGAAGCGGCTTGCGTCGCGCACGTAATGGGCGCCTTCCTTCGTCGTCAGGTGTTCGAAGACAACCTTCAGCTCGGGGAAGTCGCGACGCAGCGGAATCATCACGCGATCGATGAAAACGGCTTCCCGGTCGAAGAGATCGACGGCGGGGTCTGTCACCTCGCCGTGCACCAGCAGCAGCAGGCCGTGCTTCTGCATGGCTTCGAGCGTGGCGTAGGTCTTCTTGATATCGGTCACACCGGCATCGCTGTTGGTGGTGGCGCCGGCCGGGTAGAGTTTGAGTGCGCGCACGCCGGCCGCGGCGGCCCGTTCGATTTCGTCGGGCGGAAGCCTGTCGGTAAGGTAGAGCGACATGACGGGCTCGAAGTCCACGCCAGCGGGCACAGCGGCGCGGATGCGCTCGCGATACGCCACGGCCTGCTCAGCGGTGGTCACTGGAGGGCGCAGGTTCGGCATGATCAGTGCGCGGCCGAACTGGCGTGCGGAGTGCGGGACGACGGCGTGAAGCGCGGCGCCGTCGCGCACGTGCAGGTGCCAGTCGTCGGGCCGGGTGATGGTGAGGGAGTCGGCGGGGCTTGTCATGGGGCGGGATTGTCCCATCGCGCGCCGGCCTCGCGTGGACGAACGTCCTGTGGATGCCGATTGATACGATCGAGCCGCAGAATCAAAGCGGAGGATCTATGGCGTACTTGAAGGAACTGAAAGTCACGTTCACTCGAAGGCGAGCGGACGATGACCTGCTGAACAAGCCCGTGGAGAACCCACTGCAGGTCTATGAGTTGTTCAAGGACATGCATGACGAAACGAAGGAAAAGGTCGTTGTCCTGCACCTGAATCCTCAGCTGGAAATCCTGTCCTATGAAGTCGCGTCCATGGGCACGGCGCACCACGCGGTACTCGAGCCCGTGGAGATATTCAGGAATGCCATGCTCGCCAGAGCGTCCTCGCTGGTCGTCGTCCACAACCATCCATCCGGCACCTGCAAGCCTTCGAAAGCCGACATCGCCGTGGCACTTCGCATGAAGGAACTCGGCACGCTGCACGACATGGTGCTGCAGGATTTCATCATCATCGGCTACGGCGAGTTCTACAGCTTCCGCGACCAGGGCCTGATCTGACCCTGCCGCGGTTTCCCCCCAGGGCAGCTTCAGGCGGCGCAGGCGCGCGCGGCGCCGAGGATCACTTCCTCGGACGGGAGCTTTCCGATACCGGGCAGGCCTTCACTCGCGCATTCGATTTCCGCCCAGCGAACGATGCCGTCGCGGTCGATCATGTACTGCGCCTTGAGTTGCGGCCATTGCCTCTCGACTTCGCTCGCGTCGGTGGGCGTGCACACGTAGCCGTCGAGATCGCCGATCACCTTGGCTGCCTGGGAGATCGGCAGCGGTTCGGGAAGATCGCCGAAGGGATTGACGCGGACTTCATCGAGCTGCTGCAGCATTTCAGGCGTCGGCTCTGGCTTCGGCACGCCGAAGGCGCGATGGGTCGACAGTTCGGGATCGGACGCCAGGCGCAGCTTCGTCGGCCTGAACTTGAAGTACAGGCGCGCGTTTTCGGGTTCGGTCGCCACGACGGCCAGCGTCTCCACGCCGATCGCCTTGAGCTTCTGTTCCAGCGCACCGAGCTGGACGAGCTGTCGTCGACAGAACGGGCACCACAGGCCGACCATGAGTGCGAGGAAGACGGGGCTCCGTCCGCGGTAGTCCGCGAGCGAAACCATATCGGGACCGGCCACGGCCGGAAGCGCGAAATCGGGGGCCGGGTCGCCCGGCGCCACGGGATGACTCATCACATATGCCATATCGAGGCTCCTTCAGGCAGGTTCAGCAGAGGAACGGAAGCACCATCAGGGCGTCGGGCTCGAGGCCTGCGCGCTCGCATACCGCCTGTGCCATTGCGAGGTAGGTTTCCGCCTGTGCGGGGCGCCCGGCATCGAGGTACAGCGTAGCCAATCCATCGTAGCAGGGAAAGAGCAGTTGAGGCTCGTCGATCTGCTCGGCCAGCGCCAGGGCTTCCTTGTAGGACGCGAAGGCGCGCGCCTGGTCCCCATGGCACTGATAGATCTGCCCCAGCACGATGAGCGGCACCGCCAGATGGTCGAGCAGTCCGAGCCGGCGATCGAGGCTGGCCGCGGCCCGCGCGGCCTCGATTCCCTCCGCTTCGCAGCGATTCGTCAGCGCGCAATAGGCCACCGCAAGGTTCGCGTACAGCCGCGACTGGAAGCCGAGATCGCCCACCTTGCGGGCGGTTTCCAGGCCGCGCAGACAGGTTTCGATGCTGCGCTGCGGATCGAGCGACGCGTACAGCACGCCCAGGTTCGTGTAGCCGCGGCAGGCCGCCTGCAGCATGTTGTTCGCCTCTGCCTGGGCGACGCTGTTTTCGACGTGCTCCACCGCCTCTGCCGGCCGCCCCAGCCGTGCCAGCGCGACGCCAAGCGTGTTGCAGGCTTCGGCGCGCACGACGCTGGCTTCCCGCTCGCGGCCCGTCGGCTCTGCAGGCACCTCCGCCAGCGCGCGCTGTGCCAGCGCCAAGGCGGTGTCGTTGTCGCCGGCCCGGAAAGCCAGCCGGCCCATTTCCTGGAACAGGTGCGCGCGTTCGATCCGGTCACCTTCTTCGCCGAGCCGGTCGAGACCAGCGCTGAAGCAGGCGCTGGCGCGCTCGCGCTCCCCGGCCTCCCAGTGCAGGCCGCCGGTCTTCCGCAGCACACGCGCCGTGCGAACAGGCTCGTCCCGCCGTGGGTCCGCGTCCTGCACGATCCGGTATTGCGCGAGCGCATCGGCGCGCCGCCCCTGCAAGCCGAGCAGGTCGCCGAGACGCTCGCGGGCGTCGAGTTCGGCCGTCTCGACCTCGGCCTTCGCGGCGACCGAGTCAGCCGCCGACCCGGACAGCGTTTGCAGCGCGCGTTCGTAGTGGCGAATGGCGTCCTCGTTGGCGTAGACCGCGCGCGCCCAGTCGCCGGCGGCCACGAGATAGCGCGCGCCCCGCGCCTTGTCGGGCGACAGGCTCCAATGGTGCGCCAGCGCTTCCAGCTCCGCCAGGCGCAGCGTGCTGTGCGCCTCGTCGTCGATGGGCGCCTGGGCGTCGACGCCCAGCACCGCTTCCAGCGCGAGGCCGGCGCGCTGGTGCAATTCGGTCCGCCGCGAGAGCAGCAGGTTCTGATAGGCCACTTCGTGCAACAGCGCATGAGTGAAGCACCAGCCCTGCCTATCGGCCCGGACGAGATCGGCCGCCGCAAGCCGACGCAACGATGCCTCGACCGATTGCGGCTCGCTCGCGATACGCTGCAACAGTGCGCTTTCGAAGCCGGCGCCCCACACGGCCGCCTCCTGCAGCACGCGCCGGTCGTCCGCGCCCAATCCGTCGATGCGCGACAGCAGCAGGCCATACAGCGTCGGCGGTACGTCCACGCTGTCGCAGGGGTTCTCGCAGACCCAGCGTCCGTCCTTTTGCACGAGCAGGCCGCGCCCGGCCAGGGAACGAACGATTTCCTCGACGAACAGCGGGTTGCCGCCGGCGCGGGCCGCCACGAAATCGAGCACCGGCGCCAGGTCATCGTCCGCGGACGCGTCCAGCAGATGACGCACGAGCGCGCGCGCCTCCTGCGTGGGGAGCGGACCCAGCTCGATCACGGCTGCCTCGGCCCTGTCGCTGGACAGCGAGCGCGAACCCGGACGCTGGAAGACCAGCACCATCAAGGGCCGGTCCGCCAGCTGGTCGATGACCTCTCCGAGCAAGTCGACGGATGCCGCATCGGCCCAATGCAGGTCGTCGACCACGATCATCACCGGCTGCTGCGCCAGCCGGCGCTCGATCAGCGCCCGCGCTGCCAGCGTGATCTGGCGCTGCAGCTGCTCTGGCTCGATGTCGCGCGGCCTGGTGTCCTGGATACCGAGCAGGTAGTTCAGCACCTTGGCCACCGCATCGGCCTCGTCGGCATTCGCGCCGAGGGCCGTCAAGCCCTCCTGCAGCTTGCGCCGCGCCGATTCCAGCGATTCGCCGGCATCCACGTGGTAGGCATCCCGAAACAGCGCGCCGAAGGTGCCATAGGTCGGCTCCCCGAGCGACGAACAGTTGGCGCGACGGACGCCCGTCGCCGTCAGGCGTTCGTCGCCTTCCAGGCGCGCGAAGAATTCGGCGAGCAGCCGGGACTTGCCGGCGCCGGCCTCGCCGACGACGCTGACGACCTGTGCCGATCCGCCCTGCATGCGGTCGAACGCAGCCAGCAGACGTTCGACCGCGTCCCCGCGCCCGACCAGCGGCGCCGAGAGCCCCAAATCGGCGAGCCCGCGGGCAGAGGCCAGTTCCGAGCGCATGCCGATCAGGCAATGCACGCGCATGGGCTCGGCCTTGCCGCGCAGCGCCAGTTCGGCGGGCGGCTCGAATTCGAAGCGGTGGCGCACCATCGCGTGCGTCGCTTCCGAGACCAGTACCCTGCCCGGCGCGGCGGCCGTGAGCAATCGCGACGCGGTGTTCACCGTGTCGCCGGTGACGGCATACGCGCTGCCGGTGCCGCTGCCCAGGCTGCCGGCGACCACGGCGCCGGTATGCACGCCGATGTGCAAGGTGACAGGCCGGCCGAGACGCGACAGCCAATGCGCGCTCAATTGCCCGACGCCATGCATCATGTCCTGCGCTGCCTCCACTGCGCGCAGCGGGTCGTCCTCGTGCGCGCGCGGTGCACCAAACACGGCCATGACCGCATCGCCGACGAATTTCTCGACGAAGCCGTCGTAGCGCGCGATGGCCTGCGCCATCGTGGCGAACAGCGCGTTCTGGAAGGTGCGCAGCGTTTCGGGGTCGAGCCCTTCGGCCAATGAGGTGAAGCCGGTCAGGTCGGCGAACACCACGGTGACCTGTCTGCGATCGGCTTCGTGGCTGGCCTCGCTGGGTGCGGGCGGCGGCGGTGGTGGCGGTGGCGGCGGGCTGACGGCCGCCGCGCGCGCCGTACCGCAGCGCGGGCAGAACGCGAAATCGAAATCGCATTCGAATCCGCACGATGCACAGGAACGGGCCAGCCGACGCCCGCAGCGCTGGCAGAAGGAAGACGCGGGCAGCACATCGGCGCCGCAGCCGACACAGGTCGTGGTCATCGAAGGTTCCGTGCCTCCATGCTGCCCGACTTCCACAGACCGCGCCATGGGCGGGCGCCCGGAGGCGCTACGCGGGCTGCACGATGCCGCCCGCGGTGCCTCTCGCCCGTTCCAGGATGAAGTCGATGAAAGTCCGCGTCGCGCGCGTGTGCTGGCGGTTGGGCATGTAGAGCATGAACATCTGCGTGCCGAAGATGCTCAGGCGCCAGTCGCCGAGCGTGGTCACCACGTCGCCGCGCCGCACGTCGTCGTTCACGACGTAGTCGGGCACGAGGCCGATGCCCAGGCCGGCAAGGATGGCCTGCCGCAGGAACAGGAAGTTCTCGGAAATCAGCGTCGGCTCCAGGACCACCTCGCGGCGCTCCTCGCCCTGGTAGGCGGAGATGCGCAACTGACGACCGATCACCGCGGCAGTCACCACCGGCGCGCCCTGCAGGTCATCGAGTTGCGTGGGCAGCGGATGCGCCTGTGCATAGGCCGTCGACGCGCAGGCCACGTAGCGCACCGGACCGAGTTCGCGCGCAACGAGGTTCTGCGGCGGCTCGGGAATCACGCGAATGGCGATGTCCACTTCGTCGCGCAGCAGGTCTTCGATGCGGTTCTCGAACAGCACGTCGAGCACGATGCCGGGGTACTGCCGCTTGAAGTCGATGAGCCATTCGGACATGACGAGTTGCCCGTAGCCGCTGGGCACGCTCAGCCGCACGCGTCCCTGGAGGCTCTGGCCCAGCATGGTGACCGATTCCCGCGCAGCCAGCAGTTCGCCCTGGATCGCCACGCCGTGCTGGTAGAGCCGCAATCCGATCTCCGTGGGCTCGGCTCGCCGCGTGGTGCGCCGCACCAGCTGCGCACCGACCGAGCGCTCGAGCTGGTTGAGGTGATAGCTCACGTTGGCGCGGCTCATCTTCAACCGGCGCGCGGCTTCGCTCAGGTTGCCGGCGTCGAGGATTTCGACCAGAAGAGTGAGCGACTGCAGATCCATGGTTGGGTCGGCATTTTGTCAAAAATTCTTTGACAGTCTGTCAACGTGCAATGCAATTGTCAAAGCGGCACGCCGGATCAAGAATGCTCAGTTCGCCCTCGCACGCCTTCGGAGACACACAGCATGGCCATTACTTCACCCTCCCCAGCTTCCCTGCCCGTCACCTTCCGCCGCGATGGCGACGTGATGGTGGTGACCGTCGACAACCCACCCGTGAATGCGCTCGGCGTCGACGTCCGACGCGGTCTCGTGGCGGCCATCGATGCAGCCGAGGCCGACACCAACGCCCGCGCAGTGCTGATCGTCGGCGCAGGGCGCAACTTCATCGCCGGCGCCGACATCCGCGAATTCGGCAAGACGCCGCAGCCGCCGTCACTGCCTGAAGTCTGCAAACGCATCGAGGACTGCAGCAAGCCTGTGGTGGCCGCCATTCACGGTGCGGCGCTGGGCGGCGGCCTGGAGATCGCGCTGTCGGCGCACTACCGCCTCGCAGTGCCTTCGGCCAAGCTGGGCCTGCCTGAAGTGGCGCTGGGCCTGATTCCCGGCTCAGGCGGCACGCAACGCACGCCGCGCCTGATCGGCGTCAAGCCGGCCATCGAGCTGATGCTGAGCGGCCGCCACGCCAATGCCAAGGAAGCGCTCGCGCTGGGCTTGATCGACAGAGAGGGCGCCGGCGCCGACGCATTGGCCGAAGGGCTCGCCTACGCCAAGGAACTCGTTGCCGCCAACGCGCCGGTGCGCCGCACGCGCGACGCCCAAGCGCTGGCCGACGCTGATGCAAGCCGCGCCGCACTCGAAGCTGCCCGCGCGGACACCGCCAAGAAGAGCCGCGGCCTGTTCTCGCCGATGAAGATCGTCGAAGCGGTCGAGGCGGCACTCACGCTGGCCTTCGACGAAGGCATGGCGCTCGAGCGCAAGCTGTTCATGCAGTGCATCGAGAGCCCGCAGCGCGCCGGCCTGATCCACGCCTTCTTCGCCGAGCGCGAAGTGCTGAAGGCGCCCGAGACCAAGGCCGCCAAGCCCCGCCCCCTCGATTCGGCCGGCATCGTCGGCGGCGGCACGATGGGTGCGGGCATCGCGGTGGCCATGCTCGATGCGGGCATGCCGGTCACGATGATCGAACGGGACGACACGCAACTCGCGCGCGGCCGAGCCAACGTCGAGAAGGTGTACGACGGCCTCATTCAAAAGGGCCGCATGACGCTCGAGACCAAGGCCGCGGTCATGGCACGCTTCTCGGGCTCGATCTCCTACGATGCACTCGCAAAGGTCGACGTCGTGGTCGAAGCCGTCTTCGAGGACATGAGCGTCAAGAAGGCTGTCTTTGCCGAACTCGATCGCGTGTGCAAGCCCGGTGCGGTGCTCGCGACCAACACGTCCTACCTGGACATCGACGAGATCGCCGCCAGCATTTCGCGCCCTGCCGACGTGGTGGGCCTGCACTTCTTCTCGCCGGCCAACATCATGAAGCTGCTGGAGATCGTGGTGCCCGCCAAGGTGAGCGCCGATGTGGTCGCCACCGGCTTCGAGCTTGCCAAGAAGCTCAAGAAGGTGCCGGTGCGCGCCGGCGTGTGCGACGGCTTCATCGGCAATCGCATCCTCGCGGTGTATCGGCAGGCCGCCGATCACATGATGGAAGACGGGGCATCGCCCTACCAGATCGACAAGGCGGTGCGCGACTTCGGCTACCCGATGGGCCCCTTCCAGGTTTCGGACCTCGCCGGTGGCGACATCGGCTGGGCCACGCGCAAGCGCAAGGCAGCGACGAGGGACCCGAAGGCGCGCTATGTGCAGATTGCCGATCGCATCTGCGAGCGCGGCTGGTTCGGCCAGAAGACGCAGCGCGGCTACTACCTCTATCCCGAAGGCGCGCGCACCGGCACGCCGGACCCCGAAGTGCTCGCCATCATCGACGCCGAACGCCAGCGCGCCGGCATCACGCCGCGCAGTTTCAGCGACGAGGAAATCATGCGCCGCTACATGGCCGCAATGATCAACGAGGGCGCCAACGTCGTCCACCAGCGCATCGCCCTGCGGCCGCTCGATGTCGACGTGACCTTTCTCTATGGCTACGGCTTTCCGCGCTTTCGCGGTGGCCCGATGAAGTACGCCGACACCGTGGGTCTGGACAAGGTGCTCGCGGACATCCGCGAATTCGCCAAGGAAGACCCGGTGTTCTGGAAACCCTCTCCGCTGCTGGTCGAACTGGTCGAACGCGGCGCCGATTTCGCAAGCCTCAACCAATCCGAATAAGGAGCGCCCCATGCGCGAAGCCGTCATTGTTTCCACCGCCCGCACCCCGCTCACCAAGGCGCACCGCGGCGAATTCAACATCACGCCCGGCGCCACGCTGGCCGCGTTCGCGGTCAAGGCCGCCGTGGAGCGCGCGGACATCGATCCCGCGCTGATCGAAGACGCGATCCTCGGCTGCGGCTATCCCGAAGGCACCACCGGCCGCAACATCGCACGCCAGACCATCATCCGCGCGGGCCTGCCGATCTCGATCGCCGGCACCACCGTCAACCGCTTCTGCGCATCGGGCCTGCAGGCGATCGCGATGGCGGCGGGCCGCATCGTGGTGGACGGCGCGCCGGCCATGATCGCGGGCGGTGTCGAAAGCATCTCGCAGATCCGCTCGCGCAGCGCGACCGACAGTGGCGACAGCGGCATGGACCCGTGGATCGTCCAGCACAAGCCCGCGCTCTACATGGCGATGATCGAAACCGCCGACATCGTGGCGCAGCGCTACGGCATCAGCCGCGAAGCGCAGGACCGCTTCTCCGCCGAGAGCCAGCGCAAGACCGAAGAGGCGCAGATCGCCGGGCGCTACAAGGACGAGATCGTGGCCTGCACCACGACGATGGCCGAGACGAACAAGGACACCAAGGAAGTCACGCAGCGCGAGGTGACGATCGACCACGACACCTGCAACCGCCGCGGCACGACATATGAGGCGCTTGCCAAGCTGCAACCGGTCATGGGCGCGGACAAGTTCATCACCGCGGGCAATGCCTCGCAGCTCTCCGATGGCGCATCGGCCTGCGTGCTGATGGAAGCCAAGGAAGCCGAGCGGGCCAACATCAAGCCCCTGGGCGCCTTCCGCGGCTTGGCGGTCGCGGGTTGCGAGCCCGACGAGATGGGCATCGGCCCTGTCTTTGCGGTGCCGAAACTGCTGGCACGCCACGGACTGAAGGTGAGCGACATCGACCTGTGGGAACTCAACGAAGCCTTCGCCTCGCAATCGATCTATTGCCAGGACAAGCTCGGCATTCCGTCGGAGCGACTCAACGTCAACGGCGGCGCGATTTCCATCGGCCATCCGTTCGGCATGACCGGCGCGCGGCTTGCGGGGCACGTGCTGATCGAAGGCAAGCGCCGCGGCGCGAAGTACGCGGTCGTCACGATGTGCATCGCCGGGGGCATGGGTGCTGCGGGGCTCTTCGAGATTTTCTAACCCCCAGGCTACGCGCACTTCGTGTCGCTTCGCCTACCCCCTGGCAGGGGGCAACACCAGCGGCCCGGCGGAGCCGGTTCCGCGGTGTTTCACGCAAAGACGCCAACTACTGGATCAAGAGGCAATTGATGGACCTGAACTTCACGCCCGAAGAAGAAGCCTTCCGCAGCGAAGTGCGTTCTTTCCTCGCTGACAAGCTGCCCAAGCGGCTTTCCGACAAGGTCGCCACCGGCAAGCACCTGGGCAAGGCCGACATGCAGGAATGGCACGCCATCCTGAACGAGGGCGGCTGGCTCGCCAACCATTGGCCCGAGCAATACGGCGGACCGGGATGGACTGCCGTCGAGAAGTTCATCTTCGAAAACGAATGCGCGCTCGCGCACGCGCCGCGCATCGTGCCCTTCGGCGTGAACATGCTCGGCCCGGTGCTGATCAAGTACGGTAACGAGGCGCAGAAGCGTTATTGGCTTCCGCGCATCCTCGATGGCTCCGACTGGTGGTGCCAGGGCTATTCGGAACCGGGCGCCGGCTCTGACCTCGCCGCGGTCAAGACCCAGGCCCTGCGCGGCCACGATGCCGAAGGTGGCCACTACATCGTCAACGGCCAGAAGACATGGACCACGCTGGGCCAGCACGCCAACATGATCTTCTGCCTGGTGCGCACGAATCGCGAGGCCAAGAAGCAGGAAGGCATCAGCTTCCTGCTGATCGACATGAAGTCGCCGGGCGTCGAGGTGCGACCGATCATCACGCTCGACGGCGAGCACGAAGTGAACGAGGTTTTCTTCTCGGACGTGCGCGTGCCAGCGGAGAACCTTGTCGGCGAAGAGAACAAGGGCTGGACCTGCGCCAAGTACCTGCTGACCTATGAGCGCACCAACATCGCGGGCGTGGGCTTCTCCGTCGCCGCAATGGAACAGCTCAAGAAGATCGCCGCGAGGCAGACGAAGAATGGCCGGCCGCTGGCCGAGGATCCGGCCTTCGCGGCACGCATGGCCCGCGTCGAGATCGACCTTGAGAACATGAAGACGACCAACCTGCGCGTGATCGCGGCTGTCGCCGGTGGCGGCGTGCCCGGTGCGGAAAGCTCGATGCTGAAGATCCGCGGCACCGAGATACGCCAGGAAATCTCATCGCTCGCCCGACGTGCGATGGGCGCCTATGCACGGCCCTTCGTTGCCGAGGCGCTGGAGGAAGGCTTCAGTGGCGAACCTTTCGGCCCCGCTTATGCCGCATCCGCAGCAGCGCGCTACTTCAACAACCGCAAGCTGTCGATCTTCGGCGGCTCCAATGAAATCCAGAAGAACATCATCTCGAAGATGATCCTCGGACTCTGAGAGAACTGCCATGAACTTCGAACACACCGAAGACCGGCGCATGCTCGCCGACAGCCTGAACCGCTTCATCGCGGAGCAGTACGGCTTTGAGACACGCGACCGCATTGCACGATCGCCCCAGGGCTACAGCACGGAGATCTGGCAACAGTTTGCGGAACTGGGCGTGATCGGCGCGCTCTTCAGGGAAGCCGATGGCGGCTTCGGCGGCGAGGGCTTCGACATCGCGGTGGTCTTCGAGGCACTCGGTCGCGGCCTCGTGGTCGAGCCGCTGCTCGGTGCCGTGATGGCAGGCGAAGCGATCGCCCTTGCAGGCAACGATGCACAGAAGAAGCTGCTGGCAGACATCGTCGGCGGCACCACCATGGCGGCCTTCGCGCACGACGAGCCCGAATCGCACTACGAACTCTCCCGCGTGCAGACGCGCGCCGAGCGCAGCGGCGATGGCTGGGTGCTCAAGGGCGCCAAGGCAGTGGTCGCGCAGGGCGAGCGGGCCGACCTCTTCGTCGTCACGGCCCGCACTTCGGGCTCGGTCGATGACGAAGCCGGTATCTCGCTCTTCATCGTGCCTGCCAATACGCCCGGCCTGAGAGTGCGTGGCTGCGCCGGCATCGATGGAGGCCGCGTCGCGGAGCTGACCTTCGAAAAGGCAAAGCTCGGCGCGGACGCACTGCTGGGTGCCGAAGGCGCGGGTTACGCCACGCTCGAGCGCGCAGTCGGCCGCGGGATTCTCGCCCTGTGCGCCGAGGCGCTCGGGGCCATGGAGTCCGCCAAGACCGCCACGCTCGAATACCTGCGCACGCGCAAGCAGTTCGGCATGCTCATCGGCAGCTTCCAGGCGCTGCAACATCGCATGGCGGACCTTCTCCTCGAGATCGAACAGGCACGCTCGGCCGTGATCAACGCCGCGGCAGCCATCGGCGCGGACCGGCTCACGCGCGAGCGCGCGCTGTCGGCCGCGAAATTCAGCATCGGGCGCATCGGCACGCTGGTGGCCCAGGAGAGCATCCAGTTGCACGGCGGCATCGGCATGACCTGGGAACTGCCGCTGGCCCACTTTGCCAAGCGTCTCGTGATGATCGACCATCAGCTCGGTGACGAAGACCGTCACTTGCAGCGCTACATCGAACTCGGCAGGCAGCCCTCATGAGCACCCAACCCATGCGCACCGCTGCGCCATTCAGCCAGGCGTTTCCGGTCCGTAGCATGGCGGACATCCGAAAGATCGAGGAAACCCCGCTCGGCGAAGCACTCACGGTCCGAAGCACCTACGAGATCTTCCGCAATTCGGGCGCGGCTTTCGGCGACAAACCGGCGCTGACTTTCCTGCGGACTGGCGATCCCGCCGACGAGCCGATCCGGTGGTCCTATGCCGAACTGCTGGCGGGCATCCACCAGACCGCGAATATGCTGCACGGCCTCGGTGTCGGTCCCGACGACGCGGTGGCGGTGCTGATGCCGGCGTGTCTCGAATATCACCTCGCGCTCTGGGGCGGCGCGGCAGCGGGCATCACGCAGCCGCTCAACCCGCTTCTGACTGACGAGAAGCTGGTTTCGCTGATGACGGCGGGCCGTGCGAAGGTGCTCATCGCCTATGGGTCCGAATCCGATTCGGGCATGTGGTCCAAGGCGATGCGGCTGCGCTCGCAGGTGCCCACGCTCACCACCGTGCTGCGCGTCGCGCCGCACGACGAAGTGCCGGGCAGCGCCGGTACGCTGCCCGAACGCGTGGCCGACTTCAATGCCCTGCGCGCGAGAGAGCCCTCCGAACGTCTGGTGAGTGGGCGCGACATTCAGCCGGGCGACATCGCCGCGTATTTCCACACCGGCGGCACGACCGGCGCGCCCAAGCTCGCGCGCCACAGCCATGGCGCGCAAGTGTTCACCGCGTGGGCCAGCATCCAGATCACCGGACAGGGCCCAAACGATGCCGCCATCAACGGCTACCCCTTGTTCCATGTGGCGGGCGTGCTGCCGGCGTCACTCTCGCTGCTTTCGGCGGGCGTCGAGATGATCATCCCGACCACCACCCTGCTGCGCAACAAGCAGGTGCTGAGCAACTATTGGCGGCTGGTCGAGAAATACCGTCCTACGTCGCTGTCCGCAGTGCCGACCGTGCTCGCCGCGCTGGCCAACGTGCCGCTCGATGGTGCGGACATCTCGTCGATCAACTACTGCCGCACCGGCGCCGCCGTACTGGCCCCTGAACTCGCAGCGCGCTTCGAGCGCCTCTTCGGCCTGCATGTGCATGAAAGCCTCGGCATGACCGAGATGGCCGGCATTTCGACCATCACGCCGCCGGGCGTCATCGGCCCGGCCGGCTGCGTCGGATTCCGGCTGCCCTATTCGCAGCTGCGCATCGTCGCGCTCGACGAAAACGGCAACGCCACCCAACGCGACCTGCCTCCGGGCGAGCAAGGCATGGTGTTGTTCAAGTCGCCGAATGTGTTTTCGGGCTTTGTGGACCCGGCCGATAACGCGAAGGCCTTCACCGCTGACGGCTGGCTCGCCACAGGCGATCTCGGGTGGCTCGACGACGAAGGACGGCTCAACCTGAGCGGCCGCTCCAAGGACCTGATCATCCGCAGCGGCCACAACATCGATCCGAAGACGATCGAGGATGCCCTGGGCGCCCACCCCGCCGTGCAGTTGTGCGCGGCGGTCGGCGCGCCCGATGCCTATGCGGGCGAACTCCCGGTGGTCTTCGCGACGCTCGTCCCCGGCGCATCGGCCACTGAAGCCGAACTGCTGGCCTTTACCGCCGAGCGCGTCGACGAAGCGCCGGCCAAGCCGAAGGCGGTGGTCGTCATCGAAACCATGCCGATGACCAACGTCGGCAAGATCTACAAGCCCGAACTGCGCGCAATGGCCGCTCGCAAAGTGGCCGCCGCCATGGTCGACGAAGCTTGCGCGGCGCTCGGCATCGATGCCGCGGCGCGCCCGGAAGTGCGGCCAGACGGCGAAAACGCATTGCGAGTCGTCATCGATGCAAAGGCGGCCGGCGCGCTGGCGAACCCGTTGCACGAGCAATTGCAGCAGGCGCTCGGCCGGCTTCCATTCAAGACGCAGATCGTCCTGGCATAGGGCGGGGAAGCCGGCAGCTAAGGAAACCCCCGATGAACGAAGTGGTCATGGATCGTTACGATTCATCATCGCTTCGCTGTCGAGGTGCACGGATCCCGTCCCGGCGTCCGCCCGGTGACACGGCATCTGCCTCATCTGCCCGCAATCCCGATGACCACTCCCCACGAGTCCGGCCCTGTGCTGGACGCCGCCAGCCCCATTCCCCCTGAAATCCAAGCCGCCGACGAACCGACGCGCGTACCGCTCGCCATCGAGGACTGGGCGACGGTGGTCATCATGGGCCTCCTGGCCTGCATCACCTTCGCCAACGTGCTGGTGCGCTATTTCACCGATTCGTCCTTCGCGTGGACCGAAGAGTTCTCGGTGTTCCTGATGATCCTGCTGGCGCTGGTCGCAGGCTCGGCGGCCGTGGCGCGCGATCGCCACATCCGCATCGAATATTTCGCCGAGAGCGGATCGATGGCGCGCCGCAAGCGCCTGGCGCAGTTCGGCGCAGCCATGGTCGCGGTGCTGTTCTTCCTGATCGCCGCACTCAGCGTGCGCGTGGTGTGGGACGACTATCGCTTCGAAGAAACGTCGCCGGGCATTGGCGTGCCGCAGTGGTGGTATTCGATCTGGCTGCCCATCGTCTCGTTTGCCATCGCCCTGCGCGCGGTCGGCCTCTTCGTTCGACGCGGCCGCAAGACCAACTATGGCGCGAATGACCGGGGCGCGAAGCCATGATCCCCACGCTCCTCTTCGTCGCCTTCATCCTGATGATGCTGATCGGCGTGCCGATCGGCGCGGCGCTCGGCCTCGCGGGCGCGGCCTGCATCGCATTGGCGAATGGCGACGCGCAGTGGTTCGGCCTGCTCGCCGTGCCGCAGAACTTCTACGCCGGTCTCGGCAAATATCCGCTGCTCGCGATCCCGATGTTCGTGCTCGTCGGCTCGATCTTCGACCGCTCGGGCGTGGCGTTGCGGCTGGTCAACTTCGCCATCGCGATCGTCGGACGCGGCCCCGGCATGCTGCCGCTGGTGGCGATCGTCGTGGCGATGTTCCTCGGCGGCATTTCCGGCTCAGGCCCTGCCAATGCGGCCGCGGTTGGCGCGGTGATGATCACGGCAATGTCGCGTGCCGGCTACCCCGATGCGTATTCGGCCAGTGTGGTCGGCGCGGCGGCTGCCACGGACATCCTGATCCCACCTTCGGTGGCCTTCATCGTGTATTCGGTGCTGGTGCCGGGCGCATCGGTGCCGGCGCTCTTCGCGGCGGGCATGGTGCCGGGCATTCTGGCTGGCATCGCGCTGATCGTTCCGGCAGTGTGGCTGGCCCGCAAGCACAAGATGGGCGCGCTCGAATCGAGCCTGCCACGTCCGCCGTTCTGGAAGAGCTTTCGTGAAGCAACCTGGGGCCTGGCTGCGCCTGTGCTGATCCTCGGCGGCATGCGCGCGGGCCTCTTCACGCCGACCGAAGCAGCGGTGGTGGCAGTGTTCTATGGCCTCTTCGTCGGAATGGCGATCCATCGCACGATCAAGGTCAAGGACCTCTTCACGATCCTGCGCGAATCGGGCGAGTTGTCGGCCGTGATCCTGCTGGTGGTGTCGCTTGCCGGGATCTTTGCGTATTCGTTGTCGACGCTGGGCGTGATCGACCCGGTCACGCGGGCCATCGTGAATTCGGGCCTGGGCGAATACGGCGTGCTGTCGCTGTTGATCCTGCTGCTCATCACCGTCGGCATGTTCCTCGACGGTGTCTCGATCTTCCTGATCTTCGTGCCGCTGCTGTGGCCCATCGTGCAGCACTACAAGTGGGACCCGGTCTGGTTCGGCGTCATCCTGACACTCAAGGTCGCACTCGGACAGTTCACGCCGCCGCTGGCCGTGAACCTGATGGTCTCTTGCCGAATCGCCAACGTGCGCATGGAAGAAACCGTGCGATGGGTGGGCTGGATGCTGTTTGCCATGTTCCTCGTGATGGTGGCTGTCATCGCATGGCCGGAACTGGCGTTGTGGCTGCCTCGGAAATTGGGGTACTAGAAATGCAAATGCGGGAAGGGTGGGGGTGGCGATGGCGGGCGGTGTGCGCTGGGGCGGCCGACGTCACCGGCCGCTTCGCGGCTGCCCCAGCGC
>NZ_JBFTNI010000020.1:0-43525 GCF_056397405.1 Variovorax sp. 05N34
GCGCGCGCGGCGACGCTCGGCCTCTTCGGCCAGGCGGCGGGCATAGCCTTCGGGGTCGGCGTAGGGCTCCCATTCAGGGTGCTGCGCCAAGTCGGCCTTGGCGCCCGCGCGGAAGGTCGGGTCGCTTGCACGCCCTCGCCACAGCGGTAGCAACGGAAGCCGCAGTGCCGGTTCGGTGCCCAGCCAGGCCGCCACATCGGCGTATGTGATTTCGCCGCGCACCTTGGGTGTCACGTTGCGCTTGGCGAACTGCTCACTGCGGGCGGGCAGGCTGTCGCGGAACTGACGCGGGACCTTGCCCAGGAAATCGGGCGCCGCACGCGGCGCGACCGTCTGCGCACTGCCTTCACGCCGCTGTGCAAAGTCGCCAGCGCTCAGTTGCATCATCGACTGCGCCCGATCGCGCTGCGTGAGCCTGGCGCTGCCGGATTCGACGAACAGCGCGTACTGCGCGCCCTTGGTGTAGATGACGATGGTGGCATCCTGCGCCGCGACTTCGACACTCGGCGTGACGTAGCCGAAGGCACCTTTGGCGCTGGTCTTGAGCCAGCCCTCGAGCAGATAGAGCGGTGGCGCCGCGAGGCCCTTGCCCACCTGAGGCCGCAGCATCAGCCGCGTCGATTCGCCGATGCCGACAAGCACGCCATTGGGGAGTTCGATCTGTGCGAAGGCGCCGGGCGCCGATTCGATGATGTCCTGCTCGTTCAACACCACGCCCTCGGCGAGCGCGTAGCGCGTGGTCTGGCGTATCAGCGCGACGTCGCCTTCGACGATGCCGACGACACTGTTGGTTCGCGCCCAGGCCGATGCGGCATCGGTGGATTGCGCGAGGACAATCGACGAGGCGAGCAGACTCGCAACGCACGAAAGCAGCAAGCCGAACAAGATCTTCGTGAGCCGCAAGGAGGTAACTCCGTTTGCATTGGGCATCTTGGAACGTGACAGCAAAGAAATTCCATGCTACTCAAGTCGCTCGTGCAGTGACCGCGTTTTTCGGCGTAAGAGACCCCTGACGGGAGTATTCCGTTCGACCGGTTGCGTGACCCGTTTGCAAGGATTGAAGCGAGATGGCATAGGCCCATCGACGCGATGCCGGCGCGGCCGGCCGGAGTGGCGGGCTAGATGACCTTGAAGTGATGCGTTCCGTCGGCCGCGAGTTGGGCGACGAGCCCGAATTCCCAGTCCAGGTACGCCTGCATCGCTTCCGCAGGCGCATCGGTGCCTTCATACGGGCGGCGATAGCGGGCTGTCGCGGCCGCGGACGGTGCGGCCGGATGCTTGAGCGGCGCCGCACCCGACTCACTCCGCGCCGAGGCGGGATGCGGCTCCACGACATGCACATCCCACCCCATCTGCGCGAGCCATGACGCCGTCATCGGGGCGCGAACGCCGTCGTCATCGGCAAGCACGACGCGGGCGCCGCGCACCGGCACGTGGTGATCGGTTTCCTGGACCAGCTGGCCGCCTGGCGCGCTGGCGAAGCCCGGCAGATGTCCGGCTTCGTATTCCTCGGGCGTGCGCACGTCGAAGCGGTAGACCGTGCGGCCCGGCGCCTGGAGACTGGCGAGCGCGTCGAGCGCAACCCAGCGAACCCGCGCCCGCCGCGCCACGTCCCTCGCATTCGCTTGCGCGGCGGCGCGGTTCTCTTCGCCCGGCGCGGGCGCGCGGCGCGACGCTCCGTGGTCCAGTTGCTGCCCGGCCAGCTTCCAGCCGATCGTGCCGTTGCGCAGCGCCGCGACGGGATTGGGAATCCCCGCGTTCACCAACGATTGCGCGCCGATGATGCTGCGCGTGCGTCCGGCGCAGTTGACGATCACCCGTGTGGCCGGATCGGGCGCCATCTCGCGGACGCGCAGCACCAGTTCAGCGCCCGGCACGCTGGTCGCCGTGGGAATGCTCATAGTCTGGAATTCGTCGAAGCGCCGCGCATCGAGCACCACGACGTCAGCCCGCGCATCGATCAGGGCCTTGACCTCCTGCGCCGAGAGCGAGGGTGTGTGGCGCTCGTGCTCGACCAGCTCTCCAAACGCCTTGCTCGGCACATTGACGTCGCGGAACAGTTCTCCGCCGGCATCGCGCCAGCCTTCCAAACCTCCCTGGAGCAAGTGCACGCGCGTGTAGCCCAGCGCCGAGAGTCGCTCGGCCGCGAGCGGTGCGAGGTCGGTTCGTTCATGCGCGCCGTAGAGCGCGATGAGCGTGTCGCGGCGCGGGATGCGGCGGGATGCGTCGAGCTCGATCCGCGACAGCGGCAGGTTGGCGGCCCACAGTGGATGGGCCTGTGCATAGAGGTCTTCCCCGCGCACATCGAGCAGCGCAATCTCCTCGCGCGCATGCAGATGGTGACGGACCGAGGCGAATGAGATGGAAGCAGTCATGTCGATGAATTGGGCAAGCCGAGGGGCAACGGCGAATAGCCGGACACGAATCGCTCGCGGCCACCGCTGGTCGGGTAAGTATGGCGCGCCACCTTGCCGATGTCCGCGCCGTAAACGTGGATGCTGACGGACACGCGATCGTCGTAGGCATTGCGCACGCGGTGCAAGTCGCCGATCGTCGGCGACACCGCCTCGACGTCGCCCGGCTCGAGCCGCACCGGCAAGCCGTCGGCCAGCAGCAAGCGATCGCGCTCGATGTAGCGTTGGCTCGACTCGGCGCCGCGAAGCATGCCGATCAGACCCCAGACCGTATGGTCATGCACCGGCGTGGCCTGGCCCGGCCCCCAAACGAAGCTCACGACCGAGAAGCGTTCGGCGGCATCGAGATGCAGCAGGTATTGCCGGTACCGCGTGGGATGCGGCTCGGCGAAGGCATCGGGCAGCCAGTCGTCGCGCGCGACGAGACGCCGCAGCAGCGCCCCACCCTCTTCGAGGATGCGCGGCTCCGCGGGACGCATGTCTATCAGTCGGCCGAAATCGGCGGCGAAATCGCGCAGTCGCTCGCTCATCGTTCGAGCGCGGCCTTGCCGGCGGCCACCAGGATCGCGTCGTTCTGCGGGGTGTGGATGCGGCTGCAAAGCACGTCCCGGTAGTGGCGCTCCAGCGGATTCTGTCGCGTGAGGCCATGGTTGCCGCTGAGCTGCAAAGCCAGTTCGACCGCGCGGATTGCATTCGTGGTGACGGTGTACTTGAGCAAGCCGCTCCGTGTTGCGGAAGGCGCCCGCCCTGCGTCGACCTCGGCGCTTGCGTCTTCCAGCAACACGCGCGCGGCGTTCAGCAAAGCTTCGATCTCGCCAACGGCTTCCTGCACGCGCGGCAGGCTCGCGAGCGGCGCGCCGAGGCCGCTGGGAGCCCTGCGATTGAGAAACCCGACGAGCCAGTCACGCGCCGCACGCGCGACCGAGAGGTAGAGCGTGCCCAGCAGCACCGCCATCCAGGCCTGCTGGGTCGCATGGGCATCGATGTCGGTCTGGCTGCCCGCATCGGGCGCCCATTGCGCCGCCGCACGCAGATCGACCGCATGGTCGAGCGGGATCGCGACATCTTCGAAGATCACTTCGTGGCTGCCCGAGGCGCGAAGCCCCAGGTGATCCCAGCTGGCGATCACGCGAACGCCGGGCGCGTCGCGCGGCACCAGGAAGACGCCGACGCGCGCAGTGTCGCCTTCGGTGCGTGCCCACACCGACAGCCACCGCAGGCCTTCGATGCCCGTCGTGTAGAGCTTGTGGCCGCTGAGCTTCCATTGATGGCCGTCGAGGCGCGCCGTCGTCGCGGGCAAACCGCCTCGCGCCGGCGAGCCCAGAGCCGGTTCGACGCGCAAGGCGTTGATCAACGCGCCCTCCCGGACGGCCTCGTGCAGCACACGGTCGCGCAGATGCGCGGGCCAGCGGCTGTCGGTACGGCCGATGGCGAGCTGCTGCAGCCAACTCATCGTGAGGATCAACGCGGTCGCGGGCTCGCCGTATGCGACGGCCGCCAGTACTCGGCGCGCCGCCGCAAGCGATGCACCCCCACCGCCATGCGTGCGCGGCGCCACCAGGCCTACGAGCCCGTTGGCATGCAGCGCGGCAAAGTTCTCGCGCGGGAACGCGCCGCTGCGATCGTAGTCGGCGGCCGTTTCGGCAAAGAGAGCGGACAGTCGCGCCAGCAACGCATCGTCCGTTTCAGGTGCGACCGGCAAGCGGCGCAAGGCTTGTGAACTCATGGGCTGGCACCTTAGCCGCCGCCGCCGATGCCGAAAACGACGGAAGACGCATATCCAAGAACGTTTTTCTGCGTTCGCTTTCGTACCTGCTCGCCTTACGGTCATGCCTCTTCGTTCCGACCTGAACGCCCGAACCATTCATTGCAAGGACCCACCATGAGCGACATCGAATTCATCGGCATGATCCAGGCCCAGAAGGTCTCCGAGATCCATCCGGCGTACGGCCCCGCGATCGACCGCGACTACGTGCGGGCATTCGCACAGGCGCATGAGAAGGCCGGCTTCGACCGGGTGCTGGTGCCGCACCACTCCACCAGCCCCGATGCGACGTTGACAGTGGCATACGCCGCTTCGGTCACCGAGCGCATCCACTTCATGCTCGCGCACCGGCCGGGCTTCGTCGCGCCGACACTGGCCGCAAGGCAGTTTGCATCGCTCGACCAGTTCAGCGGTGGCCGGCTCGGCGTGCACTACATCTCGGGCGGCTCGGACGACGAGCAAAAGCGTGACGGCGACTGGCTCGACCACGACCAGCGCTACGCCCGCACCGACGAATACCTCGATATCCTGCGCCGGGTATGGACCAGCGACAAACCCTTCGATCACGAAGGCGCCCACTACCGCTTCAAGAATGCCTTCTCCGAGGTGAAGCCGGTGCAGTCGCTCAACGGCAGGCCGCACGTGCCGGTGTACTTCGGCGGTGCTTCGGCGGCGGCGATTCCCGTCGCGGGCAAACATGCGGACGTGTACGCGCTCTGGGGCGAATCATTGGATCAGGCGCGCGAACTCACGGGCCGCGTGCGCGCAGAAGCGGCCAGGCATGGACGCACCGTGCGCTTCTCGGTTTCGTTCCGGCCCATCCTTGCTGACACTGAAGAGAAGGCATGGGAGCGAGCGGATGCAATCCTCGACGAGACGCGGCGACTGCGCGTGGTCCAAGGCTTCGGCCGCGGCGGCCCGCAGCAAAGCGAAGGGGCCAGGCGGCTGCTGGCCGCCGCCGAGCAAGGCCCGCGGCTCGACAAACGCCTCTGGACTGCTGTCGCGCGCGAGATTGGCGGCCGTTCGAACAGCACGGCGCTGGTCGGCACGCCCGAACAGGTGGCCGACGCCCTGCTCGACTACTACGACCTGGGCGTCACGACTTTCCTGATCCGCGGCTTCGACCCTCTCGAGGACGCGATCGATTACGGACGCGAGCTGATTCCCCGCACACGCCAACTGGTGGCGCAGCGCATTGCTGCGCAGCGCCGCGCCGCCTGATGCACCTCCAACACCCCAGCCTTCTCCTCTCCAGACCATGAACCATCCGTCTTTCTCGCGGCGCAGCGTGTTGCGCGCCAGCGGCGCCGCGGCCGTCATCGCATCCACCAGCCTGATCGCCACGCGCGCGTGGTCGCAGCAGCGCAAGCTGAGCTTCGCGTGGAACGCGACGGCCTTCTGCCTTTCGCCGGTGGTGGTCGCACAGGAGCGCGGCATCTTCGAGAAGAACGGCCTGCAGGTCGATCTCGTCAACTACACGGGTTCGACCGACCAACTGCTCGAATCGCTCGCCACAGCCAAGGCCGATGCGGCGGTCGGCATGATCCATCGCTGGCTCAAGCCGCTCGAATCGGGGTTCGACGTGAAGATCGTCGGCAGCTCGCACGGTGGCTGCGTGCGGCTCGTGGGGGTCAAGGAGGCCGGGGTCACCGACCTGCAGAAGCTCAAGGGCAAGACCATCGGCGTTTCCGATATCGCGAGCCCCGGCAAGAACTTCTTCTCGATCCTGCTCAAGAAGAACGGCATCGACGCCGACAAGGACGTGACCTGGCGGCAGTATCCGGCCGACCTGCTCGACATTGCGGTGAACAAGGGCGAGATCCAGGCCATTGCCGACGGTGACCCGACGCTGTACCTGATCGAGAAGCGCAACAAGGGCCGCTATCTCGAGCTGGCATCCAACCTCTCGGGCGAATACAAGGACAAGGTCTGCTGCATCGTGGGCGCACGCGGCGAACTGGTGCGCAACGAAAAGCCCGTGGTGGCGGCGCTGGTGCGCTCCATCGTGCAGGCATCCGACTTCGTGGCTGAAAACCCGAACGAATCGGCCAGGCTCTTCGCGAAGTATTCGCCGAAGGTGCCGGTGGAGGACCTTCAGGCGCTGCTGGGCACATTGACGCACGCGCACCACCCGGTGGGCAAGAACCTGCGCGACGAGGTGGAGTTCTATGCGCGCGATTTCCGGTCGGTCGGCGTACTCAAGCAGAGCACCGACCCGGCGCGCCTGGCAAACCATGTGTCGGTGGACGTGCTCGCATGACCACCGCCGACAACCTCATCCTGGGCGCGGCACGTCCACGCGCTGCGAAGCCGCACCCGCGCGAAGCGCGCGGCGCATCGGAGAGTGCGCCCACCAAGGTCTGGCGCACAGGCATCCTCGCGGCGAGCGCGTGGCTGGCGCTGGGCGTGCTGACCATCACCTGGCCCAATCGGGAGATCGGCTTCAGCGACTGGAACTTCACCCATGAGTTCGGCATCGGCGCCATCGCCGTCGCGGCGCTGTTGCTCCTGGCGGCGCTGTTCGGCGGCCGCACAGGTCGCTTTGGCCGCAGGCTTCGATCGGCGGGTCAATGGCTCGTTGCAGCACCGCTGCTGCTCGCGCTCTGGGAGGTGCTGACCGCCAAGCTCGGCGTGCTGCCACCGCCCTTCTTCGCGCCGCCGCAAAGCCTGCTCGACGTCGCTTCGGAGGACTGGCGTCGGCTCGGGCTCTCGGCCGCCCACTCTCTGAGGCTGCTCGCGCACGGCTTCGCACTGGGGGCGCTGAGCGGGTTCGCGACGGGCGTGTGGATCGGCTGGTCCCGCATCGCGGGCTACTGGGTGCATCCGCTGCTGCGCTTTCTCGGGCCTGTGCCAGCCTCGGCGCTCCTGCCGCTGGCCTTCTTCTTCGCGCCTTCGAGCTACGCGGCAGCCGTCTTCCTGGTCGCGCTCGCCACCTTCTTCCCGGTCGCGGTACTGAGCTGGTCGGGCGTGGCCTCGGTCAACAAGAACTACTACGACGTCGCACGCACGCTCGGCGCACCGCCATGGTTCCTGGTGCTGAGGGTCGCGGTGCCAGCTGCGCTGCCGCAGGTCTTCGTCGGCCTCTTCATGGGGCTGGGTGCATCGTTCTCGGTGCTGGTCACTGCTGAGATGATGGGCGTCAAAGCCGGCCTTGGCTGGTACCTGCAGTGGGCGCAAGGCTGGGCGGCCTACGCCAACATGTATGCGGCGCTTCTGGTAATGGCGGCGCTGTGCTCCGGGCTGATCACGCTGCTTTTCGCAGTGCGCGATCGAGCGCTGTCCTGGCAGAAGGGGACTGTCAAATGGTAGATACCGTAGATGCCGTAGATGCTCTCGATGCCCCGGCGGTCAGCGCCGGTGCGCATATCGAGATCCGCAACGTCAGCCACTGGTTCAAGCTTGCAAGCGGCGCGCTGCAGGTACTGGACGGCATCGACCTCGACGTCGGGCCCGGCGAGTTCGTCGCCCTGCTGGGGCCCAGCGGCTGCGGCAAGTCGACGCTGCTGCGGCTCGTGGCCGGGCTCGAACCCGCGTCTGCCGGCACCCTCACACAGGATGCCGCGCCCATCACGCGGCCCGACCCATCGCGCATCGTCGTGTTCCAGGACCCAACCCTGTATCCGTGGCGCAGCGTCTGGGACAACGTCGCGCTGGGCCTGCAGGCGCGCGGGCTGCTGAAGACGCAACGTTCGCGCGTGGACGATGCGCTCAAGCTCGTGGGCCTCGGCGAATTCGCCAAGAGCTTTCCCCATCAGCTCTCGGGCGGCATGGCGCAGCGCGTGGCGCTCGCAAGGGCGCTGGTCAACGACCCGCGCCTGCTGGTGCTCGACGAGCCGCTGGGCAAGCTCGATTCGCTCACACGCATGGCCATGCAGGGCGAACTCGTGAACCTCTGGCAGCGCGCCGGCTTCTCCGCGCTGCTCGTGACGCACGACGTCGAAGAGGCCTTGTTTCTTGCCAATCGCGTGGTCGTGCTGAGCGACCGGCCCGCGCGCATCGCTGCGCAGCTCGTGGTCGACCTGCCCTATCCGAGGCACCGGGGCTATCCTCGGCTGGCCGCCTTGCGGCACGAAGCACTTCGCCACCTCGGCCTCGATGCCACCTGGTGATGACGCTGAACGCGCTGGTGGCACTCCTGCAGACCGTGCAAGCAGGCCTGCTGCAAGTGCTGGCCTGGCTGGGCCTGGCCGGCACGAGCCACGGACAGCCCGCGTGGCCTTGGCCGCTGCGCCTGTCAGGCGAGAACCTGTCAATCGATCTCGGCCAGGCGCGGCGTATGGCCTTGACGCTGCTCGTGCTCGCGCTGGTGGCAGTCCTGCTCGCAACCGCACTCGCCTGGCGAAAGCGCCGATGGCTCTTGCTTGCGACAGTGCCAATGCTGCTGCTGCTCGCGCCATGGCCTCAGCCTGAGGTCGTGCTCGTGCCTGCATATCCCACGAGCTTTCATCGATCGCCGACAGGCTTCACCGCCGAGTCGATCACGCAAGGACACGCGCTCTACGAGCAGCATTGCGCGGCTTGCCATGGAGCGGACGGAAGAGGACAAGGTCCGTTGGCAGCGGCGCAGCCGGTGTGGCCGCCCGACCTCGCAGGACCGCTGTTGTGGCGGCGCGCCGATGGCGATCTCCTGTGGCGCGTGCTGCATGGAACGAGCGATCGGCATGGAAGCTCGACCATGCCGGCGTTCGAGCAGCTGGCCGATGGCGAGGCATGGGCGCTGATCGACTTCATGAAAGCACAGAGTGCCGGACAAGTGCTTCAGGCGACGGGTGCCTGGAGCGCGCCCATTGCGCTGCCCGAGGTCATCGTCCGGTGCGAAGGCCGTTCCCCGCGTGCCCTCTCGACCTGGCGCGGCCAGCGCGTGCGCGTGCTTGCACGCGGCCCGGCGACCGCGCCGGCACCCGAAGACCCTCGCGTGGTCACCGTCCAACTGGTGCCAGCCGCCCAGCAGGCCCAGCAGGCGCAGCCGCAGGAAGCGGATTGCGTGGTGGACTCATCCGCCGCATGGGACGCCTTCGCGCTGATCGCCGGCACAGAGCATCTCGAAGGCACGCAGCTGCTCGCCGATCGCGACGGCTGGCTGCGCGCTCGCAGCGCGCCAGGCAATCCCGGCTGGTCCGAAGACGACCTGCTGTGCCGCACCGCATCCGCACCCGGAGCCCCGCAGGACGTGCCGCAGCCCGGCGACGGACTCGGTGCCCTGATCGCCCGCATGGATGCCGAGCCCGTGCGCTTCCTCCGGGGCGGCTTCGTCCACTGATCACGACTACTTCCACTTCAAGGAGCCCCTTCATGGCCCAGGCAACCCGCCGCCAGTTCGTCATCCACACGCTCTCAGGCGCGGCAGCAATCGCCCTGCCGACCACTGCATCGCATGCGCAAGCGCGGCCGCTGCTCATGGCCGGCGATCAGAAAGGCGGCCTGCGCGCACTGCTCGAAGCGGCAGGCGGACTGGACGGCCTCACCTATGACATCCAATGGTCGGAGTTCCCGGCTGCAGCGCCACTGGCGGAAGCCCTCAATGCGGGCGCCGTCGACTTGGGCCCCATCGGCGATGCGCCGCTGGTTTTCGCGCTGGCCGCGGGAACGCGCATCAAGGCCATCGGCGCGAACCGGTCCGACTCGTACGGCACGGCCGTCCTCGTGCGGCCGGACTCGCCGCTGAAGAACGCGGCCGACCTCAAGGGCAAGAGCATCGCGACCAACCGGGGCTCCATCGGCCACTACGTCACGCTCAAAGCCGTGATCACGGCAGGCCTCAAGCCGGAGGACGTCAACATCCGGTTCCTCGCGCCCGCGGATGCCAAGCTCGCATTGATGCAGGGCGCCGTCGATGCGTGGGCCACCTGGGAGCCCTACACGGCGCTGGCCGAAACCAGCCAGCACGCGCGCGTGCTCGTCAGTGGGCGCGGCTTGCTCCCCGGCCTGAGCTACTTGGTCGCGACAGACGCCGCCATCGCGGCAAAACGACCCGTCCTGCGCGACTTTCTGCAAAGGGTCGTCAAGGCGCAAGCCTGGTCGTACCGAAACGTCGATGCCTTCAGCGCCACGCTCGCACGCATCATCGGCATTCCCGCCGAGGCAGCCAAGCTGCAGTTCGTGCGGCGCGAGCAGACATGGGTGCCCATCGATGCCCAAGTCATCCTCGACCAGCAGCGCACGGCGGACTTCTATCACCAGGTCGGGCTCATCAAGCAACCCTTGGACGTGCGCCCCACTTTCGATGCGACCCTGGCGAGCAGCGCCTGAAGGGGTAATGAAGGCTTGCACCCTATAGATCATTTCCCTATTTGAAATCAACGATTCAGTCGTTCCCCGATCCGATGCCTCTGCGGACAATGGCCCGCCACGCCCCTGCGGGCGCCGTTTTCTGTTCGAGCATCATGAATTTCCAACAACTGCGCTCGGTGCGCGAGGCCGTGCGCTGCGGCTTCAATCTCACCGAAGTCGCCCATGCGCTGCATACCTCGCAGCCCGGCGTGAGCCGGCAGATCCGCGAACTGGAGGATGAACTGGGCATCGAGCTTTTTGTGCGTGCCGGCAAGCGGTTGACCGGCCTCACCGAACCGGGAGAGCATGTGCTGCCCATCATCGAACGCATGTTGATGGAGAGCACCAACCTGAAGCAAGCGGGGCAGGAATTCGTCGCGCGCGAAAGCGGGCTGCTCTCGATCGCCGCGACCCATTCGCAGGCGCGCTATGCGCTGCCGGTCGCGGTGCAGGAGTTTCGCTCGCACTTTCCCAACGTGAAGCTGCATCTCCACCAAGGCTCGCCCAAGCAGATCGCACAGATGCTGCTGAGCGGCGAGGCTGACGTCGGCATCGCGACCGAAGCGCTGGGCGACTACCCGCAACTGGTGGCGTTGCCGTGCTACCGGTGGACGCATTCGGTGATCGTGCCGCCCGGGCATGCCCTGCTCGACGCACCGCCGACCCTCGAAGCGCTGACGCGCTATCCCCTGATCACCTACGACACCGGTTTCACCGGACGCACGCGCATCGACAAGGCCTTCGAAGACCAGGGGCTGGCGCCCAACATCGTGCTGACGGCGATGGACGCGGACGTGATCAAGACCTACGTGCAGCTTGGCATGGGCGTGGGCATCGTCGCCGGCATCGCCTACGAGGCAGAGCGCGACACGCAGCTTCGCGCAATCGATGCGGGGAGCCTCTTCGGCATCAACCTCACGAAGCTGGCGGTGCGGCGCGGCAACTACCTCCGAGGCTATGTGCACGCCTTCATCGAATCGTTTGCGCCGACGCTGCCGCGAGGGGTTGTGGAGAAGGCGCTGGCGAGCGATGCACCGGTGCAAGTCGTGGCATGACGCCGGGAAGGCCCGGCTCGTTCACCTTCGCGAGTTCCAGCTGGTATTGCTCCCAACCGGAGGCCGGAACGACTTCCCCGGACCGATCAGCAACAGCCTCCAGCGCGTGACACAGTTGCTCGCCAGCGGTCGAGACATCATCGAGGTGCACGCCCTGCGTCATCGTGATGTGGGCGCATTCGAAGCTGCCGGCGCCTGCCAGCAAGATCATGCGGGTCGGCGCGGCTTCATCCACCAGCGCGATCAGGCCGGGGCTGACATGCTCCGGCGTGAGCCGCGCGAGAGCCTCCGCGGGCAATACGCTTTGCGTCATCGCCGTAGCCGCGCTGGGGGCGAGGCAGTTCACGCGGATGTTGCGCTTCATGCCTTCCAAGGCGAGCGTCTGCATCAGCCCAACCAACGCCATCTTGGCCGCACCGTAGTTGGACTGACCGAAGTTGCCATACAAGCCGGACGACGACGTCGTCATGACGATGCGCCCGTATTGCTGCTCCTGCATCTGCGCCCAGACGGCCTTGGTGCAATGGACGGCGCCGATGACATGCACGTCCATCACCAGGCGAAACTCGTCGAGCGTCATCTTCGAGAACGTGCGGTCGCGCAGGATGCCGGCGTTGTTGACCAGGATGTCGATGCGACCCCACCTTGCGATGGCTTGCGCGGCCATGGCCTCCATTTCGTCGGCGCGGGTGACGTCGCCAGCGACGGCAAGGGCATCGCCCCCGCGGCTGCGGATCTCCTCGGCGACAGCTTCGGCCGGTGAGCCTCCCACGTCGTTGGCCAAGATGCGCGCACCATGGCGAGCGAGTTCAAGCGCGTGCGTGCGGCCGAGTCCGCCACCGGCACCGGTGACGATGGCCACGCGGCCCTGCAATCGTTGATTCATTGTTTTCCTTACGGCCTCGAAATGGCCACAGCGTCCTTGCCTTTCAGCCCCAACATGCGCCGGGCCTCCTCGGGGGTTGCCACCTCCAGCGACAGTTCATCGAGGATGCGTCGAATCTTCAGCACCTGTTCGGCGCAGGAGTGCGCAAGACGCCCCTTGCCGAGGTAGAGGCTGTCCTCCAGCCCCACGCGCACGTGGCCGCCGAGCACGGCACCCATCGTGAGCAAAGGCATCTGGTGTCGCCCGGCGCCGAGCACCGAGAAGCGGTACTGGCCCCGGCCGAACAGCCGATCGGCCGTGCTCTTCATGGTGACCAGGTTCTCGGGGTCGGGGCCCATTCCGCCCAGGATGCCGAAGATGCTCTGGATGAACAGCGGTCCCTCGATCAATCCTTCGTCGACGAAATGGGCCAGCGTGCACAGATGCCCCACGTCATAGCATTCGAACTCGAAGCGCGTACCGCAATCCCGGCCGAGCACCTGCAGGATGTGGCGGATGTCCCTGAACGTGTTGCGGAAGATCAGGTCTTCCATGCCTTCGACGTAAGGCTTTTCCCAGGCATGCACCCACTCGGTGTACTTGCGTGCGAGCGGATGGACGGAGAAGTTCATCGAACCCATGTTCAGCGAGCACATTTCCGGCCGCGCCTGCAGCGGATAGGCCAGCCGCTCTTCCAGCGTCATCCGGGTGCTGCCGCCCGTGGTGATRTTGATGACCGCTTCGGTGGCGGCCTGGATGCGCGGCACGAATTGATCGAACAGGCGCGGGTCCGCACTGGGACGCCCGTCCGCAGGATCGCGAGCGTGGAGATGAAGAATCGCTGCACCGGCCTTGGCGGCATCGATCGCCTGTTCGGCGATCTGGTCGGGCGTCAGCGCCAGGTAGGGCGACATCGTCGGCGTATGGACCGAGCCTGTCACGGCGCAGGTGATGATGACTTTGTCTTGGGCTGTGTTCATGTGCTTGTTCCTTGAGCCTTGTTCCTAGGGCGTCAGACGGCCAGCCAGCGAGACAACAACTCCCGATCGGCGGCGAACTGTGGCGGCGCGCCGTCGAAGACGATGCGGCCGTGTCCCRTCACGCACACGCGCGAGGACACCTTCAGGGCAATCGCGAGCTTCTGCTCCACCAGCACTACCGACAGGCCGCGGCGACGCATGTCGTCGATGGATTCGCCCACCTGGGCGACGATCTTCGGCGCGAGTCCTTCGGTCGGTTCGTCGATCAGGATCGCCAGCGGATTGCCCAGCAGCGAGCGGCAGATCGTCAGCATCTGCTGCTCCCCGCCCGAAAGGCTGCCCGCCTTGGTGTTGCGCCGTTCCTTGAGGCGAGGAAAGTAGTCGAACATCTGGTCCAGAGTCCAGCGCAGCGCGCCAGCCACCGGCGGCTGCTCGCCCATGCGCAGGTTCTCGTCGACGCTGAGATTGGCGAAGACCTCGCGTTCCTCCGGTACGTAAGCCAGTCCCGCGCGGCAGATGGCATGAGGCTTGGCGCCTGCGAGCTGGCGCTGTGCAAGCTGTACGCGTCCTCCGGTGGGCGGCACGAGACCCATCAGCGCCTTCAGCGTCGTCGAGCGGCCCGAGCCGTTGCGCCCCAGCAGGCTGACGACTTCGCCCCGATCGACAGCGAAGCTGACGCCGCGCAGGATGTGGCTCTTGCCGTAGTGCGCGTGCAGGTCCTGCACCTGCAGCAACGATGCGCCGCCGCTCAGCATGCGACCTCCTCGCCGAGGTAAGCCTCGCGCACGCCCTGGTGACTGCGGATCTCGTCTGGCGTGCCCGTGGCGATGACTTCCCCGTAGACCAGCACGCTGATGCGATCGGCCAGCGCGAAGACCACGTCCATGTCGTGCTCGACGATCAGCAGGGCACGCCCGCTCGTGACCTCGCGGATCAGCTCCAGCGTGTAGTGGGTCTCTTCGGTGGACATGCCGGCCATGGGTTCGTCCAGCAGGATCACCTTCGGATCCGAGGCGAGCGTCATCGCGAGTTCCAGCGAGCGCTGCAGCGAATACGACATCTCGCCCGCGAAGGCCGAAGCGTGGCTTTGCAAGCGCACGCGCTCCAGGAGCCGTTCGGTGGCCTCCTGCAGGCCCGGCACCCGGTCGATTCGCCGCCAGAACATATATTGCGGCTGGCGCGCCCGCATGACCGCAAGACGGATGTTCTCGAACACGCTCAGCTTCGGGAAGACGTTCGTGATCTGGAACGAACGAGCCAGCCCCGCACGATTGATGCGCTGCGGAGCCCAGCCCGTGATCGACTGGCCATCGAAGCGCACCGTGCCGGCAGTGGGCGCGATGTTGCCGGAGATCAAATGAAACAGCGTGGACTTGCCCGCGCCGTTCGGTCCGATCAGCGCACGGCGCTCACCACTGCACAGATCGAGGTCCACGCCACGGATGATCTCGGCAGGGCCGAAAGACTTGCGCAGCCCGCGCAGCGAAAGAATGGGGTCGCTCATGGGTGGACCTCTCCGGCAGGGGCCACGGCCGGCATTGATTCATCTCGCGGGCGGGAAAGGCGCAGTGCGCACCATGCGACCAGGCTGCCTGCGGCGAGCAGACCGGCAGGCACCGTCCAGGTGGACATCGCCGCAGCCACCCAGCTGCGCCCGAACAGCGTGACCGGTGGCGCACTCGCGCTCATGCGCGCCAAGGCGCGATAGTCCTGCGAGAAGAGGCGCTGCAGCATCTCGACGATGAACACTGCGCCCGACGTCAGCAGCACGGCCGCGAGCACCCACAACAGGATGCGCGGCAACACCGCGGCGACGCCGTCGCGCCGGATCTGCGATGCCGTTGCCGTGAACAGCCCGGTGAGCCCGTCCGGCATGAACATCATCACCAGCACGAACAAAGTGCCCTGGTAGAGCAGCCAGACCTGTGTCTGATCCGACACCGAGTAGCCGAAGAAAGTCATCAGCGCCGCACCCAATGCAGGTCCGAGAAAGCTGCCGACACCGCCGATGAACGCGTTGAGGACCACGCTGGCGGAGACGCCCGCATCGAAGACCGCGTAGTTGGCGGATTCATTGCCGAGGACTTGCAGGCCGCCCGCGATGCCCGCGAACATGGCCGACAGGGCAAAGGCCGAGACACCAAGGCCATGCATGTCGTACCCCAGGAATCGCAGCCGGTGCGAGTTCTCGCGCAGCGCGAGGGTGAGCCGCCCCAGTGGCGTGCGGCTGTGGAAGTACAGCGCGGCAAGCGACACCGCGACCCACACCAGCGTCAGGTAGTAGACCTGCGTCGTCGATCCGAAATCGAGCCCCCAGGCGGGCATCCGCATGGCGGAAATTCCGGATTCGCCACCGAACCAACCCTTGAGCTGGGGTGCCAGCGAGTGCAGCAGTTCGGCGATGGCCAGCGTGATCATCGCGAACGCCGTTCCGCTGCGTTGCGTGGCGAACCATCCGGCCACGAGCCCGAAGGCGAGCCCGGCGACGGCCCCCACCAGCGGCAGCAAGGGCGTCGGCAGCAATCCGCTGCCGCCCAGCGCGTTCATGGCATGGACCGTAGCGAAGGCGCCGACGCCGAAGTAAGCCGCATGGCCGAACGACAGCATCCCGGCGCGGCCCGCCAGCAGGCTGTAGGCGCAGGCGAACAAGGCGGCGATCAGCATCTGGATCGAGGCATTGAGCAAGCCCGCAGACAACATGAAAGGCAGCGCGGCCAGCAGCGCCGCGCCCACTACGCAAAGAGCAGTTCGCATCACGGGGTCAGTCCTTGTCGCCCATGAGGCCTGAAGGACGCAGCAAGAGAACCAGCAGCATCAATGCGAAAGGAAGTGTCGCGGCCAGGCTCGACAGCTTGAGCGTCAGCAGTCCGCCGACACCTTCGGCCCATTGGCGCGCGCCCACGAACGCAAGCAGGTCCGCCGCGCTGTGGTCGACGCCCACGGCCAATGAAGTCAGCACGCCGATCAGCACCGAAGCGAGCATCGCCCCGCCGAGCGAACCCAGTCCGCCGACGACCACCACGACGAACACCATCACGCCCAGCTCGAGCGCCATGTTGGGGCTGGTGGTGTAGAACGCCCCGGCGATGGCGCCGGCCAGTCCGGCCAGCGCCGCGCCCACGCCGAAGACGCCCATGAACACCAGTTGCACGTTGTGCCCCAGGGCCTCGACCATGCGAGGCTTGTAGATGGCGGAGCGCACGACGATGCCCACGCGTGTGCGCGTCAGCAGCAGGTAGATCGCGGCGAACATCGCCAGCGCCACGGCGCCCATCAGCAGGCGGTAGGCCGGATACTGCTGACTGCCCAGCACGAAGGCCGACACGTCCAGCGACTGGGGGATCCGGTAGTCCACCGGATAGTTGCCGAAGAACAGCTTGATCGTCTCCGCGATGACGAAGGACAGCCCGAAGGTCAGCAGCAGCTCATGCGCATGCCCATAGCGATGGACCCGGCGCAGGAACCAGCGTTCGACCACCGCGCCCACGAGCCCTGCCAGCAGTGTTGCGGCCACCACTGCCGGCACGAAGCCGACGATGCCCTGCAGTGAATAGGCGAAGTACGCCCCCAGCATGTAGAAGGAGGCGTGCGCGAAGTTGAGCACGCCCATCATCCCGAAGATGAGCGTGAGCCCCGCCGACACCATGAAGAGCAGGAGCCCGTAGATGACGCCGTTGAGCAGCGAAAACGCCAGCCAGTCCATGCGCGCGTGCCTCGCTTCAGTCGGGGCGCTGCATCTTGCAGCTGGCCTGCGCCGGCGTGGAGGCCTCTTCGCCCGTGAATACCTTCACCGGCTTGAACCCGAGAGCGGTGCCGTCCGCCTTGTACTTGGCGTCCTTCGATACCACGGAGACCACCATCGGCATCAGCGCCTGGTGATCGGCCGCGCGCATGCTGATCACGCCGCCCGGTGTCTTGAGCTTCGTGCCTTCGAGTGTCTTCGCGAAGGCGTTCACGTCGAGCGCGCCGTTGACGGGCTTGGTGTGCTTGAGCGCCTCGGCCACCATCTGCAGGCCGAACACGCTTTGCGGTTCGACGAACACCGGCGCGTGCCCGACCTTGGCCGTGTAGGCCGACACGAAGCGTTCACCTTCCGCCCCCGAGGCCTCGGGATTGAACACCTGCGCGACGTAGTTGCCGGCCGCGAGATCGCCCGCATTGCTGATGTTGCCGGGCTGATCGAGGAACACGGTCGCGAAATGCGCCTTCAGGCCCGCGGCCTTGGCGGCCTTCATCATCAGCAAGAGGTCGTTCGACCAGTTGCCGGTGATCACCGTGTCTGCCCCCGAAGCGCTGATCTTCGAGACGTAAGGCGCGAAGTCCTGGATCTTGTTGACGTCGTGCAGTGTCTTCTCGACCACCTGATAGCCACCGGCCGTGGCGTTCTGGACGATGGCCTTTTCCATGTCCTGGCCCCACGAGTAGTTCTGGTTGATCGAATAGACCTTGGTGCCCAGCGCATTGGCCTCCTTCATCGCCTTGACCAGCGCCTGGGTGCGCACGTCGGCATTGCCTGCAAAGCGGAAGTGATAGAAGTTGCACTTCTCGCCCGTCAGCTCGAGCGCCTCCGCGCCAATGTTGATGTAGACCACTTCCTTGCCGGGGTTGCGCAGGTTGTACTTGCGCACGTCTTCGGTGATCTGCCCGCCGATCGCCGACGAGGCGCCTTGCACGATGATCTGGACGCCATCGGAGATCGCCGCCTTCAATTTGTCCGATGCGCCGGCCGGGCCGCCCTGGTTGTCGTACTCCACCAGTTGCACCGGCTCCCCGTTCCATCCACCGGCCGCGTTGAGCTGGTCGATGGCATAGCGCACGCCCGCGCGATAGGTCTGGCCCGACGAGGCCTGCGGGCCTGAGAGCGTCTCGACCAGGCCGATCTTCACGGGCGCGGCTTCGGCCGCGGTGGCGAGCAGCAGAAAAGCCGGCAGTGCGGCAAAGGCGATCTTGGTTGTCTTCATTTCGTTGTCTCCATTGGGTTGTCTTTTGGATGGGTCTTGATCGATGCCGCCCGCGCGGCTCAGAGGTACTCGAGGTTTCCGTCCACGCTGATGATTTGCCCGCTGACGTTGCGTGCGGCCGGCGAGCACAGGAAGAGCGTCATGGCGGCGACGTCATCCGCGGTGACCATGCGCCGCAGGGAGATCTTCTGCAGGTACTGTTCGCGCATCGCGTCTTCGGTGATGCCCAGCGATGCGGCGCGCGCGGCGATCACGCCCTGCATGCGTTCACCCTCCACCACGCCAGGAAGGATGGCGTTGACGCGGATGTCGTCGGGTCCGAGTTCGATCGCGAGCGATCGGGTCAAGCCCACGATGGCCCATTTGCTCGACGCATAAGGCGTGCGAAAGGCGTAGCCCAGACGTCCTGCGACCGAGCCCATCGCGATCAGCACGGGGCTGGAGGTCGATTGCTTGAGCAAGGGCACGGCGCGCCGCGCGAAGTAGTACTGGCCATTGAGATTGACGTCGATCGTGCGTTCCCAGCCCCCTGCGTCGATCGTCTCGATGGAGCCGGTCGGGCCTGCAATGCCCGCGTTGTTGATCAGCACGTCGAGCCCGCCCATGGCTGTCCGCACGTCCTCGAACACCAGATCGACGTCGGCGGCAACCGATGCATCGGCCACGCTGCCGGTGAGGCCGGGCGCTTCGCCAAGCAGGCGATCGAGCGCCAAACGGTCGATGTCGCAGACGTGGACTCTCGCTCCCGCCTCGGCGAAGGCGCGTGCGATGCGCGCCCCGAGCCCGCTCGCGCCTGCCGTGACGAGGACGCGCAGGCCTGGCGTTGGCCGAAGAGATTCGAGCAGGGACATGAGACTCCTTGGGGTTGGAGCGAGTCTGCGCGGACAGCCTGTTCAACCCTATGTGTCCCATGCACACATTTGCGGGCGCATCGATGTGGTTGCAGCCCTGTCGCCGGGCGTCGATTCGCCCTGCGCCTCTGGTAGCCTTTCGCCCGTCGCGATGCAGTCGCACTACGCGCCCACCGTGGGCGAACGAGGTCCCCATGAGCACTGTGATTCAAATCGAGCGCGGCGAGCAGATCGCGCGCCGTCTCGTGGGCATGCTGCACCAGGGTGCCGCCGCGGAGGACTTCGCGCAGTGCATTGCCGAGATCGAGGCTCTGCCAGACAGCAGGCCGGACAAGTCCAGCCTCATCGAGATCGTGCGCATGGGCATGGCCGTCCAGAACCGCATCGAGCTTCTGTTGCAGCGCGAGCGCGGCATGTCCGCCGTCATCGAGTCGGCCAAGGATCTTTCCAGCCAGCTCGATGTGACGAGCCTGCTCAGTGCCATCGTGGCGCGTGCGCGCAATCTGCTTGGGTCCGACCTGGCTTGGCTGTCCGGCTACGACACGCAGATCGATGGCTTTCGCGTGCTGGTGGCCGATGGCGCCGTCTCACCGCGGGTCTCCGGCATGGTGGCGCGCCGTGACCTTGGCGTCGCCAATGTGGTGATGGCCACGCGCATGCCCTTCACCACCCCCGACTATCTGCACGACAAGCGATTCGCGCACCACGGGAGCCTGGACGAGGTCTTCCGCGAGGAAGGCATCTCCGCCCTCGTGGGCGTGCCGCTGATCTGGGACTCCGAGGTGATCGGTCTGCTGTTCCTGGCGGACCGATACCAGCACGTCCATACGACGCAAAGCCTTTCGACGCTCTGCACACTGGCCACGCACGGTGCAGTGGCCTTGAAGAACGCGCGCGATTTTGGCCGGGTACACACCGCGCTGGAGAACGCGGACGCGGCGCGCGCGGAACTCGAAGGCCACGTGCGAAGCATCCAGGCCGCTGCCGATGCGCACGCGCAGATGACTTCGCTGCTGGCGCGCGGCGCGCCGCTGTCCACCTTGTGCCAGACGGTGGCGGATCTGCTGGGTGGCAGCCTTCTGGTGCTGGACGAAGCGGCGCAGGTCATCAGCCGGGGCGCCGCGGCCAACTACGCCGACGGCGGTGCGCAACACTACCAAGCCCATGGCGAGCACGGCGCCGAGTTGACGCGCGCCCTGCGGCAGAGCCGCGAGAGGGGTCGTTCGGTCGTCGCCTACGAAGCGAACGGCGAATCCTGCCGCGTCATGCCAGTCATCGGCGGCGAGGACGTGCTCGGTTCCATCGCCCTCTTTCATCGCGGCGCACTCGAAGAAGGCGCCGTGCGCACCTTCGAACGCAGCTCCAGCGTCATCGGCATCGTGCTCCTGTCACAGGAACGCATCGAGGCCACCAAGAGCCGCAGCACTTCTGCCTTGCTCCGCTCCCTGGTGTCGCCACGCCAGGACGAACTGGCCGACCTGGCGAATCGGGCCGAGCGCATCGGCCTGGACCTGGCGCAACCGCTGACGCTGCTGCTCGTGGAGATCGAAGGCCCGAGCGCCGGCTACGCCGCGCGGCACTTTCGCAGCCTGCCGTCGATGGAGCATGTGCTCGTGGACGACATCGACGGCGTGCTGGTGATGCTCTGCGCCGCGACGCGGGCCATCGATGTGCGCCAGGCGGTGATGAATTGGGCCGGCCGCGATGCCAGCGCGGTGCACCGGGGCGTGGTCTCGCGGCCGGTTGGCTCGCCGGCCGGGATCCCTGCGCTGTACGCGACGCTCAAGCGAGCCCTCGGCGTGCTCGGCCGGCTCGGCGTTCAGGGCCAGGTGATCGGGCAAAACGAGCTGGCGCTCTACTCCGCGCTTTTCGAGACGCACGACCAGACGAGCCTGAGCCAGTTCCTGGAAGCCACGATCGGATGCGTGATCGCCTACGACCGCAAGCGCAATGCCGAACTCGCACACACGCTGCTGAACTACTTCGATTGCAACCAGAACGCAAAGACGACTGCGCAGCGCCTGGGCATCCACGTCAACACCGTGCGCCAGCGGCTCGCCACGATCGAGGAGTTGCTCGGCCATTGGGGTCATGCTGCGCGTGCGCTGGAGATTCATATGGCGTTGCGCCTCTGGAGCCTGAGCGCAGCACCGTGATTCGGTGAAGCCGCGAGGCCGCACGCCCTTGGGGAAACCCGGATGGTGCTTTCCCCGGTGTGTCCTCAAATGACCTCTCGCCTTCCGTCAGTGACCTTTCAGGCGCCGGCGCAGCTCTCCATGATTCGGCCGCAAGGCAGTGCAGAGCGTGCTGCCGAAACCTCGAAAAGATGGAGACTTCCGTGAAACACAACCTTCTACTCGCGTTGGGCTGCTGCGCTCCCCTTCTGTCCGCCTGTGGCGGCGGCGGCAGCAATTTCATCCCGATCTCTACCCCGCCCGCTGCCTCGCCCAGCTCGCCTGCCCAGCCCCCGGCGCCCGCTCCGACAGCCAAGGCGCTGAGCTGCCAGGAAATGGCGGGCCTGACGATTCCCGCATCGGCCATTGGGCTGCCTACGACCGGCGCCAAGGTGACGGAGGCGCTCGTCGTCCCTGCCGCAGGCACGGGCGCCGCCGCGACGCCGGAGTACTGCCGCGTCACCGGCGCGATTGCGCCCGTGGATTCGAGCGCACCGAACATCATCTTCCGCGTGGCCCTGCCCACGGCCTGGAACAACAAGGCGGCCATGTTCGGCGGCGGCGGGCTGGACGGCACCCTGCCGAGCGTCGCGGGCAACGTCCCCGCAGGCCCGACGGATCAACCTGTGCCGCTGGCCCGCGGTTACGCCGTCTTCGCCAGCGACTCGGGCCACCAAGCCAACGCGGCGGGCTCGCTCGACGGGCAGTTCCAGCTCAACGACGAAGCGATGCGCAACTTTGGAGGCGAGGCGCTCAAGAAGACGCACGACGCCGCCATCTACCTGATCAAGGCGCGCTATGCGGCCGGCGCGCCGAAGAAGGCGTACTTCGCCGGCGGTTCGACCGGCGGTCGCGAGGCCCTGTCGGTGGCGCAGCGCTGGCCGGAGGATTGGGACGGCATCATTGCCTGGTATCCGGCGTGGAACCAGTTGTCGGCCATGCTCGGCGGCCACCGGGCGAGCCGCGCGCTCGCGCAGCCGGGCGCCTATCCCAACACGGCCAAGCGGATACTGATCCGCAACGCATCGCTCGAAGCCTGTGACGGACTCGACGGTCTCGTGGACGGGCTCATCAACAACCAGAGCGCATGCAACGGCATCTTCGATCCGTCCACCGCGACGCTGAACGGCGTGCCGCTTCGCTGTGCCGGCGGCGTCGACACCGGCGACACCTGCCTGTCGGACGCGCAGATCTCGGCGCTGAAGACGATGAACACGGCGACCAAGTTCAACTTCTTCCTCGCCAGCGGCTCGCAGGGCTATCCCGGCTACAACGTCTGGGGAGCGGACCTGGGCATCACGAGCAACCCCTCGCCGCTGCAGCCCACGGTGACCTTCCTCAACTTGGGCACCGAACAGCCGGCGATGCCCGTGCCTGCCGGCGCGCCCTACATCACCAAGCAGTTGGACCAGGTCATCAAGTACGGCGTCACGCGCGACCCTTCGTACAACTCTCTCTCGCTCGATCCGGAGAACCCCGGCCCCTGGGGCGAGCGTCTCAGCGAGCTGAGCACCATGCTCGACGTGAGCAGCGACGTGTCGGCCTTCGTGGCACGCGGCGGCAAGCTGCTGCTCGCGCACGGCTTGTCCGACGTGCTCGTGAGCACGCGCGCCACCGAGCAGTACTACCAGCGGCTGCAGACGCAGTTCGGGGCGGCCAATGTCGACACCTTCGCACGGTTCTATGAAGTCGCGGGCTATGGCCATGCGGTCAGCACCGTGTTCAACGTCTCCTGGGATTCGCTGACCGCACTGGAAAACTGGTCCGAGAAGGGTGTCGCACCCAAAGCCCAGGTCGCGACCGACACGGCAGGTGTTCCGGGCCGCAAGCGCCCGCTCTGCGACTACCCGACATGGCCCAAATACAAGGGCTCGGGCGACGTGAACGCGGCGGAGTCCTACAGCTGCGCCAGCAGCTGATCGCGGCCACGCTTTCGTCACATCCATCGCGTCCGATGTGTGTCATGCGCACACATAGGCGCGGGCCTCGCCAGGCCACAGACTCCTGTCATGAACTTTGGCCTGGCGAGGCGGATGCATGTCACATTGGATGCCCTTGTCCGGGGGGAGGCACTATCCCCCTCATCAGATTGCAGCCCTGACGCGGCTGCTGCACGCAGAAGGCATTGACCCTCGCGCCGTGCTCGCAGGCACCGGGCTGCAGCCGGCCGATCTGGACGATGTGGCGTGCCAGACATCCGTCGAACAGTACCTGGCGGCGTGCCGCAACGCACTGAACCTCGCGTCCACAGCCAGCCTCGCGCTACGGGTCGGGCGCGAGCTGCATCTGTCCGACTGCGGCCTCTACGGCCTGATGCTGCTGACTTGTGAATCCGTCGCCGTCCATTTCCGTCTGGCCACGAAGTACCAGTCGATGACGGCCTCGGTGCTGGCCATCGAGGCACAGACCGGCGAAGGCGGCGCACTGTGGCTCGTCAATGATGAAGGGGCACGCGAACTGGCTCCGGCGTTGCGCCTCTTTCTCGTCGAGCAGCAGTTCGCACGGCTCGTCACGCAACTGCAAGACCTCGTGGGACCGGCGTGCGCTCCCGTGCTCGCCTGCTTCACGCATGCAGCGCCGGCTCACCAAGCCGACTACGCCAGGCACCTGCAATGCCCCTGCGTCTTTGGCTGGCACCGCAACGAATTGCGCTTCGGCAAGAACGTTCTCGATCGGCGCCCGCGACTGGCCAACCCATTCACCACGGGCACGCTGCAATCCGCATGCGACGCCCAGCTGGCGGACATGGAGGCCTCGCTCGGCTTTGCGGGCAAGGTCTATCGCGCGTTGCGCGTGCTGCCCGGCCCCGGCGCCGACATGCAGGCGGTGGCCTCGACGCTGAAGATGACCGATCGCACGCTGCGGCGGCACCTGGCCTGCGAGGGGACATCTTTTTCGCGCATCGCCGATCAGGTCCGATACAGCATGGCCAGCCAGCAGCTGCAATGTTCGCAAGCCAGCGTCGAGCAGGTGGCCGAGATGACCGGCTTCTCGGACCCGGCCAACTTCCGGCGTGCCTTCCTGCGCTGGGCGGGCATGTCCCCCGCGCGCTTTCGGCGGGCGAAACGCCCTTTGAATCCTGTGTTCTCGGCGAGCTTGTCGTAGGCCGGGATGCGCGCGCCCCGCAGCGCGCGGGCCGGCGTTAGCCTGGACACGGCCTGTCGGCTTGCGAGTCGCCAGATCGAGGGCCACGGCTGACACTGCCGCTCCCACGCGGAGGCGACGATGCCTCATCCAACGCATCGGCCCCTGCGCCATGAAGATCGCCACCTTCAACGTCAACGGCATCAAAGGCCGGATGCCACGTCTTCTGGAATGGCTCGACGAGGCTTCGCCCGACATCGCCTGCCTCCAGGAAATCAAGACCGGCGATGCGACGTTTCCGCACGAAGCTCTGGAAGCGGCGGGCTACCGAGTCGTGTGGCACGGCCAGCCGCGGCATCACGGCGTAGCGATCCTGTCGCGGGGCGCCGCGCCGGTGGAAGTTCGCCGCGGCCTTCCCGGAGACGATGCGGATGGGCAGGCGAGGTATCTCGAGGCTGCTGTCGGCGATCTGCACGTGGTGTCGCTTTACCTGCCGAACGGCAACCCCGTGCCGAGCGACAACTTCAACTACAAGCTTCAATGGTTCGACCGCTTCATCGCGCATGCGAAGACACTCGCCGCGCGCGAGGTCGTGCTCTGCGGCGACTTCAATGTGGTGCCTACCAACGAGGACATCTACAACGCGGGCTCATGGCGATTCGATGCCGTGCTCCAGCCGCAGACCAGAGCTGCCTACCAGCGGCTTCTGGCCCAAGGCTGGATCGACAGCGCGCGCCACTTGAATCCACAGGGTCGCAAGGAGCTGTACACGTTCTGGGTCAATGGCGAGGCGTTCCGCAGGGGCGCGGGATTCCGAATGGACTTCATCCTGCTGAGCCCCGGCCTTAAGACCCGCTTGCGAGCAACGGGAGTGGACTCGGAGCACCGCGGGCGCGACAAGCCGAGCGATCACGCGCCGATGTGGATCGAACTGGCCGCGCCTGAATGACAACCGGCGCCGCGGCCCATTTGTTCATACCTCGCCTTCTCGCAGCAGTTCACGCAGCAATTCGCGCAGCTTGAACTTCTGGATCTTCCCGGACGGCGTGCAAGGCAGTGCGTCACGCACGACCAGGCGTTCCGGGATGTACTGCATCGCCACCTTCTGCTCTTTCAGGAACTGCACGATCGAGGGCAGGTCCACGCTTTGCGCCGGCTTGGGCACGACCACCGCGCAGGCGCGCTCGCCAAGCCGCTCATCCGGGTACGCCACGATCGCCGCCATCGCGATCGCCGGGTGCCGATACAACAGCGACTCGATCTCGACCACCGGGATGTTCTCGCCACCGCGGATGATCACGTCCTTGCTGCGGCCGGTAATGCGGATGTAGCCCTGCGCGTCGATGCGCGCCAGGTCGCCGGTGTCGAACCAGTCGTCGGCGTCGGTGCCGTTGAGATGCGAACGCCGCAGGTAGCCGCCAAAGTTCGAACACGAGCGAACGAGCAGCCGTCCCGGCTGGTCGAACGGCAGCTTCTCGCCGAACTCATCGACCACCTTGAGTTCCACGCCCGGCAGCGCCAGACCGTCGGTCATGGCCGCGCGCGAGTCATCGTCGTCGAGCCGGATCAGCGTGACGGCGCCGTTCTCGCTCATGCCCCATGCCGACACGATCTTGGCGCCCAGGCCCTGCCGCGCCTGCTCCACCAGCGGCCCGGGAATCGGCGCCCCTGCGCACAGGAACGTGCGAAGGCTCGGCACCGCCTGGCCCGTCTCGGAGACGCTTCGGGCGAGGTCCGTGAGGAACGGCGTCGAGGCCATCGTGAAGGTGACGCCCTCGGCGCGAATCAGCTCGATCGCGCGCTTCGGGTCCCAGACGTCCTGCACCACGGCGCTTGCCTTGAGCATGATCGGCATCATGAGCCCATACATGAAGCCGGTCTGATGTGCCATTGGCGAAGCCATCAACACCACGTCGTCGGCCCCGAGTTGCAGTCGCTTTGCGTAGGGAATGATGTTGGCCATCGTGGTGTTGGCCGAGTGCATGACGCCCTTGGGCTCGCCCGTGGTGCCCGACGTGTAGATCAGCTGCGTCACGTCGTCCGGACCGGGCCGGCTGCTTGTGAGGATTTGGTGCGCGTCGGGCTCGTTCTCCCAGGCCGGTCCGCTGAGCAGTGCGTCGAAGCTGTTCGCGCCCGTGCCGCCAACTACCACGATCTGCTCCAGATGGGGCAATGCCGGCTGCAGCTCGGTCAGCATGCGCTCGAAGTCGAAGCCGCGAAAGGTCTTCGGCACGATCACGACCTTGGCTTCGCCGTGCTTGAGCATGAACGACAGCTCACGCTCTCGGAAGATGTGCATCAGCGGGTTCATCACGGCGCCGATGCGCGAGCAGGCCAGATAGACCAGCGTGAACTGCCACCAGTTGGGCAACTGGCAAGCCACCACGTCGTTGCGGCGCACGCCCAGGCGCGACAGCCCCACCGCGATGCGATCGGCCATGCGCGCCAGTTCGCGGTAGGTGAAGCGGGTCGTGACGCCCTCCTCCACTTGCACGGCTGTCAGCGCCAGCTTGTCGGGACATTCAGCGACACACCCGTCCAGGTCGTCATTGATGGTGCGGTCATGCCAGAGGCCCTGGGCGACCATGCGCGCGCGGCGCGGCGGCAGCAATACGGCATCGAATTCCATGTCTTGTCTCCTGCTTTTTTGTCTGTCGATGAGGGTGTCAGGCCGGCACGGCGTCCCGGCCCGCGCGGGTGCGCGCCACAATCGTCTTCATGATCTGCGCGGTGCCGTCGCCGATCTGGAAGCCAAGCACGTCACGCAGGCGCTGCTCCATCACGCCGCGGTCATAGCCGCCGTGGCCGAACATCAGCAGGCACTGGTGAATCGCGTCATAAGCCAACTTGGGCGCCCACCACTTGCACATCGCCGCTTCGGCGGTGTGCGGCGCGCCCTTGTCCTTGAGCCACAGGGTCTGCAGGCAAAGCAGCCGCGCGGCGGTGACCTGCGTGTCGAAGTCCGCCAGCGGATGCGACACGCCCTGAAACGCCGACAGCGGCTTGCCGAAGGCCTCGCGCTGCGCGACGTAGTCCCAGGTTTCCTCCAGCGCCACGCGCGCCACGGCAAGGACCTGCAGGCCGATGAGCGCACGCGAGAAATCGAAGCCCTGCATCACCTGCACAAAGCCCTTGTTCTCTTCGCCCAGCCGATGGCTGACCGGCACCCGCACGTTCTCGAAGAACAGCGAGCCACGCCCGATCGCGCGCTGCCCATGGCAATCGAAGCGATTGCGCGTGACGCCGGGCAGGTCCATCGGCACCAGCAGCGCGGTCACGCCGTGCGCTGCCGAATCGATCGACCCGGTGCGGCCGAACACCACTGCCGCATCGGCCTGGTCCGCCGCCGAGATGGAGGTCTTCTCGCCGTTGATCACGTAGTTGTCGCCAACGCGTTCGATGCGCAGCCGCAGGTTGGCCGCATCCGAACCACCGCGCGGCTCGGTCAGCGCGATGGCGAACAACGCCTCGCCCCGCGTCAGCTTCTGAAGCCACGGCCGGACGACTTCGAGCTGCCCGTGTTGCGAGAGGATCTGCCCATTGAGCGAGGCCAGCAGGTTGATGTAGGACATGCTGAGATCGGCCCGCGCAATCTCCTCGTGGATCACGCCAGCGGCCAGGCAACCCATGCCCTGGCCGCCATGTGCCTCGGGCAATTCGGGCGCAATGAACCCCATCTCGCCCATCTCGCGCATCAACTGGCGCTCGAGTACGCGGGTCTTGTCGCGCTCCAGAAAGCCGGGGGCAATGCGCTCGGCCGCGAAACGGCGCGCGTGGTCGCCGAGCGCTGTGAGGTCTTCGTCCAGATAGGGGTTCATCGCCCGCCCCTATTTCGCGTACTTGCGAAAGTTGGGCTTGCGCTTTTCCTTCAGGGCGCTGACACCTTCGCGCGACTCTTCAGTGTCATAGAAGAGCTTGAGCGCGTACATGCCCATGCCGGCGATGCCACTCTGGTGTGCGGTGTCGGCGTTGAAGCTGCGTTTGGCAATAGCGATGGCCGTGGGACTGCGCTCACAGATTTCCTCGGCCCACTTCTGCACTTCGGCATCGAGCTGCTCGTGCGGCACCACCGCATTGGCCAGTCCCATGGCGACGGCCTCGGAGCCGCTATAGCGGCGGTTCAGATACCAGATCTCGCGCGCCTTCTTCTCGCCGACCACGCGCGCAAGAAAAGCCGTGCCGTAGCCCGGATCGACCGATCCCATCTTGGGCCCGACCTGGCCGAAGATGGCCTTCTCGGACGCAATCGTCAGGTCGCAGATCGTGCACAGCACGTTGCCGCCGCCGATCGCGAAGCCCTGCACGCGCGCAATCACCGGCTTGGGCACGTTGCGGATTGCGTCATGGAGCTCTTCCATCGGCAGACCGATGGTGCCGCGCCCGTCGTAGTTGCCGTCGTGCGCGGACTGGTCGCCGCCGGTGCAAAACGCACGGTCGCCGGCGCCGGCCAGAACGATCGCGCCGATGCTGCGGTCGTAGCCTGCGCGGTTCATGGCCCTGATGAGTTCGTCGCAGGTCTGGCCGCGAAACGAGTTCATCTTTTCGGGCCGGTTGATCGTGATCCAGGCCACGCCGTTGCGTACCTCGTAGAGGATGTCTTCGAATTCCATGGAGTGCTCCTAAGGTTGTGGAGGAGAAGTTGTGGAGAAAGGCCGTCTCGGGATCAGCCGTTCATCGTCAGGCCGCCGGACACGCTCAGCACCTGTCCCGTGACAAAGCCGGCGTCGTCGCTGGCGAAGAAAAGAATCGCGCCGGGCAAGTCGTCCGGCTGGCCGATGCGGCCGAGCGGAATCGAGCGCGTGAACGCCTCCATCAGCTTCTCGGGATTGCCCGCGCCTTGCTTGTAGTCGGCGAACAAGGCCGTGTCAGTCGGCCCCGGACAAACGACATTGACCGTGATGCCATGGCGCGCATGTTCGCGCGCGATGGTTTTCGAGAAAGCGACCAGGCCGCCCTTGCATGCCGCATAGACCGCTTCGCCCGACGAGCCGACACGCGCCGCATCGGAGGCGATGTTGACGATGCGGCCGGCCTTGCGCGCCGCCATGCCGGGGAGCACGGCGTGGTGCATGTGCAGTGCGCCCGTCAGGTTGATGGCGATGAGCTTGTCCCACTGCGCCGGCTCGGTCTTGGTGAAGGGCTTGAAAACGTCCCACCCGGCGTTGTTGACGAGCACGTCGATGGCGCCCAGACCCTGCTCCGTGGCCTGCACCGCCTGATCGACGCTTGCGCGATCGGTGATGTCGCAGCGGTAGGCCTGCGCCTGTCCGCCGGATTCGCGAATACCGGCAGCCACCTTCTCGGCAGCCTCCAAATTCATGTCGTACACCGCCACTTTTGCGCCTTCGCGAGCGAAGCGCCGGCAGGTCGCTCCGCCGATACCGCCGCCGCCACCGGTGACCACCACGGTCTTGCTTTCAAATCTCTGCATCGGGTTTCTCCGTGAAGTTTGCATATACGTCAAGATGTTGACATAGTATGCGACCGACCCGATCACGAATGCAAGACGTTTTGAAGAGAGATTTTTCTATGGTTAACCCTACTACCAGGCCTTCCGGACTTACTGAAGCCGAAGAGACGACCAGGATTGAACTGGCGAACCGCGTGTTCTTTCGCCTCTATCAATGTGCCAACATGTTGCACAAAACCGGCACCAAGGCGGTGGAGGCGGAGGGCCTGACCACGCAGCAGTGGGCAGTGCTTGGAGCGCTGGCGAGGCCGGCCGTGCGCGAAGGCATGAGCATGGGCGACCTGGCGCGCTACCTGAAGGTGAGTCGGCAGAACCTTTCGGGGCTGCTCAGCCGCATGGAAAGGGACGGCCGGATCCAGACCGCAGCCGACGAGCGCGACCGTCGCTCGCGCCTCGTGTCAATGACGGACGCGGGGCTGCGCGTGTGGCAAGAAGAAGCCTTGCCCAAAATCCACGGGTACTACGCGCAGGTGCTCGAAGGCTTTTCGGTGAACGACATCGCCCACACCTTGCATTACCTGCTGAAGATCCTGGACAACATGCAAGCCGTCGACGACCGCCAGGGCGGTGGCGACGAGGCGGTCCAGGACGCCTGATCGCCGCGCGAGTCAACGCCGGAGCGGGCAACCGCGTTGAATCCCTCTGCAACAGGCAAGGACGATAGATGGCAACGCTCGGGTGGTTCGCGGTGGCCGCGGTGGCAATCGCAGCCGGTGGAATGGTGGTTTTCCTGCGGCACAAGATCGGCAAGGAAATCGAAGGCGGCCACATCCGGTCGACGAATCCGCTCGGCAAGGCACCATAGCGCCGACGAATTCCGCTTCCACGCGCATGCCAAGAAAAAAAAGCCGTTTCAAACTCATCGCATGGACATTCCTGGTGACCGTGGCGGCGGCGGTCCTGGCGCTGAACTTCACGGCCGGCGAGAAGAAGGTCGTCGAGAACGTCAAGCACGAGTACGGGCTGCGCGACCCCCAGTACCAACGGGCCTTGGGCGTGATGCTCGGCCAGCCGATCACGAGCGGCAACCGCTTCGCCGCGCTCTACAACGGCGACAGCATTTTTCCGCCGATGCTGGCCGCCATCCGGAGCGCCAGGCAAAGCATCACCTTCGAGACCTACATCTACTGGTCCGGCGATATCGGCAAGCAGTTTGCCGATGCCCTGTCGGAACGCGCGCGCGCTGGCGTGCCGGTGCATGTGCTGCTCGACTGGGTGGGCAGTTCCAAGGTCGACAAAGACTTTCTCAAGGAGATGGAAGCCGCGGGCGTGCAGATCCGCAAGTTCCACAAGCCCTCCTGGTACGACCTCGCGCGCATGAACAACCGCACGCACCGCAAGATCCTCGTCGTCGATGGCAAGGTCGGGTTCACAGGCGGGGTGGGCATTGCGCCGGCGTGGACCGGGAACGCGCAGGACGCCGAACACTGGCGCGACTCGCATTTCATGGCCGAAGGCCCCGTCGTCGCGCAGATGCAAGCGGTCTTCATGGAGAACTGGATCAAGGTTTCAGGCGACGTGCTGCATGACGCGCGCTACTTTCCGCCGATCGACAACGCGGGCGACGGCCGGGCGCAGATGTTCAGCAGTTCGCCTTCAGGCGGCAGTGAGAGCGTGTACCTGATGTACCTGATGTCGATCGCGGCGGCGGAGCGGACCATCGACCTGTCGAGCGCCTACTTCGTTCCCGATGACCTCACCGTCGCGGCATTGGTCGCCGCCATGAAGCGCGGCGTGCGGCTGCGCATCATCACGCCCGGACCGATCATCGACTCGCAGACCGTCCGGGGCGCCTCGCGGGCGGCCTGGGGGCCGCTGCTGGCCGCCGGCGCTCAGATCAGCGAATACCAGCCGACGATGTTTCACTGCAAGGTCTTCACCGTCGACGGACTGCTGGTCTCCGTCGGCTCGACCAACTTCGACAACCGCTCGTTTCGGCTGAACGACGAAGCCAATCTCAACATCTACGACGAGGGCTTCGCCGCGGCGCAAGAAAAGCAGTTCGAAGCGGATTTGCGCCAGTCGAAGCAACTGACGCTGCAGGAATGGCAGAACCGGCCATTGATCGAAAAGGCCATGGAACACCTCGCCGCGCTGTTGTCGACGCAACTTTGATTGCTTTTATCGCGGCGTGAAGCCGTCGTCGCTCCAGTCTTCGCTGCCCACGCCGTGGTGTACGAAGAACAGGCCCTCAGGGTCGTACCGAGACTTCGCCGCGCGCAGCCGTGCGTAGTTCGATCCCCAGAAAGCCTGCTGCCAGTCGGCTTGGAAGTAATTGCTTTCCGAGACATAGGCGCCGGGGTTCGGCACCAGCTTGCGAAGCTCGCCCATTGCGCGTGCAATCGCTTGCGCTCGCTGGTGCGCCTGTGATGCGTTGGGCTCGTGGCCCGCGATGCCCGGGTACGCGGGTTGCTCGTCCGCTCCGAGGATCACCAGCGCAAAGGCATCCAGCGCGGCCGGGTTCATGGCGGTGTCGCGCGCCGCGGTGATCGCCTCGGGCGGCGCCCCCGCCAACCCTTTGTTGAAGTGCAGCGACAAGGGCCAGTGCCGGCTCGCTGCGAAGAGTGCATCGGCGAGCGCCTCTCGCCGGTCGCCTTGCAACAGTGCGGCGGGAAGCCAGCCAGACTCGTAACCGTGCAGCACCTGGCCCGCCTGCCTTTGATCGCCGGGCCAGAACACGTTGGTCTTCGGCGCGCCCGGCCGGTCATCGCTTGCCACGAAGCCGAGCGTGCGCTTGATGAGCGTCGGCGACCAGAACTCCTGCGCCGAAACCGAGACGACGGAGAACATCCCGGCGTCGACGCTGAAGTCATCCGACGCCGCCCCCACGGCATCGAGAAAGGGCTGCCAGACGACCCGCGCTTGCCTTCGCGTCAGGCCCTGGAACACCATCGACACCGCAACCGTGTTGTCGGTGCGAAAGCGGATCTGCTCGCCCCAATGGGGGTTCATCAACGACTCGCCATAAAACGCCAGGACCTTGCCGATCAGCGATCGGAACGCGGTCGGCGAATTCGCCTTGATCGTCAGGTTCACAGCGCCGAAGTTTTCGGGCAACTCGTGCACGCGCAGCGTGAGCCTGGTGACCACCCCGAAACTGCCGCCGCCGCCACCTTTGAGGCTCCAGAAGAGCTCCGGATTGGTACAGGCATTGGCGATGCGCACCTGGCCATCGGCAGTGACCACCTCGGCCTGGAGCAGACTGCCCGACGCAAGACCGTAGCGCTTCGAAAAGCTGCCGAAGCCGCCGCTCTGGATCAATCCCGCCACGCCGACCGTCATGCAGCCGCCGCCCTGCACATAGCCGCCTGCCTGCGTCGTCACAGCGTCATACACCTGCGACCACATGGCACCGGCTTCGACCGTGACGGCACGTTGGGGCGCGGAAGACGCCGCGCAGCCATCGGCAATGAAAGCGTCATGCAGCGTGACCGCATTCATGTGCCGGGTCCAGACCAGCAGCGAATCGGGCGCATTCGACGTGCCCTGATAGCTGTGGCCGCCGCCCTTCACGACCAAGCGCAACCGGTGCTCACGCGCAAAGTCGACGGCTGCCGCGACGTCGCTCGTTTCGCGCGCCGCGACTGCGTAGACGCTCGGCGAGGATGTCCAGGCGTCGACCCAGCCCAGCGTCTGCGTCAGTGCGACGTCGTCGCCGATGAAATACGGGTTCTTCATCGACTTGAACAGCTGCGCGCATTCGGCGCTGGCCGGTGTGGCGCGACAGGCGACGAGCGGCGACCGCACCTCGATCAGCCGCCCTCCGACCTGCTCTTTCAGCTGCTGCCATTGCATGCTCGAAGGCCAGCCCGGCTCGCCCGGCCGGACCCGGGCGCGAGCCGACGCCTGAGCGGCCCATCCGATTTTTGGCAGCAGCGGTGCGAATGGCAGCACTGCAGCAGCCTGCCAAAGGCTTCTTCGGGTTTTCGAGTGGAGTGTCATTCCGTCATTCTGGCTGCGTGTCGAGCCGGCGGGAATCCGATGCGACAAATCGATTGGACGCGGCGCGAGATGCATGAGCACGGAGCCAATGGCGGCCGGCGTCAGGGCGCCCGGTCGTCTCTCAACACCGCTTCTCCAGTGCGAGGATTCGTCAACGTGACGTTCTCGAGCGCCTTGATCCGCCATTCATCAGACTGCCGCGTCAGCACGGCGAGGATCAGCGTGTCGACCGCGTGAGGGCCGGCCGGATGAGCCGCACCGGCCTTGAGACGGCTCCAGAAGTGCATGACCACTGCATCGTCACTGATGGCGATGAGATCGATCAACTCGTTATCGAGCGTGGAGTCGCTATAGATGGTCGCGTGAATGGGCGCGTGCATCTTGACGATTTCTTCGACGCCGCGCACGTAATGCCCGAATCGGTTCACGAATGTCGCGTCATCTTGAAACAGAGTCTTGAAGGAGTCGAGGTCGTGGTTGTTCCACGCGGTTTGAAACGCCAGGGGCATGTCTTCAGGGTGTTTCATTTGCGATCGTCCTCACAGGACTCGATGATGGAACTTCGGATGGCACTGCGAATAGTGCGCCAAATATTCAGCAAGACGCTCCTGAGTGAAACGTGAACTTCATTTGCATTTCTGACGCTGCTATCCAAATGTCTTACCCGAGACTTCTTTAGTTCGCATTCTGATCCAGACGTGTTTGGCGCTCTGTCTCGGGACTCGTGGCGTTGCAACGACGACCCGTCCTCAACGAGAAGATTCGGTGAAATTTTTCTCAAAGTCCTGGACGTATTGAGCCGGCATCTCAGCTGCTGTTCATAGACTAATCCCCAAGAAGCGCTCAAGAAGGCTTCAGTGACGGGACACCCCGCACGTATCGCGTCCTCCCCGGACGCTTCAGCAAGAAAAATGATTCAACTCCTCCGCCGTAGTGCGCGGGCCACCGGGCCTGTGCGACGTGTTTCCACACTCTCCGTTTCCAAGCTTTCGCCCCTCCTGCTGAGCGGCGCTGTCGCGTCGTTCGCGGCGCACGCGCAGACTGCCTCCACACCGAGGCCGCTCATGGATGAACAGCGCCAGCAAGAGCGCGAACGGGCGCTGCGCGAGGAACAGCGCCAGCAAGAGCGCGAACGGGCGCTGCGCGAGGAACAGCGCCAGCAAGAGCGCGAACGCGCATTGCGCGAGCAGCAAGAGCGCACCGTCGACGACCGACCGAAGCCCGCAGTCATCGAAGCGCAAACCCTGCCCGTTCGCGAGGTGCCGTGCTTCGATATTCACCGGCTCGTCTTGTCGGGAGAACTCGCGGATGCTTTTCAGTGGGCGCTGAATGCCGCATCGAAATCAGGGGATGCGCCCGATGACTGGCGCGATCGCTGCCTCGGCACGGAGGGGGTGAATGTCATCCTCGCGCGCGTGCAGCAGGCCATCATCGCCCGCGGGTTCGTCACGACGCGCGTGTTGGTCGGCCCGCAGGATCTCTCCGCCGGCACGTTGACCCTGACGCTGGTGCCCAGCCGGATCGCGGCCATCCGGTTCAAGCAACCCGAACACGGCCCGGGCGAGGCCACAAACGAGACCGCAATCGAGGCCGCAATCACGAGCCTGCGCGGCGCCATTCCCGCACGCATTGGTGATCTGGTCAATCTGCGCGACATCGAGCAGGGCCTGGAAAACCTTAAGCGCCTTCCAACGGCAGACGCCGACATCCAGATCGAGGCGTCGCGCGCCAGCGACGCTCGGCCCGGCGACAGCGATCTGGTGATTGCGTACACACGCAAACCTTCGGCGCTGGGTCCGTTGCGGGCGACCCTGAGTCTCGACGACGGCGGAACGGACGCTACCGGAAAAATCCAGGGTGGCGCCACCGTCGCCTGGGACAACCCGCTTGGACTGAATGATCTTTTCTATGTCAGCCTCAGTCACGATGTCTTCAACCATGAAGGCCAGGGCACGGCCGGTCAGACCGTGCACTACTCCGTTCCCTACGGCTATTGGCTGCTGAGCGCGACAGCATCGCAGAACGACTACCGCCAGTCCGTCGCGGGTCTGTACGAAGACTATGTCTATAGCGGTGAATCGAGCAACGCGGAGGTGAAGCTCGCAAGACTCATCTACCGGGACGCCTCGCGCAAGACGACCACGGCGCTCCGGGCATGGCGGCGGGCTTCGCACAACTTCGTCGATGACACCGAGGTCGATGTTCAACGTCGCACTGTCGGCGGCTGGGAGGCCAACATCAATCACCGTGAGTTCATCGGTGAAGCCACCTTGGATGCGACCCTTGCCTACCGGCGCGGCACGGGCGCGTTTGGATCGCAGCCAGCACCCGAAGAAGCTTTCGGCGAAGGCACCTCCCGCATGAAGCTCTTCACGGCCGAGGCAAATCTCGATTCGCCCTTCAAGCTCGGGGGCGAACAGTTTCGCTACAGCGCGTTGTGGCGCGCACAACTGAACCGCACGCCCCTCACGCCGCAGGACCAGTTCACGATCGGCGGACGCTACACGGTGCGGGGCTTCGACGGCGAAAACAGCCTGCTCGGCCAACGCGGCTGGTTCATCCGCAACGACCTCGGCCTGGCGCTCGGCCAGAGCGGTGCCGAACTGTATGCAGGCGTGGACTACGGCCACGTTGGTGGGCTTTCCGTCGCGTTTCAGCCCGGCTCTGAGCTCGCGGGCGGCGTTGTCGGCGTTCGCGGCGCATTCCGCGGCCTGAACTACGACTTCTTTGTCGGGACGCCCATCAGCAAACCCGAGGGCTTTCGCACCGCGAACGTCACTGCCGGCTTCGGCCTGAACTACAACTTCTAACGCAACAACAAGATGAACAAGCTGCGACACAGGGTGATTTTTAGCGCCGCACGAGGAATGCGGATCGCGGTACAGGAGAACGCGCGAAGCGCCGGCAAGGCACCGGGCACGACCTCCGGGGCTGTCGGAATACCGGTGCTGGCTGCCTTTGCCTTTGCCTTTGCACCCGCGCAGGCCCAGATCGCGGGCGACCCAAACGCACCAGGCAATCAGCGGCCCACCGTGCTCGCCGCACCGAATGGCGTGCCTGTCATCAACATCGTGACGCCTTCCGCGGCGGGCGTGTCTCGCAACGTCTATCGGCAGTTCGATGTCAACGCATCGGGCGCCATCTTCAACAACTCGCGCACTCCCGTGCAATCGCAGTTGGGCGGCTTCCTTGCCGCGAATCCGTGGCTTGCGAACGGGTCCGCGCGGATCATCCTCAACGAGGTGAACAGCTCCTCGCCGAGCTACCTGCGCGGTCCGCTGGAGGTCGCCGGCTCAAGGGCCGAGATCGTCATCGCGAACCCCTCGGGCATTCAGGTGGACGGGGCAACCTTCATCAACGCCAATCGCGTGACCCTGACCACCGGCGCGCCGCAGCTCAACGCCTACGGCGGCATCGAAAGCTATCGCGTCACTGGGGGGACCATCGGCGTGAGCGGCGCCGGCCTCAATGCCAGCGGGACGGAGTTTGCGGCGCTCTATGCGCGCATGGTCTCGATCAACGCCGGGGTCTGGGGCGGCGGCGAGCTGCGCGTGGTGACGGGCGCGAACCAGGTGGGCGCCGACAGCGCACCGGGCGCTGCTGCCAACGTCGCACCGATCGCGGGCACAGGGCCGACGCCACCGCTCGCCTTCGACTCGGGAACGCTGGGTGGAATGTATGCCCAGAAGATCTGGATCATGGGCACCGAGGCAGGCGTCGGAGCGCGCAACGCCGGGACCATCCAGACCGGCGCCGGCAATGCCGCCCTCATGGGCATCGGCGAACTGACCGTGACGGCCTCCGGACGCATCGAGAACATCGGCACGATCCAGGCGGCAGGCGACGCGATCATTGCGGCGCCAAGCTTTACCAACAGCGGCACGGTGCTGAGCGTCGGTGCCACGAAGATCAGCTCGACCGGCGACCTCACCAATTCGGGGACCCTGGAAGGTCAGCGCATCGAGCTTGCGAGCGCGGCCGGCGACGTCGTGAACTCCGGGACGCTCCGGCAGAACGGCGCGGCGGGCCTTACGCTCGCCGCGCCCATCTTGAACAACACGGCCGGCGCGGTCATCGGTGCCGAGCCAGCCCCCGCAGCGCCATCTCCCAACGAGCCAAGCAGCGGCAATGAAAACACCGGCGGCGATCCGGCAGATGCGGGCGGCGCGGGCGGCCCTGGAACTCCCGGCAACGCAGGACAGGGCGCGCCGAACACGCCGCCCTCCCCCGGCTCTTCGCCGCCAGCGCCGGGCAGCATCACGGCCGCGAACGGAAAGATCAGGAATGAAGGCGGCCGCATCTACGCCGGAGGCCCGATCACGCTGCAAACCCCGCAGGTGAACAACTCGGGCGGCCAACTGGACATTGGCACGCTGACCGTCAGCGGCCCCGCGTTCAGCAACGCAGGAGGCGTGCTCAACGTCGCAAACAACTTCACTGCCGATGTCGGGACCTTCGACAACGGCGCCGGAGGCAAGCTGCACGCCGGCAGCGTGACGATCACCACCAGCGGCGACCTGAACAATCAGGACGGCTCCATCGAGAGCAACGGGGACGTGGTGCTCGAAGTCGGCGGCGCCACGAACAACATGCGCGGCGCGATCTCCGCTGCCGGCGCGCTGAATGCACGCGTTGCAGGCGACGTCCAGAACTCGGCGGGCTCGCTGGTTGCCAACCAGGCCGTCACGCTCTCGGGCAAGTCCTTGGACAACACACAGGGGGCGATTTCCTCGGCCACGGCTGGCGTCTCGGTCAACGTCTCGAACGCACTGACGAACTCCGGCCAGATCGGCGCCGCGACCGACCTCTCGATCCGTGCCGGCAGCGTGAGCAACAGCGGCACCTTGCGCGGCACGAACGACACCGCCATCAGGGTCGCGGGCCAGCTTTCAACCGACGGCAGCATCACGGCGGGACGGAATACGACGATCGATGCCGCGAGCTTACGAGCCGGAACCGGCAGCGTCCTTGGCGCAGGAATCAATGCCGACGGCAGCCTCGCCGCGACTGGCGATCTGCATGTGACGACCACCGGCGCGCTCGTGGCCCAGGGCCAGAACCTTGCAGCCAGCGTCACGCTGCAAGGCGCGAGCGTCGATCTGTCCGACAGCACGACAAGCGCTGCGAACATTGCGATCAGTGCCACGCAAGGCGAAGTCGCCACGAGCCGCGCCACCGTGGTCACGCCCGGCACGCTGACTGTGACGGCAAACAATCTCGCCGCGCAGGCACTCGTGAACGACGGCGGCCAGATCAACGCGGGGCAGCTCGACCTGCGTGTCTCGAACATCGTCAATACGAACGGCGCGGAGCTCGTCCAGACAGGCGCAGCTTCCAGCACCATCGCGGTGGCCGGGAGCCTGGACAACTCGAACGGTCTCATTGCGAGCAACGGTCAGGACCTCGCCCTGTCGGCTGGCCGCATCATCAACACGACAGGCGAGATCCACCATGCCGGCGCGGGCGCCCTGTCGATCAACGGCGGCATCTTCGACGGTGCAGGCGGCAGCGTCTTGAGCAATGGCGCGCTCGCCATCAACGTCGCCGGCGCCTTCAAACAGGACGGCGGCACGACCAGCGCGCAGCAACTCGCCATCGATGCGGGCAGCTTCAGCAACAAGAGCGGAACCGTCACCCAGACCGGTGAAGGCGCGACGCGCATTTCAGTCGCGGGCGACCTGGACAACTCCGCCGGAAGCATCAGTACCAACGGCGCGGACTTCATGCTCGGCGCGGACGCGGTGGTGAACACCCAGGGCCGGCTGGAGCATGCCGGGGCCGGAACGCTGGCGCTGAAGGCTCGCACCTTCAGCGGCGCTGGCGGCGCCCTCCTCTCCAACGGTCGCGTGGACATCAAGGCCGGGCGATTCGAGCAGGACGGCGGCAGCATGGCCGCGCAGCAGATATCCATCGCCGCCACGGACCTGAGCAACCGGGCTGGCTCCATCGTCCAGAGCGGCGCCGAGGCCACCGACATCACTGTCACCGGCACCTTCGACAACAGCGCAGGCCGCCTTGCCACCAACGGAGGCGATCTGCGGCTGAACCTGCAGGGCGCCACGCTCGTGAATTCGGGCGGTGCCATCGAACACGCCGGCGCCGGAACCCTGCTGCTGAACGCCGCGACCTATCGCGCGAACGACGGGCAGATCACCAGCAATGGCGTGCTCAGTGCGCGCGTCGGCAACTTTGCTCAAGCGGGCGGCGCCACCGTCGCTCAGCAGGTGAGCATCGATGCGGCGGCGTTGAGCAACACGCTCGGTGCGCAGATCGTCCAGAGCGGCGCCGGCACCACACGCATCGCCGTTTCGGGGCCACTCACCAACGATGGAGGGCTCATCGCGAGCAACGGCTCGGATGTGGCCATCGAGGCAGGAACGCTCTCCAATGCGGCCGGCCAGATCCTGCACGCGGGCGCCGGCACGCTGGCGCTGACCGCAGGCAGCCTGCAGGGTCCAGGAGGAGAGATCACGAGCAATGGCGCGCTGGTCGCCCAGGTCATGGGCGACTTCAACCAGGACGGCGGCGCTGCCACCGCGAAGCAGATCACCATCGATGCGGGGTCGCTCGGCAATCGCGGAGGCACCATCGTGCAGACCGGGACCGATGCGATGCGCATCACAGTCGGGGGCGCGCTCGACAACAGCAACGGTGGAAGCATCGCGAGCAATGGCGCTACGACCCTCTCTGCGCTCAGCCTGGACAACCGAGCCGGATCGATCCGCACCGCCGGGACCGCCGATCTGGACGTCAGCACAGCGGGCGTCGCCGACAACAGCGCGGCAGGCTTGATCACTTCGGGCGGCGGCGCGACGATCCACGCGGGCAGCCTCGTCAACGACTCGGGACGCATCACCGCCGTGGGCGATCTCGCAGCCGCCGTCACGGGCACGGCCACGAACGTCGGCGGCATGCTGGCGGCGAATGGCGATACAACGGTCACGGCCGCGAGCCTCGACAACACGCAGGGCACGGTCGCAGCCGTTTTGGGTGACCTCGACGTCACGACCAGCGGCAGCACGCGCAACACCTCCGGCACCCTGCAGGCCGGAGGAAGCGTCGCGCTCGCCAACGCCGGGTTGGACAACACGCTCGGCAAGGTCTTCGCAAACGCGCTCTCGATCGATACGAACGGGGTCGCGCTGACGAACGCACAAGGCACGATCGCGGCCGCAACCACGGTGGCCGTCCACTCCGGCGCACTCGCGAACGACGCCGGGTTGATCCAGTCCGGCGGCGCGATGACGATCGACACGAATGGACAGGCGCTCAGCAACACCAACGCGGCAGCGCATGCCAGCGGCCAGGGCGGCATCACGAGCGCCGACACTCTGACGATCGCAACCGGCGCATTGACCAACACGGGCGGCTTCATCGGCTCAAAGAACGCGCTCACCGCGAACACCGGGTCATTCACGAACAATGGCGGCGGTGTCGTCCTCGCGCAATCGAGCGTCAGCATCGACACTCACGGCGCAACCTACGACAACGCTGGCGGACAGACGCAGGCGGTCGGCGACCTCACGGTCAGCGCGGGCCACGTCGCCAACTCTGGCGGCCTCATCCGCTCGGCGGCGACCACGGCGCTGGACGCCGCATCGATCAGCAACGCGAACACGCTGGGTGCTGACCAGGGCATCGAGGGCGGCAACGTCGTGATCAATGTCGCGAACCTGGACAACACCTCAGGCGCGATCCGCAGCGACGGCACGGTCGGCAACACCACCGTCACGAGCGGCGGCAGCGTCAACAACACCAACGGGCTGATCTCGGCCGGCAACAGGCTCGCCATTGCCGATCCGAACGCAGCGACACCGGGCGCGAAGACCCTTTCCATCACGAATACCGGCGGCACGCTCACGGCGAACAACGACCTCCGGCTGGACGCCGCGACCTTCAGCGCTGACGGCAGCGTCGCCTCGGGGTGGGATCTCAGCATCGCCCTAACGCAAGACCTCGTGAACAACGGCGAAGTCAGCGCCAAGGGAGACCTCACGTACAAGACGACTGGCAATCTGACCAACAACGGCAAGCTGCTCGCGGGCGGCACCCTGAACGCTGGCGGCGCTGTCGTGGAGAACACCGCCAATGCCGAGATGAGCGGGACCGACACCTTCATCCAGGCTGCGGCGCTCAACAACCGAGGGCTCATCGACAGCCAGGGCCAGACGCGCATCGATGCGAACGCCGTGAACAACATCGGAACGGGGCGCATCTACGGCGATGCGGTGGCAATCGGCGCAGGCACGCTGAACAACGTCTCGGAGACGCTCAACGGCACCGCGTCGGCGGCCACCATCGCCGGCCGCTCGACACTGGACATCGGCGCCGACAGCATCAACAACCGCGACGGAGCTTTGCTTTTCAGCGCTGGCGATATGTTTATCGGCGCCCGCCTGGACGCCAACGGCTACGCCACCGGCAAGGGCAGCGTGCTCAACAACGAAAGCGCCTCGATCGAATCGCTCGGCGACATGTCGATTGCGATGACGAAGGTCAACAACATCGACACGCACCTGAAGGTGGTGCAGCAGACCACCACTGAGCAGGACCACTACCTCGTCACCACGGCGGACCAGAAGCGCTGGAGCCTGGCCGACACCCGAGGCGATCCGCTCACCGGCTTCGTGTGGCACCGCAATCCCGATGGCACGGAGAGCCTGGTCGGTATCGGCTACGGCGACTGGACCGCCACCGTCACGACTACGAGCGACGTCGCCACCAACGCGGCCCCGGCGCGCCTTGTCGCAGGCGGCGACATGAACATCGAGGGCCAACTGTTCAACCGCGACAGCAAGGTGACCGCCGGCGGCGCGCTCAACGCACCCGGCGCGACAAACGAAGCCACCAAGGGCACGTCGACCACGAGCCTGAGCAACATCACTGTCATAGGGTGCGACGGCAGCGGCGGTTGCGCGCCCTTCCCGGTGGCGCCGTTCTCCAACCCGCCCCAGACGATCGACGTCGGTGCCTACGAGTACACGCACGACACAAACGCCACCTTGGGCTACAACGCGGGCTCGGCGCCCGGCGTCAACGCGCCGGGAGGTTCCGCAGGCAGCACGGGCAGCGTCTCGGCCGGCGGCGCAAACGGCCCAGGCACCGTGATCGAAGTGCCCTCCGCGGTCAACGGTTCGGCAGCCGCCAGCGGCAACGCCGCGGCCCCTGTGGCCGATCAAGCCGCTGGCGCGGCCGGCGCGGACCCAGCGGGAAGCGCCAGCGGCACCACGCCAGGCGCGGCGGGCGCGGTGGACGCCGCGGGCCAGTCGGGCAGTTCGCGCAGCATCCCGATGGTCGTTCGCACCAGCACGCCCGAGACCCGCTTGCCCACAGCGAGCCTGTTTCGCACCCAGCCGGGCGCGACCGCCCATTACCTGATCGAAACCGATCCGCGCTTCGCCGACTATCGCCAATGGCTCAGCAGCGACTACCTGCTGAACGCCCTTGGCTTCAACCCCGACACCGTGCAAAAGCGCCTGGGCGATGGCTTCTATGAGCAGCAGCTCATTCGCGAGCAGATCGCGCAGCTCACCGGCTACCGCTACCTGGACGGCTACACCAGCGACCAGGACGAGTACACCGCGCTCATGAACGCGGGCGTGACCTTCGCCAAGCAGTATGGATTGACCCCCGGCATCGCCCTGACTGCCGCGCAGATGGCCCAGCTCACGAGCGACATCGTCTGGCTCGTCGA
>NZ_JBFTNI010000021.1:0-25031 GCF_056397405.1 Variovorax sp. 05N34
CGAGTTTGCCGAGTTTGCGCGGACCCCACGAAAAGCGAGCACCGCAGGTTGCCCGTAGCGCAGCGAAGGGACGCCCACAGCAGGGTCGCCTTTTCTTTGCTTACTTTCTTTTGGCGAAGCAAAAGAAAGGAAGTCGCCCGCCGGGGCGAGTCCCGGCCCCCACCCCCAAAACCACCAACACCCCAATCCAATGACCCCAGGCCTCCCTTACCCCTTAGGCGCAACTCCGTCCCCCGCAGGAGTCAACTTCGCCCTCCACGCCCCCCAAGCCACCTCCGTAGACCTCTGCCTCTTCGACCCCACAACCCACCAAGAACAACAACGCCTGAAACTGACAACAAAAACCAACGGCACCTGGCACACCGTCCTCGCCAGCGCCCGCCCCGGCCTCATCTACGGCTACCGAGTCCACGGCCCTTGGTCCCCCCAGGAGGGCCACCGCTTCAACCCCGCCAAGGTACTCCTCGACCCCTATGCCCGCGAGGTCGTCGGCCGCTACGCCGGCGAAGACCAGTTCCTCGGCCACGACCCTTCGAACCCCACCCACCCCGACCCCCGCGACAACGCACTCATAGCCCTCAAAGCCCGAGTCACAGCCCCCCTCCCCCCCGCGCCCACCGACCGCCCCCGCATCCCCGCCCCAGACCGCGTGCTCTACGAATTGCACACACGCGGCCATACCCGGCTGCATCCGGAGGTGCCGCCCGACCTTCGCGGCACCTACGCAGGTCTCGCGCATCCGGCCGTGCTCGACCACCTTCAGCGCCTGGGAGTCACCACCCTCAACCTCATGCCCGTCCAGCACCGAGCCGACGAATCCCGCCTGCTCGCACTCGGGCTGAGCAACTACTGGGGCTACAGCCCCATCGGCTGGTTCGCCCCCGAGACCCGCTACTGGAGCGGCCGCCCCGGAACGAGCCCCGCGAGCGAGTTCCGCGCCATGACGGACGCCGTGCACGCACGCGGCATGGAGGTCGTGATCGACGTGGTCTTCAACCACAGCGGCGAGACCGACGAACTCGGCCCGACCCTGAGCCTGCGCGGCATCGACAACGCGCTCTATTACCACCTGCGGCCGGACAACCCCGCGCTCTACGAGAACTGGACCGGCTGCGGCAACTGCCTGAACCTCGCCGAACCGCGCGTGGTTCAGCTGGTGATGGACAGCCTGCGTCACTGGGTCACGCAGCTGGGCGTGGACGGATTCCGGTTCGATCTCGCGCCGATCCTCGCTCGTCGCAAGGGCGGCGAATTCGATCCTCGCGCGTCGTTTTTTGCCGCTGTCGCCCAAGATCCCGTGTTGGCGCAGGCGCTGCTCATCGCAGAGCCGTGGGATGTCGGCCCGGGCGGCTATCGCCTCGGCGAATTTCCGCCGGGATGGCTGGAATGGAACGATCGCTTTCGCGATGCCCAACGCGGCTTCTGGCTGCACCAGAGCGCGGGCGTCGGTGAATTCGCACGCCGCTTTACCGCGTCGAGCGATGCCTTCCAGCACGACGGCCGAGCGCCCACGGCAACCGTCAATTTCGTCACCGCGCACGATGGCTTCACGCTGCGCGACCTGCTGAGCTACAACGAGCGCCACAACCTCGCCAATGGCGAGAACAACCGCGACGGCCATGGCCACAACCTGAGCCGCAACTGCGGCGTGGAGGGCGATACCGACGACCCCGCCGTCCTCGCCGAACGCAGATGCCTGCAGCGGGTGCTGCTGGCGGCGCTGCTGCTGTCGCAAGGCACACCGATGCTGCTGGCAGGCGACGAACTGGGTCAGACCCAGCGCGGCAACAACAACGCCTACTGCCAGGACAACGAAACGACTTGGCTGGACTGGGACCATGCCGATGCGAGCCTCGGCACCTACGTCTCCCGTCTGCTGGCGCTGCGCCGCGAGGCTGCGCCGCTGCGGCATGCACAGTGGTGGCCAGCCGGTGCCCCGCCAGGTGACACCGCGCTGCGCTGGCTCACCCCCGAAGGCCGCGCCATGGAGACGGCGGACTGGGAGCGCGGCGACCTGCACGCGCTGGCGATCCTCTTCGAAACCCCGGCGCCCGGCGCGCGCTGGCTGGTCCTCGTCAACGCCGAAGCGCACCCAACGCCGTTCCGACTGCCTGCGGGATCGTGGTTTCGCAAGCTGGCCAGCGACGTGGACGCGGAGAGCGCCCACGCGCGACCCCTCGAAAGCTCTGAATCATTGCCGCCCGGCAGCCTCTGGGTCGCAAAAACATAGGAGCCAATCGTGCGCCGGGGTGCTAGTCTGCCTCTCCGGGGAAAATCAAACGGAGGCAAAAGATGGACGACATCGCGCAACCGACATTGCAGGCCCACCAGCTCGTTCGGCGCACCATCGCACTGGTACTCGCAGGCGGCCGGGGATCCAGGCTGAAGCAACTGACCGACCGGCGGGCCAAGCCGGCGGTCTACTTTGGCGGAAAGTTCCGGATCATCGACTTYGCCCTGTCGAACTGCCTGAACTCAGGCATCCGCCGGATGGCGGTGGTGACGCAGTACAAGTCGCACTCGCTGATGCGCCACCTGCAGCGCGGCTGGAGCTTCCTGCGCGCCGAGCTCAACGAGATGGTCGATGTTCTCCCCGCCCAGCAGCGCATGGGCGACGAGCACTGGTACCGCGGCACGGCCGATGCGGTCTATCAAAACCTGGACATCATCCAGACCCGGTCAACGCCGCACGACTACGTCGTCGTGCTCGCCGGCGATCACGTCTACAAGATGGACTACTCGATCATGCTGACGGACCACGTCGCGCACGGGCGCGGCTGCACGGTTGGATGCATCGAGGTTCCGCGCATGGAAGCGGTCGCCTTCGGGGTGATGGCAGTGGATGAGGACCGAAACATCACCGCCTTCCTTGAAAAGCCGGCCGACCCGCCCGCGATGCCGGGCAAGCCGGACGTCGCACTGGCCAGCATGGGCATCTACATCTTCGATTCCGAATATCTCTACAGGCTGCTCGAGGAAGACAGCGTCGATCCCGACTCCGACCACGATTTCGGCAAGGACATCATTCCACGCGCAGTCCAGGAGGGCCGCGCGCTGGCGCATCCTTTCGGCATGTCCTGCGTGACGCGGGCCCGGCGCGGCGCCAACGCCCGGGCCTACTGGCGCGACGTGGGCACGATTGATGCGTTCTGGGCAGCCAATCTCGACCTGGCATCGATCACCCCCGAACTCGACATCTATGACACCGACTGGCCCATCTGGACTTATCAGCGACAGTTGCCGCCAGCCAAGTTCGTGCTCGACCGCGAGGGCAAGCACGGCATGACGGTCAACACGATCGTCTCGGGCGGGTGCATCGTCTCCGGCTCGAAGGTGAGCAGCTCGGTATTGTTCTCGGGCGTTCGGGTGCATTCGTTCTGCGTCATCAATGAAGCGGTGCTGCTGCCGGATGTGCAGGTCGGACAGGGCAGCAGGCTGAACAAGGTCGTCATCGATCGCGGTTGCATCATCCCCGAGCACACGGTGATCGGTGAAGACGCGGACGCCGATGCCGCGCGCTTCGAGCGCACGGAAGGCGGCGTCGTGCTGATCACCCGCGAGATGCTCAAGCGCCTCGGGGCACCGCAATAAGGCATGCGGGTACTTCAAGTCAGTGCCGAACTGTTTCCCCTGCTCAAGACGGGAGGGCTGGCCGACATCGCGGGCGCACTGCCTTTGGCGCTGACGGCTGCGGGGCAGGACGTGCGGGTGCTGCTGCCCGGGTTTCCGGCCATCATCGCCGGCATCGCCGACATGAGCGCTGTGACGGAGTTCGTAGCGCCTTGGGGCGATCGGATGCATCTGCGCTTCGGTCAGATACCGGTCAACGGATCGCCGGGCATTCCCGCCTACGTCATCGATGCGCCCATGCTCTATGACAGGCCCGGCAACCCCTATGAGGATGCGAATCGCCAGCCTTACGGCGACAACCATCGCCGCTTCGCGCTGCTGGGTTGGACGGGCGCGCAGATCGCGCGGGGTCTTGATCCGGACTGGCAGCCGGAGGTGGTGCACGCGCACGACTGGCATGCCGCGCTGGCGCCGACCTATCTGGCTTTTGCGCCGCCGAATGGGCGCGGGCGCGTGGGCAGCGTCTTCACCGTGCACAACCTCGCCTACCAAGGCTTGTTCGCGCCGTGGCATTTGTCGGAGCTGGGTTTGCCGCCAGCCGCGTTCAGCATCAATGGGCTCGAATACCACGGCCAAGTGTCCTTCATGAAGGGCGGGTTGTGCTTTGCCGATCGCATCACGACGGTGAGCCCCACCTACGCTCGCGAAATCCAGACGCCGGAGCAGGGCTTCGGGCTGGACGGCCTTCTGCGGGCGCGATCGGACGTGCTCAGCGGCATCCTCAATGCAGTCGATGACCAGGTCTGGAATCCTGCGACCGACGTGTTGATTCCGCACCGTTTCGACAGCACGCGCATGGCGGGCAAGGCCCGCTGCAAGGCGGCGCTGCAGCAAGAACTGGACCTTGCGGTCGAGCCCGACGCACCGCTCTTCGTGGTGGTGAGCCGGTTGACGGAGCAAAAGGGCCTGCACCTCGTCCTCGCCGGGCTCGACGCGTTGATCGCGCAGGGCGGGCAACTTGCGCTGCTCGGCAGCGGCGATGCCGAACTCGAAGCCGCCTTTCGCCACCGCGCCGCCCATGCACCGAAGAAGATCAGCGTCACGCTGGGCTACAGTGAAGAGCTCGCGCACCGCTTGTTCGGCGCTGGCGACGTAACGCTGGTCCCCTCGCTGTTCGAACCCTGCGGCCTCACGCAGATGTACGGCCTCAAGTACGGTAGTCTTCCGCTGGTGCATCGCGTGGGCGGCCTGGCCGATACAGTGGTCGACACCACGCTCGAGGACATGGCGAGCGGCGAAGCCACGGGCTTCTCGTTCAACGCATTCGATGCAGCGGACTACGCACGCGCCGTCCGCCGCGCCTTCGCTCTTTACCGACGGCCCGCTGACTGGCGCGCCGTTCGCGCCGCTGCCATGAGTCGCCCCGCCGACTGGGGCACCGCCGCAGCGCGCTACCTTCAGGTCTACGCCGAGGCGCTGGCCTGAAGTCCATTCGCGAATCCATACCGTTTTCATCATGACCATTGAAGATTTCAAGTACGACCATCCCGATCGCGACGTCGCCGCCTTCAAGCTGGCGATGGCCAACAAATTGATCTATGCAGTAGGCAAGGACCCCGTTGCCGCGAGCCCCGATGACTGGCTGCATGCCGCCGCTTTCGCGGTGCGCGACCAGCTCGTCGAACGGTGGATGGGCACCACCCGCGCCATTTATGCGCAGCGGCTCAAGCGCGTCTACTACCTGTCAATGGAGTTCCTGATCGGCCGCACGCTGACCAATGCCCTGCTCGCGCTGGAACTGCACGACACCGTGAAGCAGGCCCTGGCGGATTTCGGCGTCGACATTCAGGCGCTCGTCGAACGCGAGCCCGATGCGGCGCTCGGCAACGGCGGCCTCGGGCGCTTGGCCGCCTGTTTTCTCGACTCGATGGCGACGCTGGGCGTGCCGGGCATCGGCTACGGCATCCGCTACGAATACGGGATGTTCCGGCAACGCATCGTCGACGGCCAGCAGGTCGAGACGCCCGACTACTGGCTCACGCGCGGCAATCCCTGGGAGTTCCAGCGACCGGAGGTGACCTATCGCGTTCGATTCGGCGGCCATGTGCAGCGGCGCGAAGGCAAGGGTGCGCCCTATGGCGCGGCCAACTGGGTCGACACCCACGAGGTGCTGGCCGTGGCCTATGACACCATCATTCCCGGCTATGGCACGCAGGCCACGAACACGCTGCGGCTATGGTCGGCGAGGGCGTCGGAGGAGATCGACCTTACGGCCTTCAACCGCGGCAACTACATGCAGGCGGTGGAGAGCAAAAACCGCTCGGAAAATGTCTCCCGCGTGCTCTATCCGGACGACTCCACGCCTTCAGGCCGCGAGCTGCGGCTTCACCAGGAATATTTCTTCGTCAGCGCCAGTGTGCAGGACCTCGTGCGCCGCTATCTGCGCAATCACTCCAGCTTCGACGAACTGCCCGACCAGGTCAGCATCCATCTCAACGACACGCACCCGGTGCTGGCCGTCCCCGAGCTGATGCGGCTGTTGATCGACGAGCACGGCCTGCCCTGGGACACGGCGTGGGCGCACACCCAAAAGGTGTTCAGCTACACCAACCATACGCTGATGCACGAGGCGCTCGAGACATGGCCGGTGGAGATGTTCGGGCGGATTCTTCCGCGCCATCTGCAGATCCTCTTCGACATGAACGCCCGCTTTCTCGCCAGCGTCGCGCAGACGCACGGGCAGGACGCCGAACTGATGCGCCGCTTGTCGCTCATCGACGAAGCGGGCGAGCGCCGCGTGCGCATGGCGTACGTGGCCGTGCTCGCGAGCCATTCGGTCAACGGCGTGTCGGGGCTGCATTCCGAACTCATGAAGCAGTCGATCTTCGCGGACTTCGCCAAGCTGTTTCCCGAGCGCTTCAACAACAAGACCAACGGGGTCACGCCGCGGCGCTGGCTCGCGCAGGCCAACCCGCCCCTGGCGGCGCTGCTCGACACGCGCATCGGCCGTGGCTGGCGGCGCGACCTGACGCAGTTGGAAGTGCTGCGGCCAATGGCCCAGCAACCGGCCTTCATGCGTGCCTTCCGCCATGCCAAGCGCGAGAACAAGCTGCGCTTTGCCAACTGGGTCGACGAGCACCTGCGCATCGACATCGACACGGACGCGATGTTCGACGTGCAGGTCAAGCGCATCCACGAATACAAGCGGCAGCTTCTCAACGTGCTGCACGTGATCACCCGCTATCACCGCATCCTGGATGAGCCGGATGCGGGGCACGTGCCGCGCGTGGTGGTGTTCGCCGGCAAGGCGGCCTCGGCCTATCACATGGCCAAGCTCGTGATCCGGCTCATCAACGATGTCGCGCACACCATCAACAACGACGAGCGCGTGGGCAAGTTGCTGAAGGTGGTGTTCATCCCCAACTACAGCGTGAGCCTGGCCGAACTCATCATGCCAGCGGCGGATCTCTCCGAGCAGATCTCGACGGCCGGCACCGAGGCTTCGGGCACCGGCAACATGAAGTTCGCACTGAACGGCGCGCTGACCATTGGCACGCTCGACGGAGCGAACGTGGAGATGCGCGACAACGTAGGCGCAGACAATTTCTTCATCTTCGGCAAGACCACGCCGCAAGTGGCCGAGATTCGCGCGGGCGGCTACCAGCCGCGAGACATCTACGAGAGCAATCCGGAACTCCAGCGCGTGCTCGACAGCATCCGGGACGGTGCGTTCTCACCCGGCGAGCCGTCGCGCTTCCAGGAGATATTCGACGCGCTCGTGAGCTGGGGCGACCACTATCTGCTGCTGGCCGACTATGCGAGCTACGTCGAGGCACAGGGTAAGGTCGACGCGCTCTATCGAGACGCCGACGCTTGGACGCGCATGGCGATCCTCAACGTAGCCGGGATGGGCGCGTTTTCTTCCGATCGAACGATTGCCCAGTACGCGCACGAGATCTGGAAAACGCGCCCGGTGGTCCTGAGTTAACCGCCGGCCTTGGGTCGAGGTGCTTCGGTGACAAAGCCGATTCGGCTCAAGCCCGCCTTGTTCGCGATGCCCATCAGTTCGACGACCTTCCCGTAAGGCACGGTCTGGTCGGCGCGAAGCTGGACTTCCGTGTCGCGACTGTCGGCGGCGGCTTTCGCGAGCCCGGTGGCCAACTCATCGGGCGTCACGGGCTGATCGTTCAGGAAGACCTTGCCCGCCGCGTCGACCACGAGCGATACGAATTTTGGCGTTTCGTTGGGCTGCCCGGCGTCAGTGCGCGGCAGATCGAGCTTGATCGAACTCGCCATCAGCGGTGCAGTGATGATGAAGATCACCAGGAGCACGAGCATCACGTCGACAAGCGGTGTGACATTGATGTCCGACAGCGGGCGCTGTCCACCGGCGCCCGTCGATCGGCCGCCGGTGGCCGTGCTGCCGAGCGATGTGCGACCGAACGCCATGGTTTATCGCCTCGGATTCACACGGGCATGGGACGAGCTGGCGGCAGCGGTGCTTCGGGCTGCGCAGGTTCGCCCAGCATTCCGAGCAGGTCGTGCGCGAAGCCTTCGAGTTCGGCCTCGATACGCCCGACCAGGCGGCCGAACACGTTGTAGGCCAGCACTGCGGGGATCGCAACCGCCAGGCCGAAGGCAGTCATGATGAGTGCCTCGCCGACGGGCCCGGCCACCTTGTCGATCGTGAAGCCACCTGTCTGGCCGGCAATGCCGACCAAGGCGCGGTAAATGCCCCAGACCGTTCCCAGCAGACCGACGAAGGGCGCCGTGGCGCCCACCGTCGCGAGCAGGATCTGGCCAGCTTGCAGGCGACGCAATGCGCCGTGAAGGGCATCGCGCAGCACGCGCGTGACGCGCTGGCTGCGTTCGACGGTGCCGCCGAGGGTACCTTTGGCAGGACTCATCGCAAGATTGCGGCCCGCACTCACGGCTGGCAGCACCAGCGCCGCGCGGTCGAAGGCCTTGAGGCTCATCTCGGCCTCTTCGAGCGACCTCGCTTGCCAGAACGCAGCGATGCTTCGCAGCACGTCGCGCGTGCCGCCGCGCAGGAGCCAAGCCTTCCAGAGAATCACTACCCAGCTCGAAACCGACATCACCAGCAGGAGTGCCGCCACCGAACGGCTCACGCCGTCGCCGTGAGTAAGCAGTTCCAGAACGCTCATGCCGGCGTTCAGCGCAGACCCAGAACGTCGAACATGTCGAAGAGGCCCGCTCGCTTGTCCGCGAGGAAGCCGACTGCGCGCAGCGCGCCTTGTGCATAGCTTTCGCGGCTGGCCGACTTATGAGAGATCTCGATGCGCTCGCCCGTGCCCGCGAACAGCACGGTGTGGTCGCCGACGATGTCGCCGCCGCGAATGGCCGCGAAGCCGATGGTGGACGGATCGCGCTCGCCCGTGATGCCTTCGCGGCCATAGACGGCGCACGACTTGAGGTCGCGGCCCAGCGCTTCGGCGATGACCTCGCCCATCTTGAGCGCGGTGCCCGAAGGCGCGTCGACCTTGTGCCGATGGTGCGCTTCGATGATTTCGATGTCGTAGCCGGTCGAGAGCGCCTTCGCGGCCATTTCGAGCAGCTTGAACGTGACATTGACGCCGACGCTCATGTTCGGCGCGAACAGGATCGCGATGTCCTTGGCAGCGGCGGCAATCTCGGCCTTTTGCTCGTCGCTGAATCCGGTGGTGCCGATCACCAGCTGCACGCCGAGCTCGCGGCATGCGGCGAGATTCGCCATCGTCCCTTCCGGGCGCGTGAAATCGATCAGGACCTGCGCGTCCTTGAGTCCTGTTCGGAGGTCTGCCACCACCGGCACACCGCTCTTGACGCCCAGGAACGCGCTGGCGTCGGTACCGATCGCGGCGCTGCTTGCAATATCGAGCGCGCCGGCCAACTGGCAGTCCGGCGCCTTTCGGACCGCTTCGATCAGCATGTGGCCCATGCGCCCGGACGCGCCCGCGATAGCGACACGGCGGGCCGTCAAAGAGTTGGGGGATGTGGAGGAGGAAGAGTCAGTCACGCGTTTCGGCCTCGGGAAATGCGGATTCAAAAAAAGCACGCCGGCCCATGAGGCCGGCGCGCGCTCAGCGTGTTTCGAGCGGCGGGTAGGCTGCCGGCAGCGGCGGAGGCGCCGCGGTTTCTCCCCCGGACTGTTTGTCATTGTCCTTGGGGTCGAACTTCTTGAGCTGGTCTTCGGTCGCCTCGAGCGTGGGCGGCGCCTTGGTGCTCCGAGCGCGGGTATCGAGCGTCGCGACGAAATCTTCCTCGCTCGGCATCGGATCGCCCTCGAAGCGCTCGAGCGTGTCGCCGTTGAAGTACAGCGTCAGCCGCCGTTGCTGCGGCTCGACGCCCTGGCGGCGGATCGTGAAGACGTAGTCCCAACGGTTGGCATGGAACACGTCGGACAGAAGGGAGGTGCCGAGGATTTCGCGCACCTGCTGGCGCGACATGCCCGGCTTGAGTGCTGCGACCTGCTCCTTGGAGACGAAATTGCCCTGGACCACTTCGACCTTGTAGGGCGTCATGGCGGTCAGGGCGTCGCGCGTGCTGTTGCCGATGCTGCTGCAAGCGCCGAGGCACAGGCTCATTGCAATGGCGCCAGCGAGCAGCCATTGACGGCGTTGTGGAAAGGCAGACATGGGAAAAGGGTTGGACGATATGATCGAATCATTGTAGCGGTTGCCCCCTCTGGGGCCTTCCCGGAGAGGCCGCAGGGACGGCGCACGAAACACCATGACCAACATCGACGAACTGAAGAACACCGGCCTCAAAGCCACGCTGCCGCGCCTGAAGATTTTGGAGATCTTCCAGAACGGCGGTCAGCGCCACATGACGGCCGAAGACGTGTTCCGAGTCCTGCTCAACGACCATTCCGACATCGGCCTCGCCACGGTTTACCGCGTGCTGACGCAGTTCGAGCAAGCCGGAATCCTGGAACGCAGCCATTTCGAGAGCGGCAAGGCGGTCTACGAACTCAACGAAGGCAAGCACCACGACCACCTGATCTGCACGTCGTGCGGCAAGGTCGAGGAGTTCTATGACGCCGAAATCGAGCGCCGCCAGCAAATGATCTCCAAGGACAAAGGCTGGATCCTCCAGGACCACGCGATGTCCCTCTACGGCCTTTGCGCCGACTGCATAAGCAAGAGGTAGCCCCCCAGGTTGCCCGGCACTGCGTGTCCGGGCGCCCACCCCCCTGAGGGGGGCGCAGTCAGCGGCCCGGCAAAGCCGGTTCCGCGACTGCCCACGAAGGGGCGCGCGCTGCGCGCCGCCGAAGAAGATGCGCTGCGCCTGTCGCGGCCGGCGCAGTCAGGCCCGTTGGTGAAACACCGTGGAACCGGCTTTGCCGGGCCACTGGTGTTGCCCCCGGTCAGGGGGTGGAGAGCGACACGAAGTGCGCGAGCCTGGGGGCGAGCTAATCTTCCCTTGCGCTTTCCATTGCCTTGTGGTGGCGGGCGACGAAGTCGGCATAGGTGTCGATGCCGCGCAGTTGCAGGATGGAGTTGCGTACCGCGGCCTCGACCAGCACGGCGATGTTTCGGCCGGCGACGACCTGGATGATCACCTTGCGGACCGGGATGCCGAGGACGTCCTGCGTCAGCGGTGCGGACGGCATGCGCTCGTAGTCGCGCTCGAAGCTGTCTCGCCGCACGAGGTGAACGATGAGCTTGAGCCGCATCTTTCGGCGCACGGCTGTCTCGCCGAAGATCGCGCGGATGTCCAGGAGGCCGATGCCGCGCACTTCCAGCAGGTTCTGCAACAGTTCCGGGCAGCGGCCTTCCAGCGTGGTCTGGTTGATTCGATAGAGATCGACAGCGTCGTCGGCCACCAGGCCATTGCCGCGAGAAATCAGTTCAAGACCGAGTTCGCTTTTGCCGAGCCCCGATTCGCCCGTGATCATCACGCCCAGGCCCAGGATGTCCATGAAGACGCCGTGCATCGAGGTGCGCTCGGCGAAATGCTTGGACAGGTAAGCGCGCAGCAGGTCGATCACGAAAGCCGACGATTCGCGGGTCGCAAACAGCGGCAGTTGCGCACGTTCGCAGATCGACAGCAGCGCATCCGGCGCGGGCTGCGCGTCGGCAAGCACGAGCATCGGCGGCTCGAGGGTGACGATGCGGGCGATGCGCCGGACGCAATCGTCCGGGGTTCCGCGAGTGAGATAGGCGACCTCGCGGGCACCGAGGATCTGCACGCGATAGGGATGGATGTAGTTGAGATAGCCCACCAGATCGGCGGCTGATTGGGCCCGGCTGATGACATCGGGATCGAACTGGCGCTCCGACGCGCCCAGCCCGGCGAGCCACTCCCATCGGAGCGAACCGCGGAACTCCTCGAACATCGCGTCTGCGCTGATGACGGTCGGCTTCATGGCCCGGCTCGTCCTGCGCGCGCGCGTTTCACGCGACCTGGGCGGATTGCCATCCTGCGATCAAGGCGTGCAGCGCCGCGGCGTCCGTGCTCGACTTGATCTGCTCGCGCAGGTTGGCGTCGCTCAGGAGCTCGGCGATTTCGGAAAGTATTTCGAGGTGTTTCTGCGTTGCCGCTTCGGGCACGAGCAGGAAGATGAGCAAAACCACAGGCTGCTCGTCCGGTGCGTCGAAGCCGATCGGGTTGGCAAGCTGGAACACGGCAGCCATCGGGGACTTGAGCCCCTTGATGCGGCCATGTGGGATGGCGACGCCGTGGCCCAAGCCCGTAGAGCCCAGGCGCTCGCGCGCGAAAAGGCTGTCGGTGATGAGCGCGCGGCCGAGACCATGCAGGTTTTCAAACAGCAGGCCGGCTTCTTCGAAAGCACGTTTCTTGCTGGTGGCGTCGACGCTCACAAGCACTTGAGCGGGCGGCAGGATGGACGCGAGTCGGTTCATGTTGGTGCGGGGCGGGGGCGATTATGCACCCACCCCGCAAAAAGCAAAGGGCCGCTCGGAAGCGGCCCGCAAGAGTATTTGCCCGAAGGGTGGAACTACATCACGCGCTTGGGCGCTTCGTGATGATGATCCTGCAGGCGGTCCTTGTGGCGCACGACCTGCCGGTCGAGTTTGTCGACCAATTCGTCGACCGCGGCGTAGAGATCAGCGTGGCTCGATTCCGCGAACATGTCATTGCCCTTGACGTGAATGTTGCACTCGGCTCGTTGGCGGCGTTCCTTTTCCTTTTGCTTTTCCACCGTGAGGATCACCTTCACATCGACGACCTGGTCGAAGTGCCGGGTGATTCGGTCCAGCTTGCTCGTAACGTAATTGCGCAAGGCGGGGGTGACGTCGAGGTGATGACCGCTGATCGTCAAATTCATGAATGACCTCCTGGATTGACGGTTGGTGAAATAGCCGCGCCCCTTTGTTGGAGAGGCGTAGCCGGGGGGAAATCGGAAGCGCAGTGGGAAGAGAAGAGAGGAGCGAAACGTGAGGGAAGCGTGAGCGAAACGAGGAGTGAAGAGAGAGAAATGCGGGGAAGGTCGGTTCACTATGCCCATGCTGTCATCGAATTGCAATGGCTTTGAAGTCGGACCTGTGGGGGCATGCTTCACGACGTGGAATCGCTATTGATCTGATAGCAGCGAAGGCCCGCAGCACGAGCGTTCGGACTGGGTTCACGAGTTGATCCGGCATGTCAAGGATGACCGGGCGACCCCGCCGGCGAGAGGGCCGTGACGGCTTTCAGCGCCAGGCAGCCCGCATGCGGCTGAGCAGATCGATGGTTGCGGCCGGCGGCGGAACGTGCGGGGCGCGCTCGGGCACTGGCGGCCAGGTCTGCCGTTCGAAGTGCTGCGCGTCGGCCGCGGTGATGAAGCGCGTGCGACCCGCGTACAGGTGCCGGTCGCCGCGCGCCGCCTGCTGAGTGACGTAGAAGCGTTGGGGCACCAGCAGGTGCAGGTGATCACGCGCGCGGGTCATCGCCACGTAGAGCAATCGCCGCTCTTCTTCGAGTTCCTGCGCGCCCTGCGCCACGTCGGCCGGAATGCAGCCGTCGACCACGTTGAGTACGTGGACGGATGTCCACTCCTGGCCCTTCGCCGAATGGATGGTCGACAGGATCAGATAGTCCTCGTCAAGCAGCGGCGGTCCGGGTCTGTCGCTCGTGGCCTCGGGCGGGTCGAGCGTGAGCTCGGTCAGGAAGCGCTCGCGCGATGCGTAGCCGGCGGCCAGTCGGGCAAGTTGTTCCACGTCGCCTCGCCGCAGGCCTGCGTCATCGTGCAGCCGCTCCAGGTGCGGCAAATACCACTCGAGCGCCAGGTCCATGTCGGCCGGCCAGGCGAGTTCGGGCTCGCGCAGCGCTGCATAGATGGCGGCGAAACGCGCCCATTCGTCCTTTGCCGGCGCCGGCGGCACGAACGACTGCACGACCGCTCCCGGATCGGACGCCTCGGCCATCGCGTCGAGCAGGCGCGCCGAAGTGACAGGGCCGATCCCGGGAATCAGCTGCGTGACGCGAAAACCCGCCATGCGTCCGCGCGGGTTCTGTGCAAATCGCAAGACCGCGAGCAGATCCTTGACATGCGCGGCTTCAAGAAACTTGAGACCGCCGTATTTGACGAAAGGAATGTTGCGCCGCGCCAATTCGAGTTCGAGTGCGGCGCTGTGCGTGGACGTGCGAAACAGCACGGCTTGCGATTTCAGCGCCAGGCCGCCTTCCCGGTGCGCAAGCACACGATCGGCCACCCACCGCGCCTGCTCGGCCTCGTCGGGCACCAGCACGAGCTGGGGGCGCCCTGCCGACGGCTTGTCGGTCCAGAGCGTCTTGGCGTGTCTCTCGGCTGCGGCGGCGATGACCGAATTGGACACATCGAGGATGGGCTGCGTCGACCGGTAATTGCGCTCGAGCGTGACGATGCGCGCCGGCTGGCTGAAGTGCTGCGGAAAATCAAGGATGTTGCGCACCGTCGCCCCGCGAAACGAGTAGATCGACTGTGCATCGTCCCCCACCACCGTCACGCCTTTGCCGTCCGGCTTGAGCGACCGCAAGATGGCTGCTTGAAGGAGGTTCGTGTCCTGGTATTCGTCGACCAGCACATGATCGAAGCGCTCGCCGACCTGACGGGCCAGCGCGGGCTCGGCCATCATTTCGGACCAGTAAAGCAGCAGATCGTCGTAGTCGAGCACATGCTGTTGCTGCTTGGCCTCCACATACGCGCCGAAGAGCCGCTTGAGTTCGGCTTCCCATTCGGCACACCAGGGAAACGCCTGCTTGAGCACTTCCGAGAGTGGCGCACAGGTATTGACCGTGCGCGAGTAGATCGAAAGGCAGGTGCCCTTCATCGGAAATCGTCGCGCGGTGGTCGACAGTCCGATGTCGTTGCGCACCAGCCCCATCAGGTCTTCGGCGTCGCCCCGGTCATGGATGGTGAAGTTCTCGTCGAGTCCGATCTGCGTTGCGTACTCGCGCAAGAGCCGCGCACCGATGCCATGGAAGGTGCCCGCCCAGGGCAGCGCTGGCGGCGCGTCGGAAGCCAGCCCGAGCACGCGCACCACCACCTGTCCGGCCCGGCGCGTCATTTCTTGCGCGGCCCGGCGCGAAAACGTCAGCAGCAAAATGCGCTGTGGGTCGGTGCCGCTGGCGATCAGATGCGCCACTCGGTGCGCCAGGGTGCTCGTCTTGCCCGAACCCGCTCCTGCAATCACGAGCAAGGGGCGGGCATCGGGCGGGGCGCTGCCAGTGATGGCTGCGACGCCGTGTTGCACCGCCGCGCGCTGCTCCTCGTTGAGTTGGGCGAGCGCGGCAGCCAGACGCTCTGCCGGCTTCATGGACACCGCGGATACCTTGGAAATGGGTGTGGCAACGCTGTGCATCGCCGCAACTGTACTGGATGTTTATCCAGATGACGACACGATCCTGACAAGGCTGAATGACATAATCGCGGCTCGCTGCAAACCGGAGAAACCACGTGGAAATCGTTCCGTCTCGGCAGCTTTCACTTCCCTCCTGATGCGCCGTGGACGAGGGAACTGAAAGCGCCCCATCCCCTCGCCTCCACCGCCAGACATTCCAGGGAAGTGAGCCATGCTCAATATCTTCACGCTCGCCAACGGCCGCCTCGTCCAAGAAGAGATCGAGGCTCTCGAAGAGCTGTCCAAGTTCCAGCCCATCTGGGTCGATCTCGAATCCCCCACCATCGAAGAGAAGCGATGGATCAAGCAGTATTACGGCTTGTCCATCCCCGAAGATGCGATGGACGACGACATCGAGGAGTCGGCTCGCTTCTATGAAGAAGACAACGGCGAACTGCACATCCGCAGCGACTTCCTGATCGACGATGACGAGAACCCCCGTTCGGTCCGCGTCGCCTTCATCCTCAACCAGCACAACGCCGAACTGCGCAGCCGCGGCGTGCTGTTTTCCATCCACGACGAAGACGTGCCGGTGTTCCGCCTGGTGCGCATGCGCGCGCGCCGAGCGCCGGGTCTGATCGAAGACGCCAAGGAAGTGCTGCTGAAGCTCTTCGATGCCGACGCCGAATACTCCGCCGACACGCTGGAGAACATCTACGACGAGCTGGAGTCCGCCGGCAAGAAGGTGCTGTCCGGCAACGTGAGCGACGAATTGGCCGGCGAGGTGCTCGGCCTCATCGCGCGCCAGGAAGACTTGAACAGCCGCATCCGCCGCAACGTGATGGACACGCGCCGAGCGGTGAGCTTCATGATGCGCAGCCGCATGCTCAACGCCGAGCAGTTCGAAGAGGCGCGGCAGATTCTTCGCGACATCGAATCGCTCGACAGCCACACGGCCTTCCTGTTCGACAAGATCAACTTCCTGATGGATGCGACCGTCGGTTTCATCAACATCAACCAGAACAAGACCATCAAGATCTTCTCGGTCGCAAGCGTGGCGCTGCTGCCGCCAACCTTGATCGCGAGCGTCTACGGCATGAACTTCAAGTTCATGCCCGAGCTCGACCTGAGCTACGGCTACGCCTATGCGATCGTGTTGATGGTCGCCAGCGCGCTGGTCCCCATGTGGTACTTCCGCCGGCGCGGCTGGCTCAAGTAGACCCTTCGGCTGGCAGCGTGGCCAGCCAGGCATCGACCAGCGCGAGGCTGTAGCGGCTTGCCACTGCCGAGACGAAGCGAGTGAAGTCGCCGTGGGCCGCGTCATCAGCGCGATCTGAAATCGTCCGCACCGCCGCGAAAGGCACGCCGAAGTCGTGGCACACCTGCGCGACTGCCGCACCCTCCATCTCCACCGCGAGCGCATCGGGCAGAGCGCGGCGCAATGCGTCGCTTTCGGCGGCGGTCGACACGAACCGGTCGCCGCTCACCAACAGGCCGCGGTGCACTTTCGGCGCCGTCAAGCCGAAGTCCTCAACCACCTTCAGCCCCAGCAATGCCGCCGGATCGCGCAGCACCTCGACAGCCGCGGCGGCGATTGCATCGCTGATGACGGTGTCGGCGGCGAAGCGCGCGTGGCCCGTCAAGGGCACTTCGTACTTCGGAAAGATGGGGGAGGCATCGAGATCGTGCTGGAGGAGCTTGGTGGCAACCACCACATCGCCGACCTCCACGCCCGGAGCGAGGCCGCCCGCGACGCCGGTGAAGACGATCGCCTGCGCGCCGAAGCGCTCCAGCAGCACGGTCGCTGTCGTTGCCGCTGCGACCTTGCCGATGCGCGACAGCACCGCGACGACGGGCTGCCCCCGAAGGTGGCCCACCCAGAAGTCGCGGCCGGCGACGGGAATGCGCTGCTCGTCCGGCATCAATGCGAGCAGCGCCGCCAATTCCTCGTACATCGCCGCGACGACAGCTAGCATGGCGTCATTGTTTGATGTCGACGCCGTAGAAGGTGTGGCGGCCGAAGGGGCTGAGCTTGAAGTCGACGACTTCCTTGCGCACGGGCTTGAGCTGCACGGCATGGGCGATGGTGAACCATGGCGCCTGCTCCTTGAAGATCACCTGCGCCTGCTTGTAGAGCGCCTCACGCTCGGATTGCTTCGGCACATTCTTGGCCTTCACGACCAAGTCTTCATAGGGCTGATAGCAGAACTTGGCGACGTTGCTGCCATTCGATTGCGCGGAAGCGCAGCCCAGCAATGAATAGAGGAAGTTGTCCGGGTCCCCGTTGTCGCCCGTCCATCCGAGCATGCCCATCTGATGTTCGCCGGCCTGCATGCGCTTGCGGTATTCACCCCATTCGAAGGACTTGATCTCGGCCTTGACGCCAACCTTCGCGAGATCGGCCTGCATCAGTTCGGCAATGCGCTTGGCATTCGGGTTGTAGGGCCGCTGCACAGGCATCGCCCACAGATCGGTGGCGAAGCCGTCCGGGTAGCCGGCCTGCGCCAGCAGCTTCTTGGCGGCTTCGGGATCGTACGGGTCGTCCTTGATCGCATCGTTATACGACCACATCGTTGGCGGGATCGGGTTCTTGGCTGCAACGCCCGTCGTGAGATAGACGCCGTCGATGATCGCCTTCTTGTTGATCGCCATGTTGAGCGCCTTGCGCACGCGCACATCGTCGAAAGGCTTCTTCTGCGTGTTGTAGGCAAGGTATCCGATGTTGAGGCCTGCCTGCTCCAGCACCTGCACGTTGGGATCCTTGCGGATCGTGTCGAGATCCGCCGGATTGGGGTAGGGCATGACGTGGCATTCGCCCTTTTGCAGCTTGGCCCAGCGCACCGAGGCGTCGGGCGTGATCGCGAAGATCAGGTCATCGATCTTCGCCTTGCCGGCCCAGTATTGCGGAAAGGCCTTGAATCGGATGATCGCGTCCTTCTGGTACTGCACGAGGTAGAACGGGCCCGTTCCGATCGGGTCCTGGTCGATCTTCTCCGGCGTGCCCGCCTTCAGCATGGCGATCGCGTATTCCTTCGACTGGATGCCGGCATAGGGCATCGCCAGGTTGGCCAGGAAAGGCGCTTCGGGCTTGTTGAGCACGAACTTCACGGTGTAGTCGTCGACGCGATCGACCGACTTCAGCAACTTGGGCATGCCCATGTCGTTGAAGTAGGAGTGGTTCGTGCTGGTGACCTTGTAGAACGGGTCGTCCTCCTTCCACTGGCGCTCGATCATGAAGATGACGTCGTCGGCATTGAAGTCGCGCGTCGGCTTGAAGCTCTTCGACGTGTTGTGCCACTTCACGCCCTTGCGCAGCTTGAAGGTGTATTCGAGGCCATCCGGCGAGATCGTCCAGCTTTCGGCGAGACCGGGGACCACTTTGGTCGTGCCGCGCTCGAACTCGACGAGATTGTTGTAGACCTGCGTGGTGGCGTCGAAGGACGTGCCGGTCGTGTTCACCGCCGCATAGAAGTTCTCGGGGCTGCCTTCGGAGCAAAAAACCAGCGTCTTTGCCGACGCAGCGCCGCAGGCCAGCGCCAGCGCCGCCGGAGCAAGCAGCGCAGCCGCGCGAAGGCGGCGCGAGAGTTTGGAAGTGGGGGACATGAACTCGACTCCTTCAGGTTTGTGGCCGCGCGAACGCGAGCGGGGAATGATCGACACGGCCCTCTGCCGCGCCATCCAGAAACTTCTCTGCGTAGTGACAGGCGACCGCGCGACCGTCGAGCTGCCGCAGCAACGGCCGCTCGATGCGACAGCGCTCGGTGGCGTGCGCGCATCGCGTGTTGAAGACGCATCCCGGCGGCGGCGCCAGCGGCGACGGCAGCTCGCCTTTGAGCACGATGCGCTGTGTGGCGAGCCCCGGCGTGGACGCAAGCAACGCCTGCGTATAGGGATGCAGCGGCCGCGCGAAGATGCGCCCCTTCGGGCCCTGCTCAACGGCGTGGCCGAGGTACATCACCAGCACGTCATGCGCGATGTGACGCACCACGCCGAGGTCATGGGAGATGAAGAGATACGACAGGCCCAGTTCCGCCTGCAGGTCCGCCAGCAGATTCAGCACCTGCGCCTGGATCGAAACGTCGAGCGCGGAAACAGGCTCGTCAGCAACGAGCAATCGCGGATCGAGCATCAGCGCACGCGCGATGGCGATGCGCTGGCGCTGGCCGCCCGAGAACATGTGCGGGTAGCGGTTCGCGTATTCGGGACGCAGCCCGACGCGGGCGAGCATCTCCCGGGCCTTGGCTGCCCGCTGCGCCCTGCCGAGCGTCGTGTTGATGGCGAGCGGGTCTTCGAGAACCGCCGAGATCTTCTTGCGGGGATTGAGCGATCCATAAGGGTTCTGGAACACGAGCTGCACAGCCTGCCGCAGTTCGCGCTTGCGGCTGGCAGGCGGGTTGACGGCGTCCGTGCCGACCAGCGTCAGCGAGCCGGCGGTCGGCTTTTCGATCAATGCGACCATGCGCGCGAGCGTCGACTTGCCGCAGCCCGATTCACCCACGACAGCGAGGGTTCGACCTTTTTCGAGCCTGAACGAAATGTTGCCCACCGCCTGCAGATGCGCAGGCGCATGAAACAGCCCGCGCCGCACGGCATAGACGCGCTGCAGGCCTTGCGCTTCGACCACGACGTCGTTCATCGGACGAACTCCACGACCTGTGCGCCATCTCGCGCACGCGCCGCGTCCCGGTCCGGATCGCCAAGGGGATAGTGGCAACGCACACGGCCGCCCAGCCACTCGCGCAACGCCGGCCGCTCCGCACGGCAATGCGAGGTGGCATAGGCGCAGCGCGGTGCGAAGAGGCAGCCTTGCGGACGGTCGTGCACGCCCGGGACCACGCCCGCAATGGTCGCGAGCCGCCCTTCGCCTGTCGCCCGCTCCGGGAGTGCAGCAAGCAGCGCCGCCGTGTAGGGATGCTGTGGCGCGGGGAAGAGATCCGCCACATCGCGCTCTTCCATCACCTGGCCCGCATACATCACGACCACGCGCTGCGCCATCTCGCTGACCACGCCCATGTTGTGCGTGATGAGCACCAGCCCCATGCCGCGCTCCTTCTGCAGACTGCGCAGCAGGTCGAGGATCTGCGCCTGGATGGTCACGTCCAGCGCGGTGGTCGGCTCGTCGGCGATCAGCAGGCGCGGGTTGCAGGCAATGGCCATCGCGATCATCACCCGCTGGTTCATGCCGCCCGAGAGCTGATGCGGATAGCTGCCCAGGCGCGACGCCGCCGCCGGAATGCCGACCTGTTCGAGCAGACCGATCGCCCGCCTCTTCGCTTCGCGCCTATCCATGTTCAGGTGCAAGCGCAAGGTCTCCATCAGTTGCCAGCCGACAGTGAAACAGGGGTTGAGGCTGGTCGTCGGTTCCTGGAAGATCATCGCGACATCCTTGCCGACCAGCTTGCGCCGCTCTTTGTCGGAGATGCCCAGCAGATCGTGATCTGCAAAGCGCAGGTGCTCCGCACGCACGCGACCCGGCCAGGTGATGAGGCCCATCAGCGCCATCATCGTGACGCTCTTGCCCGAGCCCGATTCGCCGACGATCCCAAGCACTTCCCCCTGTTCGAGGCGCAGGCTCACGCCATCGACGGCGTGCAGCGTGCCACCTTGAGTGGGGAACTCGACATGCAAGTCGCGAATATCAAGCAGCGGCATCAGCGCCCCTCATCGGCAAACTGCCGCGGTCAAATCGGGAAACCCCGCGGAGCCGGCTTTGCCGGGCCGCCGGGGTTGCCCCCGGCCGGGGGTGTCCGAGCCACACAAAGTGGGCGAGGCTGGGGGCGAGCTTCATTCCTAGCGCTTCAGTTTGGGGTCGAGGGCGTCGCGCAAGCCGTCGCCAAGGAGGTTGAAAGCAAGCACCGCCGCAAGGATGGCGAGACCCGGAAAGGTCACGACCCACCACGCGCGCAGCACGAATTCACGCGCGTCGGCCAGCATCGTTCCCCATTCGGGCGAGGGTGGCTGCGCGCCGAGGCCGAGAAAGCCCAGCGCCGCCGCATCGAGGATGGCGGTCGACACGCCGAGCGATGCCTGCACGATCAGCGGCGCGGCGCAGTTCGGCAACACCTCGCGGAACATCAGCCGCAACGTGCCGGCGCCGCTCACGCGCGCGGCAGTCACGTAGTCGCGCGATATCTCGGAGATGACGGCAGCCCGCGTGATGCGCACGTAATGAGGCAGCACGACGATGGCGACGGCGATCATGGCGTTGATCAAGCCGGGGCCGAGGATGGCGACGATCACGATCGCGAGCAGCAGGCTCGGCAGGGTGAGGATCACGTCCATGAACCGCATGATGGCGATCTCGAGCACACCGCGGAAGAAGCCGGCGACAAGGCCCAAGCCGATGCCGACAGCGACGGAGATCGCCACCACGGCAACGCCGATCGACAGCGAAAGGCGCGCGCCGAACATGAGCCTGGAAAGGATGTCGCGGCCGATGGCATCGGTGCCTAGCAGGTGCGTCACCGAGCCGCCCTCCTGCCACGCCGGCGGCCGCAGGAAGGCCGTGCTGTCGGTCTGGTTGGGCGCATGCGGCGCAATCCATGGCGCGAGCAGCGCCACCAGCAGCAGCAGGGCGATCACGCCGAGCCCGATCACCGCACCACGGTTGGCCGAGAACGATCCCCAGAACTCGCGCCATGGACCCGGTGGGGCGCTGGTCTTTTCGACGGGAACAGGAACCGCGCTCATCGTGATTGCCGGATGCGGGGATTGATGAAACCGTAGGCCAGATCGACCAGCACGTTGACCAGCATCACGATCACGCCGAGCAGCAGCATGCCGCCTTGCAGCACCGGATAGTCGCGCCGCCCGATGGCTTCGATCAGCCACTTGCCGACGCCTGGCCACGAGAAGATCGTCTCGGTCAGGATGGCGCCGGTGAACAGCACGCCGACCTGAAGGCCGATCACCGTGACCACCGGGATCAGCGCATTGCGCAGCGCATGCACTCCGACCACGCGCAATGGCGCGAGCCCCTTGGCGCGCGCCGTGCGGATGTAGTCCTCGCCCAGCACTTCGAGCATGGCCGAGCGCGTCATGCGGGCAATCACGGCAAGCGGGTTGGTTCCGAGCACGATCGCCGGCAGGATCAGGTGCTGCACCGCGGACCAGAAAGCGCCCTTGTCATCGGAAAGCAGGGAATCGATCAGCAAGAAGCCAGTGACCGGTTCGATGTAGTACTGCACGGCGATTCGGCCCGACACCGGCGTCCAACCGAGCTGCACCGAAAAGAACAGGATCAGCAGCAGACCCCACCAGAAGATGGGCATCGAATAGCCGGTGAGCGAGGTCGCCATCACGCCATGGTCGAACAGCGAGTTCCGCTTGACCGCCGCGACGATGCCTGCCGGAATGCCGAGCAGCAGCGCGAAAAGCATCGCGCAAAGCGCAAGCTCGACCGTGGCAGGGAACAGCGCCAGGAACTCGTTCATCACCGGCTCCTGCGTGATGATCGACTTGCCCAGGTCGCCGTGAAGCACACGGCCGATGTAGATGCCGTACTGCGTGAAAAGCGGCTTGTCGAGCCCGTATTCCTTGAGCAGCACGGCGTGCCGAGCGGGATCGATGCCGCGCTCTCCCGCCAGCGTCTCGATCGGGTCGCCCGGCACCAGCCGGATCAGGAAAAAGGCGAGCAGGGTCATGCCGATGAAGGTCGGCACCAGCAGGCTCGCCCGGGTGAGGATGAATCGGAACATTCATCCCCAATATGCAAGAGCGATGCCGGCTCGCGTCCCCGGCGGAACCCTTACTGCCTTACTGTTACTTCTTGACGTCGCGCAACTCGCGGCGAAGGATCTTGCCCACCGGAGTCTTCGGCAGATCGGTGCGGAATTCGATGACGCGCGGCTGCTTGTAGCCGGTCAGGTTGGCGCGGCAGAACTCGCGCACCGCCGCCTCGGTCAGATTCGGGTCCTTCTTGACGATGACGAGCTTGACGGCCTCGCCGGTCTTCTCGTCGGCAATGCCCACCGCCGCGCATTCGAGCACACCCGGAATTTGCGCCACCACGTCCTCGATCTCGTTCGGGTAGACGTTGAAGCCCGACACCAGGATCATGTCCTTCTTGCGATCGACAATCTTGAAGTAGCCGCGCTCATCGGCCACACCGATATCGCCGGTCTTGAAATAGCCGTCGGGGGTCATGACCTTCGCGGTTTCGTCCGGCCGCTGCCAATAGCCGGCCATCACCTGCGGTCCCTTGACCGCGACTTCACCCGCGCTGCCCAGCGGCACGTCGTTGCCGTCGTCGTCGATCAATTTGACGTAGGTGCTCGGCAGCGGCACGCCGATGGTGCCGGTGTAGGTGGTGCTCGTCGTCGGGTTGCAGGTGACCGATGGCGACGTTTCGGAAAGGCCGTAGCCCTCGCAGATCGGGCAACCGGTCTTCTCGAGCCACAGCTTGGCCACGGCACCCTGAACAGCCATGCCGCCTCCGACCGAGACCTTCAGGTTCTTCCAGTTGACGGTGTTGAAGTCGGGGTGGTTCGCCAGTCCGTTGAACAGCGTGTTAACCGCCGGAAAGCTATGGAAGGTGTGCTTGGAGAGCTCTTTCAGCACGCCTGCGAGGTCGCGCGGATTCGGAATCAGGATCAGCTTTCCGCCCGTTCGCATGCTCAGCATCATGTTCACCGTGAAAGCGAAGATGTGATAGAGCGGCAATGCGCAAACGCTGGTCGGCTGCTCGTGGGCCGGCACCTTCTGCATCACGGGATCGTTCCATGCTTCGGACTGGATCACGTTGGCGATGACGTTGCGATGCAACAGCACCGCGCCTTTCGAGACGCCCGTGGTGCCGCCCGTGTATTGCAGCACCGCGACGTCGTCCGGCCCGATGGCCGAGGGCTGCACCGTGCGCGTCGCGCCCTTTTCGAGCGCGTCGTTGAAGCGCACCGCGCCCGGCAGGCTGAACGCCGGGACCATTTTCTTGACGCTGCGCACGACGTAGTTGACGATCGCGCCCTTGAGAAAACCGAGGCGGTCGCCCATCGACGCCAGCACGATGTGCTTGATCGGCGTGTTCGCCAGGCACTGCTGCAGCGTCGTGCCAAAGTTCTCCATCAGCACGATGGCCTTCGAGCCGGAGTCCTTGAGTTGATGCTCCAGTTCGCGGGGCGTGTAGAGCGGGTTGACGTTGACCAGGATCAGTCCCGCGCGCAGCAGCCCCGCCACGGCGATCGGATACTGCGGGCAATTGGGCATCATGACGGCCACGCGGTCGCCCTTGGCGAGGCCGAGGCTCTGCAGGTAACCGGCAAAAGCGCGGCTTTGGCGGTCGATGTCGGCGTAGCTCACGTCCTTGCCCATGAARCTGTAGGCGGTGCGGTCGGCGAACTTGGTGAAGCTCTCCTCCATCAGCGCAACGAGCGATCGGTAGCCAGAGGCATCGATGTCGGCAGGCACGCCTTGCGGGTAGCTTCCGAGCCAGGGACGATCAGTCACAGTGAGTCTCCTCAAGCGAAATTCTTGGTTTGGAAAAAACGCGGCGAGACCGTGTCGCCACGGTCTCGCGTTGTGCCGGCGGGGCGATGATCGCCGAACGTCTGCAGCGGCTCTCTACTCGATCGCCTTGGCCATGTCCTCGACCACCTTCTTGGCGTCGCCGAACACCATCATGGTCTTGTCCATGTAGAACAACTCGTTGTCCAGGCCTGCATAGCCCGCGGCCATGCTGCGCTTGTTCACGATCACTGTCTTGGC
>NZ_JBFTNI010000022.1:0-11338 GCF_056397405.1 Variovorax sp. 05N34
GCGGGCGTGACCTTCGCCAAGCAGTATGGATTGACCCCCGGCATCGCCCTGACTGCCGCGCAGATGGCCCAGCTCACGAGCGACATCGTCTGGCTCGTCGAGCAGACCGTGACCCTTGCCGATGGCAGCACCCAGCAGGTGCTCGTGCCCCAGGTGTATGTGCGCGTGCAGCCCGGGGACATCGACGGCTCCGGTGCGCTGCTGTCGGCCGATCGCCTGAACATCAAGAACAAGGCGGGTGAAGGCGACTTCACCAACAGCGGCACCGTGGCCGGGCGCTCGCTCGTGTCGATCACGGCGGACAACATCGACAACCTGGGCGGGCGCATCTCGGGGGGCAATGTGGCGCTGGACGCGCGCAATGACATCAATGTCATTGGCGGGACGGTGGATGCGCGCGATGCTCTGAGCCTGAAGGCGGGCAACGACATCAACGTGCGCACCACGACCAGCTCCGCCACGGGTGCCCTGACGAGTTCCACCGTCATAGATCGCGTCGCGGGTCTTTATGTGACCAATCCAGGCGGAACACTGGTCGCCAGCGCCGGGCGCGACGTGAACCTCGTGGGCGCCATCATCGAGAACCAGGGGGGTGGCTCGACCTCGATCACGGCAAAGCGGGACATCAATCTGGGGACGGTCACCGAGAGCCGATCACACCTCGCGGTCACCGGCCCCAAGGACTACGTGGGCTCGGCCACCAGCCGCGAGACCGGAACCACGATCACGACCCATGGCACGACGGTCCTCAGCGCGGGCAACGACATCAACGCCCGCCAAGCCACCGTCTCCAGCGGCGACGGCCTGCTCCTGGTGCATGCGGACCGCGACATCAACATCGGCGCCGGGCAGACCACGCAACTGGACATCCAGGGCAAGCAGACGACGACCAAGGGGACCTTCAAGAAATCGACCACGACCACGAACAGCAGCGCGGAAAGCACCACCAGCGTGGGCAGCAGCTTCTCGGGCGGCACGGTGGCGATGACGGCCAACAACGACATCACGATCGAGGGGTCGCACATCAGCGGCACCAATGGCGTGCTGGTGGACGCCGGACGCAACCTCACGGTCTACGAGGGCCGCAATACCTCCAGCGCCAGTCTGGAGACCGACACCCAGACCCGGGGCATCGGCTTCGGCGGCGGAAGCCTGCCCATCGTCGGCCCGGTCAAAAAAGGATCCGGCACCGGCATCGAGGTCTCCAGCAACACCGCATCGGCCAGCACCATCCAGAGCAGCCAGGGCGGTGTCTTGCTTCAAGGAGGAGGCACCGTCACGCTGCAGGGCGTGCAGGTCGATGCCGCCAAGGACATCACCATCCACGGGGGCAACGTCGACATCCACGCGGCAGTCGATGGCCAGTCGCTCGCGATCGCCCACAAGAGCAATGACCTGAACCTGGGCAGCGAGACTTGGTACCGCGACCCGAGCACGGGCTTCAATGCCAAGATGGCGCAAGAGGCAGGGATCTCGGACACCTCGCTGGCGCGCACCACGCTCAACGGCGCCAACGTGAACATCACGGCCGACGACACGCTCGCGATGGCTGGCACCACGGTGAGCACGCCTGGCGAGCTCTCTCTGAAGGCCGACACCCTGGTCCTGGGCACGCAGGCCACCGAACACGGCACCCAGGAGACCAGCCAGGGCCGGGACCTCATGTACCAGAAGGCCAAGGACAAGGGGACCACCGACCAGACCACGAACTACAACCAGTTCAACGCGGGCAGTCTGGCCGTGAGCGCCAACCATGTGCAGGCCGGCGTGGGCGCGCGGGACAGCATCGAGCAGCTCGCCCAGCTGCCCGGCATGGGCTGGATAGAGCAGCTTCAGAACGATCCGAATCTCAGCGGCAAGGTCGACTGGGCGAAGGTCGAGGAGGCGCACAAGGACTGGAACTACAGCCAGCAAGGGCTGACGCCCGAAGGCGCTGCCATCGTGACGGTGGTGGTCAGCTACTTCTCCTGGGGGGCGGCCAACGGCGCGGGGACTGCGGCAGGCGGCGCCGTTGGCGGCGGCACTACGGGCGCTGTAGTGGGTGGCGCGGTGACGGCCGGCGTGAGCGCTCTGGCCGGTCAAGCCAGCGTCGCGCTGATCAACAACCAGGGTGACATCGGCAAGGCACTGGACGAGCTTGGTTCGAGTTCGAACGTGAAGAACCTGCTGACGGCGATCGCCACGGGCGGTGTGCTGGGTGGGTTGAACCTGAACCCCACGGGCTTGCCGACGGTGCGCGGCGGTGCCCAGCCCTTCATCGACCAACTGGGGCAGAACTTGGCAGCGGGAGCGGCAAAGGCGGTGATCGGCACGGCGATCAACGGCGGGAGCTTCGAGCGGAACCTCGCGGAAGGCCTGAAGGGTGCGTTTCTGGACACCGTCGCGGCGCAGGGGGCGTTCGCGATCGGCCGCAACATAGAACCGGGCAGCATCGCCAATGCGCTCGCGCATGCCATCGCGGGCTGTGCAGTCGGTGCCGCTCGCACGGACGGAAGTTGCGGTGCGAGTGCGTTGGGTGCGGCCATTGGCGAGCTTGCAGCCGGCCTGTACGACCCGAGCGCCCTGAACCAGCAAGGCGACACCGTTCAGTTCGCCGCCATGGTCAGCGGCATTGCAGGAGCGGTTGCAGGACTGGATGCGGCCGAGATCAACCAGGCGAGCCAAGCCGGTGCCAATTCAGCCGCCAACAACTGGCTGGCGACCAAGCAGGTAGCACAGGCAAAGCAAGAGCTCGCCGCAGCAAAAACGCCGTTGGAGGCGCTTCAGACCGCGGCCAAGTGGGCCGCCATCGGCGTGAAGCAAGATGTGCTGACCGCTTCGGGGATCGGCCTGGGCTTGGCGGATGCGGGACTCAGTGACATCCAGGCTTTGGGTGAGTTCCTAGCTCATCCGATCGAGGGCCTGAACGGTCTCAGGCAGATCATCAACAGTCCGGAATTGCGGGAGCAATTGGGTGACAAGACATTTGCAGAGCTGGATGCCAAGCTCGACCGCATGGCGATCGCCCTGACCGACGGGGGCGATCAAAATGCAGTGCAGTTGGGGCAAGACCTGGGCAACCTGATTTGGCAGGTGGGCGCCGTACTTACGGGTGCCGATGCCGTGGCTAAGGGCGGGGTGGCCCTGGCGAATGTGGCAGTGAAGGTGGGGACCGGCGCGTTAGACGTAGCGCAGGGCCTTGGCGCTGCCAACGCGGCAGCAACAGCGGCGGCGGACGCTTCTGTCCCGGCCATGTCCTATCTGGGGGTTCAGGCTCGCGTCAGCGAACTGGCCGCGCTGTTCAGCAAACAGGTCGCGATCGAAGAGATTTCACTTGGGGGGAAAGCGTATACGGCGACGGCAGAAAGCAACAAAGCCGGAACGACGAAGGTCTTCAATACGACTAGTGTCTCGGATGCGCAGTTGGAAGCGCAAGCGAAGGCCTATGTGAACGATCTCACGGGAGGCGCCCCGCTTGTGCCGGTAGCGGGCGATCCGCCCAATGTGTGGTCGGTGACCACGAGGGACGGAACCACGATTAACCTGCGAACGGTGTCGAACTCCCAGATCGGTGCCTCTGGCCGTAACGCTCGATGGACCGTCGACGTCAAAGACAATCCCCAGGTCTCGGCAGTCGCCCCTCGCGATCGAGTCGAAATTAAGTTCAAGTGAGACGCTATGTTGACAAACGACCAACTCAGATTCATCGCCGATGGTTGCGAAGACATGGAACTCGACGCCATATGGGATTTCTTCGAGCATCCAAATGGGACCCGAAGGTTGAGGCACGACTATTCTTCTTTTGGTGATCGCCGCGATGCATTTCTGTGGGTTGTGAAGCGACTGCTCGAAGAGGGGCGAATCAAACTGATCCATATGAAAACTCATCAACCTATGGGTGGGACGATTGAGGAGCAAGTTGCAAAATTCAGAAGCTCATTCCCATCGAATGACATCGATATGAACGGCGGCCTCTGGTTCTTGACGGAAGCATGTCCAGGAGGTTCGACGTGGCAGCACTCCGGCGAGTCGTGAAGAATCCTATAGCCGAAACTCGCTATTCCGAATCTCTTTGAGCGATGGGAAGATCGTAAGCTACCAGGGAGTCGGGCTTGGAAGGCCAATATACGAGACCACCATTAATGGACAAACTCAAAGAATTGCGATAACCGTGGGCAAAAACGGATTTATTGTTGGCGCAAATCCAGCGGGAAAGTAGAAATGAAAACTATAAAGCTTATGGCAGATTATTTTTGCTCTCCTCTTTGGAGGGCAGATCTTTCGGAGGTCGGAAATATAGATCCATCCAGTCTTCCAATATCTCAAGATATTCAAGAAGAACTTCTACGCTGGGCTGAAGAATATGATCGAACCCTTGACGCGGATAATCCGAAGAACTCTGGATTTAAAAGTGAGCGTGAAGAATTTGAGTTTAGAGAAAAAGGAACTAGATTGGTGGAACTACTAAGAAATGAGCTAGGGCCTGAGTACACCGTTAGAGTGCAATTTTGATTGGAAAGTTGACCTTCGGCGCGTGACATTTCCAAGGCGTCCGCCTTTTCCCCGTGCGGCGGTGAAGAGGCTGCGCTGATAGATGCTGCCGGCATGGCGTGACGAGCCGGGATGTTGCGGGCGGAAACGGCACCGCAACGATGATCGGGATGGCATTGGGCGTGAAGGGCTCGGCTTCCGCGCACGGCGGGACCGCATCACCACCTCGGCGGGCGCATCTCGGGCCGAGAACGACATCACGATCAAGGGAACGCACATCAGCAGCACCAATGGCGTGCTGTTGATGCCGGACCCCACCTCATGATCTACAAGGGCCGTAATACCCGGCAGTCACGATCTGAGAATGAAATGAAAAATTGGCAAAAACTAATTGCATACGAGAAACCCTTTATCAGCAGAGGCATGTTGTTAAAGTTCCCGGCTGCCTACCCGTTTGAAGCGGAAGTTTTAATGATGATCTGCCAGGGGCCGGAGAGTTCTTCCGAAAGGTGTTTGACCATCACGGGGCACAAGGCCGGCATCAACTGTTTTCAGGTTCTACCTTCAGAGGCGTCGGCGAACGGACATTTCGTGTCCACAACATGGTTGATCGACAACTGGAACAAATGGGTCTGGCCTGACGGCAACGTTAATGACGTGCAGATTCGCAAGGAACTCGCGGCGGTCGGACTGTAAATTGCCGATGCATCCGGCGGTCACGACTTGAGGGTGAAATGATGGACTGGGAAAAGCTGGTGGACAGCGAGAATCCTGCACTACACCGAGGCTATCTATTGAAGTTTCCTTCTCACTCACCTTTTGAGTCTGAAGTAGTCATGATGGTTTGTGGGCTGCCGGATGGTGGACGCCGACTAGCTTCGGTCGCTCTCATGACAATTACGGGCTACTGTGCTGGAATCAATCCTTACGTTGAATTTCCACCCGACGCGGTTTTAGATGGGACGGGAATATCCAAAGATTGGCTGATCACTAACTGGAAGCGGTGGGTCTGGCCTGATGGCAACGTTGAAGACGTGCGGATTCGCAAGGAACTCGCGGCAGCAGATCTGTAGATTCGGGCACACCCAAGGACTTATTGGAAGTTCACTATGAATGTGAGCTTTCTGTAGCGCGCTACCCCAGATTTGCGCGAACGCACGGGGCCGTCGGGCCAGTCGGCCAGCTCGCGCAGCATCCCGATGGTCGTTCGCACCAGCACACCCGAGACCCGCTTGCCCACAGCCAGCCTGTTTCGCACCCAGCCGGGCGCGACCGCCCATTACCTGATCGAGACCGATCCGCGCTTTGCCGACTATCGCCAATGGCTCAGCAGCGACTACCTGCTCAACGCCCTGGGCTTCAATCCCGACACCGTGCAAAAGCGCCTGGGCGATGGCTTCTATGAGCAGCAACTCATTCGCGAGCAGATCGCCCAGCTCACCGGCTACCGCTACCTGGACGGCTACACCAGCGACCAGGACGAGTACACCGCGCTCATGAACGCGGGCGTGACCTTCGCCAAGCAGTACCAACTGACCCCCGGCATCGCCCTGACTGCCGCGCAGATGGCCCAGCTCACGAGCGACATCGTCTGGCTCGTCGAGCAGACCGTGACCCTGCCCGATGGCAGCACCCAGCAGGTGCTCGTGCCGCAGGTGTATGTGCGCGTGCAGCCCGGTGACATCGACGGCTCCGGCGCGCTGCTGGCGGCTGATCGCCTGAGCATCAAGAACAAGGCGGGTGAAGGCGACTTCACCAACAGCGGCACCGTGGCCGGCCGCTCGCTCGTGTCCATCAACGCGGACAACATCGACAACCTGGGCGGGCGCATCTCGGGGGGCAATGTGGCGCTGGACGCGCGCAATGACATCAATGTCATTGGCGGGACGGTCGATGCGCGAGATGCTCTGAGCCTGAAGGCGGGCAACGACATCAATGTGCGCACCACGACCAGCTCTGCGACGAGTGCCCTGACCAGCTCCACCGTCATAGATCGCGTCGCAGGTCTTTACGTGACCAATCCCGGGGGCACGCTGGTGGCGAGTGCAGGCAACGACGTCAACGTGATTGGCGGCATCCTGGCGAACACCGGCGACGGCAGTCGGACCCTCGTCAACGCGGGCCGTGACATCAATCTCGGCACGGTCACCGAATCCAGATCATCGGCTGCTGTCGTTAGCAGTGGCTCGCGGACCACCGCGGTCGCGCAATCCGAATCGCACGAGGTCGGTTCGGTCATCGCCGCCGGAGGCGATGTCATTCTTGATGCCGGTCACAATGTGACGGCGAAGCAGGCCTCGGTGAGCGCGGCGGGCGATCTGATCGTCAAGGCCGACAACGACGTTTTGATCGAGGCCGGCCGGGCGACCTCAGACTTGAGCTATGCGTCGCAATGGACCGACAAATCACTCCTCAGCAAGACCGCCCACGGCGTGCAAGCTGAATCGCACACCGACAACGCCATGGGCAGCAGCTTCATCGGCAAGAACGTCACGATCGACGCAGGCAACGATGCCACGATCTCGGGCAGCTACGTGGCCGCCCAGGATCAGCTCAACATCAGCGCCAAGCGCGATGTCAACATCGTCTCGGATCAGAGCACCAGCACGACTTCGATGGCTGTCAGCGAGCAGCGCTCGCCCACCGGAATCGCCAAGGTGTTCGGGGCTCCGGGCGCTCTCGGCACCTTGGGCGGGGCCCCGGACCCTGTCGCCGCCACGCTGCTGACGAATCGCAACGGCGCACAGGGTGCGGACAACGTCAGCACCATCGTCAACGGCAGCTTGCTCTCGGGTGGCTCGGTCACCATTCAAAGCGGACGGAACACGACTGTCACCGGCTCGACCGTGGTGGCGGACAACGACATCGGCATTCATGCCGCTGGCGATCTGACCATCCAGAGCGCCGAGGCGACCTCCGACAGCCGCGCCACCAATTCCTATCACGCCTCCGGCAATGTGGGAACGATGTTCAACCCCAGCATCGGCCACACCACCTCGGCGAATCAGGGCGCTGAAATCGAAACCAACCAAGTCGGCAGCAAGGTCGCGAGCCTGAATGGCAACGTTTCGTTGAGTGCGGGCGGCACATACACCCAGACCGCCAGCGATGTGCTGGCACTGGGCGCCGGCGCGGACGGCACGGCGGGCAACATCGACATCGAAGCGCGCAATGTCGTGATCAACGAGGCCTACGACACCGCGGCCCGCGCACAGCATTCCCAGGCCAATCAGGTGGCCGTGGGCGGTAGCGTGACCGTGCCGCTTTACGACACCTTGAAGGGCATCAACAACACGGCCACTGCGATGGGCGAGACCAACGACAGCCGGGCGCAGGCGCTTGGCGCGGCGACGGCCGGTGTTCAAGCCTATGGGGCCGCCCAGCAGGTCGCGAGCGGTGATTTTGGGGGAGCCAAGGTCAGCGTGGACCTGAGCCACGCTCAAAGCGATTCCCTGAGTCTCGGGACATCTCGCACCCCCATCGGCTCCACAATCTCCGGGGCCGGCAACGTGACCATTACGGCGACGGGTGGCGGTAGCGACAGCAACATCACCGCGACGGCCGCCAGCATCGACGGCAAGAACGTCACGCTCAGCGCGGACAACGCCGTCACCTTGCAGTCCGCGCAGGAGACGATCAACCGGGCGTCCAGCGACAGGAGCAGCGGACAGAGCGCGGGCGTCGGATTGAGCTACGGCGCACAGAACGGCCTGGTCTTCGAAGGGAGCCTGAGTCAAGCCAGGGGCAGCGGCAGCGGCACGGACGTGAATCAGGTGAACACCTATATCGATGCCGATAACCGCGTGACCATCAACAGCGGGGGCGACACAATCCTGAAGGGTGCCGTCGTTTCGGGCGAGCAGGTGACGGTCAACGTCGGCGGCAATCTCGACATCACGAGCTTGCAGGACACGAGCACGAACAGGAGCAATCAGAGTTCGTCGGGCTTCGATGCGAGCGTTTGTGTGTACCTTTGCTATGGCGCCCCTGTCGTTGGAAGCGTCGGCGGTGGAAGCTCGCGCGGCAACGGCACCTATGCGAGCGTCACCGAGCAGTCCGGCATCCAGGCGGGCGACGGCGGCTTCGACGTCAACGTCAAGGGCAATACCAACCTGACGGGCGGCGCGATTGCGAGCACGGACGCGGCCATGGACAGCAACCTGAACTCGTTCAAGACCGGCAGCTTGACGATGTCAGACGTGATCAACGTCGATGCCGGCAGCGCCAGTGGCGGCAGTCTCGGACTGACCTACAACGGCGCTGCGTTCGGCGCAGCCGGCGGGGCGGCCGGGACCGGCGTTGGCGGCAGCGTGGGGTACGGCAGCGCCAGTGGTACGCAGTCCAGCGTGACCACCTCGGGTATCTCGGGCATCGCGGGTACGACGACGATTCGCACCGGAGACGGCCCCAATTCCCTGGCCCGCGCGAATAGCAACGTCGATGCGCTGATGCGCGATGTGCAGGCGCAAGTGCAGATTACATCTACCGCCTCTGGGATTGCGATTCAGATGAGCTCGCAATGGGGCACCAAAGTAATAGACCTGTTGAACAGCCTCTTGGCGTCTTCCTCTGCTCCCGACACGGCAACGATGACTCCAGCAGCTCGGCAAGCGCTTGTGAACAGCCAGTTCGATGCCGCCTTGAAAAGCCCGCAATTGACGGATGAACAGCGCTCGGCCTTGGAATACTTGCAGCAGTTTTACGACCGAATTGAAAACGCCTACAGCCAGAGCTACGACCGGGCTCCTTCTGACGGTACCGCAGGCACGCAGGATGTGTTCTTCCAGTTCCTGCTGCCGAATGCCGGCGCGATCGCTGGCGGTGGTTTTGCTGCTGGTGCAGCGGTCGACGGTGGGAACGTCGGAGGCTCAAATGGAGGCTACAACGCGCAGTCCGATACGTACGGGTCCGGGACTTCGTTGCCTTCGCTTGGTGTCCTAGACGGAATCGTCCTGCCACCCAGTGTGCAGGGGATTTTCGAAATTTTCCATATAGTCGCTCAAGCGACGAGCGGTGAAAAGGACCCAAGCACTCCGAGCGGGCAACGTGGAGCGCCAATGGACGTCCCCAGGGGCACAAATGCACCGGCCGCTATCGGGGGCCGGGAATATAGCGGTCACGCGCTGGATCAAATGCAAGGACGAGGTGTGACGCCAGCTCCGGTTGAAGATGCGATTCAGAACGGACGGGCACAGCCTGACGCAACGTACCCCGATTCGCGTACCGCGCACACGAGCAATGATGGTCGCTTGGTCGTTATTACTGACAACGACAGTGGCCGGGTAATCACAGTCATAACACGCTAACGGATGATCCACATATGAACGAATTTCTTGAACGTCAGCTTTCTCTCGTCCGGCAAGTGGTAGCCGACTATCGAAACGAGCTGATCAGCCTTAATGCCCTCGTTCGTCGGGTAGAGGCGGTCGGGCATGTGGTGGGAGGGGAGATTTGGGAAGAGAGGATTTTCCCGATCGTCGTTGAGCTTGAGACCATCAACAGCGAACTCATTGATAAAGGAAGACGCGCCACGCTGCTCGAGCGCGAGAAGATTCAAGCTAGTCTTCAACGACTGGAATTGATAGCCTCTCCCGACGATGGGGCAGCAGGTCCGTAGCCGAATGAAGTGCATTGTGCGTCGATCGCATCTACGTCACCAATCCCAGTGGCGCCCTGGCGATCGGCGCCGCCTCTCTACCCTCTGACGCAGTATTCGGACCCTGCCAAGACCGTCAACGCCGGGCCTCCGAGTGAAAGATCAAATGATTGCATCGCGCGAGAAAGCCTATGAGGCGATTGCAGCAGTATTGTTCCGGAAAGCCGTACCCGGATGGTCTTCCCTGACTGCGATCTGCCCAATTTTTAGTAAGAACTGTGGCGGGGTCATTACCACTCAATCCACCCCTAAAGGTGACAGCGATCTTCCCATCGGAATGGACGTCTTCGAACTTCAAGAGGCTTGTCTTTTTTTACGAGATGACCTGCTGCGGACAACCAACCAGAGAATTTGGGGGCTGACCTTCACGCTGCGCCCCGACGGAAAATTCGATCTGCAGTACGACTACAACAAGCCACAAGGCTACGAAGAAACTGACGAAACCATAGACGTGTCGCTTACGGACTTCGTGGAAAAAAAACCAATAGGGGCGCGCTCGACAACTAGCGACAAATCATCGATCGCGAGGCGAGGATGAAGGCGGCCGCTTGTCAACGCGCCTGGAGGCTCCGCAGGCGGTACGGGCAGCGTCTCGGCCGGAAGCGCAAATGGCCCGGGCACGGTCATCGAAGTGCCCTCCGCGGTCAACGGTTCGGCAGCCGCCAGCGGCAACGCAGCGGCCCCTGTGGCCGACCAAGCAGCCGGCGCGGCCGGTGCGGACCCGGCGGGAAGCGCCAGCGGCAGCACGGCAGGCACGGCAGGCGCGGTGGACGCCTCGGGCCAATCCGGCAGCTCGCGCAGCATCCCGATGGTTGTTCGCACCAGCACGCCCGAGACCCGCTTGCCCACAGCCAGCCTGTTTCGCACCCAGCCGGGCGCGACCGCCCATTACCTGATCGAGACCGATCCGCGCTTCGCCGGCTATCGCCATTGGCTCAGCAGCGACTATCTGCTCAACGCCCTGGGCTTCAATCCCGACACGGTGCAAAAGCGCCTGGGCGACGGCTTCTATGAGCAGCAACTCATTCGCGAGCAGATCGCCCAGCTCACCGGCTACCGCTATCTGGACGGCTACACCAGCGACCAGGACGAGTACACCGCGCTCATGAACGCGGGCGTGACCTTCGCCAAGCAGTATGGATTGACCCCCGGCATCGCCCTGACTGCCGCGCAGATGGCCCAGCTCACGAGCGACATCGTCTGGCTCGTCGA
>NZ_JBFTNI010000023.1:0-10240 GCF_056397405.1 Variovorax sp. 05N34
CCCACCTCGCCCAGGCGCCGGTCCGGCACGCCCACCACCACGGCCTCGCGCACGCCCGGGTAGGTCTTGAGGAACACCTCGATCTCCTGCGTGGCCACGTTGAAGCCCCCGGGCTTGATCATTTCCTTGACCCGCCCGCGATAGATGAGATAGCCCTCCGCATCCAACTCGCCCAGATCGCCGCTGTGCAGCCAGCCTTCGGCATCGAAAGCCTTGGCGTCTTCTTCGGGGCGCTTGTAGTAGCCCTTCATGAGCACGTAGCCGGCGATGCAGATCTCCCCGACCGTGCCGCTGGGCAGCGTCTGGTTGGTCTCCACGTCGGCAATGCGGATGCGAACCCCCTCGACCGGGCGACCGTTCGTGCCGGCACGCTTGTCCAGCGGATCGCTGCAGTCCGTCCGGCACACGGCATTCGACGTCTCGGACATGCCGAAGACACCGACCAGTTCCGGCACGCCGAGCGTGTGCGTGGCCCACAGGAAAGAGCCCTTCGACAGCGGCGCGCCCGTGCCGGTGCGCAGGCTGGAGAGGTCGTGGCGGCCACGGTCTTCGAAGGCCATCAGGTCCTGCACGATCGTGTCGACGAAGAAGCTGATCGTGATGCGCTCGCGCTCGACCGTCTCGCAGAAGCTGCGCGGCTCGAAGCGATCGACGATGACGATGGCGGCGCCCGCCAGAAGCATCGACAGTGTGTAGCCCGTGCCGGTCGCCGAGAACAGCGGCACACACGAAAGATAGCGATCCGCCGGCGTGAGGTGCATGCGCGAAACGGTCTGCCAGTTGTTCTGCAGCAGCGGTCCGTGGCACACCTGTGCGCCCTTTGGAAACGACGTGGTGCCGGAGGTATAGAGGATCTGCGCAACGTCGTCGGGGCCCACCGCGGCCATCGCGGCGCGCAGGACTTCGTCCATGGCAGCCCCGCCGAGCCGCTCGTGTCCGGCCCGCTCGATGCTCTCGAAAGGCGAGATCCCCGCTGCCAGCACAGTGGGGGCGGCTGCAATCACGCGCCGCAGCATCGGCAATCGCGCGCTGCGCCAGGCACCGAGGGGCTGATCGGCCCAGGCCGGTTCGAGCTGCGCCAGCAGCGGCAGGTAGGCCACCCCGCGCGATGCGTCCTGCATGATCAGCGTCGACGTGTCCGACTGCGCCAGAACGTATTCAAGATCGGACGCACGGAAACGCGTGTTCACCGGCACCAGCACAGCCCCGATCATGGGCACCGCCCAGCGCGCGATCATCCACTCGGCGCCGTCGCCCATCCAGAGCGCCACCTTGTCTCCACGCACCACGCCGCACTCGATCAGGCCGCGTGCGAAGGCGCAGACCCGCGCTGCGAGCGTGGCGAAGTCGATGCGCTGCGCACCGACCACGACGGCCTCGCGGCCGCGATGCGCCGATGCCGCCCACAGCAGTGCATCGCCGAAGGTGCACTGGCGCCAGTTGAGAGATGCGTTCGGGAGAGTCATGGACACGCGCTCTGCGGAGTCAGCGCCGGCCCGGCTTCAATGTCGCTTCGCCGGATGCGACGGCCCGGCCTGCGACGTCGGCATCGATGCGGCACTGCACTTCGCCGGCCGAATCCGCCTCGCCGATTCCGGTGATCACGCCCACCACGTGCACTGCATCGCCCGGCCGCACGGGCGCCGTGAAGCGCGCGGCGATCCGGCGCACCTGGCCGCCCGCGCCGGCCCAGTCGCTGGCGGCCCGCGCCATGAATGCCATGGTCAACATGCCATGCGCGATCACGCCGCCCAACCCGGCATCGGCCGCGTATTGCTCGTCGTAGTGGATCGGGTTGTAGTCGTCCGATGCGCCGGCATAGCGCACCAGCTGTTGCCGGGTCACGGGCTCGGTCGTGAGCTCGAAGCGACTGCCAATCGCGAGATCACTCTGTGCCTGGCTCATGCAAGGCTCCGCTTCTCGACCTGCGCGAGCGAACGGTAGACCGTGCTGCGCCCCGCGGTGAAGACCAGTTCGCCGTTCTCGTCGCGCCCTTCGACGGCCTGGTGCAGCAGCTCCATGTGGCCCTTGCTGCCCTGCTTGTCCTCGACGCCGACGAAGCGCACGCGGCAGCTCAGGCGCATGCCGGCGACGATAGGGCGCACGTAGTCGAAGGACGTCTGGCCCGCGACCACGCGGCGCCGGTCCAGCGCTGCGAACCAGGGCGGCTCCTTCGGCGGCCGGAAACAGGTCGGGAAGGTGGGCGGAGCGACCACGTTTGCGTAGCCCAGCGCCTGCGCGTGGGCAGCATCGCGATAGAGCGGGTTGGGATCTCCGATGGCATCCGCGAACTTGCGGATCGCGCCGGCCTCCACCTCCACCGTGAAAGGCTCCGAGAGTTGGCCGATCAGGCTGCGGTCGATTTCCGTCATGCAGGTCTCCTTGGCGGCGCCACGATCAATCGAGGCGCTCGACGATGGTCGCCGTCCCGAGTCCGCCGCCGCAGCACATGGACTGCAGCCCGTACCGGCCGCCGCGGCGTTCGAGTTCGCAGATCAGGTTGGTCATGAGGCGCGCGCCGGTGGAGCCCAGCGGATGGCCGATCGCGATCGATCCGCCGTTGACGTTCACCTTGTCCAGCGGCGCCTCGATGTCCGCCAGCCATGAACCGAGAATCGACGCGAAGGCTTCGTTGATCTCGAAGAGATCGATGTCGGCCACCGACAGCCCCGAGCGTTCGAGGATCTGTCGCGTGGCCGGAATGGGCCCCGTGAGCATGATCTCGGGGTCGACGCCGACCACCCGTTGCGCCTTGAGCCGCGCGCGGGGACGCAGCCCGAACTCGCGCGCCTTAGCGGCGGTCATCAGCAGCAGGCCCGCGGCGCCGTCGGAGACTTGGCTCGAATTGCCCGCGGTGATGCGGCCATCGCTACGAAAGGCAGGCTGCAGCGACGCCATCTTCTCGGGCGTCCCGCCTCTGCGTACTCCCTCGTCCGCCTGGAGCCGCTCCCCGTTGGCAAGGGCCACGGGCAGCAGTTGCGTTGCCAAGTGTCCGGCGTCCTGCGCCGCCGCCGCGAGCGCGTGGCTGCGCAGGGACAGTTCGTCGAGCCAGGCACGCTCCAGCTTCCAGCGCTCTGCAATCCGCTCCGCCGCCTCGCCCATCGTCGGCATGGAAAGACGCTCGACCAGATCCGCGGGATACCTGCGGCCGTACTTCGTGTCGTCGTTGCCGCCTGCCGTGTGCGACATCAGCTCGACGCCCCCGGCGAGCACCACGTCGCATACCCCGCTGCGAATCAGGTTGTCGGCAAAGTGAACCGCCTGCTGGGATGACCCGCAGGCGCGAGTGACTGTCACGCCGGGCACGCTGAACGGGAAGCCCCCCATCAGCAAGGCGGTGCGGGCAACATTGCCCGCCTGCTCGCCGACCTGCGCGGCGCAGCCCGCGACGACGTCGTCCACACGCTCGCGCGGCACGCCGTTGCGATCGCACAGCGCCACCAGCACCTGGGCCAGCAGCGCGGAGGCGTGCATCTCCTGCAGTGCGCCGCCGCGGCGGCCCACAGGGGTGCGCAGCGCGTCGACGATCACCGGTTCGCGGTCGTCCAGTCGGATGCTCATTCGCCGCCCTTTCCGGCCCACTGGCTGTTCTTGCGCTGGAGGATGTGGCTCGCGATCATGTTCTTGTGGATCTGCAGCGTGCCGCCGTAGATGGAGCCGCCTCGCACTTCGCGGTAGCGGCCTTCCACCGGGTATTCGGTCATGTACCCGTAGCCGCCGAGGAGCTGGATCGCGTCGTCGCAGATTTCCTTGGCGGCCTGCGCGACATAGACCTTGGCCACCGAGGTCTCCAGCGGCGACGGCAGCCCGGCCGCGGTGTTCGCGGCGGCGCGCCAGGTCAGCAGCTGGGCGGCTTCGAGCTTGACCTTCATCTCGGCCAGCATCCACTGCAGCCCCTGGAAGTCGGCAAGTTCGCGGCCGAACTGCTTGCGCTCCTTGACGTACGACAGCGCGTACTCGTAGGACGCCTGGGCCGATCCCAGCATGCGTGCGATGCTGCCGAGACGCTCGACGTTGTAGACGCTGATGAGCTTGCCGAAGGCATTGCCCTCTGCGAGGATGTTGGCGCGCGGCACCCGGCAGTCGCTGAAGAAGAGCTCGTACTGGCGCTCGCCGGCCATGTTCACGGTGCCGGACGAGATCGTCAGGCCCGGTGCGTCGTGCGGCAGCAGCAAGGCGCCGATGTCGCTTGCGCGGCCCGTGTTGCCGAAGCGGCAGTACAGCAGCGTCGCATGGTTGTCGCGGGCGGCGCTGATGAAAATCTTCTGTCCGTTGATGACCACGTCGTCGCCGTCGATGCGAGCGCGCGTGCGCATGGCTGTGGCCGCCGAACCGGCCTCGGGCTCGGTGATGCCGATGCTGATGCCGATCTCGCCGCGCGCGACGCCGCCGACGAAGACCCGCTTGTGTTCCTCGTTGCCGATCTCGAGCACCGCGCCCACGGCGCCTGTCGAGGTGCGATGCGTCAATCCACCCATCGTCGAATCGACGCTCTGCACCACCTGCAGGAGCAGCAGGGTGTCCAGGAGCGGCATGTCGAGGCCGCCGTAGGCCGACGGAAGGTTGAGCCCGAGCAAGCCGTGCCTGGCCATCTCGCGGCGCAGGCTGTTCATCGCGTCGGCCGTACCCTTGGCATGGGCCTCGTGAGCCAGGGGAAGGAGCTGGCGGCAGAGCTTCTCGGTGGCCGCCATCATCTCGCGCTGCGAGGGGGTGATCTGAAAATCCATGGGGATCAGCGCTGCAGTGTGGAGTCGAAGGTCTCGCCGAGTTCCGCGGCGCCGATGATCTGCGCGGTGCGGTCATGGCCGACGTGCAGCACGTGCGTGTCCAGGTCGCGCACCAGGCGTCCGAGCGGGAATTCGTCGAAGAGGGCGGTCGAGCCGGCCAGCATGATCAGGGTGTGCGACATCGTGAGGGCCGCATGGGCGCAGATCGATTTCGCCTTCATGGATGCCAGCTCCGCTGCCTGCACATCACCGCGGGTCCAGGAGGCCAGTGCGTCTTCGAAGACCACCTGCGCGCCGTGCAGCATCGTCTGCGTTTCGCCCACGCGCAGCTGCACGAGCGGATCCTTTCCGCGTCCGCGCTCCCTCAGGCCCTTCATTACCCACTCGTAGGCGCCTTCGATGGCGCCCAGGTAGTTGGCCGCGAAGCCCAGGTGGAACCGCCCCTGCCAGCGCCCCTTGGGATAGGCACCGGGTTCGCCCAGCACGTGCGTGTGTGGGATGAAGACGTTGTCCAGGTAGATCTCGGGACTCGGACAGGCGCGCATGCCCGTCGGGCGGTACCAGTCGTGGTTGGCGGTGACGCCCTTCATGCCGGGCTCGACGATCACCATCAGGTGGCCCTTGAAGTACTCGGTCTCGCCCTCGATGGTGGCGAAGATGATCGCCAGGCCGTTCTCGAAGCCGTTGGTCGCGTAGTTCTTGCTGCCGTTGACGATGTAGCCGCCATCCACCGGCTTGGCTGTGGTCTTCAGCACGTACATGTGCTTGCGGTTGGCTTCGCTGCCGACGAAGGACGAAAGCTTCATCGACCGGGTCATCGGCTTCACGAACATCTCGCGCTGCTCGGTCGTCCCGATCTCGTCGATGGCCCACGCCACGTGGTTCTGCACTTGCATGCAGTGCGCGGTGCCCGGCGATCCGCGAGCCACCGTGCGGATGCCCTGCAGAAAGGTCGCGGGATCGCCGGACATGACATTGCTGCCGAGACCGCCGTGATCGCGGCGCACCGTGGCCGTCAGCAGGCCGAGGTCCCAGAGGTCCTGGAGGTTTTCCATCGGCATGGATGCCTCTTCGTGCGTCTTGCGCTCGCGCTCGCGAAACTTGGTTTTTGCGAGTTCGTCGAGCTTCTTGAACAGCGGCGTGTCGAGCACGGCATGGGCATCGAATGTCATGAGATTTCCTTTTGTTGGGGACGGCTTTCGCCGGCGGGCAGGACTTCGGATGGCGGCACCGCGCGAGGGCTGGCGGTCGCCCCTCGCATCGGCACCAGGGTTTCGGCGTAGTGGCAGGCGACCCAGTGACCCGGGGCCAGCGTGCGCAGCACGGGCTTCTCGGCCGCGCAGCGTTCGGTCGCTTGCGGGCAGCGCGTGTGATAGGGGCAGCCGCTCGGCGGATTCATCGGCGACGGGATCTCGCCGGACACGGGCGCTTCGCCGTCGCGCTGCGCGCCGCGGGAATCGACCGATGCAATCAACGCGCGGGTGTACGGATGCCGCGGGTTCTCGACGATGTCCGCGGTGTCGGCGATCTCCATGAACTGCCCGAGGTACAGGACACCGATGCGCTGGCTCATGTAGGCCACCACGGCAAGATCGTGCGAGATCAGCAGGTAGGTCAGGGCCAGGCGCTGCTGCAGGTCCTTCAGGAGATTCAGGATCTGCGCCTGGATGGAGACGTCGAGCGCGGAGACGGGCTCGTCCAGGATCATGCAGCGCGGGTTCAGGCCGAGCGCGCGTGCGATCGAAACCCGCTGGCGCTGGCCGCCCGAAAGCTCATGGGGAAAGCGCCGTCCGGCATCGCCGGGCAGGCCGACCAGCTCCAGAAGCTCGCGAACCCGTGCGTCCCGCTCGCCGCTACCCAGAACGCGATGGATGCGCAACGGTTCGTCGATGATCCGGCCGATACGCATGCGCGGATTGAGCGAGCTGTACGGGTCTTGCAGCACCGGCTGGAGCGCCAGATGGAAGCGATCGCGCTCGGCTTTGCTCAATCCATCGAGGTTCTGGCCATCCACTTCGATCGATCCCGAAGTCGGCGGCTCCGCCAGCATGAGCATCTTGGCGATGGTGGTCTTGCCCGAACCCGACTCGCCAACGAGCCCGAAGGTGGTGCCGGCAGGGACATCGAAGCTCACGCCCGCCACCGCCTGCAACGGCCGCGCCCGGCCGAAGAGGCCGCGGCGGATCTGGTAGACCTTGCGCAGGTCGCGGACCTTCAGGTAGGCGTCGGCCGCGCCGTCTTCCATGCGCTTCATCGCCCGACCTCCTGCAGTGCTTCGGCGCGACGTGCGGCGGCAGGCGCCGGCGATTCGTAGGCGCCCAGTCGCTGCTCGGTGAGCCAGCAGGCCACCCGGCGTTCGCCCTCGTTCCACTCGAACCAGTCGGGGTATTGCGTGGCGCACTGCGGCACGGCGAACTTGCAGCGCGGCTGGAAGCGGCAGCCCTCGGGCAGGCGCGCGAGCGTCGGCTGCTGGCCCGGTATGGCGGCCAACCGGCGCTCGTAGGCCCCCAGCGATGGCACCGCCTGCAGCAAGCCGACCGTGTAGGGATGCACCGGCCGCTCGAAGACATCGCGGATCGGTCCGGATTCGACGATGCGACCGCCATACATGATCGCCACGTCGTCGCAGAACTGCGCCGCGAGATGAAGGTCGTGCGTGACGAACACGATCGACATGTTCTGCTCGCGCTGCAGATCGCGCAGCAGGTTGAGGATCTGCAGCTGCACCGTGACGTCGAGCGCGGTCGTGGGCTCGTCGCAGACCAGCAGGTCCGGCGACAGGGCGATGTTGATCGCGATCGACACGCGCTGGCGCATGCCGCCGCTGAACTGGAACGGATAGCTGTTGAGGCGCTCTTCGGCAGCGGGGATCTTGACCTTCTCCAGCACCTCGATGCACTTGCGTTTGAGCGTCGCGCGATCGGTGATGCCCTGGTGGTAGCGGAACACCTCCGACACCTGGTCGCCGATGGTGAAGAGCGGGTTCAGCGAGGTCATCGCATCCTGCAGGATCATCCCGATCTCGCGGCCGCGCACCTTCTGAAGATCGGCTTGCGACATGCGGGCCAGGTCGCGGCCCTTGAACAGCACCTCGCCTTGCACGAGGCGCCCGTTGGAGGGCAGCAGTCCGAGCATCGACAGGCACGTGATGCTTTTGCCGGAACCGGATTCGCCCACGATCGCGAGTGCGCGGCCGGCGCCGACCTTCAGGCTCACGTTGTCGACGGCAGTGACGACACCGGCGCCGCCGCGCCCCGCGGCCTGGCGGCTGCGCAGCATGGTGGTGAGATTGCGGGCCTCGAGAAGTGGCTGCACGTCGTTCACCATGCCCGGGTGAGGTTGGGGCTGAGCCAGTCGCGCAGCGCATCGCCCAGCAGGTTGGCCGAAACCACCGCGAGCATGAGGACCATGCCCGGGATGCCGCAGATCCACCAGGCGGTTTCGAGGTAGCCGCGGCCGTCGGCGATCATCGAGCCCCACGACGCGGTGGGCGGCTGCACGCCGAGTCCGAGGAAGCTCAGCGTGGCCTCCAGGATGATGATGATGCCTACGTCCAGCGTGGCGAGCACGATGAAGGTGTTGATCACGTTCGGCGAGATGTGCTGAAGGATGATGCGCAGCCGCGAGGCGCCGGCCAGCCGCGCCAGCAGGACGAAGTCGCGCTCTCTCAGGCTCAGGGCCTCGCTGCGGGTGACGCGTGCGAAGCGCGCCCAGTTCGCCAGGCTCAGGACGAGGATCAGGTTGAACATCGAGAACCCGATCGCGCCGACCAGCACCAGCGCGAGGATCACCGCGGGCAGCGCAAGCTGGATGTCGGCCAGCCGCATGGCGACAGCATCGGCCACGCCGCCGAGATAGCCTGCCGCGATGCCCAGCAGCCCGCCGAAGAGGCCGGCGACCAGCACGGCGCACAGTGCGACGAAGAGCGAGACCTGCGAGCCCCAGATGGTGCGCGACAGCATGTCGCGGCCCAGTTGGTCGGTGCCGAACCAGTGCTCGGCCGACGGTGGCTTGAGGGTCGCCGACAGCGAGATCGCCGCCGGATCCTGTGGCGCGAAGAAGCCGGGAAAGAGGGCGAATGCGATCAGCACCAGGGCCAGGAAGGCGGCGACGCCAAACTGCAGGCGCGACAGGAACATGCTGCGCGAGCCGGTCGTGGGAAGCTCGACGCGCACATCGGCCGGCCTTCGGTGCACCTGGGGCCGTCCCGCGGGGACCGCGGCCGTGGAGGGGACTTCATGCATAGCGGATCCTCGGATCGATGGTGGCGTAGACGATGTCCACAGCCAGGTTGACGCTGGTGAAAATCAGGGCCCCGACGGTCACGGCCGCTTGCACGACCGTGTAGTCCAGATTGGAGATCGACTCGAGGATCAGGCGCCCCACCCCCGGCCAGGCAAACACGAACTCGACCGAGACGGCGCCGCCCATCAGCACGCCGAACTGCAGCGAGATGAAGGTGATGACCGGCAGCAGCGCGTTGCGAAGCGCATGCCGGTAGACGATCACCCGCTCGGGCACGCCCTTGATGCGCGCCAGCTTGATGTATTCGGAGTCGAGCACTTCTGTCATCGACGACCGCGTCAGACGCATGATCCCGGCGGACGAATACCAGCCGAGCGCCATCGCTGGAAGGATGAGATTGACGGAGCGGCCGTAGCCGCCGGTCGGCAGCCATCCGAGCTGGATCGCGAAGAGCCGGATGAAAAGCAGGCTGAAGAGAAACGGCGGCGCGGCCTGCCCCAGAACGGCAAAGACCTTCGAGACCTGGTCGATCCAGCTGTCGCGGCGCACCGCGGCGGCGACGCCGAGCGGTACGCCGATGGCCACGGCCAATCCCAGCGAGGTCAGCGTCAGCAGCAGTGTCGGGCCGAGCGCGTCCATGACGACGCCGAGCGCCGGTCGCGAGAAGCGGTACGACATCCCGAGGTTGCCGCGAAGCAGGTCGAGCAGGTAGGCGCCGTACTGGACCACCACCGGACGATCGAGGCCCATCTGAGTGCGCAGAAGTGCGCGGTCGGCGTCCGTGGCTTCGGGCGGCAGCATCAGGTGGGTCGGGTCGCCCACCTGGCGAACGATCACGAAGATGATCAGCGTCACCAGCAGCACGGTGATCGCTGACTGGCCGAGACGCCGCAGGATGTAGTGGATCACCGGTTTGCCTCCTCGCGCGCGCTCGCCGCCGCTTCGTCGAGCGTGGCCTGCGCCCTGGCCTTGAGCTCGAGCTTGCGGATCTTTTGGCTGCCCGTGAGGGGCCAACTGGTGACGAACTCCACGTGCCTGGGCACCTTGTAGCTGGCAATCGATGCCTTGCAGTACGCCTGCAGCTGCGCTGCCTCCAGCGTCACGCCCGGACGCGCCTCGATGTAGGCATAGCCCACCTCGCCCAGGCGCCGGTCCGGCACGCCCACCACCACGGCCTCGCGCACGCCCGGGTAGGTCTTGAGGAACACCTCGATCTCCTGCGTGGCCACGTTGAAGCCCCCGGGCTTGATCATTTCCTTGACCCGCCC
>NZ_JBFTNI010000024.1:0-6084 GCF_056397405.1 Variovorax sp. 05N34
AACATCCTTGCATTGAACGCAGCAGTCGAAGCCGCCCGCGCTGGCGAGCAGGGCCGCGGCTTCGCCGTCGTGGCCTCCGAAGTGCGCAGCCTGGCCCAACGCTCAGCCGCCGCAGCCAAGGAAATCAAGACGCTCATCGGCGACTCGGTAGAAAAAGTCGAGGAAGGCAGCAAGCAGGTGGCCGAAGCCGGAAAGACCATGGAAGAGATCGTCGACAGCGTCAAGCGCGTGACGGACATCATGGGCGAGATCACTGCGGCCAGCCAGGAGCAGACCTCGGGCATCGAGCAGATCAACCAGGCGATCACGCAGATGGACCAGGTCACGCAGCAGAACGCGGCGCTGGTCGAAGAGGCTGCCGCTGCGGCAGGCTCGCTGCAGGAACAGGCATCCAGTCTCGTCCGGGCGGTGAGCGTCTTCAGGCTGGACAGCGACAACCAGGCGGTCCGCGCCATCGCACGGGCGCAGTCCAGCAGCGCCGATCGGGTGCCGAAACGCGTTTCGGGCGGAAAGCCTGCGCTGGCCAAGCCGGCAGCGAAGCAGCTTGCGGCGCCCGCCAAAGCCGCCGCAGCCCACGAATCGTCCGGCGATTGGGCCGAGTTCTAAGCGCCATCTACGGCGGTCACATAGAAAGAAGAAAAAATGCAATGGTTCCAAAAGCTCCGCGTGGCCGTCAAACTGGTCCTCAGCTTTCTCGTGGTTGCGGCGGTCGGCGCGATCGTCAGTGCGCTGGGCATCTTTCACATGGGGCGCATCAGCGATGCGACGGAAAAGCTCTACGCGCATGAGCTTCGGGCCTTGCAGGCCGTGCAGGAAGCCAACATCCACCTGCTGTATGCCAGCCGGGCGCAGATGAGCCTCCTGTCGGCGTCCACGCGCGGCGAGCGCAACGCGGCTGGAAAGGAACTCACCACTGCCATGGAGGGTCTCGCCGCGCGTGCAGGCGAGGTCAAGCCGATCTTCGAGGAAAGCGAGCCGGGCAAGAAGTTGTTCGCGCAGTACGAGAGCCTGCTTCCGGGCTTGAAGCAGCACATGGACCAGTTCGTGGCGCTGATCTCCAAGCAGTCGCTGGACAGTTCCCAGTTCGACGGACAAGTGAACGAGGACAGCGCCCGCCTGCTTCAGGAGTCGCGCGGCCTCGAGGAGGTGCTGAAGAACATGGTCGCGCACAGCAACTCGCTGGCGAAGCAGAGCGCAGAGCACGCCGCGAACGTCTACACGAATTCGCGGCTGATGACCGTGGTGATGACGCTGGCCGGCATCCTCGCGAGTGTCGCACTTGGCCTTTTCGTCGCACGCGCCTTGGCGCGTCAACTGGGGGGAGAACCCGCCCATGCCGCGGAAGTCGTGGGCCGCATCGCGAACGGCGATTTGACGGTGAACGTGGACGCGGGTCTTGCGCGTGACGGCAGCCTGTTGCATTCCATCAAGCACATGCAAGACCAACTTTCAGCGGTGGTCGGGAAGATCAAGACTTCGAGCGACACGATCGCGACGGCCTCCGGCCAGATCGCCACGGGCAACCAGGACTTGTCTTCGCGCACCGAAGAGCAGGCGAGTTCGCTGGAAGAGACGGCGGCTTCGATGGAAGAGCTGACCTCCACGGTGAAGCAGAACGCGGACAACGCGCGGCAGGCGAATCAACTCGCAGTGTCGGCGTCGGCCGTCGCGGTCAAGGGCGGCAGCGTGGTCAGCCAGGTGGTGGACACGATGGCTTCGATCAATGCATCGTCCAGGAAGATCGTGGACATCATCGGCGTGATCGATGGCATTGCGTTCCAGACCAACATCCTTGCCTTGAATGCAGCGGTGGAGGCCGCCCGCGCGGGCGAGCAGGGCCGCGGCTTTGCGGTGGTGGCTTCCGAAGTGCGAAGCCTTGCACAGCGCTCCGCAGCGGCGGCGAAGGAAATCAAGGGCCTCATCGATGACTCGGTGGGCAAGGTGGATGCGGGCAGCGCGCTGGTGGGCGAAGCCGGCAAGACCATGGAGGAGATCGTCGAGAGCGTCAAGCGTGTGACGGACATCATGGGCGAGATCACTGCGGCCAGCCAGGAGCAAACGTCGGGCATCGAGCAGATCAACCAGGCGATCACGCAGATGGACCAGGTGACGCAGCAGAACGCCGCACTCGTGGAAGAAGCATCCGCGGCAGCCGAGTCGTTGCAGGAGCAAGCGTCGAGTCTCGTGCAGGCAGTCAGCGTCTTCAGGCTGGGCAGTGAAGAACTCGATCCCGCCGACCTCAACTTCCGCGCGCTCGCGCCGATATAGATGCAACGGGCATCGCGACGAACACGATGCCGATGCCCCCACAGACACTCACCGCACAAGGTAAAAGCCACATGTCAGGAAGCTTGTTTTTCACGGGCCTGAGCGGTCTCGGCGTTGCGCGAGCCGCGTTGATGACCACCGCTCACAACACTGCCAACGTCTACACGACAGGCTATAGCCGGCAAGTTGCCGAAATCGCCACCAACTCGCCGACCGCGACAGGGTCCGGCTATATCGGGAACGGCGCCACCGTCAGCACGATCTCGCGCAGCTACGACCGCTACCTCACGGCGCAGCTTGCCGCCGCGCAGTCGGCATCCGCAGCGTTGAGCACCAACGGCACCCAGATCAACCGCATCGATTCGCTCCTGGCGGACCAGACCGGTGGCCTGAGCCCGCTGATGCAGAGCTTCTTCACGGCAGTCCAAGGTGTGGCGAACACGCCCGCGGACACGGCCGCACGCCAGCAACTGATCAGCTCCGCCCAATCGCTGGCCAGCAAGTTCCGGTCGACTGACAAGTACCTCTCCGACATCAACTCGTCCGTCAACGACCAGATCGCGGGCAGCGTCGACCAGATCAATACCTACTCGAGCAAGATCGCCAGCCTCAACCAGCAGATCAGCATGATGAGTGCGGTGGCCGGTGGGCAGCCGCCCAACGACCTGCTGGACCAGCGCGACCAGCTGGTGAGCGAGCTCAGCCAGATCGTCGACGTCAAGGTGCTGCAGCAGGACAACGGCAAGTACAACGTCTTCATCGGCAGTGGCCAGTCCCTGGTGACGGGCGACCAGGCCGCCACGATGAAGGCGATCCAGTCTTCCGCCGACCCCACCCGCACTGCGGTCGCGCTGGTGGGCATCGCGGGCAACGTGTCGGAACTCAGCGACAACACCTTCACCGGCGGTGCGCTGGGCGGTCTCATGACATTCCGCAACGATACGCTGACGCCCACGCAGAATGCCATCGGACGTTTGTCGATGGCCTTCGCAAGTGAGATCAACGCGCAACAGAATCTCGGCGTCGACCTGAGTGGCGCGCTCGGCCAGGACCTCTTCACGACGGCATCGCCCGGTGTGTTCTCGAACGCGAAGAACTCGGGCAACCTCGTGCTCTCGGGCAGCGTGACCAGTACCAACCAGCTCACGACGAGCGACTACTCGGTGCAGGCCAGGAATGTCGCCGGCACGATGACCTATTCGGTCACTCGTCTTTCGGACAACCAGTCTGTGGGCTCGTTCACGAGCTTCCCGATCACCTTCGACGGCGTGAGCCTCGCCGCCGCCAGCGGCGCTCCGCAGGATGGCGACTCCTTCCTGGTGCAGCCGACGCGCACCGGCGCGCGCGACATGACCGTGACGGTGCTCGACCCGGGCAAGGTGGCTGCCGCTTCGCCGGTGATCACCGGCAACACCAGCACCAATCAAGGCAGCGGCGCGCTCAGCGCGGCCAAGATCGGTGCCGGCTATCCGGCCACGCCGCTCGCAGCGAAGGTCACGCTGAGCTATGACGCGGGGACGAACATGTTGTCCGGATTTCCGGGGAGCTCGGCCGTGACAGTGACCCTTGCCGACGGCACATCCAACACCTACGCGCCCGGAGCGACCGTGCCGTACACGGCCGGCGCACAGATCAGTTTCGACGGCATCGGCGTCAGCCTGAGCGGCCAGCCGGCCCAGGGCGATACCTTCACCATCGGCAAGAACACCGCAGGCGTTTCCGACGGCACCAACGCGTTGTTGCTCGGAGCGCTCCAGCGCCAGACCACGATGGCCAACGGCAGCTCGACCTTCAACGGCGCGTATTCGCAGATCGTGAGCGAGGTGGGCAACCGGGCCATGCAAGTCAACGTCGCCTCGAAGACTCAGGACAGCGTGACCAGCCAGATCAAGGCGAGCCAGCAATCCATCTCCGGTGTGAACCAGGACGAGGAAACGGGCAACCTGCTGATGTACCAGCAGATGTACCAGGCCAATGCCAAGGTGATCCAGACCGCTTCGACCATCTTCGACGCGATCCTCGCCATCAGCAACTGATCCTTTCAATATCCAGATTCCAGGAGCCGTGATGCGTATCAGCACCAGTTCTTTCTATGAACAGAATGTCGTCGCGATGGGCCAGCAGCAGCAGAAGCTGTTTCGGGTCCAGCAGCAACTATCTGCCGGGACCAAGTTTCTGACCGCGGGGGACGACCCGGTAGGCGCGACGCGCGCGCTGGGCGTCAGCCAGAGCCTGGCCGAGTCCTCGCAATACGCGACCAGCCGCGATCGTGCGACCTTGTCCCTGTCTCGGGAAGAGAACGCGCTCGACAGCGCGACGACGATCCTGCAGAACATCAAGACGCTCACCGTGCAGGCGGGCAACGGAACGCTGTCGGATGCGGATCGCGCATCGTTGGCGACCAGTCTCCAGAGCAACCTGGACGAGCTGGTGGGCCTTGCCAACACCGACGACGGCAACGGCCAGTTCCTCTTCGCTGGCTACAAGAGCGCCACGGCGCCCTTCGTTTCTTCACCAGGCGGCATTCAGTATGTGGGGGATCAGGGCCAGCGCCTGATGCAGGTGGACGTGGCGCGCCAGATGTCGACATCCGACGACGGGCGCTCGGTGTTCCAGTCGGTGCAGAACAACGGAAAGTACGTTGCTTCGGACAGCGCCGCCAATACCGGAACCGGTGTGTTCAGCGCGATCGGCGTCAATTACGCGACGGACCCGAACTACGGCAAGGACTTCCAGATCAGCTTTGCTGGCGGCAACTACACCGTGCAGACCAAGGACGTGCCGCCTGTGACGGTTTCTGGCGGGAGCTTCGATCCCAAGACGCCCATCGTCTTCGGTGGCATTCAGATCCAGATCAGCGGAACGCCTGCGGACGGAGACACTTTTGATGTGTCGACTGCGAAGAATGCCGGGTCGGATGTGTTTGCTACGGTGGGTAGCCTTATCACTGCTCTCAGGGCGCCGCTGGCGGGGGGCGGGGCGGCTGCGCAGGCCAAGCTGCTGAATGCGCTCAGTACGGCCAACGTGAAGGTTTCCAACAATTACGACAACGTGCTGACGGTACGGGCGTCGATTGGGTCGCGGTTGAATGAGATCGATGCGCTCAATTCGACTGGGGCGACTCGGGACTTGAATGACAAGAGCTATCTTTCGAGCATTCAGGATCTGGATCCTGTGCAGGCGATTGCGGAGTTTTATCAGCGGCAGAGTTCGTTGCAGGCTACGCAGATGACGTTTGCGAAGCTTAGTTCTATATCGTTGTTTAACTATCTTTGATTTGGGTTGTGGTGGGTTGTGGTGGGTGTGGTGGGGTGGGGTGTTGGTCTTGGTAGGCTGTTGGCCGGGTTTCGCCCCGGCGGGCGACTTACTTTCTTTTGCGTCGCCAAAAGAAAGTAAGCAAAGAAAAGGCGACCCCACTGTGCGCGTCCCTGCGCTTCGCTTCGGGCAACCTGCGGTGCTCGCTTCAGGCGGGGTCCGCGCGAAACTCGCTKCGCTCAAACACGCGCAGCCCTYGTCCGCCTGAAGCTGCGCTCCTCGGCACGCACAGAGGGGACCCCGATGCGGGGACCAACACGAATACCAAGACACAACGCGCCGTGGCGCGTCCTTGTGTTTTTGGTTTGGCTGTTGGTATTCAAMRRGCCGAGCGAAGCRAMGGCCCGAGCACTCCCTTCTGGGGGTGCCGAGGAGCGGAGCTTTTCGTGGATCAGGGCCGCGCGTGTTTGAGCGCAGCGAGTTTGCGCGGACCCCACGAAAAGCGAGCACCGCAGGTTGCCCGTAGCGCAGCGAAGGGACGCCCACAGCAGGGTCGCCTTT
>NZ_JBFTNI010000025.1:0-4181 GCF_056397405.1 Variovorax sp. 05N34
GAAGAGCAGGCGAGTTCGCTGGAAGAGACGGCGGCTTCGATGGAAGAGCTGACCTCCACGGTGAAGCAGAACGCGGACAACGCGCGGCAGGCGAACCAACTCGCAGTGTCGGCCTCGGCAGTCGCGGTCAAGGGCGGCAGCGTGGTCAGCCAGGTGGTGGACACGATGGCTTCGATCAATGCATCGTCCAGGAAGATCGTGGACATCATCGGCGTGATCGATGGCATCGCGTTCCAGACCAACATCCTTGCACTGAACGCRGCGGTGGAAGCSGCACGCGCCGGCGAGCAGGGCCGCGGCTTTGCTGTGGTGGCCTCTGAAGTGCGAAGCCTTGCRCAGCGCTCCGCAGCGGCGGCGAAGGAAATCAAGGGCCTCATCGATGACTCGGTGGGCAAGGTGGATGCGGGCAGCGCGCTGGTGGGCGAAGCGGGCAAGACCATGGAAGAGATCGTCGAGAGCGTCAAGCGGGTGACGGACATCATGGGCGAGATCACTGCCGCGAGCCAGGAGCAAACGTCGGGCATCGAGCAGATCAACCAGGCGATCACGCAGATGGACCAGGTGACGCAGCAGAACGCCGCACTCGTGGAAGAAGCATCCGCGGCAGCGCAATCACTGCAGGAGCAGGCTGGAAGCCTCTCGCAAGTGGTGGGCGTCTTCAGTTTCGAATCAGCCCGACCGGCGCTCGCGTGATCGCGAAGCGCCACAGATTCACCCAATCAAGCATGGAGCAAACAAGATGTTGACCAAGACCACAGATGCCGCAAACGCCGGCAAGCCGCTGGAGTTTCTCTCCTTCACCCTCGGGCACGAGGAATACGGCATCGACATCCAGAAGGTGCAGGAGCTTCGAGGCTACGACGCGGTCACGCGCATTGCCAACGCTCCGGAGTACATCAAGGGTGTGGTGAACCTGCGCGGGATCATTGTTCCGATCATCGACATGCGCATCAAGTTTGCGCTGGGCACGCCGAGTTATGACCAGTTCACGGTGGTGATCGTGCTGAACATCGCGGGACGCGTGGTGGGGATGGTGGTGGACAGCGTCTCCGACGTGATCACGCTGGCGGCCGAGCAGATCAAGCCTGCGYCCGCGATGGGCTCGGTGCTGGACACGGACTACCTGATCGGACTGGGCACGCTGGACGAGCGGATGCTGATCCTGGTGGACATCGACCGCCTGATGTCCAGCGACGAAATGGGCCTGGTCGAAGCCGCGGCCACAGCCTGATTCAAGCAAACCCACACCGCGGGCCTCATCATGAATTTTCTATCCAACATACGCATCGGAACGCGTCTGGCCATCGGCTTTGCCGTGGTGCTGGGCTTGACGATTCTCTCATCCGTCTTTGCACTGAACAGTGCCCGGAACACTGCCGCGGCGACGCGGCACATGATGGAGAGCCCGCTTGCCAAGGAGCGGCTCATCTCCGACTGGTATGTGCTCACCTACTCGGCCATCGCGCGCACGTCGATGATCGCGAAGACCACCGACGACACGCTTCCAGTCACTTTTGCCGAAGTCATCTCCGACAGCGTCAAGAAGGGGAGCGAAACGATGAGCAAGGTCGAGGCTCTCCTGGTCGTCGACGAGGAAAAAAAGCTGTACAAGACCATCGTCGAGCTCCGCGCCAAATATCAGACCGCCAAGGACCTCGTCGGAAAAACGAAGGCCAGCGGCGACGTCGCGGAAACGGAGCGGGTCTTCAAGCAATCCTTCCTGCCTGCTGCGAAGGCCTATGAAAGCAGCGTGCTCGATCTCCTGTCGATGGAGCGCAAGGCGATCAACGACATGAGCCAGGCCATCGACGCGGCCAACGAGCGCGCCTTCGAACTGAGGGCGATCCTGACGGTCCTCTCGGTGCTGATCGGTGCGGCTTTCGCCTTCCTCATCTCGCGCAGCATCGTTCGTCCTCTGGCCGAGGCCGTCAAGGTGGCGGAGACGGTCGCAGCGGGTGACCTGACCTCGCGCATCGAAGTCCATAGCCGCGACGAGGCCGGCCAGTTGATGCGGGCGCTGAAGAACATGAACGACAGCCTTGCAAAGGTGGTGGGCGAAGTACGTACGGGCACGGACACGATCGCGACGGCGTCCAGCCAAATCGCCACGGGCAACCAGGACTTGTCCTCGCGCACCGAAGAGCAGGCGAGCTCGCTGGAGCAGACCGCCGCTTCGATGGAAGAGCTCACCTCGACCGTCAAGCAAAACGCCGACAACGCGCGCCAAGCCAATCAGCTTGCGGTGTCCGCTTCCGAAGTGGCGGTCAAGGGCGGCAGTGTCGTCTCGCAGGTGGTCGACACGATGGGCTCCATCAATGCATCGTCGCGCAAGATCGTGGACATCATYGGCGTSATCGACGGCATTGCATTCCAGACSAACATCCTTGCMTTGAAYGCAGCRGTCGAAGCCGCCCGCGCTGGCGAGCAGGGCCGCGGCTTCGCCGTGGTGGCCTCCGAAGTGCGCAGCCTGGCCCAACGCTCAGCCGCCGCAGCCAAGGAAATCAAGACACTCATCGGCGACTCGGTTGAGAAGGTCGAGGAAGGCAGCAAGCAGGTGGCCGAAGCCGGAAAGACCATGGAAGAGATCGTCGACAGCGTCAAGCGCGTGACGGACATCATGGGCGAGATCACTGCCGCGAGCCAGGAGCAGACGTCGGGCATCGAGCAGATCAACCAGGCTATCACGCAGATGGACCAGGTCACGCAGCAGAACGCGGCATTGGTGGAAGAAGCATCGGCAGCAGCGCAATCACTGCAGGAGCAGGCCGGGGGCCTTTTGCACGTGGTCGGAACCTTCAAGCTGGACGCGAGGAGCCACTCCAAGCCCAGCCTACCGCCGGCGGCAGCCGCGCCGCGCAAACCGGCAGAAGCACGCAACAAGGCTCTCCAGAGTCCACGGGCCAACGGTCGTGGCGTCGAACCCCAACTGGCCGTGAGCAGCGCCAGCGCGGGCGCGGGCGACTGGACCGAGTTCTGAACGAGCGCGGACATCTTCCAAATACATCACAGAGGGCGATTGCCCATAGAGAAATCATGAAAGCGTTCTACAACCTCAGGCTCGCGACCAAGCTTCTCGCGTCCTTCATTGCGGTCCTTGCATTGACCGTCCTCGTCGGCGTCTTCTCGATCGTGCAGCTCGAGAAGGTCAACCAGATGTCGACCGACATCACCACCAACTGGATGCCCTCCACACGCTCGCTGCTCGAATTGAAGGGCTTGATGTCGCGCTACAGGGCGCAGGAGTTGCAACACATCCTCTCGTCGCAAGAGGCGGAGATGAACGACTACGAGAAGTCGATGGGCGCTACCTGGAACGAACTGACGAAGACCCGCGCGGTCTACGAAAAGCTCATGTCCGATCCCCAGGAGAAGGCCACCTACCCGGAGCTCGTCAAATTGCTCGACCAGTATGCGCAAGAGCATGAAAAGGTGATCGTCCTTTCGCGAGCGCAGCGCAACGAAGAAGCGACGGCGCTGGTACGTGGCGAATCGCTGCGGCTGAACCGTGAACTGAACACCATCCTGGACAAGCTTGCCACGGTGAATACGACGGGCGCGGCCAATGCCAGCGAAATGGGCGATGCGGTCTATGCGCAAGCCCGCCGATGGGTGCTCGGTTTGCTGATCGGCAGCGTTGCCCTGGGCCTTCTGCTGGCGGTCTTCATTGCGCGCCTCGTCTCGAAGCCGCTGGCCCACGCCGTCAAGATTGCGCAGTCAGTGGCATCCGGCGATCTCACCAGCCGCATCGAAGCGCAGACGAAGGATGAGACAGGCCTCTTGCTCGAGGCCCTGAAAGAAATGAACGCCAGCCTGGTGAAGATCGTCGGCGAAGTGCGTACGGGCACGGACACCATCGCCACGGCATCGAGCCAGATCGCCACGGGCAACCAGGACTTGTCCTCGCGCACCGAAGAGCAGGCGAGCTCGCTGGAGCAGACCGCCGCTTCGATGGAAGAGCTCACATCGACCGTCAAGCAGAACGCCGACAACGCGCGCCAGGCCAATCAGCTTGCGGTGTCCGCTTCCGAAGTGGCGGTCAAGGGCGGCAGTGTCGTCTCGCAGGTGGTCGACACGATGGGCTCCATCAATGCATCGTCGCGCAAGATCGTGGACATCATCGGCGTGATCGACGGCATTGCATTCCAGACGAACATCCTTGCATTGAACGCAGCAGTCGAAGC
>NZ_JBFTNI010000026.1:0-3179 GCF_056397405.1 Variovorax sp. 05N34
TGAGCTTGAGCCCGCGCATGTCCAACAGCAGCTTGCCGGCCAAAGCGGGGTTGAGCATTTCATAGCGGCACACTGAGCCGACGAGCCCGGCGGCGTAATAGTTGGCGTAGTCGGAATTTCCGTGGTGGCCGAGTCGGGTGTCGTCTGGCCTCTTGTCGAAAAAGTGTTTTGCGGCGGCTTCGATGTTGTGGGAGTCGGGGGTGATCGACAGGTCAGGGTTGAGCGTGAATCCCGCCTTCAAAGAGATCCGCAGGCGACCTTCGATTCGTTGCGTATCAACAAAATCATTGACGTAGCCCACCTCTATCGCTAGTTCGTCCATGTCCGAAAGATCAAATTCTGCATTGCCGTGCTTGAGTCTGCTGACCAATGCGTTCCAGCCAGCAATGTGCGCGCTGGCTTCGTCATGGCGATTAATTGAGAGCATCTGTTCGAGCGCACGACTGTAGTCATGGACGGACTGGCCACTTCCTAGCTCGCGCTGGACGCTGCGGTCGAATTGTTCCAGACCGTTTCTGGTGCGCTCTCGATTCATGCCGTGCTGAACTTCATGGCCCATGAGAAACGTGAGCCTATTGCGCTTTGTGGCATCGAGCAGATCGTCGAGCTTTAGATTGATGGTTTTTGTGTCCGAACTGTAGCTGGCTCCGGCGTTCTCGCTTACGGCCATGACGGCGAAACGCTTCAGATGACCGCGCGAGACTGCATCGTTCATCTGCTTCATCAGTGCGGGCGATCCTTCAATGACGGCACGAAGGTTTTGGTAAGCGGGCGACGTTGGATCACCGATTCCGCGCATCAATTGGTCGAGCCGGGGGTCGATAACGCTCATCGCGGCGCTCCCAGGTCCATGTACCTCACGATAAAACCGATAGAGACTCTCTTGATGCAATCATGCGAAATCTTTTCAAGGCTCTCGCCGCTCTCGCCGACCATAGCGACTTCGACTTCGACCGTGCCGCGTTGGTACTGTTTGGCGGGACTCTCGTGTCGAGTGCTGCTGACGTGACGGTAGCCGGTCGCGACTATGGCCTCATGAAATTGCGCCGCATCCAGTTGGCAGACTTCTGTCATTGGAGGGCGATCCGGATGTCTTGTCGTTTGGTAGAACGCTAAACCCAGACCCGGAAGATGCGTCGCATTGTTTGGCCCCAAGACGTAGCGATACCACCAGTTTTCCGTCAGCGGCTGGGAGATCGAGTAAACCATGTTTGGGGGTCTGCCCGAAGAGGGCTGCATGGCAATTCCACTGAACTGCGCTACCCGTTCCCTGGTCAAGTCTTGTGGCTGATGCACACTGTCGATGATCGCCAGCAGTCGACGCAATACTTCAGGCGCATCGAGCCGAGGCGCCTCTGTGGAAGCTGAACTGGACATGTTTTTTTCCTGCGGATGAACAACGGCTTTGTCGGTCGTCGATGAACAGGCACCGAGCGCAAGTCCAACCGACAAACAAGCGAGGCCGCGAGCCAGAAAGCCCGTTGCCAACTTGTTCGAATTGTCAAAAACAATCAGGTCGACGGAAGCAGCGAAGCGCGAAGTTCGCGTCCCGACTCTGAAAATCGATCGAAGCCATCGGCCAGCGATGCCGTGGCCGATGGCGATTTGCTGAATCACCTGTTTCCTTCCGGCGCAGAATTTTTTCCCTGCGCGGCCGCGTTGTTCATTTGAAGCATCAAGGCCGGCGATTTCTCAACGACAGCGCGAAGATTTCCATAGGCGGACGACGTGGGGTCTCCGACTTCACGAAGCACTCGATCAAGCCGCGGGTTGTTTGCGTTCATCACATCGCCCCCACGTCCATGTATTCCACAAGGAAGCCGACGGAGACTCTATGGATGCATCGATGTGAAATTTTCTCCAGGCTTTCGCCACTCTCCCCATACATTCCAATCTCTACTTCGACATGTCCACGCCGATATTGCCTGGAGTCACTAGCGCGGCGAGTGTTGCCTACATGCCGGTAGCCCAGCTTGAGCAGCGCATCTTGAAATTGCGCTGCGTCGAGTTCGCAGATTTCGGTCATGGGCGGGCTGGCGCCCCCAATCTTTGCGGTCTCGTAAAACGCCAATCCAAGCCGCGGAAGATGCGTCGCATTGTTTGGCCTCCAAACGTAGCGATGCCAAAAATTTTCCGTCAGCGGCTGGGAAATCGAGTAAACCACGTTGGGGGGTTTGCCCGAAGAGGGCTGCATGGAAATTCCACTGAACTGCGCTACCCGTTCCCTGGTCAGGTCTTGCGGCTGATGCACGCTGTCGACGAGCGCCAACAATCTGCGCAGCACTTCAGGCGCGTCGAGCCGAGGCGCCTCTGTGGAAGCTGAACTGGACATGTTTTTTTCCTGCGGATGAACAACGGCTTTGTCGGTCGTCGATGAACAGGCACCGAGCGCAAGTCCGACCAAAAAGCAAGCGAGGCCGCGGGCCAGAAAGCCCGCTGCCAATTTGTTCGAATTGTCAAAATTGATCAGATCGACGGAAGCCGCAAAGCGCGAAGTTCGCGGGCCGACTCTGAAAATCGATCGGAGCCTTCGGCCAGCAATGCCGTGGCCGATGGCGATTTGTTGAATCACCTGTTTCCTCCCTGCGCAGAATTTTTTTGGCTCAGAGACTCATTGCCCGCGCTTGTCGCTGCATGGTGTGTGGCTGTTCCAGCGTGCGCTCCTGAACCTGTTGCTGATCTCGTTCCATGGCTTGTTCCCAAGCCTGGGTGCTCTGCGAAATCGGCGTGTTCAGGCTTTCGACCGTCGGCACACCGGCAATTCGTTTGAGAGCCGAGTCCAGCGCGCCTTGGACCGCGAACACTTTGGAGGCGTCAGTGCTCAGCACGACGTGGTCGATGCGGTTGATCCCATGGGTGCGCGCGGCCATGGCGAGGGCGGAGGCGAGCTGGTCACTCTGCCGATCGGGGGTGCGGCCCACCTTCGCATCGAGCAGATGCACGCCGGCCTGCGCCTCGCTGAATAGTTTGTGAGCCGGGTGCTCGGGGTGGTCCAGCTTGCTCAGCTGCAGTTGCCTCGGCGCCGGAAGGCCGTGGATCGGGACGTGCTGATGGCTGTCAGCCGTGTGATCGAAATGCTCTGCGACATGCGGCGCCCGTGTGTCTTGGTAGGGGCAACGAGCGGCGGGTGCGCCGAGCCAGATGCCGTTTTGCTCCAGCAGTTTCTCGTTGAGCTTGAG
>NZ_JBFTNI010000027.1:0-2935 GCF_056397405.1 Variovorax sp. 05N34
GAAGAACCAGCGTGCCATCGCCTTCTTTCGTCAGTGCGCCGCTGGCACCGGAGAGCGTGTTGGTCAGCGTGAGCGTCGTCCCCGCATCGGTCTGGATGCTGCCGTTGTTGGGAGTGATCGTGACCGCGCGGCCCGACGTGAAACTCGCACTGCTTTCCAACGTGCCGCCATCCAGCGCCACGCCGCCGGCGGCTGCGCCCAGGTTTGCATCTGCGCCGACCGAGAGCGTGCCGCCCGAGATGGTCGTTCCGCCCGTGTAGGTGTTGGCCCCGGAAAGCACCAGCGTGCCTAGGTCCGTCTTGTCGATTTGCACGGCTCCGCTCAACACCGAGTTGATGGTGGCGACATAGCCCGCGCCCGCACCCGTTCCGTCACCCACCCGGATGGTTGTGATGCCCGGCACTGTGGCCTCGGTCTCCACCAGCGCGATCGGGTCTCCCTGCAGCACGTAGCCGCTGCTTGCGAACTGCATTCCCGACGCCGTCACTGCACCCGGCCCGTTGTCGATCGTGACGGTGCCGGGCGTGGCCGTGAACACCGCGAAGGACCCGTCGGAGAACGGCGCGTTGACCGAACCATCCGCCGTCGTCCAGTTGTCGTTGCCTGCCGAGCCCTGCCAGATGCCCGTGCCGCCATCAACGACGTTGTTGTTCTTCGGCCCTGCGGCTCCGTCCCAGTAGCTCAGCGTCAGCCCGTTGGTGTTGATCAGATTGACCTGATTGGCCACTGAGGTCTGGATGAACGAGCCTGTTGCGGGCGCCGTGCCGACGACAAGCCCGTTGTCGATCAAGGTGCCGCCGTAGTTGATGACGCGGTACAGGCCCGGGCCGAACGTGCCGCCGGCGGATGTTGTGACGTTGAGCGTGCCATCGAGAGTCAAGTTTCCGCCGACCACTGTCAGGTCATTGAGCGTGCCGCCGACCGTACCGGCCTGGCCGAACTCATAGTTGAGGACGGAGGCGCCACTCAGCGCCAGATTCCCTGCGATCGTCAGCGTTCCCGGTGATGCGCCGGGCGCCAGGGTTCCGTCTGCAATCGCGACGTTGCCGCCGATCGTGCCGTGGCCGCCGAGGATGCCGCCCGTCGATACGTTGAGCGTGCTAGTCGTCCCACCCAAGTTGCCATCGACCCGCAGCATGCCGTTCGTGACATTGGTTGTGCCTGAGAAGGTGCCGCTGTCGCCCGTCAGCTGCGTGGTTCCGGCGCCGATCTGGTTGATGGCGCCGGCGCCGCCGATCGCGCCAGCAAAGGTGATGGCGTTGGAGCGGTTGAAAGCCAGCGTGCCATTGTTGGTGACATCGCCGACGATGCTCCCGGTGATGCCGCCGGCACCCAGTTGCAGCGTGCCTGCCGAGATCGTCGTGCCGCCCGTGTAGGTGCTGTCGCCCGTCAGCGTCGTCGTCCCTGCGCCGATCTGGTTGACTGCGCCGGTGCCTGTGATCGTGCCCGCAAAGGTCAAGGTATCGCTGCGGTTGAAAGACAGCGTGCCGTTGTCGGTGACATCGCTGGTGATACTGCCAGTCGTTCCGCCATTGCCCAACTGCAATGTGCCCGCCGAGATCGTCGTGCCGCCCGTATACGTGTTGTCGGCTGTCAGCGTGGTGGTCCCGCCGCCGATCTGGTTGACATTGCCGGAGCCACTGATCGCGCCCCCGAAGGTCCAGGCATTCCCATGGCCGAGCGCCAGCGTGCCATTGTTGGTGACATCACCCACGATCGAACCGGTGAGCCCGCTGGTGGTGCCAAGCTGCAGGGTGCCCGCCGAGATCGTCGTGCCACCGGCGTAGGTGCTGTCGGCCGTCAGCGTGGTTGTCCCTGCGCCGACCTGGTTGACCGCGCCGGTGCCTGTGATCGCGCCCGCAAAGGTCAAGGCATCGCTGCGGTTGAACGACAGCGTGCCGTTGTCGGCGACGTTGCCCGTGATGCTGCCAGTCGTGCCGCCATTGCCCAACTGCAGCGTGCCGGCCGAGATCGTCGTGCCACCGGCGTAGGTGTTGTCCGCGGTCAGTGTGGTGGTCCCTGCGCCGATCTGGTTGACTGCGCCGGTGCCGGTGATCGCGCCCGCATAGGTCAAGGCATCGCTGCGGTTGAACGACAGCGTGCCGTTGTTGGTGACATCGCCGACGATGCTCCCGGCGGTGCCGCCGGCACCCAGTTGCAAGGTGCCCGCCGAGATCGTCGTGCCACCGGTGTAGGCGCTGTCGCCCGTCAGCGTCAGCGCGGCGATGCCGTTCTTGATCAAGCCGCCCGTGCCGCTGAGTGCCCCGCCGAAGGTCGTATCGGCGGTGTTGTTCGCCGTCAGTACCGCGCTGCCCAGCGTCACGCTACCCGCGCCCGAGAGATTGTTGGCGATCTGATCAAAACTGTTCAAAGCCAGCGCGGCGCCGCTCGCAACATTCACCGCGCTGCTGGTGGCAAACGCATTCGCAATGCCGGTCTGCAACGTGCCGGCGTTGACCAGCGTCTGCCCGGTGTAGGTGTTGACCGCCGAGAGCAAGAGCGTGCCTGCACCGTTCTTCGTCAGTGTGGTGCCGTCCCAGCCGGTCACCGACGCCGCTTGATTGGCGAGCACCACATCGACGTTGAACGTGTCAGCCGGACTCGTGAGCGTGAACACACCGTCGCCCGCCGTGGTGCCTGCCAGCCAGGTCAGGCCAAAGCCCACGTTGTAGTCCAGCGCATTGGCCGACTTGCCACCGGCGAGCGTAAGGTAATCGACCGGACTTGCGGCCCCACCGAGGCTGACCGTGTCGAAGTCGTTCGTGATGCCGCCGGTCGTGTGAATCACGTTGGTCTGTGTGCCGATCAGCGCACTGGCCGAGGTCGGCGCGCTCGCACCGAAGCCGGTGATGTTGAGCGTGCCGCCCAGATCAGCCGTCGCCGCCGAGATGACGGGCTGCGCGCTACCGAGCGCGACATCGAGCGTGCTGGTGGC
>NZ_JBFTNI010000028.1:0-2710 GCF_056397405.1 Variovorax sp. 05N34
GCGGCCACCAGCACGCTCGATGTCGCGCTCGGTAGCGCGCAGCCCGTCATCTCGGCGGCGACGGCTGATCTGGGCGGCACGCTCAACATCACCGGCTTCGGTGCGAGCGCGCCGACCTCGGCCAGTGCGCTGATCGGCACACAGACCAATGTGATTCACACGACCGGCGGCATCACCAACGACTTCGATTCAGTCACGCTGGGCGGAGCATCGAGCCCGGTTGATTACCTCACGCTCGCCGGTGGCAAATCGGCCAATGCGCTGGACTACAACGTGGGCTTTGGCTTGACCTGGCTGGCGGGTGCGACACAAGGCAACGGCGTGTTCACGCTGGCGAATCCCGTCGACACCTTCAACGTCGACATGGCCCTGGGAAATCAGGCAGCCTCCGCCACCGGCTGGGACGGTACGACGCTGACCAAGAACGGCGCGGGCACGCTCTTGCTCTCGGCGGTCAACACCTACACCGGGCAGACGTTGATCACCGCCGGCACGTTGCAGACCGGCATTGCGAATGCGTTTGCCACCAGCAGCGCGGTGAATGTTGCGAGCGGCGCCACCCTGGATCTGAACAACTTCAATCAGACCGCCAATAGCCTGTCCGGCGCAGGCAACGTCACGCTGGGCAGCGCGGTACTGACGGCGAACAACACCGCCGATACGACCTTCGGCGGGGCACTCAGCGGCACGGGCGGTTTGATCAAGAACGGCATCGCCGCGCTGACGCTGACGGGCGACAGCGCCTACACCGGTGGCACGACGATCTCGGCGGGCACATTGCAACTGGGTGCCGGCGGCACCACCGGGAGCATCGTCGGCGATGTCACCAACAACGGCACGCTGTCGTTCAACCGCTCGAACGCCTTGACCTTCGATGGCTCCATCAGCGGCGGGGGTGTCGTTCATCAGCAAGGCGCCGGCACCGTGCTGCTGACGGGCGATAGCAATGCTTTCTCCGGCACGACGCTTGTCGACTACGGCACGCTGCGGGTGGATGGCACCTTGGGCTCCGCGACCAGCGGGTTGACCGTACAGTTGGGCGGCACGATCGCCGGGCACGGCACGATCGGCGGCAATGTGTTGGTCGACAACGGCGTGCTGGCACCCGGCGCATCGCCCGGAACGTTGACCATCGGCGGCGAGCTCTTTTTGACCAGCACCGCAGTACTCAACTACGAGTTCGGCGAGGCCAATGCCGTTGGCGGCGCGCTCGACGACCTGACCGTCGTGGGCGGCAATCTGACGCTGGACGGCACTCTCAACGTCACCGCGCCGACCGGCGGCACATTCGGGCCCGGGCTCTATCGGGTGATCAGCTATGGCGGCACGCTGACCAACAACGGCCTCGAACTCGGCACGCTGCCAGCTGGCAGCGACGCCTTCGTCCAGACCGGGTTTGTCGGCCAGGTCAATCTGGTCAATATGGCGGGCCTCACGCTGAACTACTGGGACGGCACCGGGCCGAAGTTCGATGGCGTCATCAACGGTGGCAACGGCGTGTGGCAGGCGGCAGCCGGCAACGACAACTGGACCGAAGCCACGGGAACCCTCAACGCACCCTATACCGATGGCGCCTTCGCCATCTTCGCCGGGACGCCGGGAACGGTGACGGTCGACAACAGTCTTGGAGCGGTCAGCTCGTCGGGCATGCAGTTCGCCACCAGCGGCTACGTGGTCGAAGGCGATCCCATCACGCTGCTCGCCGGGGCCAACACGATTCGCGTCGGTGACGGCACGGGCGCGGGATCCGGATATGTCGCCACCATCGGCCCTGCATTGACCGGCGCAGGCGGTGTCGACAAGACCGATCTCGGCACCTTGGTCCTTGTCGGAGCGAACAGCTATACGGGCGGCACGACGATCTCCCAGGGCACGCTGCAGCTGGGCAATGGAGGCACGACGGGTTCGATCGTAGGCGACGTGGTGGACAACGGAACGTTGGCCTTCAATCGCTCCGACGCGGTGACTTTCGGCGGCGTGATCAGCGGCAGTGGTTCGGTCCACCAAATGGGAACGGGCACGACGATCCTCACCGCGGCCAACGCCTACAGCGGCGGGACGACGATCTCCGCGGGCACGCTGCAGTTGGGTGACGGCGTGGCGACGGGCTCCATCGTGGGCGATGTCGTCGACAACGGTGCACTGGCGTTCAACAACCCCGGAGGCACCATGTTCGCCGGCGCGATCAGCGGCACCGGACAGGTGATCAAGTCCGGCGCGGCGGCATTGACGCTCACCGCCGACAACACCTACACAGGCACCACCACCATCTCGGCAGGCACGCTGCAACTGGGTACGGGCGGCACCACAGGTTCGATCGTGGGTGACGTCACCAACAACGGCGCGTTGATATTCAATCGTTCCAACAATGTCACGTTCAGCGCGGCCATCGACGGCACCGGCAGCGTCAGCCAGATCGGCGGCGGAACCACCACGTTGACGGGCGCCAACGCCTATGCGGGCGGAACGACCATCTCGGGCGGCACGCTCTCAGTCGGCGCAGATGCGAACCTGGGCGCGGCCGCTGGCGGCGTGGCGCTGGATGGCGGCACGTTGGAAACCAGTGCGAGTTTCACGTCGGGCCGCGCGGTCACGATCACTCCCAACAACGGCAGCATCCAGACCGATGCGGGGACGACGCTCACGCTGACCAACACGCTCTCCGGTGCCAGCGGCGCACTGACGAAAGAAGGCGATGGCACGCTGGTTC
>NZ_JBFTNI010000029.1:0-1677 GCF_056397405.1 Variovorax sp. 05N34
GCCTTGCACAGCGCTCCGCAGCGGCGGCGAAGGAAATCAAGGGCCTCATCGATGACTCGGTGGGCAAGGTGGATGCGGGCAGCGCGCTGGTGGGCGAAGCCGGCAAGACCATGGAAGAGATCGTCGAGAGCGTCAAGCGTGTGACGGACATCATGGGCGAGATCACTGCGGCCAGCCAGGAGCAAACGTCGGGCATCGAGCAGATCAATCAGGCGATCACGCAGATGGACCAGGTGACGCAGCAGAACGCCGCACTCGTGGAAGAAGCATCGGCCGCCGCCCAGTCGCTGCAGGAGCAGGCCGGCGGTCTCTCGGAGGTCGTGGGCATGTTCAAGCTGGAGGACGACTCGGCGGATCTCGCGCCCACGTTGGCGCACGCCCGTCACGCATCACCCGGTCGTTCTTTGCCTCCACCCAAGCTTCCGAGTCCGCGGCCTGGCCCCAAGCAGGGTGCGAAGGCGCCTGAAGCAGCGACGGCCAGCGCAGGCGACTGGACCGAGTTCTGAAACGGAGGCCTTCAGCGAAACCTCATCGCGAGGAGCATTCAGGCCTCAACTTTTGCTGCTGACTGCCGATAGATAGGGAAGGTACGTCAACGCTCCAAGGCGCCTCGGCGCGCCGTCTCTGTCGATTCGAATTCACCAAGGAAAGTGCGATGAGTTTCAAGGATATGAAGATTGGCACGCGTCTGGGCGCCGGCTTCGCCGCGATGCTGGTGCTGATGGCGGGCGTCTCCGCGACCGGCATGATCCGCCTGGGCAACGTGGGCGATGCAGTGGAGCAGATGGTTGAGGGCCCGCTGGCCAAGGAGCGCCTGGTCGCCCAATGGTCGTCGCTGCTCGCGGCCAACATCGTGCGGACGTCAGCGATGGTCAAGTCGATGGACAGCACCACCGAGGCGTACTTCAAGAAGGAGCTCGCCGCGGGCCAGGCGCTCACCAACCCGCTGCAGAAGCGGATCGAAGAAGTGATGACTTCGCCGGAAGAAAAGAAGCGCTATGGCGAAGTCGCCGAGGCGCGCCGTGTCGTGCTCGAGCTGCTCGCGACGCTCAACAAGCTCAAGGCGGGCAATGACTGGGAAGGCGCCAATGCGTTTGCCGACAAGGAATTCGCGGGCGGGCTGGTCGCATACGAGAAGGCGGTCGCCAATCTTGCTGCCCACGAGCGCGAGCAGATCGATGCAGCCGCCCAGGGCATCGGAAAGGATCACCAAACCGGCCGCCTCTGGCTCATGGCGCTGTCGGCCATTGCCCTGCTGGTGGGTGCGCTTGCCAGCTGGTGGCTGACGGTGGGCATCGTGCGTCCGCTCGGAAAGGCCGTGCAAGTGGCGGAGACCGTGGCGGCAGGCAATCTGGGCAGCCGCATCGAGGTGGCAAGCCGCGACGAAACCGGCCAGTTGATGCAGGCGCTGAAAAACATGAACGACAGCCTGGCAAGAGTTGTGGGTGAAGTACGTACGGGTACGGACACGATCGCGACGGCCTCGGGCCAGATCGCCACGGGCAACCAGGACTTGTCTTCGCGCACCGAAGAGCAGGCGAGTTCGCTGGAAGAGACGGCGGCTTCGATGGAAGAGCTGACCTCCACGGTGAAGCAGAACGCGGACAACGCGCGGCAGGCGAACCAACTCGCAGTGTCGGCCTCGGCAGTCGCGGTCAAGGGCGGCAGCGTGGTCAG
>NZ_JBFTNI010000030.1:0-1540 GCF_056397405.1 Variovorax sp. 05N34
CTGGCCGCGGTCAACGTCTTCGGCGGGTTCCTGGTGACCCGGCGCATGCTGGAGATGTTCAAGAAGAAGGACAAGAAAGTGCCCGCTGGCGGTGACGGCGCCAAGGCGGGGGGACGCTGATCATGTCGATGAACGTCGTCACGCTGCTGTACCTCATCGCCAGTGTCTGCTTCATCCAGGCGCTCAAGGGCCTGAGCCATCCCACCACTTCCATCCGCGGCAACCTCTTCGGCATGGTCGGCATGGCGATCGCCATTCTGACCACCGCCGCGCTGATCGTGCAGCTTTCCGGCGGCAGGCTCATCGGCCTGGGCTGGGTGCTGCTCGGGYTGGTGGTGGGCGGCGGCTACGGCGCCTACCGCGCCAAGACGGTMGAGATGACCCAGATGCCMGAACTGGTCGCCTTCTTCCACAGCATGATCGGCCTKGCAGCCGTCTTCATCGCSGTGGCGGCAGTGGTCGAGCCCTGGGCCTTCGGCATCACGCCGCTGCCGGTTGCGGCCTCGGGCACCGTCAACACGCCCGAAGGCGCGATGGTCGTGGACGGCTTCCTGCGCTATGCAATCCCCGCGGGCAACCGGCTGGAGCTGTTCCTSGGGGCGGCCATCGGCGCGATCACCTTCAGCGGCTCGGTCATCGCCTTCGGCAAGCTCTCGGGCAAGTACAAGTTCCGCCTGTTCCAGGGYGCWCCGGTGCAGTTCAAGGGCCAGCACATGCTCAACCTSGTGCTGGGGCTGCTGACCATCGCCCTGGGCCTGGTCTACATGGCCACCGAGAGCTGGGCGGCCTTCCTGGCRATGCTGATCCTCGCCTTCGTGATGGGCGTGCTSATCATCATCCCGATCGGCGGGGCGGACATGCCGGTGGTGGTCTCGATGCTCAACAGCTACTCGGGCTGGGCGGCCGCGGGCATCGGCTTCAGCCTGAACAACGCGATGCTGATCGTCGCGGGCAGCYTGGTGGGCAGCTCCGGTGCGATCCTGAGCTACATCATGTGCAAGGCGATGAACCGCTCGTTCTTCAACGTGATCCTGGGCGGCTTCGGCGGCGAAGCGGCCGCCGCCGGCRCGGGCGGYGCGAAGGAGCAGCGCCCGGTCAAGAGCGGCAGYGCGGAYGATGCGGCCTTCGTGCTCTCCAACGCCGAGACGGTSATCATCGTGCCGGGCTACGGCCTTGCGGTGGCACGCGCSCAGCACGCGGTSAAGGAACTCGCGCAGAAGCTCACCGAGCATGGCGTGACGGTCAAGTACGCGATCCACCCSGTCGCAGGCCGCATGCCCGGGCACATGAACGTGCTGCTGGCGGAGGCGGAAGTGCCCTATGACCAGGTCTTCGAGATGGAAGACATCAACGGAGAGTTCGGCCAAGCCGACGTGGCGATCATCCTGGGSGCCAACGACGTGGTGAACCCGGCAGCGCTGCAAAAGGGCACATCCATCTACGGCATGCCGATCCTGGAGGCCTACAAGGCCAAGACAGTGATCGTGAACAAGCGCAGCATGGCCGCGGGCTATGCAGGCCTGGACAACGAGTTGTTCTA
>NZ_JBFTNI010000031.1:0-892 GCF_056397405.1 Variovorax sp. 05N34
CATCGGGGCCCTTCCCCGCGGCGATGTCCACGATGACCGAACCCGGCTTCATCGACTTGACCATCTCCTCGGTGATGAGCGTCGGAGCGGCGCGCCCCGGGATCAGCGCGGTGCTGATGACCACGTCGGCGAGCGCGACGCGCTTGGCCACTTCGATCTTCTGGCGATCGAGCCAGCTCGGGGGCATGGGGCGGGCGTAGCCGCCCACGCCTTCGGCGGCTTCTTTTTCTTCGGCGGTCTCGTAGGGCACTTCGATGAACTTGCCGCCCAGGGACTCCACCTGCTCCTTGACCGAAGGGCGCACGTCCGAGGCTTCGATCACGGCGCCCAGGCGCTTGGCAGTGGCGATGGCCTGCAAGCCGGCAACGCCCACGCCCAGGATCACSACGCGRGCSGCYTTSACAGTRCCTGCRGCGGTCATCAGCATCGGGAAGAAGCGCTGGTACTTGTCCGCGGCCATCATCACGGCCTTGTAGCCGGCGATGTTGGCCTGGGAGCTGAGCACGTCCATGCTCTGCGCACGCGTGGTGCGCGGAGCGGCTTCSAGGGCAAAGGCCGTSAGCCCCGCCGATGCCAGGCGCTGCAGCCCGGGCGCATCGAAGGGGTTGAGCATCCCCACGAGCACGGCGCCCGGCTTCATCAGCGCGATCTCGTTGTCAGAAGGCGAGCGCACCTTCAGCACGATCTCGCAGCCGAGGGCCCCGGCAGCATCGGTGATCTCGGCACCCGCGGCCTCATAGGCGCTGTCGGTCAGGCTCGCCGCCACCCCCGCACCCGATTGCACTCGCACGGTGTGGCCCTGCGCAACCAGCTTCTTGGCGGTCTCCGCAGTCACGGCCACTCTGGTCTCGCCTGGCACAGTTTCGGCCGGCACGCCTATCAGCATGGAGGT
>NZ_JBFTNI010000032.1:0-513 GCF_056397405.1 Variovorax sp. 05N34
GGCCAAGCGCGTCGCGCTCGCCGACGTGGTCATCAGCACCGCGCTGATCCCGGGGCGCGCCGCTCCGACGCTCATCACCGAGGAGATGGTCAAGTCGATGAAGCCGGGTTCGGTCATCGTGGACATCGCCGCGGGGAAGGGCCCCGATGTGAATGGTGAGATGAAGGGCGGCAACTGCCCGTTGTCCGAAGCCGACAAGACGGTGGTCAGGCACGGCGTGACGATCGTCGGGGAGACGAACCTCGCAGCCCTGGTGGCCGCGGACGCATCGTCGCTCTACGCGCGCAACGTGCTCGACTTCCTCAAGCTCGTGCTGCCCAAGGAGGGCGGCCTGAAGATCGATCTGGAAGACGACATCGTCGCCGCCTGCCGCATGGCCCAGGACGGCCAGGTCACGAAGAAGTAAGCGAACAAGCGAACCGCCAAGCCCGAGGAGAAGCCGCCATGGACCCCGTATCCCACACCGTCATCAACCTGATCATCTTCGTGCTGGCCATCTACGTGGGCTACCAC
>NZ_JBFTNI010000033.1:0-501 GCF_056397405.1 Variovorax sp. 05N34
GTGGTAGCCCACGTAGATGGCCAGCACGAAGATGATCAGGTTGATGACGGTGTGGGATACGGGGTCCATGGCGGCTTCTCCTCGGGCTTGGCGGTTCGCTTGTTCGCTTACTTCTTCGTGACCTGGCCGTCCTGGGCCATGCGGCAGGCAGCGACGATGTCGTCTTCGAGATCGATCTTCAGGCCGCCCTCCTTGGGCAGCACGAGCTTGAGGAAGTCGAGCACGTTGCGCGCGTAGAGCGACGATGCGTCGGCGGCCACCAGGGCTGCGAGGTTCGTCTCCCCGACGATCGTCACGCCGTGCCTGACCACCGTCTTGTCGGCTTCGGACAACGGGCAGTTGCCTCCAACGCCATCGGGGCCCTTCCCCGCGGCGATGTCCACGATGACCGAACCCGGCTTCATCGACTTGACCATCTCCTCGGTGATGAGCGTCGGAGCGGCGCGCCCCGGGATCAGCGCGGTGCTGATGACCACGTCGGCGAGCGCGACGCGCTTGGCC
>NZ_JBFTNI010000034.1:0-407 GCF_056397405.1 Variovorax sp. 05N34
GTAAGCGAACAAGCGAACCGCCGTAAGCGAACAAGCGAACCGCCAAGCCCGAGGAGAAGCCGCCATGGACCCCGTATCCCACACCGTCATCAACCTGATCATCTTCGTGCTGGCCATCTACGTGGGCTACCACGTCGTGTGGACCGTCACCCCGGCGCTGCACACGCCGCTCATGGCGGTGACCAACGCCATCTCCGCGATCGTGATCGTGGGCGCCATGCTGGCCGCCGCGCTCACTGAGACGGGCCTTGGCAAGACCATGGGCGTGCTCGCGGTCGCTCTGGCCGCGGTCAACGTCTTCGGCGGGTTCCTGGTGACCCGGCGCATGCTGGAGATGTTCAAGAAGAAGGACAAGAAAGTGCCCGCTGGCGGTGACGGCGCCAAGGCGGGGGGACGCTGATCATGTC
>NZ_JBFTNI010000035.1:0-407 GCF_056397405.1 Variovorax sp. 05N34
GTAAGCGAACAAGCGAACCGCCAAGCCCGAGGAGAAGCCGCCATGGACCCCGTATCCCACACCGTCATCAACCTGATCATCTTCGTGCTGGCCATCTACGTGGGCTACCACGTCGTGTGGACCGTCACCCCGGCGCTGCACACGCCGCTGATGGCCGTCACCAACGCCATCTCCGCGATCGTGATCGTGGGCGCCATGCTGGCCGCCGCGCTCACTGAAACGGGCCTGGGCAAGACCATGGGCGTGCTGGCCGTGGCGCTGGCCGCGGTCAACGTCTTCGGCGGGTTCCTGGTGACCCGGCGCATGCTGGAGATGTTCAAGAAGAAGGACAAGAAAGTGCCCGCTGGCGGTGACGGCGCCAAGGCGGGGGGACGCTGATCATGTCGATGAACGTCGTCACGCTGCTG
>NZ_JBFTNI010000036.1:0-366 GCF_056397405.1 Variovorax sp. 05N34
TGCGGTGGCACGCGCGCAGCACGCGGTCAAGGAACTCGCGCAGAAGCTCACCGAGCATGGCGTGACGGTCAAGTACGCGATCCACCCGGTCGCAGGCCGCATGCCCGGGCACATGAACGTGCTGCTGGCGGAGGCGGAAGTGCCCTATGACCAGGTCTTCGAGATGGAAGACATCAACGGAGAGTTCGGCCAGGCCGACGTGGCGATCATCCTGGGCGCCAACGACGTGGTGAACCCGGCAGCGCTGCAAAAGGGCACATCCATCTACGGCATGCCGATCCTGGAGGCCTACAAGGCCAAGACAGTGATCGTGAACAAGCGCAGCATGGCCGCGGGCTATGCAGGCCTGGACAACGAGTTGTTCTA